>CAZZBS010000004.1:0-141401 GCA_964652685.1 uncultured Lentimicrobiaceae bacterium
TTTTTCCAAAATCAATTACCATTATGTTACCCACACGAAATGACATAGAGCCTAAAAAATAAATGCATCACCGACAACCACATAACATCATCGGAGGCGAATTCCCCCTGGATCCGCAGTATAGCAGGATGCCGTTGCGGATGGGGGTGATGGAGCTGGCGCAGCAGCAACACCCGGATTACCGGCATGCCCTCACCGGTGGGGGCTACTATTCGCTGAAGGTGATCCTGGCGGAACTGCAACGAAGAGGACTGACGCAACACCCGCTGCTCCTCCCCTCCTACCTTTGTTCCACCCTCCTGATCCCCTTTCGGGAGATGAAAGTCTCCTACCGCTTTTACCCGGTGGATGAGGCGTTCAACCCGGACCTGGAGGCACTGGAAAACCTTATTGACAACCCCGCCCGGCAGGCGCTCCTGTTCATCCCCTACTTCGGTTTTGACGTCAGTCCCCAAACCCGTGCAGGTTATGAAAAACTGGCACAGGCGGGGGTCACCCTCATTGAGGACAGGGCGCAGTGCCTCTTTCCCGGCTTCGCATCCATCGGCCATTATGTGTTTTACAGCTTCCGGAAGTTTCTCCCTCTGGATGGCAGTCTCCTGCTGTCACGGGAGGAGATTTCCTTCCGCGCCGGCCCCGACAACGAGCCCTACCTCCGGCTACAACGGGAGGCAAGGCAACTGCGGCACCTGTTTATCGCTGAAGGGGAAGAGACCGAAGAACGTTTCCTCGCGCTGTTCAAAGAGGCGGAGAGGGTGTATCGCCAGGCAGGTATCGCTGCCTTTGATGCCACCAGCCGAGAAATCATGGCGAGGATGGACATTACGGATGAAGTTGCCCGGCGAAGGGAGCTGTTCCGCATCCTCTCGGACCTTTTGCCCGGATTAGCCCTCTTGAAAGACCGCGACAGCGGCATCGCCTCCCCCTTGTGTTTCCCGGTGCGTGTTCCCGGGCGCGACCGGCTGCAGCAGTCCCTCCGTGAACATCGCATCTATGCCCCCGTACACTGGACTCTCAAGCACGCCGGGGTACCGGCCACCTTCCGGGCAAGTCATGCCCTGGCCAACAGCATCCTCAGTTTGCCTCTTCACCCCCGGCTTACGATGGAGGACTGCACCGTCATGGCCCGGCTGGTGACCGGGCTGCTGCAACCCTGATCCCAATTCCGGCAGCTCTCTGTCCCTTGCCATTCGCCTGCACGGCTGATTTTCGAACCTATAAACCCATTTCAACCCATTCCCATGCAATTCCGCATCATCACCCCGGACGAAGGAAATATCTGGGAGGACGCCTTCGCCGCCCTGCCCCCGGTGGAGCAGGATCCCTGGTTTACGCCGGCATGGTACCGCCTCTGGGCAGCAAAAGAGGAGGCCACCGCCTGTGCTGCCCTGTTTGAGGAGGGGGCGCATTTCGCCCTGTACCCCTTCCTGAAGGGGGCTGTCCCCCGTACAGCCATCCCGGCGGGCCACGATACAGACTATTGTGACCTCCGGGGGGCACCCGGCTACAACGGCATCGCGGCGAACCACGATGATCCCGCCTTCTTTGCTGAGGCGACTGCGCTGTTTGACCGGTGGTGCGGAGAGAACCGCATCCTGGCCGAGTTCAGCCGCTGCAATCCCGTCACCGGCAACCACCGCCGTTTCCCGTCGCAGCACCTGGCGGAGGTCAACCTGAACGTGGTGGTAGCCCTGCAGCCCGGGACGGAGGATTACCTGCATGACGGCCCCGTACAGAAGAGCACAGGACGTGCGGTCAGGGCCGGGCTGGAGGTGATCTCCGTCCCCGGTGATGCGATGGATGAACGGCTGCTGGAGGCTTTTGCCTCCATGTACCGAGAAACCATGGAGCGTACCGGTGCCGACAGGGAATACCTGTATAATGCTGGATTTTTCACTGAGGTAGCCGCCACGATGGGCGACCGGGCGCTGTTTTACTTCACCCTGCTGGGGGGTGAGCCGGTCTCGGCCGAGATCGTGTTGTGTGGCCCCCGTGCTGCCTACTCATGGCTGGGCTGCACCCGCACGGAGCATTTCCCCTTACGTCCCAACGAGTTACTGAAGCTGCGGCTGATGGAGCACCTGGCAGCTCGTGGTGTGTACTGGTACTGCATTGGCGGCGGCATGCAGCCCGGCGACAGCCTATACCAATACAAGCGCTCCTTCGCCCGCCACGGCGAACGCCCCTTCCACATCTACAAACGCATCCACCACCACGGTCCCTACCAAGCCATCATGTCCCACTGGCGCCGAAGTAACCCCCACCTCGTAGAAAAATACGGGCAGCGCTTGCTGGGGTATAGGGAGGGGGGGGAGTGAGTTTAATCGGTGAATCGGTAATTTTTTCCCATAACTAAAAGCATCAGGATTAGTACCTGAAAGCCATTATTTTTTCCCGCGGCAACAATCTGGCTGAAAACTGAATATATTTGGTTTTTGCATGAGGTGCAGGCAGGAGAGGTTTGGATAAAGAGGTTTAAGTTTATCTTAACGTATAGATATAATCAAGAACAGATTAATAGGATTGGACTATTCATGAAAAAATTGGGACAGTCGCTCGCTTGATTGGAAAATATACCAACCTGAAGGGAAAGCGAAGTGGGTAGGTAGACGAGGTACTAACCATTAATAAAAGATGACAATGACATTTATTGAATTAGCACAAAAAGTCCTTGAGGAAAACTTCCAACCTATGACAGCGAACGAGATATGGGAGCTGGCGATACAAAAAGGCTACGACCAACAACTGAATAGTCAAGGTAAAACACCTTGGCAAACCCTGTATGCACAAATTTATGTCAACGTTAAAGATACACGTTCGCAATTTGCTGTTACAGACACTCGACCAAAAAGGTTTTATCTTAAAAGACTTAAAAACTCGATTGACCTTGAGCGTTATTCAGATAACGGAGAGGACGAAAAAGTCGAAACACCCGATAAACAGACAACAGTGCTGAAAAAACAGGAATTTTTAGAAAAAGATTTGCATCCATTCTTGACTTACTTTGCACACCTTTTCCAACGTTGTTACACCAAGACTATCAATCATTCCAAATCAGGTAAAAAAACCTTTGGAGAATGGGTTCACCCTGATATGGTTGGCTGTGTTTTCCCAATAGATGAGTGGAAAAATGAAGTTCTTGAGTTAAGCACAGCCATTGGTAATGTTTCGATTAAAATCATTTCGTACGAATTAAAACGAGAATTGAATTTTAGCAATCTTAGAGAAAGTTTCTTCCAGGCAGTTTCTAATTCTTCATGGGCAAATGAAGGCTACTTAGTAGCAGCAGAAATAGCATCCGATGAGGAGTTTATAAGTGAGTTGACACGCCTTTCTTCAGCTTTTGGGATTGGAATAATAAAGATTGACACAGATGACCCCAACTCGACAGAAATAATGCTTCCAGCAAAGCAGCATGACACGCTTGACTGGGACACTATAAATAAATTGACTATGAACAAAGACTTTTTAGACTTCATTAAAAGAGTTAAAAACGACCTTACAAGTAAGGAAATAAGAAAGGAGAAGTATGATAAAATATTTGATGACAATGAACTAATCAAACGAATAAAAATTGCAGATGATAGATAATCCTTCGTGTATCTGAGCACTCTCCACCCTGACCCGCCCCGACGCTGCAAAGATTCCCCTCATCAGGCTTCCGCTCTCTCATTGTCACTTGGATTACCGGTTATTCCGTCATGCTCTACCTGAGCGTTCATCCATCCCATTCGTGTCATCGGTGCAATTCGTGGATACAATTTCACCTCCCTGCAAGCATCGAATGTAAAGCTCATTGCACGGGTTTTTCGGAAGCCTGAAATTTCAAAGCAGCCATTGTAAATTTTACAAAATGTGGTTTACTGAATTGATGCCACCCATTAAAACACTACCTCTACCGTCGGTGCTGTGGATATTTTCCAGGACATCGCCTTCAGCGACCAGACAAGGAACACCTTGACCGATAAGGGGATGATGAAAACCATCTGATGCCATGGATCAAAAACGTAAGAATAAAATATGCAAATCCGAAAACCAGGCCCTTCTGCAAAAACTGAAGGGATTGATTGAGAATGCCCGAAGGCATGTAATCCGGCAAATTGACAACACCATGACAGTCACCTACTTTCTGGTGGGTCGCTACATTGTGGAAGATGAGCAGCAGGGAAAAGAAAGGGCGGAATATGCTGCCGAAACATTAAAAATGATTAGCATAGAACTTAGCAAAGAGTACGGCAAAGGATTCTCAGAGCGGAATTTACAAATGATGCGCCGCTTTTACCTCGTATATCAATCAAGGTTTGATGGGGAATTAATTTCGCAGACAGCGTCTGCGAAATCAGGCAGGGCAATAGATGCAAAATCTGATAACTCAATTTTGCAGACAGTGTCTGCGAAATCCGGGAAACCGTTTTTACTATCCTGGTCGCATTACCAGTTGCTTTGCCGCATCGAAAATGAAGAAGAACGTGATTTTTATGAAATAGAATCGGCACAGAACAACTGGAGTCTTCGCGAACTGGAGCATCAGTTCAACAGTTCGCTCTACGAACGCCTGGCGCTAAGCAGGAACAAAAGGAAAATCAAAGAGCTTTCGACAACCGGCCAGCTTCTTTCAACGCCTTCCGATGCCATCAAAGACCCGCTTGTGCTCGAATTCCTGGGATTAAAAGAAGATACGTCATACTCTGAAAGTGACCTTGAAAGCGCCATCATCAATAAATTGGAGCATTTCCTGCTCGAAATGGGCAAAGGCTTTTTATTTGTGGGGCGGCAGGTGCGCATCAGCTTCGAGGAAGAGCATTTCTTTATTGATTTGGTATTGTATAACCGCCTGCTGAAATGTTTCGTTATTATTGACCTGAAAATCGGAAAGCTGAAACACCAGGACATTGGTCAGATGCAGATGTATGTGAATTATTATGACCGGATGGTGAAAGTCCCCGATGAAAATAAAACCATTGGTATTGTCATTTGCAAGGATAAAAAAGATGCTGTGGTTGAAATGACGCTTCCTGAGGAAAACAAGCAGGTATTTGCGAGCAAATATCAGTTGTATCTGCCATCGAAGGAAGAACTCAAAGCATTGATCGAAAGTGATCGCAAAAAATTTGAAGCATACTATGAGCAAGAAGATTAAGCTGCAATTTGAAGATAACCAGCCGCACTTATTTTCGATCATTCAGAATGTGATGAGTCAGTTAGAATGTTTACTACCACAAACAGATGATTATGTGATGGATAGTTACGAAGCTTCCAGTTGTATGGGCAGTTACACTGCCCATTAAGATAAGCTACGACTGTCCGATAAAGGAATGATTAAAACAATATAGCTTGAAAATGGAACGCAGCATATCGAATTTTAAATTGTTGACGCATTGCGTCACGAATTGAAAAAATAAAATGAAAGAGGTATAGCGTAAAAATACGCTTTATGATTCGATTCGCCAACTGATTGTTGATGCGCAAAGCCGTGTGTTCAGGGCAGTCAACAGCGAGCCGATCCGCTTATACTGGAACATTGGCCGGGTGATTGTAGAAGATGAATAGAAAGGCGAAGCCAGGGCAGTATATGGTGCCCGTCTTCTCAAAGAACTATCTGAGCAGCTTACGTTTGAGTTCGGGAAAGGATTTGACTTTACAAACCTTACCAACATGCGAAAGTTTTATCTTGCCTTCCCGATTGTTGACGCATTGCGTCAAGAATTGAGTTGGACGCACTACCGTATACTGAGCCGTGTGGAAGATCCTGGTAAACGCATGCAATGGATAGAACTGGCCATCGAAGGCAACTGGAACACCCGCACCCTGCAACGCAACATTGAGAGCAACTACCTGGGCCGGATGCTGGAAAACAAGCTTGATAAAAAGGAGAAAAACACAGCCGGTGCATTTATCAAAGACCCTTATGTTTTTGA
This sequence comes from uncultured Lentimicrobiaceae bacterium, assembly GCA_964652685.1. Classification (GTDB taxonomy): domain Bacteria; phylum Bacteroidota; class Bacteroidia; order Bacteroidales; family SKPS01; genus SKPS01. Next base: position 5,919 of record CAZZBS010000004.1, read on the forward strand.
GTTCCTGGGTTTGCCTGCCGATACCCCCACACCGAAACCACCATTGAGACATCGCTTATCAGCCATCTGCAGCAATTCCTGATGGAACTGGGAAAGGGCTTTGCCTTTGTGGCTCGCCAGCAACACATCGTTACCGATACATCCGACTTTTTCATTGATTTGGTTTTCTACAATTACTACCTGAAATGTTTTGTGCTGATCGATCTGAAAACCGATAAGCTCAAACACGAACACATCGGGCAGATGGACATGTATGTGAGAATGTATAACGAACTGAAAAAAACTGAAGGCGACAACCCAACCATCGGTATAGTTCTTTGCACTGATAAGGACGAAACCATTGTGCGATACAGCGTTATGGCAGAAAATAAAAATCTTTTTGCCAGCCGATACCGTTTGTATTTGCCAAAGGAAGAAGAACTGAAGGCTTTGATTGAACAAGACCGCCAAAAACTGGAATCAGCCCATGAGCAAGAAGATTAGGGCAACTCTTTATCATTTTGCATGGGTAATAACCGCGAATTGCAACAAAAATTCAGTATTTAGCCTGAAGTAAGATTCCATCGGTTGAGCGGATAACTCAGGCATATTGGAATGAGATTATCCGACCAGGGCCGGAGGCAGAAGTTATTCTTTCAGACCAGACTTATTTGCCCATATACAATGGAAAGAACCTGAAAAGATAATTGTAAGCCCTCGCCAAATCACATCCTGCAGATAAAATCCGAAAATCAGATTTAGCTTGCACAGCCCTGCACATCGGGAAAAATCGAAGAGAAATCAACTGATATGGAACACCAGGACTACCTGATGCGGCAGATCGAACAGCTTGGGCGGGCGTTGGGGAAGATCCTTTCCGACCTGGCCGGGCTGAAGCGTACAGGGCGCGTCAGTGAAGGGATCGAAGCAACCCACCAATCCCTGAAGGGGGAGCTGGACCTCGATACGGAAGAGATAGCCAACCTGCCGCTTGAGAACTTTATGGAAACCCTCCTGGCGAACAAGGGATTCAACATCGGGAACCTGGACAAACTCGCGGATATCCTGTTGTTCATCGCCGATAGCCGGCAGGACCCAGACCGGAAGAAGCTGTATGAGAAATGCCTGGCGATCTACGAGTATGCGGAAAAGGCGGAAAGGGTTTATTCGCTGGACAGGCAGCAGAAGATGGGGAGGGTCAGGAGGATGATTGAGGAAGTTTAGGAGATTGAGTTGCTTTTTTACCACCGGAGGCACCGAAGGAACATCGAAGGGGTGATATCTTCGATGTCTTCGGTGTTTTATGACAATTCAGGATCAGAGACAAACATAAAAGTACCATGGCAATACCCACATCAAGGACAAAGGAAAAGGGGATTATCAGCATTAACACTGCATTATGCAATGGTTGCGGACTGTGTGTATCGGTCTGCAAAGACTTCAACCTGGTAATTGAGGATGAAAAGGTCAGAGAAAGCAGCACATCCTTTTTTGGTTGCATTGCTTGCGGGCATTGTATGGCGATTTGTCCGGCCGATGCCATTGCGGTTTCGGGCAGAACGCTGTCACCGGCTGACTTATTCACATTACCCGAAAAAAGCAGCATTACGGGCTATGAACAACTTATGGCATTGCTGCAGTGCCGCCGGAGCATACGGGAATTTACCGGACAGGAAATTGAGCCCGGGATCATTCAAAAGATACTGGACGCTGCAGGGACAGCCCCTATGGGCATACCCCCATCCGACGTAAATGTCATGATTATCCATGGAAAGAAAAAACAAGGGCCTTTGCAAAGGATTTTTCAAACTACCTGAAAGGGATGAAATTCATGGCTTCGGGGCTTTTTCTGGCACTTATGCGCCCTTTCTGGGGGAAGGCAAATGATGAGATGTTCAAAGGATTCATCCATCCCCTTTTCAGGGCATACACAGATGAGATGGACAAGGGAAACAACTACATCAACTACGATGCTCCCCTGTTGATGTATTTTTACGGTTCCCCCTGGACGGATCCTGCCGACCCGATCGTTGCAGCAACGTATGCCATGCTTGCAGGAGAATCCCTTGGACTTGGCACCTGTATGCTTGGTGCGGTCCACCCATTTATCCAGAATGGCCGGAGGGCAAAAAAATTCAGGCAAGCACACAACATACGATTTAAAAGCAGGGAGGGGATTTTTATTGCATTCGGATATCCGGTGGTAAAGTATTCCAGGGGGATTAACAGGACCTTTGCTTCGGTGCATTGGATGTAAGGGGCAGGCACGGGGAGGGGTATGTCAGGGTATAAGGTATATCAGGGGTTTCGTATAGGATTTTCTGCATTCACACAAATTGAGATCATTCAAATTATGCTTACCTTTTGAACCATGAAAACCCATATGGACATAGAGAAAAAATTAAAAGAACTGAAACCGGTCCTGTTCCAGAAATATTACGTTGACAAGATCGGATATTTTGGCTCTTTTTCACATCAGGAACAGACAAGTAAATCTGATATTGATATTTTGGTTTCATTTAGAAAACCCATTGGATGGGAATTTTTCGACCTTCAGGAATTCCTCGAGAATGAATTAAAACTGAAAGTTGATCTTGTATCAGAAAAAGCTCTTAAGGAGCAATTAAAACCTATCATTTTAAAAAGTGTGAAGTACATATGAATGCGATGAAGGATGTTGATGACCCCGGTGTACATATAGGTTATTTTTTTATCCACCGGAGGCGCTGAAGGAACATCGAAGAGGTGATATCTTCGATGTCTTCGGTTTTTATATACACATAAAAAATATAAGGGGAAATAGGTATATGACCATTCAATTTACCTCCATTGGCACCATCCACACTCCCTTTAAAAAAACAGAGGGGATGCCCATACAATCTTCCGGTGCTTTGGGCATACAAGGCACTGTCATACTAAAGCAATCATTTGTCGAAGGGCTGAGCGATCTTGACAAGTTTTCCCACATCTATCTCATTTACTGTTTTCATCAATCCAAAGGCTTTGATCTGCAGGTGATACCATTCCTTGATGACAAGCCACATGGGGTATTTGCAACCAGGGCACCCAGAAGGCCTAATCCCATCGGGATTTCCATCGTGAAACTCATCAGCATCAGAGACAACATCCTTGTTATTGAAAATGTCGACATGCTCGACGGGACACCCCTCCTGGACATTAAACCCTATATCGGGCAATTTGATATTCATACGATTGAAAAAAATGGCTGGATCAACAGCCGTACCGGTTATCCGAACGAGATAAGATCAGATAAAAGGTTTGATAAAGATAACCTGCTGACAGACCTGTAGCGGGAAAACTTTTCAAAGGTCAGTCCTGCAACCGTTACCATGTTGCCACTACCAGAGGTTATTGGAAATGAACCAACAAAACAAGATATAGAACCACAAAACAAAAGGCAACCATGAAGAAGATCCTGATTATCATCCATGACGCTCCCTACGGGACAGAGAAGGCGTACAATGCCTTACGAATGGCCATGATGTTACAAAAAGAACACGGAGACAAAGTGGAAATATTCATTTTCCTTCTTGCGGATGCAGTTTTCTGCGGTTTGCCGGATCAGAAAACACCTGATGGATATTACAATATCGAAAGGATGATAAAATCGGTAATTCAAAGAGGGGGTAAAGTAAAGAGTTGCGGTGGATGTTCAGGGGCACGCGGGATTGATAAAATCCCGTTGATTGAAGGGGTCAAGCTGAGCAATATGAAAGAATTTGCCCAATGGACCGTTGAATGTGACAAGGTATTAACGTTTTAGCCGGTGATATCACTTGCAGAATCACATCATTTCAGGATAATTCCCATCATACTGGCACTCCCAGACCCTAAGAGGGCTAAACCTGAACAATCCCTTAAAGGATATGGGAAAGGGGATTTGCTGTGATCAAATGGGATCAATAAAACCTTTGACCACAACCGGTGGAAATCATTCTTACAGAAATTTTATCATTGCCTCATTTTGGCGGCAATGATTTCAGCGGCCTTAATAAGGGGGTATCCGGCAGGTGAAGCGGTGAGACAGGGATGTGTTCCGATCTGGGAGGTGATCAGGCTGTTAACAGTCATCCGGTTGTCAATGGCCAGGCCGATCACAAGCGAAAATCATCGTCTATGTATGCCAATTCTGATGGCCAGGGATCTTCTCTATAGTTTATACGTAACTATTATCAGAAACAAAAATATTGAACAATTGTTCTTAATGAATTTTTTCATATAATACCAGGATCACGTTACATGTGCATTCTCTAAAACACATCTGTCATCATGAAAAAATTCTTACCGTCCTTGATTTTCGGGATCGTCTTCGGGATTCTTGAAGGGATCTTTGTGTTGTATATGAGGGAGATCTATTATCCTGACGGATTTCAGCTCCCCCTGGTATTTCTCGCACCCGACATGATCCTGGTTGAGATCGTTCGGGAGTTTTGCACGATTGTGATGCTGGGGGTCATCGCCTGGGTTTCAGCGAAAAGTCTGGTGCAAAGATTTTCTGTATTCCTTTTCGCCTTTGCGGTATGGGACATCGTGTATTACCTGGCCTTAAAAGTCTTCCTCAACTGGCCGGAATCGTTGTTCACCTGGGATGTCCTCTTCCTGATACCGATCACCTGGGTCAGCCCTGTCCTGGCTCCTGTGATCTGTTCTGCAGGGATGATCGTCATAGGGCTGATATCGGTTTATATTGATGAAAAGATCCATCCGATGCGTTTCACATGGCCTGAAAGGCTGTTCATCTTTGCCGGTGTGCTGATGATTCTGTTCACTTACCTTTATGACTATGGCCGCATCATCATTGAAAACAGATTCCTGTTGCAGTTTTTCTCCCTGGCAGACCACGAGGGTTTCTGGCGCATTGTGACAAACTATACACCCGGATATTACAACTGGCCGTTGTTTGCCGCAGGGTGCCTCGTGATAGCGGTTGCTTACGGGTGGGCTTTCCGGCGCACCATTAAATCCCCGGTTCAAAATAAACCATGATCTTTGTCAGGATAAACGGAACCAACAAAACTCCATCACCATGATCAAACGCCTGCTGAAAGACCTGTTCCTGATGGTCAAGATCCGCAACAGGTTCATCCCCTCTGTTCAGATAGCCCAACGACAGCTGTATCATTATTACCATGACATGGCAAGAAGGAATAGATTGCTGCCTGTTTCGGAGACCGGATTCAGGGTGTTCTCCCAGTTTGAGGAGGATGGCAAACTGCTGTATATTTTTTCGGTGATCGGGATGGACAACAAGAAGTTTGTGGAGATCGGGTCGGATGACGGCATCAACAGCAATTCGGCCAATCTGTACTTCAATTTCGGGTGGCACGGGTTGTTCCTGGATGGCAATCCTGCAAGCATCCGCAGGGGTAGGAAGTTCTTCAGCAAATATCCCCATCCCTGGTATTATCAGCCTAAGTTCATCTGTTCGAAGGTGACCCGTGAAAACATCAACGGGCTCATAGAGGCAGCGGGTTTTCAGGGTGAGGTGGGCTTGTTATCGATTGACATTGATGGCAATGATTACTGGATATGGGATGCCATCGGGGTCATTGACCCGCGGGTGGTGATCATTGAGACCCACAATGAATTCGGGCTGAACAACATCGTGGTCCCCTATGATCCTGATTATACCTTTCCCGGGAAACATCCCCTGTATCATGGGGCCTCCCCTGTCGCCATGAACCGGTTGGCGCAAAAGAAGGGATACCGGCTGGTGGGGGCCAATGAGATGGGATTTAATTTTATCTTTGTCAGAAACGGGATCGCTGACGGGCAGTTACCGGAGGTAACGGTGGAATCGGTGCTGCAGCATCCCTCGATTGCCGAAGGTATCAGGGGGTTTGAAGCCATCAGGGACTGGGCGTACCTGGAGGGGTAATGGAACCATGATCCAATACATGGTTGGGCCAGGAATACAGGAAGAGGAAAAAGGATGAACCTGACGATTGAAAATATACTACTGATCGGCTCCCTGATGCTGGTGGCCAGCATCATTGCCGGGAAGACATCCTACAGGTTTGGCGTCCCCACACTGCTCCTTTTTCTGGCTATCGGGATGATAGCCGGTTCCGACGGCATCGGCATCTATTTTTACGACCCCAAGGTTGCCCAGTTCATCGGCATTATATCGTTGAATTTCATTTTGTTTTCAGGCGGCCTTGACACAAACTGGCCATCGGTAAAACCGGTTCTGAGAGAAGGGCTCATGTTATCCACACTGGGGGTTTTGCTGACAGCCGTTTCGCTTGGCACTTTCGTATGGCTGGTGACCGACTTCACGATTTACGAGAGCATGCTGTTAGGTTCCATCGTATCTTCCACGGATGCCGCCGCCGTATTTTCCATCCTCCGCTCCAGACGCCTTGCCTTAAAGACCAACCTCAGGTCAACCCTGGAGCTGGAGAGCGGCAGCAATGACCCCATGGCTTACGTGTTGACCATTTCATTTCTGTTTCTGGTCGTACATCAGGATAAAAGTTTCCTGTCGGTCATCCCATTGTTTTTACAGCAGATGATCCTTGGCGGAGCAGCCGGCATTGTTTTCGGCATCATAAGCAAATATGTGATCAACAGAATACAACTTGACTTTGAGGGATTGTATCCTGTCCTTGTCATTGCGTTGATGTTCCTTGCTTTTTCAACCACCGATTTCGTTGGCGGTAATGGATTCCTTGCTGTTTACATCTGTGCTGTTTACCTGGGAAACCAGGACCTGATCCATAAAAAAACGATCTTAAAGGTATATGACGGTCTGGCCTGGCTGATGCAGATCGTTTTGTTCCTGACACTTGGTCTGCTGGTTTATCCATCGCATATTGTCCCTGTCATTGGCATCGGACTGATCATTTCCCTGTTCCTGATCATGATCGCACGGCCTTTGAGTGTGTTTATCAGTCTTATATTTTTCAGGATGAAGCTGAGAAGAAGGTTATATATTTCCTGGGTGGGCTTACGTGGCGCTGTTCCGATCGTGTTCGCCACCTATCCGCTCCTGGCAGGTATTGAAAAAGCGGACATGATCTTCAACATTGTGTTTTTTATTTCGGTCACATCGGTCCTGTTGCAGGGAACCACCCTTCCGGTCGTTGCCAAATGGCTCCGCGTGTCATTACCTGAAAAGGTCAAACCTGTATCGGAGACAGACAGGGTTATTTTTGACATTCCCAAATCGGCCATGCGGGAAATCGACATTGCACCGGACAGTTATACGGTGGGCAAACGGATAGTGGAGCTGGGATTCCCCAGCAATGCCATCATCGCGATGATCAAGCGGAAAGACAAATATATCACCCCGAACGGCTCTACCCTGATCGAGCCGGATGATAAGCTGGTCATACTTTGCGACAACCAGGAAGGATTCAACAAGGTTGACCGTTGTCTGGAAAAGCCGTGTGTGCCGGATGATGGATGAAACGCTTGTCATTCATTATACCGTTCGGTGTCAATACACCGGGAGCATTAACAATCAGAACGACACCCCTCAGATAACGAAATTTATTCTATTCTCTGAATTCCCTGGAATCAGTGTCATTGGATAAAATATTCCGGCTGTTGAGCCTTATTGTCAAGATCAGACCTGATGATGGCCTTTCGGTTAATGCAAGGTGTAGTTGGAATTGAGAGCAGACTTCTTCCCGTTATTCCAATCATCGTGATAAAAATCCTGAAAACAAGGATCAATAAAAACCATGCTGTTCAATTCTATTGATTTCGCCATTTTTCTCCCAATCGTTTTTGCTCTCTACTGGTTTGTAGCCAACAAAAACCTGCGGGTGCAAAACCTTCTGATTGTAGTCGCAAGCTATATTTTTTATGGCTGGTGGGATTTTCGGTTTTTATCCCTGATCCTTTTCAGCACGCTGGTGGATTATGTTGTTGGACTTTCCCTTGCAAGAACAGATCATCAAAGGAGGAGAAAGTTCCTGTTATGGATAAGTATTGTTATAAATATAGGTTTCCTTGGATTTTTCAAATACTACAATTTCTTCCTCGATAATTTCATGGCCGCATTTACCCTGTTTGGCAGTGGGATCAAGGCAAACACGCTGAACATCATCCTGCCGGTAGGCATCAGTTTCTATACATTCCAGACCATGAGCTATTCGATTGATGTGTACCGTCGGAAGCTGCAGCCAACCAGGGATTTTATTGCATTTGCTGCTTTTGTGAGTTTTTTCCCACAACTGGTTGCAGGGCCTATTGAAAGAGCGACAAACCTGCTTGGACAGTTTTATGTCAAGAGAAATTTTGCCTATGATAAAGCTGCTGACGGGATGCGGCAGATCCTGTGGGGAATGTTCAAGAAAGTGGTGATAGCTGATAACTGTGCTGAATATGCTGACATGATTTTCAATCATTCGGCGGAACACAGCGGAAGCACGTTGGTTCTGGGTGTATTGTTTTTTGCATTTCAGATTTACGGTGATTTCTCAGGGTATTCTGATATTGCCATCGGGACAGCCAGGCTATTCGGCTTTGATTTGATGAGGAATTTCGCCTATCCCTATTTCTCAAGGGATATCGCTGAATTCTGGAGGCGGTGGCACATCTCATTATCGACATGGTTCAGGGATTACCTGTATATCCCGTTGGGAGGCAGTCGTGGCAACACCTGGATGAAGGTCAGAAACACATTCATCATATTCCTGGTGAGTGGATTCTGGCACGGTGCAAACTGGACCTTTATCATCTGGGGTGCCTTGAATGCCCTTTTTTTCCTTCCTCTATTGCTCACCAGGAATAACCGTAATCATTTGCATATCGTTGCCGAAGGGAAATATCTTCCATCCTTCAGGGAGCTCTGCATGATGCTGGGGACTTTCACACTTACACTGATTGCATGGATATTTTTCAGGGCAGAAAACCTTGGCCATGCACTCAGCTATTTTTCCGGCATATGTTCCGCTTCCCTATTCTCATGGCCCGCTTTGGCCGGCACGGACGGAGTCAGGACCACCCTCATGCTGGTGATACTGTTCATCGGGATTGAATGGGCAGGCAGAAGGCACCCTTATGCGCTTGCCCATGTCGGTCATACATGGAAACGCCCTGCCAGGTGGGCTTTGTATTCGTTCTTTGTATTTCTGATCGGTATGTTTATGCAGACCGAAGAGACCCCTTTTATCTACTTTCAGTTTTAACACCGGATCAGCATGAAGCGTTTTATAAGGTCATTTTTTCTGTTTCTCCTGTTCACCTTTGCTTTCTATGCCATCATGGTGTTTCTCTGGGGCAACCTGATGCCTCAATCCCTCAAACCCAACCTGAATTACCGCCTGGGGACATATGGCCACATGTACACCCGTTTAGCGGAGGTCAAGACCGTTCAGGATGTGGATGTGCTCGTGATCGGATCTTCACATGCTTACAGGGGGATTGATCCCAGGTATTTCAAGCGTGAAAACATCACATTATTCAACCTTGGTTCAAGTTCACAGACCCCGCTGCAGAGCAGGGTGCTTCTGAAGCGGTATCTAAAGCAACTCAATCCGGAACTGATCATCTTTGAAGTGTACCCCGGTACTTTCAGCAATGATGGTGTCGAATCTTCCGTAGACCTTATCGCCAACGAGAAAAATGACCTTCACACACTCTCTATGACTTTCGCAATCAATCATATAAAGGTTTATAACACTTTCCTGCTGGGATCTATCCGTGACCTTCTGCGGATGAATGACGGTTATTCCGAACCCCGCGTAAAAGGCGAAGACACTTATATTCCCGGCGGTTACGTGGAGAAAAGGGAGCGGCATTTCAGGCATGAAATCCATCCGGCCAGTGAATGGCAGTTTGTTAAAAAACAGTTCAGGATTTTCAGCAGGACGATACAGGACCTTTCACAGAAAGATATCAACTTTATACTTGTCAATGCCCCCATCACCTCTTCCCTCTATGACAGTTATTCCAACAACAGCCTTTTTGACAGTATCATGAAACAGCACGGGCGTTATTACAATTTCAACGAAATGATGCAACTGGATGACTCACTCCATTTTTATGATTCCCATCATCTCAACCAGGAAGGGGTTCTTCTGTTCAACCAAAAAATCATCTCTTTACTGCGGGAAGAGCAGGGATTCCTGTCGATGAACACAGATAAGCAGGCGCAAGAGGATAAACATTGACAAAAAAATGATTAGTTTTGTATTAGTTATCCTATTGCATCCAAAAACCTGATAAGATGAGGTTTTAAAATATTCCAACACATCCGCCAACAGATATTCCCGGGACAGGTCCAATACCACGAATGCCACTTTAACACGAAACAACAATTACTCAACTTACGACGACCTATGACCAGACCCATTATCATCAAAGAGGTCATTACGAAAAAAGACAGGCGCAATTTCCTCAGGTTTCCTTTTACGTTGTACCGGCATAGCCCTTATTGGGTACCCCCCATCCTCAAAGATGAGCGACGGATGATATCGAAGAAACGCAATCCTGCTTTCGGCTTCTCAGATGCCTGTTACTGGCTGGCCTGGAAAGAGGGCAGGGTAGCAGGGCGGATCGGCGGGATCATCAATCACCGATACAACGAAAAAGTTGGGAAGGTCACTATACGGTTCAGTATGATCGAATTTGAAGATGACATGGCGGTATCGGGTGCGTTGCTGGAAACGGTCGAACGTTGGGCAAGATCGAAGGGGGGGGAACTGATCCATGGACCTTTTGGCTTTTGCGACATGGACCATTCCGGCATGCTGGTGGAGGGCTTTGAAGAAACGGGAACCATGGCTGCCATATACAACCATGCCTACTATCCCTTTCACATGGAACGGCATGGTTACCGGAAGGAGACCGACTGGATTGAATTTGAGATGATCCCACCGAAGGAGATCCCCGAAAAGGTGGAATGGCTGGCCCGTAATGCCCTTGAAAGGTACAACCTGAAGGTGCTGAAGGTGAAAAGGTCCAGGGAGTTGTTACCTTATGCACGGGAGATATTCAAGGTATTGAATGTATGTTATGAGAATCTTCACGGATTTATTTCATTGACGGAGGAGCAGATCAACATGTATGTCAAACAGTATTTCGGTTTCATCCTCCCGGCATTTGTGCCCTTAGTGCTGAATTCCCAAGGTGAGATCATTGCTTTCGGCATCACGATGCCTTCGTTGACAAAGGCACTACAAAAGGCCAACGGGAGGCTTTTCCCATTCGGCTTCATCCATTTGCTGAAAGCGCTGAAGAAGAACGACCAGGCGGATCTGTACCTCACCGGTGTCAGGCCCGATTACCAGAACAGGGGAATAAACGCAGTTTTATTATACGAGATGAACAAGGTTTTTCTTCAGCGCGGCATCCGGAAGGTGGAGTCAAACCCTGAGCTTGAGACCAACGCCAAGGTCACGGCACAGTGGCGGTTTTATGAACGGAGGCAGCACAAACGGAGGCGTTGTTATATCAAGGAGTTATAGTTTATTATGATTAAAATGACCACCATGGATGAATGATTTCTTTCTATATTCACAAAAAACATGAGGTAACCTATGGAAGAGAAAAACCTTGTTTACAGTGGCAAGTCAAAAAATGTTTACAACATCACCGAAGGAGTGCATGCGGGTAAATACAGGATGGTATTTAAAGATGATGCGACCGGATACATTGAAAACGGGAAGGTGGTTTTTGATCCCGGTTATGATACGGTTGTAGGTCAGATACCCGGTAAGGGGGCGATAGCCTGCCGGTTTGCGACCCATTTCTTCAGGTTATTGAAGGAAAAGGGTATTCCATCGCATTATATTGACACCCCTGGTGACAATGAGATGATTGTAGAGCCGGCCCTGCCGCTTGCCATGCCGGCGGAGGCCCCGGATTTCCCCGGATCGGCGCCGTTGATGAACCTGGAGTTCACCTGGCGCAACCAGGCCACCGGAAGTTTCTGGCGCAGGTACCCGTTTGTCAGACCTTGCAGGAACCTCCACAAGGTAGTTGAGGCCTGGACAAAAGGGGATGTTGATGTACTGATCACCTTTGAGGCACTGGAAGCAACAGGTGCGATGACCCGTGACGAAATAAACCGGAGTGTGGAATTGGTCCAGGGTATTGCAGAGATCGTCTCCGATGAGTTTGCCTCGAAGGGGCTTCATGTGATTGACGGGAAGTTTGAACTGGGAAGGCTGAAATATGGTGACGGTAAAATCGTGATCATCGATGAGATTTCGCCTGATGTGCTGCGTGTATGCAAGGGGTATGCACCGGATGCTGCAGGCAACTGTACCCTCTATAAGGAGTGTACGGTGACGAACCTTGCTGACGGAAAGAGAACCATCAAGAACAGGAACCAGGTACGCGCTGCAGGGCTGATCGAAATATTTCTGCGATAGTGGTCTCACTGCAGGGGAATCCCATGGTGTTCCACACCGGAATTACGGCAACGATCCATGCTGAATAGAAGGGCATAAAAAAGAGAACCTGGAGTGAAGCAAATCGGATTATATCCGTACCGGGAATGTGTGGGTAGACATCCAGTGGATGATCCATATCTTCTGCTATCTTAAAAAATGACTCAAACGATGAAAAAGCGAAAAACGCCATGGGCATCAGCAACCGGAAAGCATATCCGATTCCTGGTGCTGGCAGCGCTCCTGCTGCCGGGTCCGCTGTGTGTAACTGCACAGTTCAGGGTTTCGGCGCACCTGGATGCAGGCAGTACGCATGTGTCAGAGGGCCTGTTTCTGTACTCCGCCGGCTTCGGCTCCTACCGTCACGGTAAAGCTGAAGTAACAGCAGGATTGCAGGTCGATCTTCTCAGCCCCAACCCCAATGTTCTGTCAGGTATCACCATCAGGGCAGGCAGGGAGTTTACGATCAAAAATTTCCCCTTCACCCTCCGCGGATTGTACCTCCACAACAGGTTCTCCGACCTGTTGTATGAATCCGACTGGGCATTGCTGCTGGAGGTCAGCCGGGTACACTGGCTTTTCCGGCTGGGGACCAACTACAGAACCTATACTTATACCCGTGATGCCATTGAACAGCTTGGCATCGAATCCAACAAAAAAATTCATGAGAACCGTAACCTGATGTATCATGTGGGCTACAATCTCAAACCTACCGGTCACCGCTGGAACCTGGGACTTGCCGTCACGAACACAGACCATTTCATCATTGAACAGGATACCAATCCGGTGTTCTGCCTCCATGGGGACTACCAGGTAAAGGAATCCCTTTCGTTGATGATGGAAGCATGGTACAAAACCTCCGGCGCCCTCAATCTCAGTATCAATCATTTTGGATATTTCTTCAGAACAGGACTGCTATGGAAAATAAAATCATAAAGATCAGCTTCATCAGTTTCATCACTGTTTGTTGTTGTTTGTTTGCATGCGACAAACTGGATATGAGGGGCATGTTCATCAGCTATGAGTCTGTGAACAGCCGTTTCGACCAGTCGATGGAATGGAATGCCCTGCATCCTTACAGGGAGGTGATAGTGCCGGATGATGACTACACCCTTTTTGTGATGGGTGACAGCCATGTGGGGGGCACCGACAACCTGGATACCTTTTTCGCCAATGCCCTTAGTTCAGGTGCAGCAGCGATTGTCATGGACGGTGACCTCACCACGGGCAACGAAAAGGACTATGATATGTTTATGCAGCATCTGCCCGGCCCGGATTCTGCTGAACTGTTTCCCATTGTTGGCAACCATGACCTCTATTTCAACGGATGGTCGAAATACCATTCACTTTTTGGCTCCTCCACCTATTACTTCACCGTAAAAACACCCGCCGGCACTGATCTGTACATCTGCCTGGATTCAGGGAGCGGGACTTTGGGTAGCAAACAGGCCGGCTGGCTGAGGGAGGTGCTCGGGAAAGAACGGTCAGGTCATCGCCGGTGTGTGGTATTCACCCATGTCAACCTGTTCCGTTTCAGGCATACGGCCAGCACCAGTCCTACGGTAGAGGAGTTGCATATGCTGCTTGACCTGTTTGCAAGGCACAGGGTTGACATGGTGGTGACAGGCCACGATCACAAAAAAAGCACCGGCCAGTTTGGCAACACCACCCACATCATCATGGATGCCCTGCTGGACGGTTTCAGCGATGCGGGTTACCTCACCCTTCGGATCAACGGGGGGGAGCTCACCCACCGGTTTGTCAACCTATGATCCTGCAAAGCGAAGGATCCTCTGCCATGTAAAGTCGGGCAGGAATCGTCAGATCCTGTCAATATCCAGCAAATCAATATGATTATGAAAAATCTGAATATCTTTCTCTTTGTCGCGTTTATCCTGACCTTTAATTCAGCAAAGACCCAGATAGAGCAGTCACTGAATGAAACCCATTACAGTTTCCTGATCCAGGATTCGCCGGCGCAGCTCTTCACGATGCGGCAGGTGAACCAGAGTTACCTGTCGGGATACAGGCTTTTTTCCCGTGGTTTGTACGCTGCAACAGAAAGAGACTGGCTGGCAGACATCATCCAGGTTGGATTTCAATCGCTTTTCCTGATGCCGCTGACCCATGAGGAGGGGCACCGGTCGGTGCTGACCGCCCTGAACATCGGGTCGGTCTCACAACCCTATTTCAACCGGCATGGCGCTGCCTATGTGAAAGGGGTGACGGACAAGACCCTGAATGATCTGCGGAAGACCGATTTCCCGAACTATATCCGGTTGCATACTGCCGGCCTGGAATCGGACTACATGCTGACCAGGCGGCTGGAGGCCACGGGTAGCTTCGGCGAAGATGAATTCAGGCATTACAAATGGGAATACTGGATGAGAAAACTCGGCATCCTTCAGTATTACGTGACAGGATTGTTCCGGTTTGACATCGGTCTGGAGGAGGAAGAAATCGATCTGGAACGGGATATCGTAGGGTACGATACATACAGTGCTGCGCGGCACCTCCACAGACCTGAGATGGCATTTCAGCGGTACACCCGGTATGACGAGCTGACCCGGGATGAGCGTGCCTTCGTGAACAGGATGGGATACCGCTCCCTGCTGAACCTGCTGAACCCGCTGCTCCTCGGCAAAGGAGGCTTTTCAGTAGGGAAAACCACGAATATCAACCTCGGCATGGGCTACACCATGGCGCCATTCGGGGACTTTATCGATGAAAACCTCTGGATCAAACATAAAAAACTGAAATTGAGTATTTATGCCAGGCAGTTCCAGAACATGGAACATTGGTTTCACGGTTTTGGGGCGAGCCTGGTTAACTACCCCGTTACCCGACTTTTTGAAGCCGGGATCTCGGGTCATTTCTGGCATCAACCCGATCAATTGCAATTCAATACTTCTGAATCCTTCACCGGTGGGGCTATAGATCTGGATCTCAGGTTCTTCTTTTTTAAAAGATCAAACACCCGTCTCAGGGGCGTCTCTGTTGACCTGGGTATCCTTTACAAAACCAGGGGGTTCCTCCCGGAGGAGCTAAACCTGGACGAGCACCTGGGTATACGATCTGGGGTGACGATCATTTTATAATCAACAAACAATTACACATGAATGAATAATAGCGGGAAGATGTACTGGACGCGGCAGCAGTCATCCATTATTGGTGTGGTGACTGTTACCTCCTTCATGGGGACTTTCCTTTTTTCGTCGGTGAACATTGCATTGCCGGCAATAGAGAAGACTTTTTCGCTGGATGCCATCCGTTTAAGCTGGGTGGTCACCGCCTTTCTGCTGGCATCTGCGATGTTTCTGTTGCCGGTAGGGCGCTGGGGTGATTTGCGGGGCATTCGTCGGCTTTACCGCCTGGGGCTGGCCATCTTCACCCTTGCCACACTGTTGTGCGGGTTATCGGGATCGGGCACCTGGCTGATCCTTTTCCGGTTTCTCCAGGGTATTGGAGCGGCTCTGACAAACACGACAGGTCCAGCTATCCTGGTATCGGCTTTCATGCCCCGGCACCGCGGCAGGGTGCTGGGAATTTCGGTGTCGGCTGTTTACATCGGGCTGGCTTTTGGCCCTTTTGCGGGGGGGATGCTGACCCAATACCTCGGATGGAGATCTATCTTCTACACGGCCACCATTCTGGGCCTGCTGACACTGCTGATCGCTTACCGCTACCTGGGCAGGGATATCCCTCCGGAAGAGAGGGGGAAGAAAATCGATCTGCGCGGAACCTTTATTTACATGCTGGGGCTTATCGCCCTGGTGTATGGTTCGTCCCGTATCCCAACCCTTCCGGGCTGGCTCATGATGGGTGGCGGGGTTATCTTTCTCTTGATTTTCTGGATGATAGAATCCAGAGCGGAGATGCCTGTCATTGAAACCCGGTTGTTCACCCGTAACCGCCTTTTTGCCTTCTCGAACCTGGCAGCGCTGATCAATTACAGCGCGACCTTCTCTATCGTGTTCCTGCTGAGTCTATACCTGCAGAAAATACACGGCCTCTCACCCAGGGATGCCGGCACCATCCTCATCACCCAGCCGGTGATGATGGCGATTTTTTCGCCCATTGCCGGCCGGCTTTCGGACCGGTTTGAACCCCGTTTCTTCACCACCATGGGAATGACGATATGTACCATCGGACTGGCCCTCTTCACCAGGTTGACTGCCGACACATCGCTGGTCATCATCGTGGCCCTGCTGGCATGGGTAGGCCTTGGATTTGCCCTGTTCTCCTCCCCCAACATGAACACCATCATGAGTTCCGTGGACAGAACGAGATATGGCATTGCATCCGGGACAGCAGCTTCGATGCGGGTGATCGGACAGATCATAAGCATGACCATCGCCACCTTCTTCTTTGCAGCCCTTTTAGGCCGGCAGGTAATTGAAACAGCACCCGACCATCTCTTCCTTAAAGCGGTACAATGGGGATTCACCAGTTTCGCCATCATCAGCATTGCCGGGATCTATTTCTCGTACTACCGCGGAAAAGTTGGCAGAGAGGTGAACCCATAAAGGGACACAGGACATACTCCTGCCCTGAACTCTTATGCCGCTTTTTTGTTTTATTTTTGAGCGCAGGTTATGCATGTTAACATGATCATATGAATCCGGTCAATACCCTGCTGATCATTCTTGGCACCCTTTCGCTGGCTGTCGGAGTCATGGGCATCTTTATTCCCGGTCTCCCTACTACTCCTTTCCTGCTGATTACAGCCGGATTGTACCTCCGTGGCTCAAAAAAACTTTACCAACGCCTGATCTCCAATAAAATCATCGGAAGTTACATCAGGGATTACCAGGCAGCCCGGGGAATGACCCTGAAACAGAAATACTCCTCAATAGGACTGATGTGGTTTATGATCATAATCTCCTGTATCTTCTTCATCCCATCCCTTTCTGCCAGGATCACTGTTCTTGCGGTGGGTGTGACCGGCACCCTGGTCATGGGATGGCTGGTGCCCACCTCTGACAGGAATCGTCATCAACCTTAAAAAGGTATTCACATTAAATTGCAGCAAAGGATTCTATCAGCATGTGAACTTTACAGAAATACGCACGAACTGCTCATCCTCTGCCCAAACCATTCCTGCTATCTCCCTTCAAAGCCGTCAAGACAATCTGCCTGACTTTACAGGATATGCACGTACTATGTGCTGAGTGATAACAGATCATATCTGAAATTGCATTACCAAAACTTTTCAGACCTTTGCATTATCTTAAACAACCTTTTATTCAATAACTGATGATAAAGTTGGCTATCTGTACTTTTTCCCGTTCAGAGTACGGCCTTTTGAAGGGAGTCATTCGGCATGTTTCTGAACGTGCTGACACCTGGATTATTGCGGGAGCAGGTCATCTGGCTGAGGCGCAGGGCATGACAATGCAGGAGATTTTCGATGACGACCTGGTGCCGGCAGAAAGGGTGCTGGTGGCCGATTTCACGCCTGACCTCCGGAGTGGCAGCACCCTCACGGCCACGATTTCCAAAGGGTTGGCTTCCATGGCAGAGATCCTGGATCAAAATCCTTTTGATGCCCTGGTGGTGATGGGTGACCGATATGAGTTGTTCACCATTTCTGTCGCCGCCCTGCTGCATCGCATCCCGCTGGTACATATCAGCGGAGGGGAGGTGAGCGAAGGGGCAATTGATGACAGCATCCGGCATGCCACCACCAAGCTGGCCCACCTTCATCTTGTAGCCAACCGTGACTGTGCCCTAAATGTGAGCCGGATGGGTGAGGAGGACTGGCGGATCGTTATAACCGGAGAACCGGGGATGGACAATATCCATCAGGGGGAGATGGCCAGCAGGGAGGAGGTGAAGAGAGAGACAGGGCTGGACCCAGGGCTCCCTACTTTGCTGGTGACGTTGCACCCTGAAACCCTTACCCCGGATCTGCCATTGGAAAGACAGTACACTCCACTGTTGGAGGCACTGGCATCCCTCACATCCTATCAGGTGGTAATCACCGCACCGGCAGCTGAAGAGGGAGCTCCTGCCATGATCGCTGCTTATAAGGCTTTTGCTGCTAAATACCAGCATGTGATCTATTTCCCGCACCTCGGCAGCCGGAACTACCTGGCTGTCATGAAATTTTCCATGGTCGTGGTTGGCAACTCCTCCAGCGGCCTGACAGAAGCTCCCTCCATGGGGGTGCCCACCGTGAATATCGGCAACAGGCAAAAGAACCGCATGGCTGCCAAAGGGGTGATCCACTGCGGGTATGACCGGGATGAGATCCTCCAGGCTATTGCCCTGGCCGCTACCGAAGCGCACCGTATCCTCTGCCGGAATGCCACCAACCCATACGACCCTTACCGTGACGGCATGAACAGTCTGCGTGCAGCAAGGGCCATCACCGCATTCCTTTCGCAATGCAGCCTGCAACGGCAGATCGTCAAACAGTTCGACACGAATACAAATCCGGAGCAATGGAACTCCCTCCTGAAATAATTTCGTCGCCCCATACCCTGATCATCGCTGAAGCCGGAGTGAACCACAACGGCAACCTGGAAATGGCACTGAAACTCTGTGATGCTGCCAAAGCAGCCGGTGCCGATATCGTGAAATTCCAGACCTGGAAGACATCCTCCCTGATGCTTCGCAACACTCCCGTACCAGCGTACCAGAAGGATGCAGCCGCCCCGTATGACTCCCAGTATGCCATGCTTGAGGCCCTTGAGCTACCCTGGGATGCTTTCCGTCACATTAAAGCGCATTGCATCACCGTCGGCATCCGTTTCCTTTCCACCCCGGATGAAGAGGAGAGCCTGGATTTCCTGGTGGATGATCTTGGATTGGACATGGTAAAGATCGGTTCGGGGGAGGTCACCAACCTACCCTTTCTGGCACAGGTAGGGCAGAAAGGGGTTGAGGTGATCCTCTCCACCGGCATGGCCACTCCCGGGGAGGTGGCGACTGCATGGCAGACACTGCAGCAGTACGGTGCCCCGAAGGTGAGTCTGCTCCATTGTACGAGCAACTATCCTGCACCGATGGAAGAGGTAAACCTGAAGGCTATGTTGTCACTTCGTGAACGGTTTCACGCTACAACCGGGTATTCAGACCATACGGAAGGGATCGAGGTGGCCGTGGCTGCGGTAGCGCTGGGAGCGGAAATCATCGAAAAGCACCTGACCCTGGATCGTAGTCTGCCCGGTCCTGACCATCGTTCCAGCATTGAACCGGACCAGTTTAAAGCCATGGTACAGGCTATCCGGAACATCGAAAAGGCATTGGGTGACGGTATTAAAAGGATACAACCATCAGAAGCCGGGGTGAGAAAGGTGGTACAAAAACGGCTTGTTGCCCGTGTGCCGATTGCCAAAGGGGAGCCCTTCACCAGTGCCAATGTCACAGCAAAACGTGCCGGCAGGGGTATCCCTGCGTCGAACTGGTTGTCGGTTGAGGGCAAACCTGCTCCCCGTGATTATATGCCTGACGAATGCATTGACCAGCCATGAAGCGGAGGAAAGTCCTGATCCTGGGTGCAAGTGAGGAGATGATCCCACTGATGTTGCTTGCCCGGCAGGAAGGGTGCAAGGTGCTGGCTACCGACCGTAACCCTGATGCCCCGGGATTAGCACATGCCGATACTCCTTTCCACCTCGACGCATCGGATGTGACGAAAGTGATAGCCGTTGCCAAAATGCATAAAGTTAACGGTATCCTTACCCGCACGGAACTTCTGTTGCCGGTCCTGGCGCGGGCATGTGCCCTGCTGGGATTCTCCGGTCCGTCGGAAGAGGTCGCTGCCCTGTCGGTCGATAAGTACCTGTTTCGTCAGAAGATGTCGGAAGGAGGGCTGATGACCCCGGCTTTCCATTCACCCCGGCATGTTTCTGAGGTCAGACAGGCCGTCACGCATACCGGGTTGCCGGCCATGGTCAAACCGGTGGACTTCAGCGGAAGCACTGGTGTTGTGCGGGTTGACACACCGGAACAGTCCGAGGCCGCCTGGAACAGAGCCCGGCAGTTATCCCCTTCGGGGAAGGTGATCATTGAGCAAATGCTGGAGGGGAAAGAGGTGAGTGTAGAAACCTGGACAGCAGGGGGCACTACCCATATTGCAGCCATCACCGGGAAACAGGTATCAGACAACGGCCATTTCGTGGAACTAAGGCACACCATCCCCGCCGACATCACAGAGGAAGAGAAACTCAGTATTCAGAAGGAGGTGCATCGGATGGCCTGTATTATGAAACTGAACCATTGTATCACCCATACGGAGGTATTACTTACTTCCCGTGGCCCGGTGATCATTGAAACCGGGGCACGGCCGGGCGGAGACCTGATCGGCCTGCAACTTGTGGAGATGGCCACAGGTATCAACATGAACAGGATCATGTTGTACCTTGCTCTTGGAATGAAAATAGTACCACAGCTTGTCCGCAGCGGTGCAGCAGCCATTCAGTACGTGAGCTCAGAAAACAGGGCTTTCATCGAAAGCAGGCATGAAACTTTACTGAAAGATGCTAACTTTGCCGGATACAGGAAAATCAGGGAGGATGATCCGGGACAGTTGCATGCTTCGACCGACAGGCTGGCATATTACCTCTTCCGGGCCAACGACCTTCCCTCTCTGAATAACAGCCTGACATCGTTTGATGAATCCTAGCAAAAGACATCTGGCCATCATACCTGCCCGCAGCGGGTCCAAAGGTGTTACTGACAAAAACATCCGGTTGCTCGGAGGCATTCCCTTACTGGCATGGAGTATACAGGCAGCAGTAAAATGCAGGCTTTTCGATCGTATCATCCTGTCGACCGACAACCCGGAATATGCGCAGATTGGGAAACAATACGGAGCCGAGGCCCCATGGCTGAGGGATAAAAGACTCGCAGCCGATGACACACCGACTGCAGAGGTAATCATTGACCTGCTGGATCGGCTGGAGGGGGAGGGGCAGTCCTTCACCTTTTTCACCCTTCTTCAACCCACCTCTCCCCTCCGCACCCGGGAAGATATCATGGCCGCCTGGAGCCTTCTGCTGGATAAAGAGGCGGAAGCCATCGTAAGCGTTTGTCCGTGCGATCATCCACCATTGTGGTGCAACACCTTGCCGCCCGATGGTTCACTAAAGGAATTTCTCAGGCCGGACGTTATGGTGCCCCGGCAGCAACTCCCTGAACAGTATCGTGTCAACGGAGCTATCTATATGGTGTTGACCAGATCCTTCAGAGCCCATCGAACTTTCTTCACACCCAAGAGCTACGCGCTTGTCATGCCTAGGGAAAGGTCTGTGGATATAGATGATGAGACAGATTTCATCCTGGCAGAAGCCATCATCAACCGTAATAAAAAATCACTACATGGATAAGCTCGTGATTCACCAGTTATTACCTATCCGTAATGCATTGGAACAACTGGATGCTTGCCACACGAAAACCCTCTTTCTCACCGATGATGACGGAATTTTGCGTGGCAGCCTTACTGACGGTGATATCCGGCGCTGGATCCTGAAAACCGGGGATGTCAAAGGGACAGTACTGGAGGCTTCCAACCAGACCCCTTTCGTGTTGCATCACCCGGTGAACAAGGCAAAGGCGCTGGCCATCATGCAGAAGAAGCACCTGCAGGCTGCTCCGGTGATCAGCCGGGAGGGACGTATTGAAACGATCATTCTGAAGGAGGAGCTTCTCATAGCAGCCGGTGCCCCTCTGCAGGAGTTGACCGATGTGCCGGTAGTGATCATGGCCGGCGGTAAAGGATCAAGGCTTGATCCATTCACCCGCATACTACCCAAACCCCTGATCCCGATTGGCAACCAACCTGTGATCGAGCGGATCATGCAGGAATTTGCCATGTTTGGCGCAACACGGTTTTTCATCTCGGTAAACCACCAGGCCCGACTTATCAAGGCCTACTTTGAAGAGCAGCAATACCCGTACAACATCGGTTTCCTCGAAGAGGATGTACCTCTCGGCACTGCCGGCGCACTGAAAATGCTGGAGGGCTCTGTCACGGGTGACCTGTTCGTAAGCAACTGTGATATCATCATTAAGAGTGACTATAACCAGATCCTCCGGTTCCACCAGCAGGGAGCCTTTGAACTCACCCTCATTGCTGCAGTGCACAACCAGGCCATTCCCTATGGCGTGTGTGAAGCGGACGACAACGGTCACCTGATAAAGATCACTGAAAAACCGCAATACTCTATGCTGGTCAACACCGGAATGTACGTCCTGAAAAGTGACATTTTCTCCCTGATACCGGATAAAAGGATGTTTCATATTACCCAGCTGATCGAGATATTACAGGCACAAGACCGGCCGATCGGGGTTTTCCCTGTTCCTGACACCTCCTACCATGACATTGGGCAATGGGAAGCATACCGTAACGCATTGCCCGATCTGACCTCAGGAGGACACTGAGCATTGGTGTTTGAATACCGTATAAACCATCAGAGCGATGCATCAACCTACCATCTACATCCCAGTTGAAAGCAAAAAGCGGGAGTTTGACGGTAAAATCCTGCTGTCAGCACGGCTCCTGGAACATGGATTCAGGGTGGTACTGGGTACCAAGTCGGGTATACACCGGGAGATCCTCCAAGCCCGCCATGGTATCTATCTCGCAAAAAGTGCTTCCAATGTTTTCCTGTCATTTTACCGGCAACTGAAAAACAGGGGGCATCACCTTGTGGTGCTGGATGTTGAAGGGGGGGCTCTCACCCGTGAAATTAAGAATGACCTGCTCCGTTCCTACCAGCCGGAAGCGTCTGCCTATTTTGACTTCTTTTACGTTTTCGGGGAGAAGATACGGGATGCGATTCTCCGTGAGTTGGATTACATAAAACCGGACATGGTGGTTGTAACGGGTGAACCCAGGTTTGATCTGCTGAGGAGCGAGTACAGCCGGTTTTATGAAGAAGAAGCGAAGGAAATCCAGGATAGATACGGACGATATGTACTTTTCAATACGAGTTTCGGTCTTTCCAATTCGGCACTGGGTGATAATGGAATCCTCCGTTTTCTGGAAACAACGGATGACATCCCGGAAGAGCAGCGTCATCTTTATCTGCTAAAACACGCTGAGGGGAAAAAGCTGATCCGCGCCTTTACCGCTCTTGCCAGGGAGGTTGCTTCAGCCTTTCCGGAGATACAGGTAGTGATCAGGCCCCATCCGGATGAAGATCCTGCGTTGTACCAGCGCGCCTTTCAGGATGATCCCACAATCCATGTAAACGGGCAGGGCAATGTGCAGCCCTGGATCCTTTGTGCGTTGGCTGTTATACACCATGACTGTACCACCGGCATGGAAGCGGTGATGGCAGGGAAACCGACCATTGCCTATGTCCCCTTCACGGAAGAGACGATCACTGCCTGGTTGCCTGTTTACTTGAGTATGGCCTGTGCTTCACCTGCAGAGGTCATCTCATCCCTGGAACCGGTGGTGAATGGCACGCAAATCACCTATCATCCAGGGGAGGAGAAGGCTCAGATCTTCCGGCAATATTTTGAAAACTACCGTAACCATGCCGCCGGCAAGCTGGCATGGCACCTTGCTCAGCATTACGGAACGCTCCATTCGACCCCTCTGGCAAATTCTCTGCAAAGCAGACTGTTGCGAATGAGATCCAGGCTGAATATCCTCCGTTTCAAACTAGGTCCTAAAAAAGACAAATGGGATAGGTTTGTTGACATCTCCAAAGGAGAAATCTATTCCAAAATACAGAAAACAGGCATGCTCAACAATTCCGGCCCCCTTTCCATAAAGGCATACGGTGGAAATGTGGCCAGACTGGAGATAAAGGGATGAACCGCATCAGGACATGGCTGAAAAGGATACTGCCACCCTGGCTTCTGGCCATCCGCAGGAACTGTGGCGGGAGGAACCGGGAGACCAGCCTTTTCGCTGCCAACCTGTTGAAGCCGGACCTGTCAGAATCCATGTACCAGCGGATTGCATCCGCCCTGATCTTCAGCAACGGCGTAAGGAAATCGACCCATACAGGCAGGAATGCCCCCATCCTGCAAGCATTGTTTGAACGGAAAGAGATCGGTTTCCCCGGGATTATCAGGGTACTGGATATCGGGGCATCCCTGGGCACCGATGCGATCAGCAACCTGGAGGTTATCAGCCGCTACGTCGGAGTGGAATCCTACACAATGAGCGACCTTTATACAAATTTGCTATACGATCCTGACAGAAAAATCATTTTTGACCAGGATGGAAACCTGTTGCAGGTGCTTGGAAGGCGGCACTTTACTAGTTTGAATTTCGAGTACAAATACCGGATCGAACATCTATACCATCTGTTCAACCGGCTTTATACGGCAAGGCTGAAGAAAAGGTACCAGGAGGTAAAACCTGAGACGGGCAGGATCATACACATCCCATTGGTGTACCCTTCTCTTCTCTCCAATCCAAGATTCCGCACAGCCCGGATGGATGTTTTTCAACCTATAGGGGAACGGTATGACCTGATCATCTGCATGAACCTGCTGCAAACCAGGTATTTCTCCCATATAATGATTGAAGCTGGAATCAAGAACCTGAAGAATGCGCTCTTTCCCGGTGGATTCCTCCTGACCGGGGTAACTGACCAGTATAGGTTGATCAGAGCCGGAAACGTTAACCAAATGGAATGAATTGATGAGAACCTTCTCCTATTACGTAAAGAAACTGGCGGCCGGCAGCCTCGCGATGTCGCTGGAGAAGGCATCCCAGAATCTGGTGGGGTTGATATTGCTACCGATCTTTGCCAGGTACCTCAGCCCCCATGATTTCGGCATCCTTTCCATGTTCAGTCTGGTGCTTACGGCCCTGGGGCTTATCTATAATCCCGGCACCCTTTCGGCTGCTGTGCGGCTTTATTATGATTCGGAAGATGAACAGCGCAGGAAGGAAATCTTCTCCTCGACACACAGCTTCTTCATGCTTCTGCCTATCCCGGTGACCATCGCAGTGATCCTGCTCGGCAACACCCTGTTCAGGCAACTGTTCACCGAATTCAGTTTCTGGCCTTACGGGCTGCTGGGTGTACTGCTCGCATTCTGTTCACAGCCGGTACGTATCTGGACCGAATTCATGATCGTGAAATACAGGGTGGTGTCACTGGCTGCCAGCACTTTCGGGGCGTTTATCCTGGGGGCCCTGGTATCACTGGTCTGCATTGTCGGATTTAAAATGGGTGTCATGGGGCGTGTCATCGGCCTGTATGTGGGGCCTGTTTCCCTATTCGTCGTTTCTGTGATCACCATACAGCGATATGCAGGTGGCATGATGCGGTGGAAAACCATGCTGGAGGTGGTGAAGTTCGGTCTCCCACTTATCGGTGCCATCTGGGCTTACTCCATCCTGCAATACACCGGCGCATATCTGATTGAACGATATATGACCCTTGCCGATGTGGGCATCTATAATATTGCCTACCGGCTTGCAGGTATACCTCTTTTTATAACACTGGGCTTCAGGCAGATGTGGGTGCCGATCTTCTATGAAAACATGGCTTCTGAAAACTATAAAACCATACAGAGGCTCATGTCGCTTTTTATCCTGCTGATGACATTGGTTTCCGGCATCACGATCCTATATGCCAAAGAAGCGATCCTGCTGCTGTTTGACATAAGATATCACGATGCCATTCCGGTGGTTGGCTGGATTGTCCTGGGAGTTTTCCTGCTCGGCATACTCCCTCTCTCCAATTCATTTCTAGGTTATGCAAAAAAATTCGGACTAACTTCCTGGATCGCCCTTATAGCAGGTGCGGTCAACATTGCACTCAACATCCTACTTATCCCCCGCTTTGGTGTAAAAGGGGCCGCATTCACCCTGATCATTTCTTACTTTTTATACTTCGCCGGAGGAATCCTCTTTACACGAAGGGAGTTCGCCAAAGTGGTCAACTACAGGGCAATAGTGATGTCCGCCCTTTTGTTTCTACCATCCATCCTCTATACGGAATTCACCTCCGGCACCCCTTTCACATGGCAGGAGCTCATCATTAAAACTTTCATTCTGACCGTATGGATATGGGCACTGTTCAAAACCGGTTTTGTTACGATCCATGAAGTCAGGAGTCTCCTTGTCTCGGTCACACAACGACTGAAAAACGGCAGGAGCTGGAGAAAAGATGATACCGAGACTGAGTAACGTATTACCCGCATCATCATCCATAAATCCTTATATTTGCCATAAGAAGAGTTGTTATTTTTCTCCCATAAAACATGAAAGGATCATCCCAGACACCGGCCACCCTGGATTTTTTCCGGTCAGCGCTTACCGTTGATGGGGCGCTGCATTCCTACGATCACATCATCCATTGGCTTGCGCAGAAGAACCAGGAGGTAATGGCCAGGGTGGAGGTCATACCGCTTGACAGGCTGAAGCAGTGGCATGCTGATCCCCGGACTGGCAACATCCATCATCATTCAGGGAGGTTTTTTTCCATTGAAGGGATTCATATTCAAACCAACGCAGGACAGGTTCCCGAATGGGAGCAGCCCATCATCAACCAACCCGAGATCGGGATCCTGGGTATCCTGACACAAAAGAAGAATGGGATCCTCCATTTTCTGATGCAGGCCAAAACCGAACCCGGCAATGTCAACATTATGCAACTTTCCCCTACACTGCAAGCCACCCGCAGCAATTATACCCGGGTTCATGACGGAAATACCCCACTCTATCTTGAATACTTCCGTGGAGAAAGGAAAGCGGTGATTCTCCTGGATCAGCTTCAGTCCGAGCAGGGAGCACGTTTCCTGCGTAAAAGAAACCGGAACATCATTATTGAAGTTCGTGAAAATGAAAAGGTTCAGACACTTAATGATTTTATCTGGCTCACACTCGGACAAATTAAGCAGCTGATCGCATCAGACAATCTGGTCAACATGGATACCCGCACAGTGATTGCCGGTATTCCATTTGGTTCCTATGATAGCGACACGCTTAACTTTTTCGCTGCCTTAAGGAATTCCCCCATTTCCGGAACATTCAACACGCACCTTCTCCATTCCATGCTCAACCATGAGGTACATCATGCTGACCTCACCCGTATCATTTCGTGGATCACCGGCCTGAAAGCCCATTACGAACTCCATGTGAGACCGGTTTCGCTGAAGGAGGTGAAAGGGTGGCGTTATGAGGGAGGGGCTTATGTTCATCACCAGAAAAAATATTTCTCGGTAATTGGTGTGGAGGTGGCCATTGGGAACCGGGAGGTGATCAACTGGGACCAACCGATGATCAAACCTGCCCAGGAAGGTCTTATTTCTTTCATTGCCAAGAAGATAGATGGTGTTTATCACTTCCTTGTACAGGCCAAGGTAGAGACCGGAAACTTCGACATCCTGGAGCTCGCTCCCACGGTTCAGTGCCTTACAGGCAACTACCGCGAAGGGGTCAACGAATATTCGGTGCCTTTTATCAACGAGGTACTGAAGGCCAAACCGGAGCAGATCTGGTATTCAGCCATGCAATCGGAAGAGGGGGGCAGGTTTTTCCGTGAACAGAACCGCAACATGATCATAGAAGCGGGGCCGGAATTTCCGGATGAGGTACCGGAGAACTATTTCTGGATGACCCTCCATCAGTTGATGACATTCATCCAATACAACAATTACCTGAATATAGCGGCCAGAAGTCTGATTGCGGCCATACGGTTTTAGACGGTTACAGATGAAGAAAAAGATCAGGATCGGTGTCATGGGTTGTGCTTCTGTTGCAGAGCGCTCGGTGATACCCGCCATACTGGCCTTGCCCGATCATTTTCAACTGATGGCTGTTGCAAGCCGGTCGGCCGGCAAGGCGATTGATTTTGCCAGCAGGTTTGGCTGTGAACCTGTCACCTCCTATGAAAAGCTTCTGGCAAGGGATGATGTGGATGCCCTGTATATCCCATTACCGACCGGGCTTCATGCACAATGGGTGAACAGGGGATTGGAAAGCGGCAAACATGTTTATACCGAGAAGTCGATGGCAATGCATTACCGGGAAGCCTGTGACATGGTGACGAAAGCAGAGCACCACGGGTTGGCCCTGATGGAGGGTTACATGTTTCAGTACCATCCGCAACACGAAGCCATCAGGCAAATGCTCAGGGAAGGGATCATCGGGGAAATTCGCCATTTCTCCGGCGCCTTTGGCTTTCCTCCTTTGCCAGCCGATAATTTCAGGAATGATGAAGCGATCGGGGGTGGTGCGCTTATGGATGCAGCAGGTTATCCGTTAAGGGCAGCCTTCATGTTGCTCGGAAGTCAGATAAGGGTGACCGGCGCCTCTCTTTACAGGGACCCGTCATCGGGCACCTCCCTTTTCGGGAGCGCTTACCTTACAGGTGAAAACGGGATGGGTGCTTCGATCGCCTTCGGATTCGACAACTTCTACCGGTGCACTTATTCTGTTTGGGGCAGCCGTGGCAGGCTCACCGCATTAAAAGCTTTCACCCCGAAAAGGGATGAAACACCCCAGGTACTGCTCGAAATCCCCGGAAAGCAGGAGATGATTGCCTGTTCCCCTGCCGACCATTTTGTGCTGGCTATGCAGGAATTCCACAGGATCATAACAGGTAACGGACGGGAAAAGCATTACAGGGAAATAATGGAACAAAGCCAGGCCCTTGATACCATCAGAAACCTAACCTCATGAAACAATCCCCATCTATTTCAGTGATCAGTCCGGTGTATGGTGCTGCCTCCCTGCTGCCGGAACTGGTGCAACGGATACGCGCATCGGTTTCTGCCATCAGCCCTGATTTCGAAATCATCCTGGTGGAAGATCACAGTCCTGACAGCAGTTGGGATATCATCCGAAAGCTTGCCCTTGAGGATGAGCGGGTCACCGGCATCAGTCTGAGCCGTAACTTCGGACAGCAGTATGCCATCCAGGCAGGCATGGACCATGCTTCCGGGGAATGGATCGTCACCCTGGACTGCGACCTGCAGGATACCCCGGAGTCCATCCCCACTTTGTTCGAAAAGGCCGGGGAGGGATACGACATCGTTTACGCAAGCCGGAAGAAACGACAGGACAATTGGGGGAAAAAACTGGCATCCAGACTCTTCTACCGGGCTCTCCGCTACCTCTCCGAAACAGAGATAGACCATACTGTGGCCAACTTTGTGCTTTATCACCGGAACGTTGTGGATGCCATGAAAAACCTTGGCGATTACTACCGCTATTATCCCATGATCAACAGATGGATCGGTTTTAAAAGTACCCGTGTTGAAATCATGCATGAAAAGCGGAAAGATGACAAACGTTCCTCTTATTCCTTCAGAAAACGGATATTTCTGGCCATGATGACGATCATGGCTTTCTCCGACAAACCTTTACGCATCGTGATGAGGCTGGGAATATGGCTGGTTCTCGGCACCATGCTCATTGCATTCGCTCTGGTAATACGGTATTTCGTCATGGGGGAGCCGGTAAGCGGCTGGCTGAGTGTCTTCCTCTCCATATGGCTGCTTTCAGGTATCATCATCATGATCCTGGGAATGATAGGTATGTACCTGGGAAAGGTGTTTGAAACGGTTAAACACAGACCTACGTATGTCATTCGCGAAATCATCAACGGATAGTATGTTTACAGAAGGGAGACGATACAAATGTGTCGTACTTGGGGCTAACGGGTACCTCGGCAGCCACATGGCCCGGCATCTCGAAGAGCTGGAACAACCTGTGTATTCTTTTGACCGGAGTGACACCAGCCTTGTTGGTGCCTCTCATTACCAGCCACTTGACATCACCCGGCCGACTGACTTCAACCTTTTACCCCACGATGCTGACTATGTTTTTTTCTTTGCGGGACTCACGGGAACCCATACCAGTTTCAATGATTATGAACAATACCTCGCCACCAATGAACTCGGGTTGCTGCACCTGCTGAACCACCTGCGTGAGACCGGTGCCAAGCCGAGGATCATCTTCCCCTCCAGCCGCCTGGTTTATAAAGGTTCCCGTTATCCGCTCACGGAAGAATCCGCAAAGGAAGCCAAGACCCTGTATGCGGCAGGCAAGATTGCCGCTGAATATATCCTTCAGGCCTATTCGGCTGCCTTTGACATACCCTATACAGTGGTCAGGATCTGCATACCGTATGGCAACCGTTTCGGTCAGGCATATTCTTTCGGCACCATTGGGCTCTTCCTGCGAATGGCCCGGGAACAGGGTGAGATTATCCTTTTTGGCGACGGGACACTGCTCAGAACCTTCACGCATGTCGAGGATATCTGTTCACAGGTTGTCCTTGCCGGATTCTCCCCGGAGGGAAAAAACCAGGTGTTCAACATTGCCGGTGAATTCTTCAGTCTTGGTGAAGTGGCCAACATGCTGGCAGGGAAGTTAGATGTGCCAGTCAGGTATGTGGATTGGCCGCCTCAGGATCTTGCCCTCGAATCGGGTGATACCGTATTTGATTATACCAAGATACATCAGTTAATTGCCGCTCCTTTCAGTCGTAATTTACGGGATTGGATAAATGAACTGGAATAATGTCAAGAAATTAAAAATCATCATTAAAAGCAAGTAACCTTATGCCAATCCTGGGAATATTAACTGAACCCTCCGGTTGGGAGAAATACTACATACAGGCCTGTGAGGAGTTGGGGGTTGCTTACAGGGTAATAGACATTGTGAGCAACTGCTGGTGGGAAAACATTTGTGAAGCACAGGTTGACGGTTACCTGGTCAGGGCAGCGGGCGACAATGAAGTCCGCAAGCAAATGTACAACGAAAGGCTGTGGTTTATTCAGGAGTATAAGGGTTTGCCGATGTACCCTTCCTTCTTTGGCAACCTTCTTTACGAAAACAAGCGGATGCAGGCATATTGGATGAAGATCCACGGCATACCGCATCCGCCCACCTGGGTGTTTTACAACCGTGAAGAGGCATACGATTTTATCCTGCGACAGGAATCCTGGCCTCTTGTATCCAAGCCTAATCTCGGCGGGGCCGGATCCGGCATCCGCATCATTCGTAATGTCAGGCAGGCCAGTCGACTTGTCCGGCGGGTCTTCACCCGGCTGAAATGGTACAACCCCGGCCTTGGACGCTGGAAAAGATGGCACGGGATCAGAATGCCTGTGATGGATGACCGGCAGCATAACTATCTTATCTTTCAGCAGTATATCCCTTCGAAATGGGAATGGCGTATCCTGAAAGCCGGGAATACCTATTTCGGTCACCAGAAACTTGCCAGGCACGGGCTCCATTCAGGAAGCCGCAGGATGGCCTGTGTGGACCCTCCGAAAGATTTGCTGGAACTGGTAAAAAAGATCAGTGAAGAAAGCGGTATCCGCTCATTGAATGTGGATATCCTGGAGGGGGAAGATGGACATTGCTATGTCAACGAAATACAGACTTTTTGGGGGGTTCGAACCTCTTTTCAAATGAAAATCAATGGAAAAGCATGCAGATACCTGGATATGGGTGAAGGACAATGGAAACTTGAATATGGTGACTTTCACCGAAACCGTGGATGCAATCTACGGGTGGAGGATTTCCTGCTTCAACTTAATGCTGCATCTTTGCATCCGAATCCTTAGAGTCCCATGTCAGGAACCATTATAGCCATTATCATAGGACTGGTATCGCTGGCTTTCATACTCAACCGGAAGTCAAACATCCTCTATGTGCTTTTTTTCGTCATCTATATGCAGGGGCTCTTCAGCATAATGGGTGTTTCGATGCCGCTGGTGAAGGCTACGATTGAAATCCTGATATGGGTTTTTTTCTTTCTCGCACTGTTCGACCGGAATACCCGCTCCAGGCATATTCCGGGTATCATGATATTCATTGCTTTCAGTATTTTTTACCTGATTGCCATCTTATTGTCGAAATCGCTGAACTTCGACGCCTATTCCTACTTCAGGCATTACCTTAACGCATTCCTTATGGTGTCGGGAGCCTATATGTTCAACTTCTCACCCGTAAAACTCTTCCGGATCAACAGGTTCGTTTTTTTCCTTTTTATACTGCAGATTGTTGCTTCCATTATAAAATACATCATACTTGGTCCCTATGAAGAATACGTGGGTACGATGATCATTACAACCGGTTCACTCAACACCGTATTCCCCCTTATCGCCATTGTCTATATGATCTATGCCTGGTTCCACATGGGGCGAAAACCACGGTACCTGCTCTATGTCCTGGGGTTCCTTTTCATGGGCTGGGTCGGTGACAAACGCGGCATCTATTTCTACCTTGTCATCATCCTGTTCCTGATCTTCTGGAAGCGTTTCCGCGACAGGCAACGGGGGAGTTTCATCCCTGTTACTGCCATCTGGTGGTCACCTGTGATCGTGGCTGCACTCATCGGTATTTTCTATCTTGGAGTAAGACTTACCCCATCCCTGAACCCGGAAAAAAAAGTATGGGGCAGTTATAATGCAAAATTTCTTTCATCCTACATCTATGTTTACAATGTGAAGGAGCAACGTACCGGCGATTACCGGGGCCGGTTTGGAGGGACCTACCTGATATTGTATGAGTTCTTCACGGGCAACGGCATCATGATCAGGCAGCCTGTGACGGCAACCACCCTGCTGACCGGATTTGGTGCAGATAATTATGTGGGTGATGTAGGGGAACGTATTATAAAGCAACAGAAAGCCGGAATTCTCCGCGTTACCGGTATCATCAGCACAGGATTCACCCAATCGTTACTTGCTACAGGCATCCTGGGAGTGATCCTGATGCTGTGGTTTTACTTCTATTATATTAAAAAAGTGAGTCAGATAAGCAAAATCCCGGAGCTGAATCCCTATTGGAAAACCATTGCTTCCGGCACTTTCATGATGGGTACCATCTTCATCCTTGACTATTTCACTTACTCCTCCACCTTTAATATGATCAATACCGTCTATCTCACTTTTTTCTGGTTTATCGGGCAACTCATAAAACCTGACCTCCTGGATAGGTACAATATCGAAACCTGACCCAGGTCACTGATCTGATCAACACCCCTCAGGATGGCAAAAACCTTGAAAATGCTCTACCTGCACAATGCCGATCCGAGCACCACGGCAGCAAACCTGGTACAGGTGGTTTCAATGTGCAGCGCGTTTGCTGCTGCCGGATATGATGTCACCCTGGTTCTCAGGAGCAGAACCATGTCAGAGAGCGAGGGAAAGAGATTCCTTAAGGAGAAGTTTTCCTGTGACGAACGGGTAAAACTGAGGCTGATCAGGAGCAGGAAAAACACGCGGATGGCCAGGCACTCAGGGCAACAGGCTTTATCCGGTATGATCCGGAAGGTAAGACCAGATCTGTGTTTTGTGCGGGATCCGAGATATTTCAGGTTGGTCATGCGTCATGGCATTCCATTGATACTGGAATTGCATAATACCCGCCTGCATATTGGAAACCGGATACTTGACCGGTTCTACAAACAATGGATTATCAGGGGTTCAGTCGGAGAGAAATGCCTTCTGGTGGTAACGGTCAGCGAAGCCCTGGCCGGGTATTGGAGAGCAAAGGGTATCCCTCCCCATAAAACAGCTGCACTGCATGACGGTTTTTCTCCCGGCTTATTCAGTAATCCTTTGGATAAACGAAATGCCCGCATAAGTCTTCACCTGCCATTGGATAAAAGGATCGTGGTTTACTCCGGCAACCTGCAGCCCAACAGGGGGATAGATTACATTACCGCCCTGGCCACCTCATTCCCTGACATCCTCTTCGTGCTGGTGGGTGGCGATCCGCACCGGAAGGACTTTTACGAAAGCGAGTGCCGGGAAACAGGGATTCACAATGTCCTCTTTACAGGCCACCAGCCTCACAATATCATCCCGCAATACCTTTTTGCAGCCGACATCCTTTTAGCCATGTGGTCCAAAGAGGTGCCAACCATCCGGTACTGCTCTCCTCTCAAAGTTTTTGAATACCTGGCCACCGGCAAGCCTGCCCTTTTCCCGGGCTATCCAACCATCCTGGAGGTAGTGGAAGATGGTGCAGACGCTTTTGTGTCACCCCCGGATGACCTTGCGGGATTCAGACAGACACTCCGGAGGATACTGGAAGCCAATCCTGAAACACTTGAAAAGATGGCACAACATGCCCGCGATAAAGCCCTGAATCATTACACCTGGGAGAAACGTGCAAACCGGATCATCAGCCTTCTTCCCGAAGCGTTTCAACCCAACAACTATCAACCTAATCTCCACGCCACAAGATGAAAGTGTTGTTTATATGCAGTGGCAACCATCCCATCTTCAAAGTGGCCCCTTTCGTGCAAAGCCAGGCTGAATCGCTTGAACACTGTGGTGTGGAGATAAACTTTTTCACGATCCGGGGCAAAGGATTAAAAGGATACCTCCGACATGTGAAACCGCTCCGCCGGGAGATCATCCGTGGGAAGTATGACCTTGTACATGCCCATTACACTTTCTGCGGATGGATCGCACGGATGGCTTCATGGCGCATACCGCTCGTTGTTTCATACATGGGTTCCGACACGTATGGGGCAGTGAATATGAAAGGGAGACGGAAATTAAAAAGCTCTTTCATGATCGCACAGGGCATCCTGCTGAATTTTTTTGCCAATGCCATCATTGTCAAGTCCCCCAACCTCAAAAGGATGATCCTGCTGAAAAGGAAAGCCACCGTGATCCCTAACGGCGTTGACTTTGAAAGGTTCAAGCCGGTACCGGCCCAGGATGCCCTGACTCATCTCAGCCTCGATCCTGAAAAGCGGTATATCCTGTTTATGGGAGACCCTGCCGATTCCAGGAAGAACTATACCCTTGCAGAGGAAGCTACAAACATTGTATCCTGCAGATGGAACGTTTCGCTGCTTGCCCCGTATCCTGTCCCTCCCACCGAGGTGCCCTGGTACCTTAACGCAGCCAACCTGTTATTGCTGACCTCATGGAAGGAGGGATCGCCCAATGTGGTGAAGGAGGCCATGGCATGCAACTGCCCGGTGATTGCCACCCCTGCGGGGGATGCAGCAGATACCCTTGCGGGTGCTGACCATTGTTATGTCACCGGTTATCATGCAACAGAGATCGCTGAAAAAATAGAGGTCATCCTTGCTGCCGGCACACGCTCCAACGGCCGTGAAAAAATCGTCCATCTCAACGAAAAAGTCATCGCCGGAAAAATCCTCGCTGTTTATCAGAAAATCCTAAAAGCGAAATGAAAGGGGCCATCATCATCGAAGGGCATGTGCAGGGGCTGGCCAACACCCGGAACCTGGGGAAACAGAATATTCCGGTATTCGTACTGGATGCCGGCAGGAAATGCCTGGCACAGCATTCGAAATACTGTACCCGGTTCTTCCAATGCCCTCCATATCATTCCGATGAACTAGCTGACTTTATGATGAACCTTGCTGACAAGGAACAGATTCGCGACTGGTTGATCCTCCCTTCGAACGACCATGCCGTGATGACCCTGTCGAGGCACAAGGAGCAGCTATCGGAGTTTTTTCGCATCATCTCCCCGGACCTTCCTGTCGCTGAGATCATCTACGACAAAAGGCGGCTGGTGGAACTTGCCGCAGGGGCAGGTGTCGCGGTGCCACTCACCTGGGGCTATCATGAACCGCCACCGGATATTGCCACCTTCCCGGTGCTGGTGAGGGGGAAGCATGGATTATCCTTTTACAGGGTGACAGGACGAAAAGCTTTTCTATGCGAAGATCCTGCTTCCCTCAACAAACTACTTTCTATCGGTCCTGTCAGGGATCTGGCAGACAGGATCCTTATCCAGGAGATGATCCCCGACCACGGCGACAATCCAACCATTTCTGCGGGACTCTTCTGTGTAAACGGCACGATGAAGGCCTGCTGGATGGGGGCGAAGCTCCGTGAACACCCTGTCAGGTTCGGAACAGCAACCCTGGCAGAGAGCCTTTACATACCGGAACTCACAGAAGATTGCCGGAAACTGGCACAGGCCCTCCAATACGACGGTATCTGTGAGATTGAATTCCTTTATGATCCCCGTGACGGGAAGTATAAACTCATCGAGATCAATCCCCGCACCTGGCTCTGGATTGACCTTGCCAGGGCATGCGGCATCGACCTGGTGACCATGGCGTGGAACCATACGTACGGTCATCCCGTGCACTATCCCGCCAACTACACCACCGGCCTCAAATGGCGTAACTTTCATACCGACTTGTATTTCAGCATGCAAGCATTGCTGACCGGGCAACTTCCCCTCCGCCATTTCCTGCGACAGAACCATGGAAGAAAGATCCCGGCCGTATGGGACAGGAAGGATCCCCGCCCGTTTTTTTATATGAACCTGATGTTGCCGTACCTGATAAGAAACCGATAATGCCCATGATCCCCATCCACAACCCCGGCATCGGTATCCTTACCCTGTTAAGCCTCCTGGCAAGGCGGAACAGCGTGAAGGCCTGTGAGGCGTGGTTCAGGGAATACACGGGCAAGAAGTATATTCTGGTCACCGCCTCATGCCGCAGTGCGTTGTACCTGGCTTACAAAGCAGCAGATCTGGAGGGGGAGGTGATCACCACTCCAATGACCTGTCATTCCGCCATTTGGCCGGTGCTCCATGCACAGCTGCCCCTGGTGTTCTGCGACATCCGCAGGGATGACCTGCTGATGGATACCTCCCTGGCGGAGGCGCTTATCACGGAGAAAACCCGTTACCTGCAGGCGGTCCATCACGGGGGGTGCATGGTGGACATGCTGAAATTACGGGAGGTGGCCGACCGTCATAGCCTGATCCTGGTGGAGGACTGCGCCCAGGCCTTCGGGGCGTCAAGGGACGGCATCACACCCGGAGCGCTGGGTGACATTGCCTGCTATACCCTTTCGAAGAATGCTTACGGAGTGGGCGGCGGCATCCTGGCCACCGACAACGCCGATATCTACCATCGTGCATCCCAGATCCAGCAACCGTGGCCCCCCTTCAGCAAAAAACTCCTCTGGTTCCGACTGCTGCGAAGTCTGCTGGAAACCTGCAACCATTGCCAGCCGGCAGCCCTCCTTCACCGGCTGTTAATGCTTGCCAGGCCAGCCAGGCAGGAAAGCATTGATGGGCAGGAGGACTTCACACGACATCTCGTCCAACCGACCCGGTTGTTTGCAAAGCTTTTCATGATACAGCAGAAACATTTTAAATGGCTGCACGGAAAACAGGTTATGCTCGCCAATGAATTTGAAAAACTCCTCTCTGCCAGGATCCCGGATTATTACCCGTTGGCGCTGAAAGGGACAACCTGCTCCTATGCCAAATTCTTCTTTTACCATCCCCGTTGCGACACTCTCTCGTGGATGGAAGCTTTAAACCGAAAAGGTATCGGGGTGCGACATCTGGAAAACAGGTATGGATCCCCACGTCAGCCCCGTGCCGACGAGATCGGTCCTCTTCAGGATGCACGAGGGCTGACAGCATGCAGTGTCTATTTTTCCGTGCATGACCATCTGCTTCAACTACCCCTGCACCACGGCATCCGTCTGGAGGACATTGAAACCATTATTCAGGCAATCAATCAACTAGCGGATGAAACGGATTCTGATTGAGACAGGCCATCCGGCCCAGGTGCACCAATTCCGCCACCTTGCAAAGGAGCTCACGGAGCGTGGGCACCAGGTGCTTTTTGCCACCCGCGACAAACCGCTGTGCACCTACCTGCTCGACACCTATGGCCTCACGTGGCGTATGCTTGGCAAAAGCAGGAAAGGGATCCTGGCAAAACTACTCAGCGTCCCGGCTGCCTATGTCCGCTTTTTCTCCGTGATTAGGTCTTTCAGGCCCGACATCATCCTGAGCCGCTTCACCCCGGAAAGCAGCCACCTCGCATGGCTGATGCACATCCCCCATATCGGATTTACCGATTCGGAACATGTCAGGTGGATGGACACCATCACAGTCCCTTTTGTCAGGGTGAAAATCACTGCACACAGCTATACAAAAGATCTGGGAAATAACCATTTCAGGTTTCCGGGAAACATTGAGCTTTTTTACCTGCACCCCTCTCGCTATCGTCCCGATCCTTCAGTATTGAATCTCTTAGGAATTCGGACCGGAGAACCATACGCCCTGGTCAGGTTCGTTTCCTGGAGTGCCTATCATGATGTGAAACAGCAAGGATTAACATTACAGGAGAAAACAGAGCTGGTCGAATTGTTAAGCAGCCGCATGAAGGTGTTCGTCTCAGCTGAAGGGAAACTCCCCCCTTCCCTGGAAGCCCATCGCCTGGACATCCCCCCCAACCGGATACACGATGTGCTGGCATATGCACAACTGTATGTGGGGGAGGGTGCTACCATGGCTTCTGAGTCGGCCATTCTGGGTACTCCTGCCGTGTATGTGAACAGCCTCACGGCCGGAAGCATCGAAGATGCCGCCAGGGCCGGGCTCATCTATTCCTTCAGATCAGGTGAAGGTGTTGCAGATAAAATACTTGAGCTGCTCGACGACCCCGATTGTGCAGACAGGCACAGACAGAGATGTGAAGCATACCTGAAGGGAATGGTGGATGTGACCAGTTTCATAACCTGGCTGATCGATGCCTGGCCCGGAAGCCTGACCGTTCTTCGGGAAAATCCCCTGTCGGTTCTGAGGTTCCGGAAAGAAGCCGGTGTAGGTGAACCGGAAATTGTGTAACTTGGCCACGGTTTAAAGATCGGCTTACAGATGGGTAATCCACTGAATAATAAAGCCATGAAAGAAAAACAGGCACTTCCCTATTACAGATCCGCCGATTTCATTTCCAATGTGAAAGCCTCCAGCAGTTTCCGGAAACGTAATCCCGTGGTTTTCACTGTCATCAAACTAAAAAATTACGTGCTGGGGCTCCTGGCCTATACCTGCCCCGTCAATAATTTCCGGGTTCAGTTCCACAGGTGGCGTGGCGTACATATCGGGAGAAATGTTTTTATCGGGATGCGTTGCACACTGGATCATGCCTATCCTGAATATATCTATCTTGAGGACAATGCAATTCTATCAGGGGATATCTATATTGTTGCCCATAACAGGCCTTCGGAGCATTTCAGGCGTAAGGTGCCCTCTTTCGTTGCACCTGTAATAATAGGTCAAAACGTTTTTATCGGGGTACGGGCTGTTATCCTGCCGGGGGTAAAGATAGGAGAAGGATCCTTCGTCTCGGGCGGGTCCGTAGTGACCTCCGATATACCTGAGGATGTTATCGTCCGGGGCAATCCAGCGGTAGTGATCCACCATTTAAACCCTGACAAGGCATGAAGTATTACCTCCTGACCCTTGATGTTGAGATCACTTCGATCGTCAGGAACGGCCTTTTTGAGGATATGGGGGAAAGGGTGCTCAAAGAGGGGCTGCCCCCGTTGCTGGAGCTGATGGGACGGTATCAGGTGCAGGGCACCTTTTTTTTCACTGCCGACATTGCACGCAACCATCCCGAGACTGTCAGGATGGTGTCAGCGCAGGGGCATGAGGTTGCATCCCACGGACTGCGTCATGACGATTGTTTTGCTTATGATGTCATGCCTTACGATCAGCAGCTGGAGCACCTGAAGCAATCGAGAGCCATCCTGGAAGAGATTTCCGGTCAGGAGGTCATTACCTTCAGGGCCCCTTCGCTTCGGGTCAACCACCACACTCCGGCAGCCCTGGCAAAAGCGGGATTCCTGATCGACAGCAGTATCGCTTCCCAGCGTATGGACCTCATGTTCAGCTTCGGCGCCCGGAACAAGCTGGTCTGGCTCTTCGCCCCACGGACTCCCTACCATACACGTCACAACCACCTTGCCCGGAGAGGGAACGGGCCGATCGTGGAAATCCCGGTTTCAGCATTCTGTATCCCCTATATTGGTACCACCCTCCGTATCATGCCCGGCCTGGTATCTGTCATCCGGAACCTGCTCAGGGCTGAAACAGCCTTGTGCCCCCAAAAACCGGTCAACTTCCTGTTTCATCCCACCGAAATCATTACCGAAGAGCCTCAGCAGACCTTTCAGAAACGTAGCCATGGAATCATGGGCAGCTTGTTTGCCGACCGGTGGAGAAGACAACTCAAGATGAAGAACCTGGGCCCTCAAGCCCTTGCCCTGCTTGAAAGGGAGCTGACGGCATTCCGTGATTATCAGCATGTTTCATTGAAAGAATATGCAAAAAAAACAGGCATCTTATGAACATCCAGAAATCCCAATCCAATCCGCTGCCGGGAATCATAAAACCGGAACACCTCGGGTACGCTGTGCAGAACCTTGAAAAAAGCCTCCGTATCTTTCTGTATCTGGGATTTACACAGGAATCGGAAATCTGTCGGGATGAAGAAAGGCATGTTGCCCTGGTTTTCCTCCGCAGCGGTGAGATGCGCATCGAACTGATCGCTCCGCTCGACGATCGTTCACCGGTGGATACTTACCTGAAAAAGATCGGCAACACACCCTATCACATCTGCTATAAAACAACTGCCATGGATGAGGCGATGGAAGCACTCCGCAAACGAAGGTTCATCATGATCGAAAAACCGGGCGTTTCCGATGCATTCCATGGCCGAAGGGTGGCCTTCCTCTATCATATCGATTACGGACTACTTGAACTGGTTGAGGCCTGAAACCTGAATAGCATGAAATACCACGAACTATTATCGGAGAATGCCCGGTTGGGATCGCTTCTGAAAAGCAAGACGCCATATGCGGTGGGGGTGCTCTCCAACCTGGTGGTCAGTCCCTTACGGGAGATCATGGAATACACCCTCCGGAGAGAGGAGATCCATGCCCAATGCACCATCGGGGAATATGACAACATCCTGCAGGATGCACCGGCCTTTGCCGATAAAGACCTTGTGATCGTCCTGTGGGAGGTCGCCGGCCTGACTGACGGTTTTCAATACAGGGCTGAGCTCATGTCGGATGAAGAAACAGACGAACTGCTGAAACAAACCGAAGCATCTATTCTGTTTCTTTTTAAACAGCTTGTAAAGACCCCGGTTGTGGTGTTCAACCGCTTTACCGCCCTTCCATTCAGCTCCTGCATGCTCACCACCACCCGGTTGGAGAGTGCCTGTCACAGACTGAACCGCTTCCTTACCGACCATCAACCCGCCAATGTCGTGTTGGCTGACCCTGAAAAGGTCCTTGTCCGTCTTTCCATTGACAGCAGTATCGACTTCAGGAATTTTTACCATGCCAGGGCGCTCTATACAGTTGACTTCTACCGTGTTTATGCTGAAATGATCAAACCGGTTGCCTTTGCGCAGCAGGGGCGTTCCCCCAAAGCACTCATCTTCGACGGGGACAACACCTTATGGGAAGGGATCCTCGGAGAAGATCCACCCGGGGAGATCAGCATTTCATCTTCACAGCCGGGAGGCGCTGTCTTTGAGGAGGTACATGCCCTGGCACTTGCTTCCGGAAAACAGGGTGTGATCCTGGGCATGAACAGCAAGAACAACGCAGGTGATGTGGAGGCTTTCCTGGTGGATCACCCGCAAAGCCTTATCCGTTGGAGCTCTTTCACCATCAGAAAGATCAACTGGGATGACAAGGTCTCAAACCTGAAGAGGATTGCTGCGTCGCTGAACATAGGACTTGACAGCATCCTGTTTATTGATGATTCAGATTTTGAGATCAACTATATAAGGGAGAAGCTACCTATGGTACGGACCCTCCAGGTGCCACGCCAGAGGTCGCAGTATCCACAGGCGTTCCGGGAGGCACTCAACCTTTTTTTCCAGCTCCGGCAAACGGAAGAAGATCAAAGCCGGTTGCAGATGTACAGGGAACAGGAACACCGGGAGGAAGAAAGACTCAGGCACAATACCCTGGAAGACTATTTGCGGTCACTCTCCCTGTGTATCACCCTGCCATCTGATATCACATCCCTTGTGCCACGCATCGCGCAACTTACGCAGAAAACCAACCAGTTCAACCTTACTACCTGCCGGTACACCGAACCTGAAATACATGCATTCATTGCCAATCCCGACATGCAGGTGATACCGATCCATGTGTCGGACAGGTTCGGCGACAGCGGCATCACGGGGCTGGCCATCATCAGAAAAGAGGGCAGTGAAACCCTTATTGATACCCTGCTGATGAGCTGCCGTATCATCGGACGCAACCTCGAACTTTCCTTCGCCGACCTCATCATGCAAAAATTGAAAGAGAAAGGTGTAAAAAAGGCCATTGGGTATTACAAGCCCACCACAAAAAATGGCCAGGTGGCAGGATTTTATGAAAAGCTTGGATTCAGCCTGATAGAAGAAAACGAGCAGGAAAAACGGTATGACATCATGACCGAACGGTATAAACCCTTTAATTTGCCGTATATAAAGTTACATCATGGATGAACGTTTGAGAAAAGTGCTGACGGCAGTCTTGGATCGGGATCTGTCGGATGTGGAAGATCCTTCTGCCACGAACCTGGAGGAATGGGACAGTCTGAAACAGATGGCCATTGTAACCGCGGTGGAGGATGAATTCGAAGTCAGGTTTGACGAGGAGCTGATCATCCATCTTAACAGCTTCACTGCCCTGAAGAGGGCTCTGGAAGACCCCGGATATTGGCCGTTTTTGCAGCATAACCA
Source organism: uncultured Lentimicrobiaceae bacterium (assembly GCA_964652685.1). Classification (GTDB taxonomy): domain Bacteria; phylum Bacteroidota; class Bacteroidia; order Bacteroidales; family SKPS01; genus SKPS01. Next base: position 48,727 of record CAZZBS010000004.1, read on the forward strand.
CCAGCCATGATGTGCAGGGATTTCACCTTGAAGCAATACACACGACTTTGCCTTGCCATCAGGGGAGCCGGGTACAGCACCCCGACCCTGTCGGAATACTTGTCCGGCAGGGAACGTTTTGATGCAATACCTTTCATTCTCCTGCGCCATGATATCGACAACAGGGTTGATCTCCCCATAGCCCGGAAAATGGCAGCTTTTGAAGCTTCCGTCGGGATACGGTCCACCTGGTATTTCCGGGCTACCCGGGATGTTTTCAAAGAAGAGATCATCCGTGAGGTGCATGACCTGGGACATGAAGTGGGTTATCATTACGAGGTGTTGAACGAATCGGGAGGAGATGTACCCATGGCATTGGCGCTACTGGCAAAACACCTGGAGAAGTTTCGCCGGACCGTACCGGTAACCACCATCTGCCAGCATGGTGGGTCGCTGGGGGAGGATACCGCCTCTACTTTTGCCGGGCTGGTATCAACGGGCTGGAAGATGATGACCGGGAAACTGAAAGTGAAGGTTTTCAAAAGCATAGAGATTTGGAAGTCGGCCAGCCTGCATGATTTTGGCCTGATCGGAGAGGCCTACCTGTCACCCGATTTTAATCAGATCTGTTACATCTCCGATACCGGCCTCCGCTGGGACGCATACAGGAGCAGGGTGTTGGACGAGGTGCCGGAGGGAAATCCCTGCAGCGGACCACCACAGGTGCGCAATACCCGGGAACTGATCCGCATCATCCTCGAACAACGGCATCCCCGGATGAATATCCTGGTTCACCCGGCCAACTGGATTGATCCCCTCCTCCCCTGGCTCAGGTGGCACGCACTGCAGATTTTCAGAAACACAGGAAAGAGGCTGCTCCTTAAACAATAATGTCATTCAAAAACCTTAAGGTTCAACCATCAGGGCCATCTCACGGAGGGTCTTCCCCAGGATGGAATAGTTCAACGGATTGAAAGACAAAAAATCCATGAAAGCCCTGAACTCGGTATGGGATTTTGTCAGTGAGAACATTTCATCAAAGATAAGTATATCCCCATATTTCAGGAAAGGCCTGAGGGTTGTAAGGACGTACAGTGTTGAAGAATAAAGGTCTGCATCAAGGTTGATCACCTTTCTTCCAGCTAAGAGATCCTTATTTTCATCGATGAATCGGGGTAGTGTATCCTGGAAAAGCCCTTTAGCGAATATCGCCCTGCTGTCATCGATGGAGGGCATTACCCCACCGGTTGAGAAATGCCCTCTCCTCTTCTTCCCCCAGTCTTCCGGCAATCCTGTAAAGGTGTCAAATCCGATAAAGACGGATAATGGGTCGGTTTGATGCTTCATCCACCAGCGGAAGCTTTTACCACCGGCGACACCAAATTCAAGATACACGATAGGGGTCTGGCCTGCATGGCATAACTCATTGATCTTACGGTACAAAGCATACCTGTCAGGGTATGACGGAGTTTTTGCTGCATGATGAAAAGCAGAACTGCGGATAAGCCAGGAGAATTTCTCCGTACAACCTGCGCATCTTCTTCCAAAGAGGCGTGCTGACTGAAAGAGGGTATTCCTCACAAAGGTTCGGAGTCTCATTGGGGTGGGCGTTTCATGACATCTTGGTGCAGGCAGTTAATAAATTCCTTCCGGAGGCTGCTGTTATCGGGATTTCACCCTGGCTGCAAATGTAAACAAATATCGTCTCTTCCGCATAACAGATCGGCAGGGAGCGAACCTCATGACTATTTTTTTTCAACAATGAATAAATCAGATTACCTTTGACGAGGTGAATGAGTGCTCCACCCGTGTGTGTGTTATGATCAAACAAATAACGTTTATCCTGTTTTTCATACTGACTGTCTTTTGGCTGAAAGCTCAGCCTCACCACTGGATTTCGCCGCAACACGGGGCAGTATTAAGTGATACAACAGTAACCCTGCGATGGAACCGGCACCCCGGCAGCAATGTGTTATATGAGGTGCAGGTTGCCACTGATTCGCTCTGCACGAACCTGGTAACCGGATTCAACGGGCTGGTGGAGCCACAGTTTTCTGCCGGCCTTTCCTGGGGGGGTATTTATTGGTGGAGGGTTCGGGTTCACCTGGCGGGAAATCCCCAGGGATGGACCACCACGTCGAAGTTCACCCTTTTTATACCTTCGCTGCTGTCATCGGTAATGGGCTGGTTTGAACCTGACAGCGGTCTGACCACCAATGGATTGCAGGTGCCGGGTTGGCAGAGCCGAACCGGAACCTATGCACTGACCCAGACCAATCCCTCCAATATGCCCATGCTTACCGACACATTGCTCTTTCAAAGACCTGGCGTGCTGTTCGATGGCACGAACGATTACCTGGAGGGCCCTTTTCTCAACAAACAGGCGTTTACCTTTATTGCTTTTCATCACCCCCTGAACAAAAACAGTTCGATCTTCTCCCAGGCCCGTTTTACTTTCTCCGGCTTCAACTGGCAGATCAACAACACACAACGCCCATCCATCAATTGCCTCATGACACCGGCCAACACCAGTTATACCTTCAGCAGCTATCCCTACCCTTTTCCCATCCCTTCGGCCAGGGCCAGCATCGACGGACTCCTTTTCAACAGCTCTTCGATCATCATGCGGACCAACCTGGCAGACACCTCCTCAGCCCAGACCATCAGCTTCCTGGATAGTCCCTCCCTGACCTATTCCCGGATGGGAGCCATGGGTAACAACAGTTCATGGTACAAAGGGCAGATATACGAACTGATCGTCGCCGACACTATTTTACCCCTTTCCGATTACATGCTGATATACCAATACCTGGCATGGAAATACCAGCCCCCTGTAAGCCTCGGCCCTGACAAACACCTGGTTTACAGTTTCTGCCCTCTTCAGATCACCCCCGATCATCATTATAAATCATACATCTGGAGTACCGGCGACACGACACAAACCATCGCTGTCAGCATACCCGGCACCTACTGGCTTCAGGTAACCGATTACCTGGGAAGAATATCAGCTGACACCATTCTTGTCACCGGACAAATCCCCTCATCAGCACTGATGGACACGATCATCTGCCTCTATGACAGTGTAGTCCTTGATCCCGGCATCACCGGGGCCTACACCTACACCTGGAACAACAATCCCTCCCTGAACCAGCCGGCACTGATCACCTCAACGGGCGGATACCATGTTGTTGAGATTACCGATACCCTAAACTGCAGCATCAGGGACAGCGTGATGGTTTCCATCGACACTTACGTGCTAAACGTATCGCTGGGTCCCGATAAATCGGTCTGTTCAGGTGAAGTCCTTGGATTGGTTTCCGGTACGGCCCAGACGGTGAGCTACCAATGGAGCACCGGCCCATACGACACTCTGCCCCAGATTCTGCTTCAAACTACCGGCATGTTCAGTGTCACCACCACCAACGCCCATGGATGCCAGGCAGTGGATCAGGTCAACGTCCATGTTAAAGGGGTAAGCCCGTTGGTAAACTTCCAGATCTCCTCCGGCACCCTTTGCCTGAAAGACACCCTGTCGCTTACCGATCTCACAGTCCCTGTCATCCCCAATGATCCTCTTGCCTCATGGGTATGGTCACTTGGCGACGGGGATTCCGCTTTCACCCCGGGAGTGCAGCATCTTTACCCTGCGCCAGGCAGTTACACGATCAGTTTATTGGTCACCACCGACTCAGGGTGCTTTGGCCAGGCATGGGATACAGTGACTATCCTGCCATTGCCGCAGGCAGGCATTGCATCCGGTCAGGCCTGCTCCGGCGTTCCTGTCTCCCTCACGTACTCCCCTTCAGGACCTCCTCCCATCTCGTTCCTCTGGCACTTCTACACCGGTACCACCCTTTCAGGAAACAGCATAAGCCCCTCCCCCACCTTCACCTGGAACACCCCCGGAAGCAATAAGGTGATACAACAGGTAACAGATACCAACGGATGTAAAAACAGCGATTCGCTCATGGTCAATGTTCACCAAAGTCCGGTAGCTGCCTTCAGCTACATGCCTCCTACGGTCTGCCGCTTTGATAGTATGCAGTTCACCGACAACAGTATCGGTCATCCATCTTCCCCCATTACCTCCCGGATCTGGTACTTTGGCGACGGAAGCACCCAGGACACAGGCACAACCCAGCCTCACCATGTCTATCAGCAAGCCGGCCAATTTGCAGCCAAACTTGTCGTCACATGTGGCTCCACCGGTTGCAGTGACAGCATCACCAGTGTAATAACCGTAGGAGAACTTCCGGTTGCCCATATCACCGGCCCTACATTCTGTTCAGGTCAGACAAAAAACCTGGAGGAGGCTTCCTACGTCCCCGGAGATTCCATCACCTCATGGATCTGGCAATCCAATGCATTTGGCACACTTACCGGAAAAAATCCTGCTGTCACCTTCCCAAATCCGGGCAGTTATGCGGTTACCCTCACCGTCATGTCCTCCTTCGGCTGCATAGATTCGGCTCAAAGTGTTGTCACCGTAAACCCGACCCCTGACGCCAACTTCAGGATGTTTCCCATCTATGGCTTCCCTCCCCTGCAGGTAACTTTCAGTAACCTTACCACAGATGCCGATTATTACGTGTGGGATTTCGGGGACAGCACCTATTCCACCCTGATGAGCCCCGCACATTCCTTCAATCTCCCCGGCATTTTCATGGTCACCCTCACCGCTTCCACCGCCCAGGGCTGTCAGAATGAATATTCGGACCAGGTGTACACGATCAAACCCCTCCTGGATATTGAACTGACGAAACTGGATGCCCTGCTTGAAGGATACCGGCTTAAGATCGCGGTTGAATACAAAAACAACTCACAGGTTGAAGTACACCAGGTTGACTTTATGGCATGGCTGAATGGCGAAAATCCCGTGCTCGAAAGCTGGATAGCCAATGAATCATCAGAAAGGTTACTGGCCGGCAACTTAGGCCGGTATGAATTTGTATCCCGCCTGTTGATACAGGAGGGATTGGAGAATCCCATGAACATCGTCTGTGTGAAAGCCATCATACCGGAATATCCTGTAGATGACAACCCAGGGAACGATCAACAGTGCATCCCTTTCATGGAGCATTTCGCCATCAACAATCCCTTTCCCAATCCCACCGGTGATGCCGTTAACCTTGACGTTATCATTGAAAATCCTGACTACCTGACCATTCAGCTTCACGACATTCATGGACGGCACATCAACACCCTTTTCAGCGGCTTCCTCGCCAAAGGGCTGAACAGAATCCACATCCCTTTGTTGTCAGAACATACCCCCCAGGGCATCTATTTCCTGAAAATCCAATACCGTGACCAGATCATCAATAAAAAAATCATCCTGATCAATCTACCTTGAGACAAACAGATATTTTACTGGCTGAAATACCCATACCGGTTATGATGCGCAACCTGATCGTGCAGGAAACGAATGAACAGGTGTATGACTACATCATACAATATGCTGATAACGAATTTAAACAGACTCTCCTCCTTTCTACCACAACCCGTTTCAACATTGAAAAACAGCCTGTAAACACCTTCACCAGCATCATCAACCTGAAAAGGCTCAATGATATCCGCCGTATCAACAAATTCCTGGAGGCTATCAATTCAAAGCTCCCCAATGAAGGGGTTTTTATCGGATGCGTTGAGACCAATATGCTCCGGAAGATGCGCATCCTGAAAAAATTCCCTGCGGGCATCAATTATGTCTTTTACACCTTTGATTTTCTTTTCAAGAGGGTGATGCCCAAGCTGAAATGGACCAAACGCATCTACTTCCTGCTTACCAACGGACAGAACCGGCTGCTGTCGAAAGCCGAAACATACGGAAGATTGTATTCCTGCGGATTCATGATTATTGATGAGGCAAGGATAAGGGAACTGCATTACTTTGTCGTTAAGAAGATCAAGGAACCTGCATTTGATTATCACCCCACCTACGGGATGCTGATCAGGCTTTACCGGATAGGCAGACAGGGGAGGATGATCAAGGTTTACAAGATGCGCACGATGTATCCTTACAGCGAGTATATTCAGAATTATGTCTTTGACAAGCACAATCTGGAGGGGGGCGGGAAATTTGCCAATGATTTCAGGGTTAACACCCTGGGACGTTTCATGCGGAGGTTCTGGCTGGATGAGCTGCCAATGCTGTACAACTTTTTCAAAGGTGACCTGAAGCTTGTTGGAGTAAGACCGCTCAGCACTCAGTACTTCAGTTTGTACACCCCTGAAATGCAACAACTCCGTATTCGTTTCAAACCCGGGCTGATCCCGCCCTATTATGCTGATCTGCCTAAAAGTTTTGAAGAGATCATGGAATCTGAAAAAAAATACCTTGAGGCTTATGAGAACAGACCGATCAGGACCGATATCCGATACTTTTTCAAGGCGACCTTCAACATACTTTTCAAAAAGGTCAGGAGTAAATAAACTGCTGTTGGCAGCTCTCCTGCCGGTTTTACTATCAGGATGGGGTATGGCTCAGCCTGTGTATGAACATGTTTCCCATCACGGCATTTATGAATTTCTGGATGAGATGGCCAATCTGGGGGTCATCGAGCTCAGCTCCGTTGTCAAGCCTTACACACGGGGATTCATTAGGCAGAAGTTACACGAAGCAGAGGCCCGGCGTGATGCTCTTAACACACGGCAACGGGAGATGGTGTGTTTTTACCTTGCTGCTTTCGAACCTGAGATACGCGAAAAGAAAGGATACCTAAACCTTGCCCGTGCATCCTTTGTTTACCACGACAGCTTGTTCGTCATGCAGTTGCGCCCTGTGCTAGGAGCCTCTGTCCTCGGTGATGTATCTGGCTCCGGCAATGCAGGGATCCTCCGATACCATCGCTACAACGGCGCTGAAGCCTGGGCTTCCGTTGGCAGAAACTGGGGTTTTTATGCCAGCCTCCGCGATAATTTCCACTCAGCAAACCTGGTTGAGCCGGAGTTCCTGGTCGATGAAACCGGTGGGGTTTACAAGCCGGGCAATGCAGGTTCGGTTGAATTCAGTGAGATGCGTGGTGGTATCCTTTACGGCAACGACTGGATCACTTTCGGCCTCATCAAAGATCACCCGGAATGGGGAAATCATTACCATGGCGCCAACATTTTCACACCCCACACCCCTTCCCTGGTTCATCTGAGGCTGAACCTACGTCCGGTCAGGTGGCTCGAATTTAATTATTTCCATGCATGGCTGAATTCAGGGCTGATTGACAGCGCCCGCACTTATACCTACACAAATGCCTATGGAACCCGCCAGCGATATGTGTACCGCGAAAAATACCTGGCTGCCAATATGTTTACTTTCAGACCATGGAAAAACACATGGATCTCCATTGGAAATTCGATCGTCTATGCCGACATTGGATTGCACCCTGCCTATCTTATCCCTGTGGCCTTTTTCAAGTCGATGGACCACACTGTGAACAATGCGAGCAACAGGGCTGGACAAAATTCCCAGATGTATCTGGACTTCAGCACGCGTAGGATCCGGAATACCCACCTTTTCGCCACGCTGTTCATCGATGAGATCGCCACCACCCGGATGTTTGACCCGGATGACCAATCGAACTGCATCAGCCTGAAGACCGGTTTCAGGATTTCTGACTTCCCGGTGCAAGACCTGCACCTCACGGCCGAATATACCCGGACACACCCACTTGTATACCAGCATTTCACTCCCTCTACCACCTTTGAATCGAACGGGTTTAACCTGGGGCATTACCTCCGCGACAATGCCGAAGAAAGCTGCATTTCGCTTATCTGGGAACCCTTCCGGAAGTTCCGCGCTACAGCCGGTTTCCGTTATGCCCGGAAAGGACCCGATTATGATGCCCTGGGAGGCAAACGGAGCGGATTACCTTTCCTGGAAGAGGAACGCTGGCACAGGAGCGAACTGATGCTGGCAACCGAATACCATATCTTTTACAATGCGTATGCACAGCTGACCTATCTTTTCAGCAGAACGGGAGGTGTTGATGCGCCGCTGTACCACCCGCCAGAACTCCTGGGGAAAAAACATCTCCTCTCCCTTGCCCTGATGATCGGACTCTGACCCTCCCTTTCACACCTGCACATCTGTCAAATAGTTGCATAAGTCAATTAAACGACTATTTTTGCAATCGAAATTTAAATCTGAATAAACATGAGAATAAAGCTTTTTACAGGGATTGCAACCCTGCTTGCAGTGCTGTTGACAGTATGGCAGGTAAATGCATGCACCAATTACCTGATCACGAAGTCGGCTTCCGCTGACGGAAGCACCATGATCAGTTATGCAGCCGATTCCCACACCCTTTACGGTGAGCTGTACCATTGGCCTGCCAGGCAATATGCTCCCGGAACCATGTTGAAGATTTATGAATGGGACACCGGGAAGTTGCTTGGGGAGATACCCCAGGTGACACAGACCTACAATGTGATCGGCAACATGAACGAGTACCAGGTAGCCATCGGGGAGACTACTTACGGCGGGCGTCAGGAGCTGGCACAACAACCGGGTGCCATCATGGATTACGGTAGCTTGATGTACATTGCGCTGCAAAGGTCAAAGACAGCCCGGGAGGCCATCCGTGTCATGACCGAACTGATGGACCAATACGGTTACCACAGTTCAGGTGAGTCACTCTCCATTTCTGATCCCAACGAGGTGTGGATCATGGAGATGATCGGCAAAGGGGAAGGTAACAAAGGGGCCGTTTGGGTTGCCCTGCTGATCCCTGACGGTTATGTCTCGAGCCATGCCAACCAGGCACGTATCACCACCTTCAATTATCAGAAGAAGAACAAATGGGATGATCCGAAAACAACGGTTTTCAACTCACCCGACGTGATCACCTTCGCCAGGTCAAAGGGGTGGTTTAATGGCCCGGATGCAGAGTTCAGCTTCTCCGACACTTATGCGCCCGTTGATTTTAGCGGCGCCAGGTTCTGCGAGATTCGGGTATGGTCGATGTTTCACAAGGTAAACGAAGCATTCAAAAACAATCCTGAATACTGGGAATACGCCAAGGGGCACATCAAACACGGCGCCCACGGCTATGCTGTGAACAGGATGCCATTGTGGGTCAAGCCTGACAAGAAGGTGAGTGTTCATGATATGATGATGTTCATGCGTGATCACCTGGAGGGCACCGAACTTGACATGAGCCTCGATGTAGGGGCAGGGCCCTGGGGCAAACCCTATCGCTTGCGTCCTCTGACCTGGACTGTGGACAGTGTGGAATACTGCAACGAACGGGCTACCGCCACGCAGCAGACAGGTTTCTCTTTTGTGACCCAGTCGCGCTCCTGGCTTCCCCGCGAAATAGGCGGCATCTTCTGGCTTGGCGTTGACGACGCCTCAAGCTGCGTTTATGTACCCATGTACACTTCGATGACCGAGGTCCCTGAAACCTATGCCGTCGGTAACGGCGCCATGATGAAATGGTCCGACAACGCGGCATTCTGGGTGTTCAACCAGATCAGCAATTTTGCCTATACCCGCTATAACCTCATCCATCCCGAAATCGCCGGGAAGCAATACCAGGATGAAATGGCCTTCATCGGTATGGTGGCTGACAACGACCGTGAATGGAAAAACCTCCCCCCGGAAGAAGCTGTGGCCGCGGTCACCAGGTTCTCAGTCAAAGCCGGAAACGACCTGGTGTATGACTGGAAAAAATTCTACCAGTACCTCTTTATGAAATATATGGATGGCAACATCAAGAAAGCCAGAGAGGTACCTGAAGATCATATCTATTACCCCGCCGAGGTGAAATTCCCCGGTTATCCCGAAGATTTTCTGCGGGCGATCATTGAGCAGACCGGCGACAAATTAAAAGTGATTGGCCCCCCGTCACATTGATCCCCCCGGGCATCGATCAGGAGGAGGCTGTCTCAAAAGGGCAGCCTCTTTCATTTGGATGAAATTCCCTATTTTTGCACACCATCAAACCGCCGAATGAAGCAAATCAGGAATTTCTGCATCATTGCCCACATCGACCATGGTAAAAGCACCCTGGCCGACAGGATGCTAATGTACACCGATACCATCTCTGAGCGGGATTTCAAAGACCAGGTCCTCGACAGCATGGAGCTGGAGCGCGAACGCGGCATCACCATCAAGAGCCATGCGATCCAGATGGACTACGAACAGGATGGCCTCCTGTACAAGCTGAATCTGATCGACACACCCGGGCATGTTGACTTCTCGTATGAAGTGTCGAGGTCCATTGCCGCTTGTGAAGGAGCATTGCTCGTGGTAGATGCCACCCAGGGTGTCCAGGCACAGACCATCTCCAACCTTTACCAAGCCATCAACCATGACCTGGAGATCATTCCGGTACTCAACAAGATGGATCTTCCCAACGCGATGCCCGACGAGGTAAAAGACCAGATCGTGGAGCTTATCGGATGTGATCCGGACGACATCATCGAAGCCAGCAGCAAGACAGGATATGGTGTGGACCGTATCTTCGAGGCCATCATCGAAAAAATCCCCCCGCCTGTCGGGAACCCCGAAGAACCGCTCCAGGCACTCATCTTCGACTCGGTGTTTAACTCCTACCGCGGTGTGATTGCCTATTTCAGAATCATAAACGGAACCCTCCGGCACATGGACCATGTGAAGTTCTTCTCCACCGGATCGGATTATCATGCCGATGAGATCGGTGTACTGAAACTTAAAATGGTTCCTAGACCAATCCTTGAAGCAGGCGACGTGGGTTATATCATCTCCGGTATCAAGAACTCCAACGAGGTGAAGGTGGGTGATACCATCACCACCGTGGCCAATCCTTGCGACAAAGCCATCGAAGGATTCCAGCATGTGAAGCCCATGGTGTTTGCCGGTATTTATCCCGTGGATGCGGATGATTACGAAGATCTAAGAGGCGCCATGGAGAAGCTCCAGCTCAATGATGCTGCCCTCTCTTATGTACCCGAATCTTCAGCAGCTCTTGGTTTCGGTTTCCGTTGCGGATTCCTGGGACTCCTCCACATGGAAATCATCCAGGAAAGGCTCGACCGGGAGTTCGACATGGATGTGATCACCACCGTGCCAAACGTCTCCTACAACATTTACAACACCCGTAACGAACTGCTTGAGGTCTATAATCCCTCCGACCTGCCCTCTCCCAACCATATCGACAGGATCGAAGAACCGTACATCCGGGCCCAGGTCATCACCAAATCGGAATATACCGGGTCTATCATGAAACTTTGCATCGACAAACGAGGGATGTTGAAAAACCAGGTGTACCTCACCAGCGACAGGGTGGAACTCTCTTTCGACATCCCGTTGGCGGAGATTGTGTTCGATTTCTACGACAAACTGAAAAGCATCTCCAAAGGTTACGCATCCTTCGATTACCATATCATCGACTACCGTCCGGCTAAACTTGTAAGGCTCGATATACTGCTTAACGGTGAGATGGTGGATGCTCTCTCAACCCTCATCCATCAGAACAATGCCTATAACTTCGGCCGTAAGATGTGCGAAAAGCTCCGGGAACTTATCCCCAGGCAGCAGTTCGACGTGGCCATCCAGGCAGCCATCGGCTCCAAGATCATCGCACGGGAGACGGTGAAGGCACTTCGGAAGGATGTCACGGCCAAATGTTATGGTGGCGACATCACCCGCAAGCGAAAGCTACTCGAGAAACAGAAGAAAGGTAAAAAGCGGATGAGACAGGTCGGCAATGTCGAAGTGCCTCAGCAGGCCTTCCTTGCCGTACTGAAACTCGATTAATTCTTCGGAAGACCCATACTGTCAAGCCCATCCCCCATGATCATCCATCACAACCTCACCCTTGCGGCCCCCATCAGCAACGCTGTGATCACCATGGGTTCCTTCGACGGGGTGCACAAAGGTCACCGGATAATCCTGGAACAGGTTGTAGAGGAGGCCGCCAGGATCAACGGGGAGAGTGTGTTGATCACCTTTGACCAGCACCCCAGGGTAGTGCTCAGGAAAAACAGCACACCACTGAAATTGCTCACTACCCCTGAAGAAAGGCGCGACATCTTCCAACAGGCAGGTATCCGTCATCTGTTGTGCCTTACCTTCGATGCCCACCTGGCTGCCATAGAGGCTGAAGAATTCATCCGCACCGTGTTTGTACAGCACCTCCATGCCAGAAAGATCATCATGGGATATGGACATCGGTTCGGGAAAGGTGGAAAAGGGGATTACACCCTGCTAGAAGCCAAAGGAAGGGAATATGGCTTTGAAACAGCCATGATCCCCATGCAGGACCTCGAAAACAATATGATCTCATCCACCCTGATCCGGCACTTCCTGGAAGTTGGCGACGTCAGCCGGGCCAATACCTACCTCGGATACTCCTACCGGTTGAGCGGATCTATCACCCAGGGCAGCAAAATCGGCAAAAGCATCGGATTCCCCACCGCCAATATCACCCCTTCATACCCCGATAAACTGATCCCCGGCGATGGGGTCTATGCGGTGAAAGCCCGACTGGGATTCGAAAACCACCACGGCATGATGAATATCGGAATCAGGCCTACTGTGGGCGGATCCGTGAAAACGATTGAAGTACACCTGTTTGACTTTAACCGTGATGTATATGGTGAACAGATTACCATTACCTTTGAACAACGTATCCGTGACGAAAAGAAATTCAATTCCATTGAAGAGCTCAGAGAACAGCTTTTTCTCGATAAACAGAAGGCGCTTGCCATGTTGGCATAAATTCATTCAGTTCATCATCCCTGTATCGGTTGCCACGATGATGATCCTCCTGAAACATCCTGCCTCCGCCTTCGACCATACAGCAATACCTGATACCCTTCCGGTATTCACCTCCCTTGAAAAAGCATGCATATCACCTGATAAGGTGTACAGGCTGCATCTCAACAGAAAAAAACTCAAAACCATACCGGCAGAGGTCTTTCATTTCACCAACCTGGTTGAACTGAACCTTGCCAACAACCGGATCGAAATCATTCCCGGCGAAATCCATCACCTGAAAAACCTGCAGGTGTTGAATGTCAGCAATAACAGGATCCACACTGTTTCCGACAGCATAGGCTCCCTCACCGAACTTGAAATCCTCGACCTGAGCAGGAATTTTATTTCCAGAATTCCGTCAACCATCCAAAACCTACATAAACTTCAACACCTGGAGCTCTGGAAAAATGAAATCGGCCGTATGCCTGAAGAGGCCGGTGTATTAAAAAACAACCTCATATACCTTGACCTCCGTCTAAATCCCCTTCCGCAGGAGCAGGGGGAGAAGCTCGAACAATTGCTACCCATGACAGAGATCCGGAGAACAAGAGTTTGCGCATGTAAATCAGGATAAGATTGTCTGAATATAACCAACAAAACACACCCTGATCTGTTAAAAACGCACCATGATCCTGGTCCGCATCATCGAAAAACTGCTGATCATCTACTTCTCTCTGTACCTGGTCATCGACATCTTTCTGTACCTGTCTGCATTCCGCATTTTCACCTCCCGGAAGCGGAGAAAGAGCTGTCGGGGGTTGGATGCCGGCGAGTTCCATCCACGTGTCTCGCTTATTGTCCCAGCTTACAATGAAGAGGTTTCCCTGGTGTTGTGTATACGGATGCTTCTCCAGCTCGAATATCCTGATTACGAGGTGATCGTGGTGAACGATGGAAGCCATGACGAGACGTTACAGCGGATGATGGAGGGATTCACCTGGGAGCCGGCTGGCTTTATACCTGGGAAAGAGGTGCATATCCGCACTGCGGAGCTGAAACATCTTTATCGTGCGGAAGGGGGCAGGTTGCTGCTGATCGACAAAGAGAACGGTGGCAAGGCAGATGCGCTGAATGCGGGCATCAACGCTGCCACCGGCGAGTATATATGCACCATCGACGCCGATTCAATCCTCGACCGTGAAGCGCTTCAGCGGGTAGTCCGGCCTTTGGTGCACGATAGGAATGTATTTGTCAGCGGTGGTCAGCTTGCACTTTCCAACGACCTGACGCTGAAAAACAACCGTGTGGTGAGTGCACGGATGCCCCGGAACATCTGGGTCCACTGGCAGATACTGGAATACATCAGCACCTTCATGGTCGCCCGCATAAGCCTCAGCCGCCTGAATGCCCTGCTGATCATGTCTGGCGCCTTTTCAATTTTCAGGAAGAATGACCTGGTAGCAACGGGTGGATTCCTGAGCAAACTAAATGATCATCCCTATATTTTCAGTACCCTTGGTCCCGGTAAACATACCATCACTGAAGATATGGAGATCGTCCTCCGGTTATGGAAGTACTACCATGACCGGAAACAGAAAGCCAGGGCGGTGTTCCTTGCAGGCCCCGTGTGCTGGACTGAAGCACCGGAAAAACCCGCACATCTCTATAAGCAACGTATGCGCTGGCACCAGGGACTGGCAGAGACCCTCTGGCTTTACAGACATATGATGTTTGAACCCCGCTACGGGATGACAGGCCTGGTTGCTATCCCATACTACTTCTTCCTTGAACTTTTCGCCCCGGTCATAAAACTTTTTACCCTGTTATTTGTCTCAACACTTGTCATCTCCGGCTATCTCAACCAGCAATGGATTATCCTGATGATTATCGGAACCATCCTCATTTCCACCATCATCATGAGCAGCATCACCGTCCTCATCGAAAACTGGAGCATGCACCAATCAGCCACAAACCGCGATGCACTCAGGTACAAGACTTTCGGCGACTGGTTTATCCTGCTTATCAGCGGTGTGGCAGCCAATTTCAGTTATGCCTTTTACAGGATGTTTGCGCAGCTTCACGGTATTGTGAATTACCTGCGAAAAAGGCAGGAATGGTATAAGGTGGAGAGAAAGGGACTTGAGGGGACAGGGGACAGGGGATAGGGGACAGGGGTTGGTTTGGTTGTTTTTATTGTTATTGATTTATATATGCTGATGACAACTTTTTAAAATTTTATTCAATGATGAGATGGATGATTGGATTGGGGTTGATGCTGATGATTATACCAGGTTTGTTCGGGCAGGAGCTGAAGGATCAGTTAACACCGGGAGATACGACAACATTGGAGTACTGGCGTAAGAAAGGGTATGAAGCCCGTTTGAACGGGAAGACAGAGGCATCCCAGTTTGCTTACCTGAAGGTGCTGGAGCTGGATCCGGATGACTGGGATGCCAGTCTGGCGGTGGCACGCATCTGTTTTTCTAAAGAGGATTATACGTCTGCCATACATCATTACAATACGGTTGTGAGATATGACAGCACCCATGATGAATCGCTCTGGGGTATCGGAAGGTGTCAATACCGGTTGGGAAATTTCGAAGAGGCAGCCTCCTGGTATTACAAGGCCCTGGTATACCTCCCCGGGCACCTTCCTTTGCTGGAGGACCTCTCTTATGCGCTGGTCAACAGCGGGCGACAGGAAGATGCCCTGGATGTTTACCTCAGGATGATCGAGGCTAATCCTGACATAGCCATGGCCTGGGCCGGCGCCGGTAGGGTGTACCAGCTCTCCGGAAAGCCCGCAACTGCTGCCAGGCACCTGGCCAAAGCCCTGGAACTCGATCCTGGCAACAAAGAGATTGAGGCACTTTACCGACAGGCAAAGAACCAGATGGCATTCTCCCTCACCCTTCAGTATATGTACATCAACGAAAATGAGCCCATCAATATGGGAAGCGATACGATGGCTTACAATATCGACGCTATCATACAAAAGATCAATGTCAGCAAAAGAATTTCCGACAGGTTTTTTCTTACCTTCAGTAACCTGGTGGATAATTCAAACCGGGCGTACTATGACCAACCTGATACCAACCGCTGGTTCGACAACACTTTTCTGCGCGGCACGTACATCACCGGCAATCACAGTCTGAACCTGCACGCCGGGGGAAGCCTGGTGGAACAGCAACTGACCACCTACGGCCTGTCATGGGATTATGCAAAACGAATCCGGAAAATAAGGATTTCCAATTCCTTGTCGGCCGGTTATGACTACTACTACTACTGGAACCAGGTAGGACATGATTTCATCCGCGACCAGTTTGTGCTCACCTGCAAAAACTTCACCCTGGATGCCCATTACCGGTATGTCAATGTCAGGGCTTTGGAAACAGACACCCTGGGCCGTAACCCCGGTCATCAGTACACAGTGGCTTTACGGTATACATTCTTTAAAAACCCGAAAATCACCCCGGGGATATATTACCATTACCGGGATTACGAATATCGCTCGCCACGTTTCTGGTCGGCGCAGGAACGGAAGCAATACGGTGCCACCCTAAGTCTTTATGCAGACATTGTGAAAGGTCTTTATTTCTGGGGTTCGGTCAACATCGGGAAGGCCTATGAGAAGGACCGTGATGATGTTGAACACTGGGAAGTGGCAGCAGATATGGGTTACAACTTCAGATCATGGAGCTTTTCCGCCGGGGCTGCCCGCTTTTATAATCCCTGGTACGAAAACTTTATTACCTATCTTTCGGTGACAAAAAGATTCACCAAAACATCATGAAAGCCAAATACCTGATCATAATCCTACTGATCCTCCTGTTGGGGTATGTGGTGTTTCAGATGATAAAACTGGAAGAGCGCATCCGGAAGAGCCGGGTTGTGGAGGTACTTCTGGAAGACGAAACAAAACCTCTGATGGAAGAACTTTCGCTGGAGCAGGTCACACGGTTGGCTGACTCTTCGGAGCATCATTTTCTGGCCGAAGGGGATTACCTGTCAGCCCTGACCACCAGGCTCATCTACGGTCAGAAGTTTCAGCAGTGGGAGGAGGTGTTTATCAAGGGTGTGAACATGGGGGTGGCACTGCCCGGCAAATGGCCTTCAGAGTTTACCGCCACCTATGACCAATACCTTGAATGGTTCATCATGATAGGGCAGATGAATGCCAACACCATCAGGACTTACACCATTCTCCCCCCTGACTTTTACCGGGCACTTGCCTGGTACAACCTTCACTACGAAAACAGGAAACTCTGGCTTATGCAGGGTGTGTGGGCCGATGAACCCCCCGGCAACAATTACGCTGATGCCGGTTACACCAGGGCGTTCCTTAAAGAGATCAGGGATGCTGTGGATGTTGTACACGGAAATATCGTCCGCCCGCCCAGGCACGGCCATGCCGACGGTATTTACACCGCCGACGTCTCACGTTATACCATCGGTTGGGCACTCGGAAGGGAATGGGAACCCGAAGCGGTAAACACCACCAACAAAAACGACAGTATTGACCTGCCCTATGGCGTCTTCATCGACGTGCTGGAAGGGAACCCGATGGAAAAATGGCTTGCCGGGGTGATGGAGTTTACCGCCCGTTACGAAACACAGACCTACCTTTCCCAACGCCCCATCTCTTTCATCAACTGGCTCACCCTTGATCCCATGTACCACAACCGGGAAATGGGAGTGGATGACCTGGATGCCGTGGACATGGAAAAATTCAGCCATACCCCCCTCTTCAAGCCGGGCCTCTTCGCATCCTATCACGTGTATCCTTATTACCCCGATTTTATTTATCTGGAAGATAAATATACCAATACACCCAACCACCTTAGTGAACCCGATAACTTCCTGGCCTATCTCCTTGACCTTAAAAGGCATCAGCAGGGAATGCCCCTGGTGATCGCTGAATACGGCATACCCAACAGCCGCGGAAACAGTCACTATACTCCTTTTACCTATCGCCATGGCGGCTATACCGAACAGGAACAGGCCGACATTACACGGCTTATGACCGAAAACATCCACCGGAGCGGCTGCGCCGGAGGGATCGTATTTGAATGGATCGATGAATGGTTCAAGAACAACTGGCTGGTGATGGATTTCGAGGTGCCGCAGGAAAGGCGAAAACTCTGGCATAATGTGGAAAATCCGGAACAGAACTATGGCATTATTGCAATGGAAACCCGTAAAAAGGTGCTGGACGGCAAACCGGACGACTGGGGAAGAAAACCTAACAAACCCTTCCTGGCAGCCGATGCAGACCCCGCTTACTTCTACCTGGGCGCTAACATGCCGGGGATCGACTTTTCGAAACATAACCTCTACATCGCCATTGACACGTATGACAAGAACAGGGGAAGCTTCCGGTTACCATTCCTGAAACAACCGCTGAAACGGGGAATTGAATTCCTGGTGGTGATCAAAGATACAGGCCATGCCTCTGTGCTGGTGGACCAGAACTACCAGGTGTTCTCAAACCGCTTTACCGGTGATTATCCCGGATACCGGACAGTGAAAAACAACCATGGCCTTTTTATCGACCAATGGGTCCTTTCCAATCCTTCCCGCATAGATGTGCTGGGGGATACATCCGCCGAAATGACACATAATCGTGGCAGGCTTGCCTTTGGCAGATGCCTGGATCCCCGTACATCCAACGCCGGCATTTACTGGACGAAGGATGGTTTTCTCGAATGTCGCATAAGCTGGCTTGTGCTCAACGTGACCGATCCCTCCAGCCGTTCGGTCCTGGATGGCATAACACCCAATGGAACCATCAACATCGCTGAAACCAACGGTTTCCACCTGTCCTTCTTCCTGACCGACAAGAAAAACAGACCTGTCAGACAGTTCCCCGATGGTAAAACACTTTGGTACTCATGGAAGAAATGGGAAATGCCGGCATACACATCCAGGATCAAACCGATATATCATACCCTGGCGGAAACCTTCCTCAACCTGAAACCAATGGCTTCATCTGAAATCCACGATATCCCTGGAACACACAACTTCTCCCTTTGCCATTTTTACCGTGGGAGGGAAGGAGCAATAACGTTCGCTTTTGATGGAAGATGTCACTCCCAGTATGCCATTGCCAGGGAGAAACTTAAAAAATATAACCTCAAAGCTACCTTTTCCAGGTCCTATTACGGACCCCGGATTACCGGAGGAACTCACTACCTGCAGATGATGGAAGATGAGTTTGAGGCACTTGCACGGGAAAAACATGAGGTGAGGCCTGTCGGTCCCTGGATGATCCAATCTGGCGAACAGGAAAAACTGGTTGCCTTACCCTGGAAGGACACCCATTCTTTCTGGCGAATCATCGATGAACAACACCCTGACCCACGGCAGGTAGACTCCATCCTGAAAAGCAATACAGGGCAATGGACCATCTTCCTCCTCAGGCATGTGTATGATCCATCCACCCGGGCGTATAAAAACCTTCTGCACCTGGCAGGAAAGGATGTGCATAATGTACCCCCCCTCTATTTTGAAAGAATTATCCGGATCGGAAGAAACAGCGGATACTGGGTAGCCCCTTTCGACCAGGTGTCGAACTACCTGTATGTGAAGGAAAACTCCCGGATCACGGTTACCGGCGAACGAAACCGGTATTTCGTCACCGTCACCAACCAGCTCGCCCAACCCTTCAATGACCAGCCGGTCACTGTGATGTATCATGGCCCTGCCCGGATCATCCGGGTCAGGGGCAGCGCTTCCGACGGAACCTTCCGGGTCAGGGGAGGTAAAGTGTTCATCGACCTCTGGCCAAACCGTGAAACAACCATCGGAATCCTGGAGTAAAAAAGTTAGCCTATTAACCTGAATAGTGAAGATGCGC
This sequence comes from uncultured Lentimicrobiaceae bacterium, assembly GCA_964652685.1. Classification (GTDB taxonomy): domain Bacteria; phylum Bacteroidota; class Bacteroidia; order Bacteroidales; family SKPS01; genus SKPS01. Next base: position 68,235 of record CAZZBS010000004.1, read on the forward strand.
TTTATTCAACCTATTCTTATAAACTCCTTCGGAGTGATTTTAAATATCAATTTTTGTTATCATGACAAGGAAAGTTACATTACTCATCTTGATTGGGGCCATCATCATCGTTGGCACTATTACCCTGATCCTGGTGTTCCGGAAAACAACCAGGGACAGCCGTGAACTCAGCCGTGTGCCCCGTGTGCTTATCATCACCAGCGGCAAAGATGGCACAGGGACCCTTCCCGAAGGGGTGATCATCACAATGGAATCTTTCATCCGGCAGGGTGCCTATACACGTGTGGACACCCGGGATGCACTGCTGAACAAGGAATACCTGGCACAGTTTGACATCCTTCTGTTGCTCACGGCCATCCAATACCACGATGCTGACCGACAATACTCCCTCACCTTTATGGAGGATGATGAGCTGGAAATCCTGAACCGATGGGTTGAAACGGGAGGGGTATTAATCGCCGGGGACAACATAGGCCGTAACTTTCGAAACGGCACCGACCGTATCAGCATGTATGGAAGACTTGAGCCCGACAACTGGCCCCTTTCCGGCTGTTTTGGGGTGATGATGTCGGAACGCAACATGGAGGGTTTTGCCCTGAAAGGGGATATCGCCGATACGTTAAGGGGGGAATTGATCCCTCCCCTTGCTCCCGGAACCTGGATCCTGGTACCCGACTCCATCCTGGGAAAAAACACGACCATCCTTGCATCGTGGGATAACGATACCGTCTCTTACCCTGCCCTCACAATGAACCATTATGGGAAAGGGACCGCTTTCCTTCTTCCCTCCTCCTACCTCCTCCATCCCTCCAATGAAGGCGGGCATTGGAATGCCATGCAAATCGATGCTTTCTGCCAGGTGGTGCTGGATGAATATTACCACCGCCTCCCCTTCAGGATCGGTTTCAGTCCCTGGCCGGACGGCCACCCGGCTGCCTTCGCCGTCTCCCTGAACAGTGACGGCAATGTAAAAGCCTATGAACGCGTGTTCCGGTTGCTCAAAAAGAAATCAATCTCCCCCACCCTCTTCGTCAACGCCAACCTTGATGATGAAATTAAAAGCATTCTCCACAACTATCCCCATCAACTCCAGTCAAACGGCTGGATAAAAACAAACATGCAAAACCTTACCTTCAGTGAAACCACCTTCCAGGTGGATATGAACGAACATCACTGGGGGAAGCATTTTACCGGATTCCGTTTCCCCTATACTCTCAATAGTGTATGGGGCATGGATTACCTGAACCGGAGACATTACATCTATGAATCCAGCATCGGTATTGACCATACACAGACTTTTCACGGCAGCCTCTTCCCGTACCACCTGCCTGTCTTCCAGGGCGAAAATTACCATGTACTCGATCTGGTTGAAGTAGGGCCTGTTGCCAGGGATGACTATTACTATTTCAGAATGATACAGGAAGATCAGATCATCGATCCTGTCACCCTTTATGAGAAATCGCAGCTTTTCAATGAATATCTCCGTCTTTTCTGGACAGAAAACACCCTGGCCCGGGGAGCCATGATGGTGTATCTTGGCCACCCGCTCTTCACCGGTTATAACGATACCACCATTCTCCCTCTGCTTCAGCTCATCGATACAGTCAGGCGCGACGGAGCCTGGATCACGACCATGGAGGAGATCGCCTCCCGGTGGAGGATTATCGACGGGTTAACACTGGAAGTCAGAAGCGATAAGGCCAAAACCAAGGGAAACTGGGAGGTGGTTGTGCGGATGCCTGAACGGCAGGTACTGAAAGGCGCCACCCTGCGGCTGGATCGCAAACCTTTCAATGTGTCTGCCGACCAAGGCAGTGTGAAAGTAAGGGCACGTAATGATCACTGGCTCATCATCTTCGATGCCACAGACGGCCGGAAAATCCGCTTTTCCACCTGACATGGAAAAAGTCTGACCCTGTTCCGGTCTCACCTTTTTTTTATATTTTCGCATCCTGCAATTTCATGTTTGAATCGTTTATCAGGATAAGAAATAAAGATACTTTGTATGACGCAGGAAAGAAAAGGGCGCATCGCCCAGATCATCGGCCCGGTGATCGATGTGGTTTTCGACAGCGAAGAACATCTTCCAAACATATATGAAGCCCTTGAGGTGAAGAATGATGACGGCCAGGTGATTGTGCTGGAATGCCAGCAGGACATAGGGGAGAACACCATACGGACGATTGCGATGGACTCCACCGACGGTTTGTACCGTGGCATGGAGGTTTGGGCCACCGGTTCCGGCATCAGCATGCCGGTAGGCGATCATATCCGGGGCCGGTTATTCAATGTGATCGGTGAGACCATTGACGGGATCGGGCCTGTCAGCAAAGAACACTCATATGTCATCCACCGTGATCCACCTGTTTTTGAAAACCTTTCATCAGCCAATGAGGTATTGTACACCGGCATCAAGGTGATCGACCTTATCGAGCCCTATGCCAAAGGTGGGAAGATCGGGCTGTTCGGTGGTGCCGGCGTGGGCAAGACCGTCATCATCATGGAGTTGATCAATAACATCGCAAAACAATATGCAGGACTTTCTGTGTTTGCCGGTGTAGGGGAACGGACCCGTGAAGGGAATGAGCTGCTGCGCGAGATGATCGAATCGGGTGTGATCCGTTACGGTAAAGAGTTTCTTGATGACATGAAAAACGGAAGCTGGGACCTCACGAAGGTTGACATGGAGGAGTTGGCAAAGTCGCAGGCCACCCTTGTTTTCGGACAGATGAACGAACCCCCCGGCGCCCGTGCCCGCGTTGCCCTTTCAGGGCTGACCATAGCCGAATACTTCCGTGATGGGGATGAAAATTCCGGGGGAAGGGATATTCTCTTTTTTCTCGACAATATCTTCCGGTTCACACAAGCCGGATCGGAGGTCTCTGCACTCCTGGGCCGCATGCCTTCAGCGGTAGGATACCAACCCACCCTTGCCACCGAGATGGGTATCATGCAGGAACGGATCACCTCCACCAAACGGGGATCCATCACCTCCGTGCAGGCCGTATATGTTCCTGCTGACGACCTGACCGACCCTGCCCCAGCTACCACCTTCGCCCACCTCGATGCTACTACCGTCCTAAGCCGGAAAATCGCATCCCTCGGCATCTATCCCGCTGTCGATCCGCTCGACTCCACCTCCCGTATCCTTATGCCCGAAATCGTCGGTAAAGAACATTATGATACGGCTCAAAAGGTGAAACAGATCCTGCAACGATACACCGAGTTGCAGGACATCATCGCCATCCTTGGTATGGATGAGCTCTCCGAAGAGGACAAACTGGTCGTCCAGCGCGCCCGCCGCGTGCAACGCTTCCTTTCCCAGCCCTTCCATGTGGCCGAAGCCTTCACCGGCGCAAAAGGTACTGTGGTCAATATCGAAGATACCATCAAGGGATTCAACATGATCATGGACGGCGAAGTGGACGAGTACCCTGAAGCAGCTTTCCATATGGTCGGAACCATCGAGGAAGCCATCGAAAAAGGAAAGAAAATTCTTGCCGAAAGCACCCGATAAAACCACCAGGCTATGCACCTTACCATCATCAGCCCCGAACAGGAACTATACAACGGCGAAACGACCCTTGTACAGTTCCCGGGTACCCATGGCTCCTTTGAGGTGCTGCCCGGCCATGCAAAAATGGTCGTGACTCTCACTGCAGGCACCATCCGTATTGTTAACCGGCAGGAGACAAAAAAAATTAACGTTAAAGGGGGAGTGGTGGAAATCCTTGACGATAATATCCTTGTACTGGCAAACTGATCAGGTGCTGTTCTTCACCAGCATATAAACCGCTGTGGCCAGTATCACCGTATATAATACCGCTTTGAGAAACGGAATGCCCCGTTTAATGGCCATCCTGGCAGATACGACTGCCCCGGTCATGCTCCCTGCCCCCAGAAGAATGCCGTAAAACCAGTCAACCTGCCGGTGAACTACGAACACAGGCAGCACTGCAATGGTAAAGATCGTGGTGATCAGCACTTTTACCGCATTGGCACGCAGCAGGTCCATCTCATCCATGAGCGAAAGGGCTGTTAGAATGAAGATCCCGACACCAGCCTGTATGAAACCGCCATACACTCCAATGAGGAAGAAGATTACCATGATCACCAGTGCCTTGCCCGTATAATGCCGCTCCTTTCCACGAAACCTCTTCTGCGGGTTAATAAGCATCACAGCCAGCATCACCAGCATCACAACGGCAATCACCTTTTGCATCATGGATTCATTGAGATCCACCGCAATAAAAGCCCCCGGGATACTGCCCACTACAGCCGGCAGGATATAACGCAGGTCGTGCCTGTACCGGTATTGCCCCTCCCGGTGAAACAACGCGACGCCGGTGGCTCCCTGCATTAAAATGGCTACCCGATTGGTGCCATTGGCCGTCAGGGGATCCAAACCAAGCCATATCAGCAAAGGGAGTGTCAGCAACGACCCACTTCCCGCCAACGTATTGATGAACCCCACGACAAAACCAACCACCAGCACAAGCAGGTATTGTAACCCTTCAATCCATTCGCTCTGCATGAGTAATCCGGTTTCAGGATATGAGAGAGTAAAGATAGAGAATATGTTGAATGTTAGAGGTTAGATGTTGAAGGTTAGATGTTGGAGGTTTTAAATTCTCTTTATACTTTTACCCTCTCGACTCTCAACTCTCAACTCTCGACTCAGGTATGTTGATCATCGGAATAGCAGGAGGCTCAGGCAGTGGCAAGACCACTGTTGTAAAAGGGATTATCCGGCAGTTACCTCATGCCCAGGTGCGGGTGATCGCACAGGATGCCTATTATCGCGACCAGGGAAATCTGACACCTGAACAACGGAAACAGATCAACTTCGACCACCCCTCTTCCATCGAATTTCCCTTGCTGGTAGCACACCTCAAAGAGCTGATGGCAGGGAACACCATCGAAATGCCGGTGTACAGCTACGTAACCTGTACGCGTTCATCAGAAACCATCAGGGTGGAACCCGCTAAAGTCATTGTGGTGGAAGGGATACTGATCTTCACACACAAACAACTTCGCGACCTGATGAACATCAGAATATTTGTGGATGCCGATGCAGATGAACGGCTGATGCGGATCATCCGAAGGGATATCAACCAAAGGGGAAGGAATTTCACGGAGGTGCTCAACCATTATGCCCGTTATGTAAAACCGATGCACCAGGTATTCATCGAACCGACAAAGCGGTATGCCGACATCATCATCCCGCAGGGCGGTTCCAACAAAATAGCCATCGACATGATAGCAGGCAGGATCAGACAACGTTTACAGGATGAGTGATGGCGGTATTTGAACTCACCGAGGCGGTAGTCTTTCCCGACCCTGAACTGGCAGAACCATACGGCCTGCTTGCGATCGGCGGCGACCTCTTTTATATGCATGTATACCCATACATAACATCATTCTCCCAATTATTTTCATGCTTATCATTATTATTCTTAACTTTATCACCTCTTGAGCAGAATGGACAACATGGACAGCAGCTGGTTACACAACATTGATATTTCAAGGTATTTGTTCATAATATTACTACTCACAGGATTGGCAATGATGATGTTTGCCCTCATTGCATTCCTGCGGAAAAAAGGAAAGGGTGGAGCCTCTTTTACAGGTTTTTGTATTTCCAGCGGAATTTATTCCATTTTCTACGGATTAGAAATTATCAGTCCTTCGGTCGACTCGGCTTTGTTATGGAATAATATCCAATACCTTGGAATCGCCACATTACCTGCCTGGATTCTGCTTTTTAGCATTCACTATCTTGAGCTGTCATTTCTGATGAAAAGAAGATGGGACTTACTGGTCTGGATCATACCAGTAATTGTGATTGCTTCCAAGTTTACCGATCAATATCACAACCTGGTCTATCAGGATGTTAATGGTACTATACATCAAGGATTACTGATTCTAAAGATCGTTCCCGGAAATGTTTATATACTCAATATTGTCTATAGCAACCTGGCATTTATTCTGGCCTTTTTCATGTTTGCCAATGCCTTGAGATTATCACGAATGACCCACAAACGCAAGCAGATTCATTTGCTCATCATGCTGGGTTTTATTGCCCCATGGATTGCCAGCCTTTTATATCTGTTTAATGTGTCTCCTCATGGAATGGATATTTCACCCTTTGGATTTGCCTTAACCTCATTGATACTCGGTTATGCTTTCTTCAGAAATGAATTTTTTAAAATAAGTCCGACTGTTTACAACCATGTTTTCAATGGAATGCGTGATGGGATCATCGTGATTAACAATGAGAACAATATCATTGAAATCAATCAGGCAGCATTGTCCCTGTTTAAAATATATACTTCACCGGTATTGGGGAATAGTTTTGAAACCCAATTGAGCGAGTATCCTGACCTGGTTGAATTTTTTCATAGCGACCTGAAAGATACTGTTTTTAATGCTACTGTTGATAACAAGGAACGCATCTATCTTATTAAAAAGTCACAGATCAGATATGCCGGATTGATGCCCTATGGTTCTGTGATATTCTTCAATGACATTACCGAGGTCAGAAATACCGAACAGGAGCTTAAATTCAAAACAGAAGAGCTACAGGACTATTTCACCAACAGCCTTGATCTACTCTGCATAATGACCCACGATGGTGTATTTATTCATGTTAATCCAGTCTGGCAAAGAATAATGGGCTACGCTCCTGAAATCCTTATTGGTACCAGGGTCCTTGATTATGTACATCCGGAGGATCGTGCTCAGATTATGCAAAAGATGAAAGATCCATCTTTGATAAACAGTGTATTTACCTGTTTGATACGATTCATCTCAGGCAATAATAATAACTATCATTGGTTGGAATGGAGCATCAGAAAAACGGATTCCAAGCTATTTGCCACACTTAGGGATATAACACCCAGAATGAAAGAACAACTCTCTCTGAAGAAACTGATTGGATTTTCTGAAGAGTTTCTGAGGTTTAGTACAGGTGAAATAGATTATCAGGTTATTTGTAATAATTTCCATGACCTCAGTAATGCCAGGATGGTATTACTAAATGAGTTGGCAGATTCCCGGACATTCGTCACCAAGGGATTCTCTGGTTCCCTTGAGGATATGGCATCCATCGAAAAAGCCCTTGATCAGAACATGATAGGTGCCACCTGGACCATCGACAAACAACACACAGATCATTCCATATCAGGGAATATCGTTAAATATAAAAGCTTCCGGGAATTTGCCAATGGCCTTTTAATGCCAGAACCTTTAAAAAAGATAGACCATATTTTATCATCCGGCGAACTCTACTTTCTGAAAATTCTTTCCGGTAATTTTATCAAAGGAAATTTTTTATTTTTCTATGATAAGGAGGGTTCGTCGGTTAATGAAGAAATATTGAAGCTCTACTCCCACAAGGTAGGTCTTCTACTCGCACGAAAAGCTGAGGAAGAAAACAGCCTTGCTGAACGGACATATTTTGAAAATCTGTTCGAAGGTTCTCCCGCCGGAATTGTCATCCTCGACAACGAAGATCGCATCATGCGCTGCAATAAGGAGTTCCTGGAGATGTTTGGTTATTGCGATTCTGAAGTCATTGGTAATCATATAAATGATCTTATTGTCCCAGATCACCTTAAAAAAGAGAGTTTGTCTTTGACCTACGCAGTTTCTGAAGGAAATTCAATCAACCATGATACATTACGGAAAAGAAAAGATGGCTCTCTGATCAACGTGTCCATCCTAGGCAAACCTGTTGTTATTAATAACACGCAACATTTTGTATATGGTATTTACTTCGATACTACAGAACAGGTAAGGGTGAAAGAGGAATTAAAAACCCAACAGATACAGCTTCAGAGAGCATTTGACTTTCAACATCTGATATCTGATGTTTCTCTTGCACTTAATCTGCCAAAGGAATTTGACGTACACATCAATGAAGTGCTGATGATTATCGGGAAAAGAATGGATGTAAGCAGTATCAGTATATGGGAGAACAATAGTGATAATATCAATCTAACCAATACATTTGAATGGCGCTCCAAAGACATTGAACCACCCATCGTGAACATGCATTTTGTAGACTATGAAAGCCTGCCCGGATTGAAAGAGACGTTACAGGAACAAGGATCTCTTGTCGCCAGGAACATCAATGACACAACCCCTTCGATTCGCGTATTCTTAATTGAACATAATATAAAAGCTATCATCATTAATGCTCTGTTGATTAATGAGAATATTTATGGATTTATTTGTTTTAATGAATACAGGTCTGACAGAGATTGGAGTGTTTCGGAAATAGAACTCCTCCGGGGTGTCTGTGCTATTATCTCCAATGCTTATGAACGTCGGCTGATCGAACTTTCCTTACTCGAAGAACGTGATAAGGCCAATCTTGCCAATCTTGCAAAGAGCGAGTTTCTAGCAAACATGAGTCATGAAATAAGAACACCCATGAATGCTATTCTCGGTTTCAGCGAAACACTCTACGAAGAACTAAATGATCCGGAACATAAAACAATGCTAAACTCTGTGCTGTCAAGCGGCAGATCTCTCCTGTCTTTACTCAATGACATTCTCGACCTCTCGAAAATAGAATCAGGCAGGATGGACTTCACAAATCACCCCTTCGATCTCATTAGCCTCATCAATGAGGTGATATTGCTGTTCAGGGATAAAACAACAAGAAAAGGTATCAATATCCTGTTCGAAAAACCGGGTGGATATTTCCCCGAAAATGTTTCGCTCGACGAAATCAGAGTTAAACAGGTACTCTTTAATCTTATTGGAAATGCTGTGAAGTTTACCCATGAGGGCGCCATTACCATTTCTCTCCATTATGATATTACCGGAAGGAATTCTGCCTCTATTAAATGCGTAATCAGGGATACCGGGATCGGAATACCCGAAGACCAGCTGGAAGCAATATTCGATTCATTTAAACAGGTAAGTGAAAGATTGGGTAAAAAATATGAAGGCACAGGCCTGGGACTTTCCATTTCCAAACGACTCATGGAGAAGATGAATGGACAGATCCTGGTTGAAAGTAAAGTAGGTGAAGGTTCCGTTTTTACGATCCTTTTTAATGATATCCTGCTTGAAAATATAGACCTCACCCCTGATGTCATCATTGAATCGTATGAATCTGTTGTATTTGAAAAGGCTACTGTCCTCATCATTGATGATGTGGAAGTAAATATTATGTTGGTTGAAGGAATGTTAGAAACACTTGGGCTAAAAACAATATCAGCGCTCAACGGGAATGATGGACTTGGATTATTATCGGAGACAATCCCTGATCTGATCCTTCTGGATATCAGGATGCCCGAAACAGACGGCTTTGAAGTAGTGAGAATCCTGAAAGGTAATCCAAAAACTGCTGAAATACCCGTTATTGCTTACACAGCAGCTCTTATTGAACTGACGTCAAACATAGATTCAAAACTCTTTAACGGTTATTTGTTCAAACCCATTAGTAAAAAAGCTCTTGTTGATGAGTTGATGAAATTCCTTAGATATTCCACAATTGAAGCCTATGAGAATATCCTTGATATAAACGGATCGTTGGAAAACGGGGTCCTGAATGAGAAAAAACCGGAGCAGTACCCCTCTTTGCTCAAAATGCTGAAAGAGGTATTTATACCGCATTGGGAAACCATAAAAGACCAATATGTGCTGTATAAGATTGAATCATTTGCAATCCAATTGAAAGAAGCAGCAATATTGCATAATTTTGCATTCCTGAAAAACTATGCTGAACGATTGCTCGAACATGTAGACTCCCTCGACCTGGATGAACTCAGACTCACACTTCTGGCCTTCCCAGACATTGTTAAAAAAATGGATGATGTTAAAGAATGAAAAATATGCAATATGACAAAGGAAAAAAGTATTATCCTTATTGTGGATGACAATAAAGAAAACCTTAAGGTAGTCAGTAATTACCTTAAAAAAGAAGGATATCAGATCGCATTGTCACTGAATACGGAAGGTGCAGCTAATGTCTTGGTGCAAAATGAATTGGACCTTATCCTTCTAGATGTTATGATGCCAGATGAAGATGGTTATACATTTTGTAAAAGATTAAAAAATGATGACAAACTGAAAGAAATTCCGGTGATTTTTCTCACAGCAATGAATGACACTGAAAACCTTGTTGAAGGATTTAAAGCAGGAGGTGTTGATTATATTACAAAACCTTTCAGAAAAGAGGAATTGCTCGCCAGGGTAAAAAGCCATGTGGAACTTTCTAAAGCAAAGAAAAACATCATGGAACAGGCTGAGGTTATTAAACAAATAAACATGACCCGAGATAGAATGTATTCCATCATATCTCATGATATAAAATCACCCTTTGCTAATATCTCTATGATGATTTCCATGATCGCAGAAGAATACCTCGATCCTCAATCAGACGATTTCTGGGAAATCATCCATAATCTTAATTACAGCACAAAAGAAACCTACAATCTGCTTGATAATCTTTTAAACTGGACTCGCTCCCAAACAGGAAATCTGATTTGCATACCCGAAAAAATTCCCTTGCCTGAACTCGTTGAGAACGCTATCCCTTTTGCCCGCTTTAATGCGATCAATAAAAATGTGAGTATTAATATTGACGTGCCTGATGACATTTACATCCATGCTGATCCAAACATGATGAAATGCGTAATCAGGAACCTCCTCTCAAATGCTGTAAAATATACCGAGAATAACGGGGAAATCTTTCTTACGGCCTCATCAGAACCAGATAATAGTGTCGTTATTGAAGTCAGAGATACAGGCATTGGTATTGAAAAGGAGCACCTGGAAAATCTTTTCTCTGATCATTCATTTTACAGTACTGCCGGCACGAACAACGAAAAAGGCAGTGGACTGGGATTACATCTGATTCGGGATTTTACTGAGGTCAACAAAGGTGTTATTGAAGTTTACAGTGAACCTGGTAAAGGAACCACTTTTATCTTAAAACTTCCGACAGTGAAAGAGTGATGGACCATGGAGTGATTATTAATTGAAAAGAATTGGAAGCTGATGGAACCTGATGAATTGAATATATTGGTTTTGGATGACGATCCTATTATCAGAAATCTTTTAAGGGCGATACTGAAAAAAAGAGCAAATGTAATAGCTGTTGACAAACCATCCATTGCCTATAAAGTATTACAGGAACAACCTGTCGATATATTAATTTCCGATTTTATCCTGCCCGAAACAAACGGATTGGTGGTGCTTTCGCAGGTAAAAGAAAAGTACCCCTCCATTGAAGTAATCATGATAAGTGCAGCGGGTGATATGAATACTGTTATCAGTGCACTGCGAAAAGGAGCTGTTGACTATTTCAAAAAGCCTTTTACACCGGAAGATATCTGGATATCCATTGAACGAACCAGAAAGTTTTCCGAACTCAATGCCAGCCTTAATACTATTAAAAACAAAAACCGGCAACTATGCCATATTATCAATCAGAAACCAGGCGAATATATCATTGGTACCTCTGCACATACACAGTCTATCATTACTCAGATGGAGCAGGTTGCAAAAACCCATGATACTTCCGTATTGATCCTCGGTGATAGTGGAACGGGAAAAGAATTGGTTGCACGAGGCATTCATCAGTTTAGCAATCGCAGCAATGAGATTTTTGGCGCTGTTAATATGTCAGCAATACCTGAATCTCTTTTTGAAAGTGAGTTTTTTGGCCATAAAAAGGGGAGTTTTACAGGAGCTATCGCCGATAAAGCCGGTTGGTTTGAAATGGCGGATAAAGGGACGCTCTTTTTCGATGAAATTGGAGAAATGAACGGATCTCAACAGGTGAAATTGCTAAGAGTGCTCGAAGACAGGAAATACACAAAAGTGGGAACCCAAAAAGAGGAATCGTTCGATATCCGGATAATAGCTGCTACCAACAAGTCAATTGATGAAATGAGCAGTGGTAAAGCTTTCCGTGCCGATCTGTATTACCGACTGAGTACTTTTATCATTCACCTCTCTCCTCTCAGAGAACGTGCAGAAGATATTCCATTGCTGGCAAACCATTTTCTTGATGTTTTTAAAAAGAAAATGGGAAAAAATATCCCTTCCATCCATCCTGATGCTTTTTCCATACTTAATGGTTACAACTTCCCGGGTAATGTTAGAGAATTAAGAAATATCATTGAACGTGCTGTAATTTTATGCGACGGCCAACAGATCTTACCAAAACATTTTCCTGACTTTATCAAGCCAGAAGTTACCTCAGATAATACCGATAAAAATTCCGTAAATCCTTTTAAAGAAGAGATGCTTGACCTGAAAGAAATTGAAAAACGCGCGATAATTAAAGCCTTGGAAAGAACAGGCAATAATAAGAATGAAGCTGCACGTTTGCTGAATATCGAATGGAATGCACTCCACCGGCGTATGCAAAAATATCGGATAAATGATGTTTAAAGTGTTAATATGACAAAATGACCAATGACCTTAACCAAATAAGAGAAATTGTCAAACAATCTACTGGTGTTGATATAGAACCTTTCTGCCCCTCTTTTTTAAATGCAACCATGCTGAAACGAATGAAGGAATGGACCTGTGGTTCTTTCGATGATTACGCAAAAATCCTGAATACCAGTGATACGGAAAGAGATAAACTTATTGCATCTCTTTATATACACCACAGTGAGTTTTTTAGAAATCCGCTAACCTTTGCGGCACTTAAATACCTGGTGCTCCCAAAACTGATCATGAGGATCACCCAACTGAAACACAAAGGACTTAGAATCTGGTCTGCAGGATGTGCCACAGGCCAGGAAGCCTACTCTCTGGCAATTCTAATGAAGGAACTTGAAATAATTCATCAGAAAAAATTCAAATACAGAATTTTTGCATCAGATTATGATACGAATCAGGTAGAACTGGCATGTAAAGGCGTTTATCCTGAAATTTCCCTTCATAATCTTACCCTCTGCAGAATGAAAAAATGGTTTGAAAAAAAGGGAGATACGTTTGCTGTGGTTAATGAATTAAAAGAAAATATCGACTTCTCAGTATTCAACCTGGCTGACCATCATACCTTCTCTCCTCCATCCAGTATTTATGGCGGTTTCGATATGATTGTTTGTTCAAACATTCTATTATATTATTCAGCAAAAACAAAAAAAAGAATAATCTACAAATTAATGCAAAATTTGGATCATGAGGGATACCTTGTCACTGATGTGGTTGAAAGAGATTTGATATTGTCGGCAAGGTTTTCCGAAGTATTTCCCCAAACTGCAATCTTTCAAAAGATCAATAGATAAGATAGAATTATGATGAGAAAAATTAAAATTGCACATCAATTAATGATCGGATTTGTTATTACAATCTTCATCTTACTTGCTCTTGGATTTATATCATTCCGACAGACTGAAAACATTCACAGAAAAAACAGCCTTCTGTACGATAATTCACTTGTTGTCAGACGAGCTGTCGGAGAACTGAAAAGCAACATCTTAGCAATCCACCGAAACATGAAAGATCTGTTTCTCTTCACTGAAGATGAACAGATTGCCCTGAATTTGTCAGACATAGAACAATACAAAAGAAATGCATACAAGGAACTAGATATCATATACTCCGGTTATCTGGGTGACAAAAGGGATGTAGATTCCCTAAAAATCCAATTAATGGCCTGGGACACATTGCGTAAAGAAACAATCTCTCTCATGTATGCCGGAAAAACCAGGGAAGCTGTTCTACGAACAAAAAGCAATAACATTGGAGGCAGCCAGGTCGACAAACTCTTATCCTCCCTCGAGAAGATCAGCACCAGTTCCGAAAAGACTGCAGACGAGCTATATGATGCTACAATCGATAAAAAAAATAACCTGGAATTGCACATGACGACCATGGTTGCGTTTTTACTTTTCGTATCCTCTGTCGTGAATATCACCCTTATGAGAAACATCAGAAGACCGCTTTCAACCATGAAATCTGCTACAGATAAATTCAGGGAGGGAGATATGTCAGTCAGAGTAAAATATTACAATAACAATGAATTTGGAGAGCTGGCTGTTTCATTCAATAAACTGGCAGAGATCATTGAAAAACAAAAAAAACAAGACCAACTCATAGCTGACCTCTCCTATCAATTGTTAAGTCATGATGATCCTGAACAATTCTTCAATATCCTTTTAAGGCAATTAATTCTCGGTACCAACTCCCAGACCGGTGTCATTTATGCCCTGAGTGCAGATGAAACAATGCTTGAATGTGTAGCAACCATTGGCTCCGATACCAGGGTGAAGTTCTCCTTCCCGGTTGATCAGTACGATAATGAATTTGGTATTGCTATGACATCGAAACAAATCCATCATCTGATGGATGTTCCCGACAGTACCAGGTTCGTGTTCAATACCATTAACGGTACTTTTATTCCTAAAGAAATAGTAACCGTACCCATCATCGCGGGTGGTGATATTATGGCTTGCATCACATTATCAAGCCTATATCACTATGATCCTGAATTAATTGAATGGATCAATAAAATGCGTACAATCCTGGATGCAAGAATCGCCGGAATTCTCGCTTATCGTAATATGCGTGATCTTGCATCCAGACTGGAAATCCAAAACAATGAACTGGAGGAACAAAAGAAGGAACTAAAATTCCAGGCTTCTGAACTGGAACAACAAAATGCAGAACTTGAAACTCAAAAAGCCCAGTTGAATGAAGCCAATAAACTCAAATCCTCCTTCCTCTCCAATATGAGCCATGAATTGCGTACTCCACTCAATTCGGTCATCGCCCTCTCAGGCGTTCTTCACAGACGCCTGGGTCAAAAAATCGCTGTAGAAGAACATGATTATATAAAAGTCATTGAAAGAAATGGTAAAAGACTACTGGAAATTATTAACGATATCCTCGACATTACCCGAATTGAATCCGGAAGAGTTGACGTGATCCCAACAGAATTCCAATTGCACGAACTTCTTGATGAAGTTACAGCCCTTATTATGCCTCAGGCTGTTGAGAAAAAGATTATCCTCTCGGTAGATACCCATCCCGAAGACAATGTAATAATGAAAAACGATTTTAAAATATGCTACCATATCCTGCAAAACATCATTGGCAATGCTGTTAAATTTACCCATGAGGGTAGTGTGATGATCAGAACACGAAGAAAAGCAAACAAGGTCTTTATCGAAGTCGAAGATACAGGTATTGGTATCCCATCTGATCAATTGGAAAATATCTTTGATGAATTCCGGCAGGTAGATTACAGCACCTCAAGAAAACATGAAGGTACCGGACTAGGGTTAGCAATCTCAAAAAAATATATAAATATCCTCGGAGGGAAGATCCATGTGAAAAGTGAGGTCAGTAAAGGATCCCTGTTCACCATCATCCTCCCTGTCAACCTGAAAGGTTTTTCTGTTGATAATGCAAATAATAAGTCGTGGAATAATAAAACACAAGTAAATAAATTACATGATTTTGCTCAGATTGCAGGTAAGAAAATTATGCTGGTGGAAGATAGCGAACCGGCAATCATTCAGATTTGTGATATCCTCAATGAAGAAGAGCTATACCCTGTTGTGACAAGAAACGGCGAAGAGGCTTTACAAAAAATATCTGATTTTGTACCTGATGCTATCATCCTGGATCTGATGATGCCGGGAATTGATGGTTTTGAAGTTTTGAAACAATTAAGGGAAAACCCTAAAACGGTTTCCGTACCTGTCCTGATCCTCACTGCCAAACATATAACCAGTGAAGAACTTTCATTTCTTAAGAAAAATAATATCCATCAGTTGATCAATAAAGGCGATATTGATAAAACCAGGCTGATGGATGTGATTAAACAAATGTTGTTACCTAAGGTATAATCCAATGTATTATTACATAAAAAGTCTTATCAATGTTGAATAATAGAAAAATTAAAATATTGGCTATTGATGATAAAGAGGATAACCTCATAACTCTTAATGCTTTATTAAAAGAATTCTTTCAGAATGTCGATTATTTCTCAACCCTCTCAGGAATGGAAGGCATCGAATTAGCAAAACGGGAAAGGCCTGATGTAATTCTTCTCGATATTATCATGCCTGATCTCAATGGATTTGAAGTATGCAAACAACTAAAAAGCGATGATGAACTGGCAGGCATTCCCGTTGTGTTTCTTACAGCTTTGCGTAATGAAAAAGAAACACGGATTGAGGCGCTTAAAGTCGGAGCAGAAGGATTCCTTTCCAAACCTGTTGATGAAGCCGAGTTAATCGCTCAAATAAAAGCAATGGTCAGGATCAAAGAAGCCAATGACCAGAAAAAGACAGAGACAGAAAGACTGAATGTATTGGTTAAACAGCAAACAGTATCCATTCAGAAAGAACTTGATATAAGAAAAAAAACCGAACAGAAATTTCGTATTGCTTCTGAAAACTGGCGTAAAACATTCGATGCCATTAATGATTGTATCGCCCTATTAGATAGAAACAATCTTGTCATCGAATGCAACAAAGCATTTATTGCGCTGGTCGGGCAACCCAAACTTGATATCATTGGGAAACCCTGCTTTTCACTCGTTCATAATGCTGATCATCCCATAAAAGTTTGTCCCTTCCTCCGGTCATATAAATCGAAAGCAAGGGAATTCAACGAGATGATGAGAAATGATCGATTATTTGAAGTGGTTGTTGATCCCATCCTTAATGAAGAAAATGAGATCATCAGTTTTGTTCATATCCTGTCTGATATTACCCATAAAAAAGAAACGGAAACGATTCAGAAGATTCAATATGACGTCGCATCTGCTGTAATGAATGAGTCGAACCTGGAAACGCTGATGTATAAAATAAGGCATGATTTTGAAAAAATAATGCCCCATACAACTCTTTACGTTGTATTAAACAATGAGGGTGATCAGGATTTGCGTTGGATTGGTGAACAAAAAAACTTGCACCACAAGGTTGATCAAGCTTTATTGGAGGTGATCAATCATGTCATCTCCTGGGAAAAGCCATATCTCCTTGGCAGCCAGTTGCCAGATACCAGCAATAAACCCGAATATCAGGAACAAAATCCCTTTTACGAAGTTTATGGAGTCCCGGTTGTTTTATGTAAAAAAAATACCGGAGTCCTTGCCGGTGTAAGTCAGAATCAAAACATTCGATTCGATAATACAAATACTTCCCTGATGAAAAATATTGCCCAGGAAGTTAGTCTCTATCTTGAACGATTACAGTCCCAAAAAGATCTGATCAAAGCCAAGGAGCATGCTGAAGAGAACGACAGGCTGAAAACCGCATTCCTTGCTAATATGAGCCATGAAATACGGACCCCGATGAATGGGGTCCTTGGATTTACAGATATCCTGAAAGACCCGTCATTGACCCATGAAAAAAGAGAAACCATCATTAACCTGATCGAAAAAAGCGGACACAGGCTGTTCAACCTTATCAATGACCTTATCGATATTTCAATTATCGAATCACGTCAGGTTTCCCTCAATTATTCACCTATTGATGTTAAAATGGAATGTGAAACACTCGCCGCTATATTCCAAAGAGAGGCGATTGAAAAAAAACTGATGATCTCATTTCTTCCACCTGAAAAGCCGGTTGGTCTTGAATTCATCACTGATAAAAATAAAATGGTTTCTATATTGTCCAACCTGTTAAAAAATGCCATTAAGTTCACCGAACAGGGAGAAATTACTTTTGGATACACCCTGGATGAGGGTATGATCAGATTCTTTGTCAAAGACACCGGAATTGGGATCCCTCCTGAAAAACAAAAAGCGGTATTCGATAGATTTGTTCAGGCCGACAATCGTATATCCAGAGGTTATGAAGGAGTTGGATTGGGACTGTCAATCGCTAAAGCATACGTTGATATTTTAGGCGGTGAGATCTCACTGCTTTCTGAAGTTGATAAAGGTTCTGAATTTTTCGTCACACTTCCCTTAAAACAGCCGTATGTTTAACAACTATTTTTCATCATGATCCTTATTAGTAAACTCAATATTGACGTATCTTTATTGTACCAAACTATGAAACATGAATACCCATGCAAACAATCCGGGTACATTTTCCGATTCCGGTGATATCCCGGAAAACAGCAATGTACAGCTAAAAAGCCTCTTGAGAATTCTCCAGTCTCAGATCGAAGATGTTCATGATTTCCTCGACCATGCCCTTGATGAAGCTATTTCAATTACAAACAGTAAAATTGGCTATATTTTTAAATATGATGAAGAAAAGGAGGAGTTATTACTCTATTCATGGTCAAAAGGTGTGATGCGGGAATGTAAGATCCATGATCCTCCAACTTGTTTTTTACTCAAGAACATAGGACTTTGTGGAGAACCTGTCAGACAAAGAAAACCTTTTTGGGTCAATGATTTCTTAAAAGAAACGAAAGGTAAAAAAGGTTACCCCAAAGGTCACCTGGAAATTGAAAGGTTCTTAACCGTTCCGGTTTTTATCAATGACAGGATCGAAGCAGTGATTGGAGTTGCCAATAAAAAGGAGGCTTATTCAGAGACTGATGTGCTGCACCTGCAGCTTTTAATGGATTCTATCTGGAGAATTGTCAAACTGAGACAAGCCCTGCCACTGAAAGATTATGAGTTGATGAAAGAAAGATGGAGAAGGAAACTCCAATACTGTGAACAACGTTATGAAGATATTGTGCAATGCATGGATCAGGGAGTGGCAATTCATGAAGCTGTGTATGATGATCACGGTGTCATGGTGGACTATCGGTTCCTGGATATAAATAAAAGCTTTGAAACAATCACAGGCCTACAACGTGAAAACATCATCGGGAAACGGATTCTTGAAGTATTGCCCGGAACAGAATCCTATTGGATCGAACATTATAACGATGTAGTCCGAACAGGAGAAACACTCCATTATGAAAATTATTCCAGAGAACTAAAAAAACATTTTGAAGTTGTTGCTTATAGGAATCAACCAGATCAGTTTGCTGTGATTGTGAACGATATAACAGAAAAAAAAACCAGTGAGCTCTTTGGGGAGGTTCAGTATAATATTGCGCACACTTCAGCAGCAACATCTGATTTCAGGGAAATGTTTGATATCACCAGGTCTGAAATGAAGAAGATTCTTCCTTTTTCAGATTTCTATTACAGAATGTATGATAAAGAGACAGATACCTTCACTGCCCCTTATGATGAGGTCATCGATGGCTCAGGTCCACAAAGATGGCAGAGGAATCAACTGATAGCCGGGTTGGTGATTTCAGAGAATCGCCCCCTGATGCTGACAGGCGATGATATTAAAGCAAAATGTGATACCAGAGAACTGGACTATCGGCAGCCAATACCTTATGCCTGGATTGGCATTCCGGTATTACAGGGAGACACGATTAATGGAGTACTGGTAGCCCGTAATAAGGAAAAAGCCAATGCCTTCAATTATGCCACCCTGGATATTTTAAAAATTGTCGGTGCTCAGTTAAGCCTCTATCTGAAAAGACTGGAGGTTGAAAAAGCATTGAAAAAACATGAATCCCTTTTTAAACTGATCGTTGACAATATCGCCGATAATATCACGGTTCTTGACCTTGACCTTAATATCACCTACGTAAGCCCTTCCATTGAGAAGATACGGGGATTTACCATGGAAGAAGCCATACAACATTCTCTCCATGATATCTTTACAGAGGATTCATTAAAGACACTATCCGACATCTATAGGAAGGAATTGGTACTTGAAGGCTCCCCCGGTATTGACCCTAACAGGTCGCGTGTCCTTGAACTTCAGGAATACCATAAAGACGGTTCGCTGATCTGGGCTGAAACAACCGTTTCCTTTCTGCGCAATGAAAGCATGCAGGCCATAGGTTTGGTGGTGATCACCCGGGATATCACTGAGAAAAAAAGAGTCCAGGATGAATTGATCAGAGCCAAAGAAAAAGCAGAAGAGAGCGACCGCCTGAAATCAGCCTTTCTCGCAAATATGAGTCATGAGATCAGAACGCCCATGAATGGCATCCTGGGTTTTATTGAATTGTTAAAAAACCCGGGGCTTCCAAAACAACGACAACATCAGATCATTGATGTCATTGAAAAAAGTGGACACCGTCTCTTCCATCTGATCAACGACCTTATTGATATCTCACAGATCGATTCAAATCAAATGACACTCGTTTTTGAAGAACTTGATATTGTAAAAGAGTGTCATGACCTTTTATTGCTCTTCTCGGGAGAGGCTTCATTAAAACGAGTTGGATTGAAATTCAGCCCTGATCCGGATAACAGCAACCTGGTATTAAAAACAGACAGTAATAAATTCAATTCTATCATGAATAACCTGTTGAATAATGCTATAAAATTTACAAGCGAAGGTGAAATTGACTTTGGATATGTTCATAAAGGGGAATACATCATGTTTTATATAAAAGATAGTGGGATAGGTATCCCGGAAGATAAACGAGAATCGGTATTCAATAGATTCTATCAGGTCGATGATTCAATAACAAGAGGCTATGAGGGAGCAGGGCTTGGCCTTTCGATTGCCAAGGCTTATGTAGAAATGCTCAGCGGTAAGATCTGGTGTGAATCTACCAGTCAGGTCGGAACCATTTTTTATTTCACCCACCCGGTGAATCCGCCATTAGGCGACCATTCTTATGCTGGAAAAACCGACGAGGGAATGGAGGTGCAAAAGAATGGCATAAATCCCTCCCATGGTCTGAAGGTGTTGGTTGCTGAAGATGATGATGTTTCTCAGAAATATATGTCAGTGATCCTCAGTGATTTTATTGCTGAATTACATTTTGTCAGGTCAGGAACCGATGCTGTGGAATTTTCCCGTACACATCCTGATATTGATCTGATACTGATGGATATAAAAATGGCAGAAATGGATGGACTGGAAGCAACAAAACGGATACGAAAAATCAATGAAAAAGTCATCATCATCGCTCAAACAGCTTATGCACTCAGAGGCGACAGAGAAAGCGCACTCGAAGCAGGTTGCGATGACTATATTTCCAAACCGATGAGCAAGGCCATGTTGTTCTCTGTAATGGAAAAGTATTTTGATATTGGCGGTTAGTGCATCTTCATTCAGATCATGAGAATTAGATGAATCGAATACTAATAATAGATGATGATCCGGTCATTATCACACTTCTTTCAAACTTGTTGAAAAAAACAGGATTTGATGTAGTTACTGGCAAAAACGGGGAAGAGGGCCTTAAGCTCATTGAATTAAAGAAACCGGATCTGATCATAACCGACTTTGATATGCCGGGGATCAACGGAATTGATGTAGTTACTGCGGCAAAAAAGAATCATCCTGATATTCCGGTGATCATGCTCACATGTTACAGTGATATAACCGTTACGATCAAGGCAATACAAGCCGGTGCCTACGACTATATCGAAAAACCTTTACAACCTAAAAAACTCCTGGAAACCATTCGCAATGGAATCCTGTTGACATCTCAAAAGAATAAACTAACAACAAAGGTCAAAGCACCTGTAAAAAGGATTATTGAAGAGAATCTGCTGTCAGGAAAAACACCCTGCGTCAGAGAAATCATTAAAAGTATCGGCCGGATATCCATGTCCCGCATGAATGTCCTTATTGTTGGAGAACCAGGCACTGGAATCCACGAGGTTGCTAACCTGATCCATTATAGCGGAGTTACGGTAAATGCCCCTTTTGTAGCGATCAATTGTGAGAGTCTGGATGTTTATAAAGCCGAGCAGCTGCTGTTTGGTTCTTATAGTGATGATCCAAAATATTTTAGAAGAAACAGAAAGGGAAAACTCGAAGAAGCAGGTGAAGGCACGGTTTTCCTGGATAAGTTCAACAGATTACCATTAAATGTCCAGGCCAGGCTGATCCAGGTTCTTGAAGACCGGCTGGCCTGCAATTCCGATAACCCTGATCCTGTACCTTTTAAAGCCCGTGTCATTGCCGCATCCAGTGACGACCTCGAAGCAAAAATGAGAGAAGAAAGCCTTCTGAACGAACTATTCTACATGCTGAAAGTGTTCTATATTGAACTCCCCCCCCTAAGGAACAGACTGGAAGATATCCCTGAATTGACCAACCAGATCCTCTCCCGCCAGAACAGAAAACTTAATAAAAAAGTTGTAAAGATTGAAAACGGCATCTATAATGTTTTTAAAAACTATGACTGGCCGGGCAATTTTACCGAATTGGAAAATACCATAATCCAGGCCCTCGTGCTTGCCAAATCGGATATGCTTGAACTAGCCCATGTCCGCCGGTTTATCAACCAGGAACCTGTAACAGAAATCACCACTCCCCTATCCCTCGCAGAAATAGAAACACAGCATATTACAAGGATTCTGAAACAGGTTACCTGGAATAAACAAAAAGCTGCAAAAATCCTCAAGATCTCACGTCCAACACTGAATGCGAAAATTCAAAAGTATGGACTGAAAATTCCTTAATTTTTTTCTCCGTTGCGTAATATTATTTTACATTAATAATTTTTTTTAAATTGCTATTAGATTGTTTTCCTGAATTTTAGATATATGGGTATAATTTCCTTCATGTTTTGTTGTAAATAATTTGACTTGATATCGCTTCCGGCTTAGATTTGTCAATGAAAAACCAGGACAAGCAAATCTAACCAAGGCGACATGAGAATGATCCATACCCTTCTTATCTTCTTCCTGGTTCTGTCTCTCAACCAAACTGTGGTTTATAGCCAGGCTAAAGTCACAGGGCATGTATTTGCCGAAGTAGTGGAAATGGTAGGCGTGAAATCCCATGCGCAAAACCATTTTTCGTTAACACCAAACCACAAAATTGCTTCCCTGAGCTTGGGAGAGTATTCCTTTGATGGAGGCGCTTTTACAACAGGTTCCATCCTGATTTCCAACTCAAATCTATCAGGGAATCATGGAAGTGAGATCTCCTTCCTGGCTACCCCTGCCAGCACAAGTGAACCTATGCAGATTCTGAACAAAAACGGACATAACACGTTGTCTGTCGCCGGAGAAATTGATAATGCTTTATTCCGTTCACACGACAAACAATACACTGGGGAGTACACCATCGTTTTTGCCTATCATTGAAACATCATACAATGATCGACATGCTATTTCGGTGATATGCTCTTCACAAAAAACTCCAGATCCTCAATAATGTCACCCATTTCGTTGGGTTGAATGGTAAAGGCCAGTTTTTCAGGCGCTCCCATCATAGAGATCCTCCTCAGTTGCTCCGGATCAATTTGTATAAGATAGTCACCAGGCCCAAGCCCCAGATAGGTAAAATATCCATCGGACTCCGTCATGATTTTGGCGACAAAGGTGCCGTCAGAACGATGAATATTCAGCAAAATCCTTCCAATACCCCGTAAAGAATGACGCTCTGTGATCTGATAGACCATACCGCTGATCTCGGCGCCGGGTTGTATGGGAATGTCGATCTCTTTAAACTGATTTGGGTCAACAACAACCCTTATAGCTTTAAAGGGTAAGATCCATCCGATATTATCCAATGAAGCATCGTCAAGCTCCATCAGATAGGCAGTATAGGGCTCAAGTTCAATCACCCTGATAATGGAATCGTGCCCCATTTTCAGCATTCGTCCTCCATTCATCTTGACATTCACTCCGTTCGCTTTTGGCTCTCCTACATCCTTAATACCGTTATGATTAATATCGATGAACGGAGTAATGGCAACGGCGCCTCTGCCAATGGATGACCTGTTCCCTGCCTGTATAAAATGATTACCTCCTCCAATGACAATGCTTCCTCTTGCCCCCTGGGTTGTGGTCATGTCCATCTTACTTAACCTGGCCGAAAGGTTACTTTGTGCAAAGGGAAGATCCCATCTGAAAGTTACCTCAACACTTTGATATTTGCCAACTATATTATTCTGATATGCCATCGATACCACCGCTGACCGACGGATCCTTTTTTCTACCTCTGCTTTCACCGAAACAACCTCTTCATTGGTAAAATCATACTGCATCTGAGGGCGAATCATAAAACCGTTCTTCAACCTGGCACTTAAAGCAATGTTGGAATGAATGTAGGGTTTCCGCTCGTCAATCCAGCTTGCATAACCGGATAGGTTGGCATTCACCGGCCCGATGTTGATCGAAAAAGTTGCGTTGGCAGTATTGTATGTAAGTAGTTCATACACATTCTGCTTAAAGGCAAGTCGTGCGGTACCTCTCAGGAATAAGACATGGAAAGGGATATTTAACGTGGCTCCCCGCTCCTCCAAATAATTGAAGCTGATAGCCTCCTGCTCTTTATCATATTGTGCATAATCAACCTCCAGCATTATATTCGATGGCAGTCTGTAGCTTAATAAAGCTTTGGTTCTCACACTATGAGCATACTCACCGGTGATCAAAAGGTTCCTGAAGGGCGACACAGATGCAGAGGCAAAGGGTATTTCACGATTTCTTACCAAAGCAGTCAGATATTCAATACCTCCACCCAGTGAAAGAAATCTGCTCACACCTACATTCACAGAAGCACGTGCATACTGGCTGTTGGTAGTATCCTGGATGATGCCGCCCGTTACTGTATACTCCATCTCACCGGATGGGAGAAAATGATATGGGATGTTGATGAACTGCTTTTTAATCCGCTCTTCTCCGTATGGCCCATAAAACTTCGTCATCACCTCGGAACTGCCATACACAAGAGGAATGTCAAAACTATAAAACCCGGATGCATCCGCTGTCTTATAATCGACCAGGACATTATTCACATACAGCTCCACAGTCCAGCCCGGCTCTGTATAATCCGTGATTGAATACTCCCCGAATGAACGCCGGTATTTGGTGGAGGCATTGGTGATGGTAATACCATGCATCGGATTAAAGATGGAAGAGATGGATCCTGGTCCAACCTTCCCCAACCGAACCTGCCTGATGAATTTATTTTCCTCCGAAACCCACCTCCAGCTATATTGCTGATTCCGTATATCAAATCCATCCCTGCTCGAATAATTGAAATACAGGTTTGTCTCACCTGCCAGAAGCTCCATACCTGTTGCCAATGAAATGCGATTGTCGGTGGTTTGGTTGGATATCTGCGTCGAAGTGAATGCCCAGTCAACCATTCCAAAACGTGCTAAATGATACTTCCGCCCGAGGGTGGTGTCAACTTGTATCTCTCCACGCAACTGCTCCAGATTGCGACGCAGAAGCTGCAACCTCATCTCTCTGATCGCCGGTAACTCAAGATCCGTCTTCAACTCAACCGACATAGCGCGGAAACTGAACGTGCAATGTAAGCCGAATGCCTTGCCAAAAACCGGTAACTGTAAATAAATCCCTGTTTCTGTCCTTACCATTTCCTCCTCTGTCAATGTTATCACTTTACCATCCATCATAACTTCCTTTGAGGTATGCCGGATTTCATATAATCGCTTCTCATCCAGAAAATACCCGCTGATCTTGTCGTATGAGGCTGTTGCCTGTTGGTTGATCTTCAGAAATGTAAAAAGATCCACCACTGGCAGATAGAGTGATCCATTCTGTTGATAATAGAAGGCATCGATATCAAAACCTCCTACTCCCTGAACACGGAGGTAAACGAGTACCTCCTCAAAGAGGTCTTCATCAGTCACCTGGCTACGAAGGCTCATCGCGCCGGGCAACAGCATCAAAACCATCAACATGTATTTTACCAGTCTCTCCAAATATCCCTCCTGCAGCTCTACAAGCTGATGTTAATGGATTGATACCCTTTTATGTTTATTCCTGATTAAAAGTAACATTGAACTGCCCAACATATTCTCCGGGTGGATTGGATAATGGGTTTCCCACCTGAAGGATTCCGCCGATACTAACTAAATTATGAAAAGGATGAGCAGCGAAGGTGACGAAGCTCAACCCTCTGTCAGTGGTAGGGCCAATTGTAAGATATAAGGTACCACCGCCACCTGCTCTTTGAAGCTGAACAGATCCGGGTGGGTCAAGGGTGATGTTCACCAGCCTGCCGGGTAGAAGCTCGATAATGAATATCGCCTGATAGCTTAATCCTCCGACAAGTATAATGGAGCCGGTCGATGTCCGTGAACCGTTATAATCAACTGTGATGGAACCTCCGCTCGATCCTGTGGAGAAACTGCCAAAACTTAATCCCTGCATATTATATACTTTGATTTCACGGGGTGGAGGAAAAGGGGATACTGGATTGATCTGCGCCATCAGCCCTTCGGAAACGAAGAGCACCATCATGAAGAACAGCACAGGAATGACTGCATTAAGATGTACCTCTGAATATATTACTCGTTTGAATTTCAACATCTTATCTCATGTATCCTCGGTTCTGCTACCTTCAAAGCTTCAACTCCTTCTCACTGTACACCACGGGTTTTGTATCGCTCGTTCCCGAATACCGTACAACCAGTTTGCCCGTTGAAAGGGTGACCCCTTCCGGTTCGCTGAGTTTAAAGGAAAACCCTCGTTGGCTATTGGGTGTGTAAACCGCAATTCCTCTTACAACACCTACTTCGGTCTTTGTGCCATCCGGGGCTATATGCTCCGCTGTCAAATCTCCATATACAGATACGTTACCCCTTCGATGGAACGTCAACGACAGCCATCTTTCTCCTGATTCGCGCTGTTCAACCTGGAGATCAGACAGGGACACTGTAAGATCCTGTTCCCCGACCCTGATAATTACAGGTATGGTGATCCCAAAGATGGGAATAAGTCTGACCCCGATGGCCGTCGAATCATCAGGTATATCTTCTTCCCCAAGTGGCTTCTCTTCCGGCACTGCCCTGAAATACATGTGTGACCTGTACTCCCCGGTTTGCATCTCCAGCCCCCTTCGTAACTGCATTCTCACCACCTGTGATTCTTTCGGGGCAAGGGTTACGATCCTTGGAAAATAACGAAGATAGGGATCGGCAAAAAATTGCCCTGAATCAGGTTCCGTGATTTGCTCAAATGAACCCTCCATAGTCATCCGGTATTGTACAAATGAAACTGTATAACGGGCTGTATCAGTGCCTGTATTGGCCAGTGTGATCTCCTGCCTGTCCCTGTTCCCCTCAAATACGATTCTACGAGGCGTTACCAGCAGATCACCCTGGGAGAAAGCCTGTTTCCCCGAATACAACAGTAAGGCCCATCCCAGCAGAACAATGCTGATCTGTATGCTTCTTGCTAAAACGTTTCTGTTATTCATGATCTTTGTGTTTGAGGATGATGAGTTTGAATAATTATCCAAAAGTATAAAAATATCTAGCATATTAGCACACTTACCTGTCATATTTCCTTAAGGGGAGCATAAATAAAAAAATTCCGGGTAATGGACGATTGCTTACCCGGAACACCTGTCGTATCCGATCAATTATAGGCAAACGTAAGTTGGAATGTTCCGGCGTAAATACCGACCGGATTATCCTGCAAATTGCCTATATAGAGTGTGGCTCCAACACTTACCTCCTTCGATCCGTCGGGTTGGGTGCTGGCCTCAGCGGTTGAGAGCGGATTCGATGTCCAGTTGTCCACGGTCATAGTTCTGTTTGAAGCATGGTGCACAAGAACAACCGGACCACCGGGAAGCTGTATGATAAAATTGGCTGAAGGAGCTCCGGTAACAATAAACCTTCCGGGATTATATGTTCCCGATGCCAATACCACTGTCCCCTGTGCCGTTCGTATCCCATCCGGTGTCAGGATGATTTGCCCACCGCTGGTTTCTGGAGAAAAACGACCAAAATTCAACTGCTGGCTCTCCTGGGCTGCCAATGCCTCTATAACCTCGGCAAACGCCTTCGCTGTTACACTCGCCTGCGACCAGGCATTGCCTGCCAACAGAATGCTAAGGAACATTGCGGTGAAAAGTTTGCCAATCATTTTTTGTCTTTTTTCCTTTAACTAACTTTTACAAATATAGGGCAGATGGTCTGTCACCTGCCCTGATTTGTGGATTTCCCGGAAATATCAGTTATATGCAACAGTGATTTCCAGAGCACTTGCATTTGTGTACACTCCAGCAGCTTGGCTTGCTCCAACAGTTAGTGTTGCACCAACAGTTAAAGTCTCTGTTCCGCTGCCATCAAGCGTTCCTGTTGGTGTTGGGGATGTTACGAAGGTACTAACTGCCATCGTATTTGAACCATTGGTAACATTAAATGAACTAGGCACATCAATAGAATAGGTAGCATTAGCTAAACCAGTAACATTGAACGAAGCAGCAGTGATAGTCCCTGGTGTAGCAGTTGGCAAACTTAAAGGATCGCTGGATGTACGAGTTCCATCGGGTGCTACAGTTACAGTTTCCGGGGTTCCGAGAGCTACGATATTTCCAAAATTTAGATCTTGGGTTTTAGTTATGGCTATTGGTTGAATGATGGTAGCGTCAGTACTTGCTGTTGCATTTTGTGCATTTACATTCTGAACTGCGATTGTCATTAAGAAAAGACCTGTTAAGAGAACGATTACTTTTTTCATTGTGTTTTTTGTTTTTTGTTATTGATTTGATTTACTTGTTTTCCATTTTAGGATGCTTAAGGGTTGGCAACTAGTGTGCCAAAGCATGTATCTGTTTGTTTTTCTGTATTTTACAAAGACATTTGATTTTTTAAAAGCCGGCTTTCTTCGTTTTTGAAGAGCCAAAATTCATGTCATCTGCTCACATATCACCAGAAAAGCTTCTCTGTCAACACCCCCTCGCTGCCCATAAGCTTAACCACATAAACACCCTGCAAATCATGGAGGTGCAATACATGGGTTTCACCACCCTTCATGGTTTGCCGGTAGATCATTTGTCCTGCAAGGGTGAACACATTCAGGCTGTAATTTTTTTCCGGATTCAGGAGTCGCAGGTCCACATACAACATACCCTGGCTGGTATATAAATTTGCGGGCAGGGCATCGTGGGGATTGGCAAACACTCCTTCCTTGAATCGGATGGCAAACCTTTCGGGCGGATCAACTTTCGAGGCAATAAAGGAGAAGTCGGGATTGGCAAGCAGATCGTGGGATATCCCGGTATAGAGATCTTCGATGATGAGCATTTCATAAGATGCTTTATCGAACCGGGCGGTGAACGTATAAAATCCTGTTTTCCCGGCTTTAAAACTTAATGGCATGTATGGGTGGTTCTCTTTTGAATCGAGCATTTTGATCGAAGCTGGATCTTGATTGGGCATAGGTAAGAAAAGTGCGGGGGCTGCAGGGATGAAACTGAATTTTTTAGGGACTCCGGCTTCTCTCAACATGTGTCCGAATTCAAGCACAACCTGGTCCGATCCGGCCCCATCCTCTGCCGTCACCGATAAAGCAAGCCGTTCAGAATTGTCTTTTGTGTTTCTGAGCCAATCCCCGGAACGGTTGTGAACACGGACATTATTGTCTAAGGCCAGGGATCCGTTCTGGGCAGCTTTCACGAAAAAGCCCTGGGTAGGCGGGATATATCGCCCTGTTCCCAGAGAACCTTCATCACTGGTCATGGCAGAATGATACACACCGTAGTTCATGGCAGTATCGTTCCATATATACATGTTGTAACCACCGGATTCTTCTATCAGGCTGCCTCTGTTCCAGCCCGATGACGCTTTCCAGTCGATAGATGAGGGATAGGGGTTCCCTACCAGATTAAAACCAAATTCCACCGCATTGATACCGGAAAGGGTAAGCGGTATAGAAACAGCGCCGTTATTAAAAGTCCCGGTAAATAATTTTGTTGGGATTGTATCCTGGAAAGCAATCAGGTAACCTGCTCCGGGTTTAAAACTTAGTGAGCCATGTGTAGCTGCCCAGAGTGCAGGCATGTTATAATAGATCCAACTGGTGTCAGGTTCGTGCCAATGGTAAAGATCATAGCCGGTAGAGTCGCCATAGGTGCCTGGAGGTGTGAACTCCGGAGAAAAGGGCTGATCGGACACGGGTGATGAGATTAGATGCCAGGCCTCAGGGGTGCCTGATATGTAACGTTGAAAGGATGCCAGCACATTGTTGTTGTTGTGGATCAGCGAACCTGTCCCGGAAACGTTGGAGGCGATCACTAATCCATCTGTTCCGGCACTGTTCGAGATCAAATCGGTAACTGTTAAATGACCATTGTGGGATATGACAAGCTTCCCTGCGGGTTTTATGGACATCTTTCTTACCGAGGCTACAGAACTTAGAATGGCAATACGGATGGCATCCGTAGGAATAATAATATGATCATTGATAACCGGTATTCTGTTCTGGGACCAGTTACCCGGATTCTCCCATGCAGTATCGATCGTACCCCGCCAGATCATCATCAGTCCTCCCAACAACGGAATAAGATAAGGATACCCATCATTGATTTCTTGGGCGGAATCGACACCCCAGATATTATTAAAGTCCCAGTTCAGCAAATAGGATGGATTCATCAGATAAGTCGTGTCCGGGACCTTTATCCCTCCGGCACTGGAGCTCTGACCCGATAAATAATCGCTCCAGTACGAGCTGATAATATTAGAGGATGTTACATCACCGATCAGGCCTCCGGTATAGGATGATCCGGTAACATACCCTGTGGAATAGCAAAAACTCACCGAAGCATCACTCCATTTTGTTGAACCGATCAATCCGCCGACATAGGCATCCCCTGTCACTGATCCTCTGGCAAAGCAGTTCTCCACTTCACAATCCTGCAAATAACCAATCAAACCGCCAAAATGGTCATAATTACCTGAGCCATCTGCCGGGATAACATCAGATATTGAAAAACACTTGCTGATGGTTGCATTATCTCTGGAGTATCCAATTAATCCTCCAACCCTTGTAAAGCCGGAAACGGTTCCTGAAGTATAGCACAATTCAACGGTGCCATTCTGGCAATACCCGATAAGTCCGCCTGTATTGTCTTCACCGGTAACATCAGCATGGGCATAACAGCCTGTAATCACGGAATTGCCATAACCGTTATGCCCTACAAGACCACCTACATTATTTACCCCTTCAATGCTACCTGTAAATCCACTATTCCCAATGAGACTGCCGTTATTCCACCCTGCCATACCGCCGACCGAATGCCCCGTTGCATCAATATCAGCCGATACAGTTACCTGGGAAATAATTCCCTCGTTCTTACCAGCACCACCGGAAACATAGTTTACACCTGATACCTGTCCACTAAATACAACATCTTGAATGTATGATGCATTATTATAACCCACAATACCTCCAGTGAAGTCACCTGTACCGGTAACATCCATCTGAAGATGGCAGTCCGTAATGACTCCTCCCGACTCGATCTGCCCGACGAGGCCCCCGACAAGATTACGTCCCGTGACCACTCCTGTTACCGTGATGTTATCGAAGGTGCCGGATGAAGTGCCTGAAAGTATTCCTGTACGGTCCTTTCCTGCAATATAAGCATCCAGAAAATGCAGGTTTTTTGCAAAAAACTCACTGCCGGTTCTGGAAAACAGACCAACATTTGTAGCGTTTGGCCGGTTGATATAAAGATTGGAGATTGTGTAACCATCACCATTAAGGCTGCCATTAAACCATCCGTTATAGGGGGCATACCCCGCACCCCCATCCCAGGTAGAGGTTATCGATGCATCAATGTCATTAATGAGTTTATATTGTGCTGTATTTGACCCTGTGGTTATTGCCTGAAGCTGGTTAACATTGGAAATAAGATAGGGATCATTAAACGTCCCTGAACCACCGGCGAACTGGGCATGCGCTGAATGATAACAGCACAATATTCCACTCATCAGCAATCCGGTGAATAAAATGACAATTCCTCTGGTTGTATGGCAAAGATATGGTTTTGGCGTGGTCATTTAGGGTGTAAATATCGTGATTTAAGACAATATAAAACAGGATGAATGGTTTCATCTGGGAAAAAAACAACCAATTGTTATGCCATCAGCCTTTATCAGGTTAATTATCAGCTTATTAGAAACAAGACTTTCAAAGAATACTGGGATCACTCTTCGATTTCGAAGTATGTTTTAAAAATGTAACCAGATGATTAGGGAGAATACTCATTATCGTTTCATGGGGAGTGAAACGAAAAAGGAACTTCCTTTATCCACTTCGGACTCAAGCCATAAATCTCCTTTAAGAAGCTCGACCAATGCTTTACATATGGTTAATCCAAGTCCAACGCCGTCATTATGATCAATCGTTTTATTTTTTACCTGAAAAAACCTTTTGAAAACCTGGTCCTGCATCTCTTCCGGTATGCCAACACCCTGATCTTTGACAAAATAAACCAGTGCATCATCGTTCAGGTAAAAACCACATTCAATGGTTCCTTTTTCAGAAAACTTTATTGCATTGTTTACCAGATTAACCAGAATCTGGTTCAGTTTAAACGGATCTGTCCTGATTGTATATTCTGAAGCTTCTTCAGGAACAACCATCCTGATCTGAATGCCTTTCTTTATGGCTTGATTTTTAAGTTGTTGTACGACTTCATGTAACAAAATCTCGGGAGAAACCTTGCTTATGGCAACTGTCATAATGCCGGCTTCAATTTTCGAAATATCCACAAGATCATTGAGAAGGTTTAGAAGCCTGACACCTGATTGTTGAATGATAGAAGCATATTCCCTTGTTGTTTCAGGGTTTTTTGGCTCTTCGACCAGGATATTGGCAAATCCAAGTATGCCATTCAAAGGGGTGCGAATCTCGTGAGACATATTCATCAGGAAAGAGGTTTTCAATTTATCACTTTCAACGGCCTTCTCTTTTGCGGTCACAAGTTCAGCCATCAACCGTTTTTTGTCTGTGATATCCTCTTTCACTGCAACATAATGGGTGATTTTCCCTGAACTGGCAAAAAGTGGGGATATATAAACACTCTCCCAGAAAACCGAACAATCTTTTCGCTTGTTCTGAATTTCACCCTTCCAGTCTTTACCAGCTGAAATGGTATTCCACATTGCTTTATAGAACTCCTTATCCTGTTTGCCGGACTTGACAATACTTGCTTTTTTACCGATTGCCATCTCTTTTGAATAGCCCGTTACCTCTGCAAATTTGGGATTTATAAACCGGATCACACCACTGGCATCCGTAATGACCACAGAAACCGGGAGCTGCTCTATCGCTTTGCTCAGAAGGATTATATAATTGATTGCCTCTCTCTTTTCAGTTATATCATGAACAATTGAATGGAGGAAAGCTTTCCCTGACATATCAATCATGCTGCTGAACACTTCCACATCTTTCAGTGTTCCGTCTTTGCATCTGTGAATAAATTCAAAATTAATTTTTGGATCCCCCAGAATCCTATCAATCACGTTTTGTATTTCCGAACAGGAAAGCGTGTTAATATCAGAGATGTTCATTTTTTTTAACTCTTCTCTTGAATAGCCATAGAACTGAGCAGCAGCTGTATTTGCATCAACGATATCAGCGGTTACAGGATCTATGATCAACTTAACAGCCGAATGGTTCTCAAAAAGCTTTCGAAACTTAATTTCACTCTCATGCAATTGTGTTATTGCCATTCTGTTTAGAAAGTTTTTTCTTTGATGCAGGAGCAACAATCCAAGCAACATGGTAGCTGGAGTATAGATTGTTAGTAGCGGAAGTGCAATGACTTTTACAGTTGGGATGATGGTATCGAAAGGCAGGAAAGCTGTACATAACAACATGATCAGATGTACAATCAAACCCAGGGTGAAAAGCTCTATATAAGGTTTGTTCTGCTGCCAATCATGACGAAATCTTTGCCACAATACACCGATGGTACCAGATGTTATGATAACAACAACTCCCATCCACATCCCACCGCCTCCGGACAAGATTCTCATAGCGGCTGCTATGATGATGGCTATGGCAGTCGGAATGACCCCAAAAAACAGTCCTGAAACTGAAAGTAATACTGACCTGGTGTCGAAAACAATACCTTGTGTCCAGGTCCAGGGAGCATACATCAGTATGATCGAAATGCAACCAATGACAAGCCCTGCCAGGATCTTGTACTCAATTTTTCCAGGCACCTCTCTTTTCAACCAGATGATCTCATATAATAGCGATAAACAGAGAAGTATGGCAGTGTTTTGTAATAGCCCGACCGCTATTGAGTCAACAATCTGAAAATGCAAGTAATGATCGGATGGTGTAAACATTCCCTGTTCGATAGTTAATATAACGGTTGTAAAATTACATAAAACTATTGCGATTATATTGAAAGTGTAAATTATTTCTTAATGAATCTGAGGCTTAATAGTATTAGTAATCAATTGATTTGCTATAATGATGCTTTTTGTTGATGATTGCGCTCATATCTAATAATAACAATCACATAATTATGTAATATATATTTTTAATAGATACATTTTTATATGTTTACGGATTGATATCGTACCGTTACCCTTTGAAACGAATTGGGCTTTTTACATATCGATCGCTGGTTGATAAAAGAGGATCTAATTAATAACGTATCCGTAAGTCACTTCCTTTAATAAAGGAATAAGCTCTTTTGAAAGTTCTCCGGAAGTAAAAGGCTTTCCGACAATACTCGTAAAACGAACAAACTTCAACAATTCCGAGGCTCTGTCTATTTCTACAGATGTTAAAACAATAACCGGAATGGTGTTATATGTACAATTACTATTCAATCTATATATCAATTGACACCCATCCAGATGAGGCATAATAAGATCGGTAACAATGGCATCAGGCCGAAATCCACCTTCGAGAATTCTTAATGCCTGTAATCCATCATTCGCAATTCTAACCTCGTAATCTTTCGAAAGAAAAACCCTGATCAGGCATGCAAATTCCTTCAGGTCATCCACCAATAGGATTTTCTTCTTTTTCATCAAACTGAAAAGGCTCTTATTCCGATTTCTGGAAATCATGCCATACATTATTCAATTGGCATACCATACTCTTTATCAGCTTGATTTAGTGAATTTTAATCTTCTTGTTTGTTTGTCTAACAGACCTAATACCCTTCGATTTCGAAGTACACTATTCACTTTTTATATTGCCTGTCGACCTTTTTAGGTTGGTCTTATTCTGGATTTCTTATACTTTTTCAAATTCCTGATTTCTCTTAACCGGCCGGAATCCTGCATCCTCAATGGCCTTCACGAGAGTGCATTCATCCGCTGTGGAAGTAGCTCCCGCAGCTGATACCACATGTTCTTCAATCATGACGGAGCCAAAATCATTGGCCCCGCCATGGAGGCAGACCTGGGCTGCCGGGATCCCCACCGTCAGCCACGAAGGCTGCAGATTGGGGATATTGGGAAGCATCAGTCTCGACAAAGCGATAATACGGATATACTCAGAGGTGGTAATCCTGTTGGTAACACAATGTTTCTCAGCAAGAACCGTCTGGTTGGACTGGAAAGGCCACGGAATGAAGGAGACAAATCCTTTTGCAGTAGCCGGTTTACGGGTCTGGAGGTCCCTTAGCTGGATCAGGTGGTGCACCCTTTCTTCTATGGTTTCAATATGTCCGAACATCATGGTGGCTGAGGTAGTGATATGGCGTTGATGGGCTTCATACATCACCTCCAGCCATTGTCCGCTGCTGCATTTTCCGGGTGACAGGCGTTGCCTGATCCTGTCGGAGAGTATTTCGGCCCCGGCTCCGGGTAGGGTATTCAATCCCGCTTCGCACAAAGCATCCAACACCTCTCCATATCCAAGCCCTTCCATCCGTGCCAGGTGTACTACCTCCGGCGGACCCAATGCATGTAGCTTTAGCCATGGGAAAGACCTCTTCAGGTCACGGAAGAGGGTGGTGTAAAAAGAAAGGCCCAGGTCAGGATGCAATCCGCCCTGCAGTAATAACTGCTGCCCACCCAGCTTGTAAAGCTCATTTAACTTCTCACGGTATTCATCCATTGAGGTGATATAAGCACGATCCGAACCCTTCGCGCAGGAGAAATTACAAAACAGGCATCCGGCCTGGCAAACATTGCTGATGTTCACATTCCGGTCAATGATCCAGGTTACCTCCGGATCCGGATGCAACCGAAGCCGTACCGCATGGGCTGCAGCCATTAGCTCCGTTAAAGGTGCCTCCCGAAAAAGCATAACCCCCTCCTGAAGGGTCAGAAATTCCCCCTTCACTCCCCTGGCTATGATTTCACCGATTTCCGATTCCATGTTTATCCTTCTCCTCCCGGGTCAATCCCAAATCCTACAATAAGATTTCTTATTTTTGCTGAACAGAAATAGAAAACAGATTGTTCAACCGGCATGCCCTCTTTACCCTGACATGGGCATCCAGCAAATGTAGCAAGAACATGGATACATTGTTCCGTCTTGCGGAAAAGATACCGGCAGGAGCTTGCTTTGCCCTTCTGGCTGAAGAAAGTAAGCCGTTGAGAACCAAACTGCTGACCTCACGTGAAAAAGCATGGGTCGCATCTTTCCGTGTAGCTGATCCTGACAAACTTTTTATCCCGTTGCAACGGACAGGTCAATGGATCGCTGTAATTTTTACCGGCAAGGGCGAAGAACCGGGTGACAGGCATGAATCCTGCCGCCGTTCCGGCAGCAGGTTATCAGACCTGGTGGCTGAACAACGCATCCCGGATGTCTATCTCACCACTACCGGACCTGGATTAGATTGCCTCATCGCCCTGGCCGAAGGGCTGGCTCTCGCCTCCTATAGGTTCCTCCGCTACCTGTCGGCAAAAAATGCAGCCAGGCAGTCCCACAGCCTCCAATCCATCCATCTGGTCAATCCCGGGGCAAATGTCCGTGATCTTCGTCGCCTCCATGTTGCGATAAAATATACCTTCTATGCCAGGGATTTGGTCAATGAGCCACCGTCAACCCTCAATGCAAAGGACTTTGCCCATCGTATCATACAGGATGCATCAGCATTGAACATCCGGACCGAGGTCTTCAGCAGGGGAAAGATAGAGGCGCTCAAGATGGGTGGGCTGCTGGCGGTAAACCGTGGCAGTGTGGATCCGCCGAGCTTCACCATCCTGGAATGGAAACCGGAACAAGCCCGCAATAAACGTCCGGTTGTGCTTGTAGGCAAGGGGGTGATCTTTGACACCGGAGGGATGAACCTGAAAACGGGCACCCTGATGGACGGCATGAAGTCGGACATGGCCGGGGCAGCCCTCATGGCAGCAGCCCTCATGGCACTCGCCGAAATGGAATGCCCCCTCTACCTTATCGCCCTGATCCCCGCCACCGACAACCGGGTTGACGGCAACGCCCTTCTACCGGGGGATGTAATCACCATGCACAACGGTACGACGGTAGAGGTGAAAAACACCGATGCCGAAGGACGTCTTATTCTTGCTGATGCCCTCTCCTATGCCAAACGGTATGATCCCTCCCTCATCATCGACGCCGCCACCCTTACAGGATCAGCTATGCGCGCCATCGGACATTACGGTATCGTCGCCATGCAGCATAACGCACCTCTTGAGATGCAACAACTCATGGAAGCCGGCACAAGAGTGAGGGAAAGGATCGTAGAGTTCCCCATGTGGAAAGACTATGATGAACAACTCAAGTCTGATATCGCTGACATCGCTAACGTGGGCGGACCCAACGGTGGTGCCATCATTGCTGCCCGTTTCCTCGCAAGGTTTACCGAAACCCCCTTCATCCACCTTGATATTGCAGGCCCGGCCTTCATCGAAAAACGGGAACACTATATCCCGAAAGGGGCCACAGGCATTGGCCTGCGGCTCCTTGTCAGTTTCCTCCAAGGCTTTATCCCTGAAGAATAATGAACCCTAACCCTAAACTCCCTGCTTACAATGACAGAAAATCCATACAATGAAACACATAGCGCCTTCCATATAAGGGCAGGCATCACCCAAGGTGACTTCAATGGCATCGGCTACGAGGTAATCCTTAAGACCCTGGCCGACCCAAGGATATATGAAATGTGCACTCCCCTCATCTATGGATCCTCCAAAATCGCCTCCTACCACAAAAAGACGATCGAGGTGCCCGAATACATGATCAATGTGGTGAAAAGGGCCGACCAGCTTCATATCCGGAAATCCAACATTCTCAACGTATCCCAGGAAGAGGCCCACATCGAGTTGGGCAAATCCACCACACAGGCAGGCGCTTTTGCCTTTGCCGCCCTTGAAAAGGCAGTGCAGGACCTGAAAGAGAAACGGATCGATATACTGGTGACCGCTCCCATCAACAAAAAGAACATTCAGTCCCCCGGATTCCACTTCCCCGGTCACACCGAATACCTCGCTAACTCGTTTCAGGCCACCAAGTATCTTATGCTGATGGTATGCCCCCATTTCAGGATCGGCACTGCCACAGGACATATGCCTCTGAGCCAGGTGACAGGACTGCTCTCTATCGACCTCATCTACGACAAACTGAAGATCCTGAATGATTCCCTCATTAAAGATTTTGCGGTCAGAAGGCCCCAGATCGCAGTCCTGGGACTGAACCCCCATGCCGGTGACGGTGGACTGCTCGGCAAAGAGGAGGAGGAGGTGATCACGCCCTCCATCCAGAAAGCACAACGGGAAAACATCCTGGCTCTCGGGCCCTTCCCCGCTGACGGATTCTTCGGCAGCTCCCAGTTCATGAAATACGACGCCATCCTCGCCATGTACCACGACCAGGGACTTATTCCCTTCAAAGCGCTCGCCTTTGAAGAGGGTGTCAACTTCACCGCGGGACTGCCCATCATCCGTACTTCGCCTGCCCATGGAACTGCCTATGACATTGCCGGCAAGAACATGGCATCTGAAGACTCCTTCCGGCATGCCCTCTATCTCGCTATTGACATATTCAGGAATCGTCAAGAATATGCTGAGATCACCAAAGACCCGCTAAAAGTTACCATGACCGGTGAAAACGTGCTGGATGAAGACCTGCCGGATGTCACCGACGAACCTGCCATCTGACTATGCCCTTCCAATATCCGATAGCGCAGATCGCACAGATATGTCAGGCGAGGACAGAAGGCAAACACAGGCCCGACGATATCTGCTTCTATATCCTTACTGACAGCCGCTCTTTCTTTATCCCCGGCAGCACACTGTTCTTTGCCCTGAAAGGGATCAGGCACGACGGTCACCACTATATCCCGGAACTGATCCCCAAAGGGGTGACCTGCTTCATCGTGGATCATATCCCACCTTCTGTCGCCTCTTCTCCGAATGTCACCTTCCTGGTGGTACCCGACACCCTGATGGCACTTCAGCGCCTCGCCGCGTACCACCGGAAACAATTCAATATCCCTGTGGCCGGGATCACCGGTAGCAACGGGAAAACCATCGTCAAAGAATGGCTTTCCCAACTGCTGACACCAGAATACAAGCTGGTCCGAAGCCCCCTCAGCTTCAACTCGCAGGTTGGCGTCCCCTTATCGGTCATGCTCATGGACGACTCCCATCAACTGGCCCTTTTCGAAGCAGGCATCTCTCATCCCGGTGAAATGCAGAATCTGACCGACATCATCAGCCCCACCATCGGCATCTTAACAGGTATCGGCACTGCCCACGATGAAAATTTCCCCGATAAAAACGTCAAGACCCTGGAAAAACTGAAGCTCTTCTCCGGATGCAACCACCTGGTCTGCCACGCCGATGATCCCAATATCTTCCCCCTTGTCAGGGCTTTCGCAAAAGACCATAACGTCAACCTCTTCACCATCGGATACAAAGGGGATCCCGACCTGCTCCTTGCCGGATCCGTGGCGGAAGGGAACAACACCCTGGTCACTGCGACATGGAACCATATATCTTTCCGGGCTGAACTACCCTTCACCGACCAGGCATCGGTCCAAAACAGCATATTGTGCCTTGGCACGATGCTCCTGATGGGATACATACCCGAAGAAGCAGCCCTGCGCCTCAGGACTTTGGAACCAATAGCCATGCGCATGGAACAGATCGAAGGGATCCAGAACTGTATCCTGATCAACGACAGCTATAACAATGATCTGATCGCGCTAAGAATGGCACTCGACCACCTGAAACATATCAACGCACGTCCACGCAAATGCATCATCCTCTCCGACATCTACCAGTCCGGCCTTGACCCTGCTGAACTTCAACACCGCGTTGCCACCCTCATCAACGATTTTCAACCGCACAGATTCATCGGCATCGGAAACATCATGTCCGGATTGAAAAGCATGATCTCCTCCAATGCCTGGTATTATGATGACACCGAACAGTTCCTGCGGTACCACCCCTTCTCCAGCTTCCGTGACGAGGTGATCCTCCTCAAAGGGGCACGCAGCTTCCGCTTTGAACGGATAAGGGATGCACTTCAGTGGAAGAGCCATGGCACAATCCTCGAGATCAACCTGGCAGCCCTGATCCATAACCTTAACTTCTTCAGGTCGATGCTGAACAAACAAACACGCATCATGGCCATGGTGAAAGCCTCCTCTTATGGTGGTGGCAGTTTTGAAATTGCATCAACCCTTCAGTACCACCAGGTGGACTACCTGGCTGTGGCCTATGCCGATGAAGGGGTAGAACTGCGAAAAGCTGGTATCACCCTCCCCATCATGGTGATGAACCCGGAAGAACGCGCTTTCGACCTTATGATCGAACACAGCCTTGAACCGGAGATTTACAGCTTCAACCTTCTGCAATCCTTCACCGAGGCACTCCATAAAAGGGCCCCCTCCTCCCGGGCACCCTACCCCATCCATATTGAAACTGACACCGGAATGAACCGGCTGGGATTCAGCCCTGAAGAAATTGATACACTCATGCCCATCCTTCTGGAAAATCCCACTATCATAGTGAAATCGGTCTTCTCTCACCTCGCAACAGCTGAAGATACACTTAACACCTCCTTTGCACGGCTGCAGATCCACACTTTCGAAAAGGTACGCAAAGCATTCCTCGACGGCCTGCCCGGGAAACCGTTGTTCCATATTCTCAATTCCGCCGGTATCATCAACTTCCCCGAAGCACAGTTCGACATGGTGCGACCCGGCATCGGCCTTTATGGGATCGCTTCTGATCCCCGAATCCAAAAGGAACTTCTCCATATCGGTCGCCTCAGTTCAACCATCTCCCAGATCCGCTCCGTCCCGCCTGGTGGATCAGTAGGCTATAACCGCGCCTTTACCGCGACATCACAAACCCTCATAGCCATCATTGCCATTGGCTATGCCGACGGCTTCAACCGGAAACTTGGCAACGGGAATGGCAGCGTACTGATCCGGGGACACAGAGTCCCCGTCGTCGGCGAAGTTTGTATGGATATGATCATGGCTGACGTTTCCGGTGTGCCTGGTGTGGCTGAAGGAGATGAGGTAATCATTTTCGACGAGCATTTCCCTGTATCACAGATGGCCTCCATGCTTGGCACCATACCTTACGAAGTGCTTACTTCCGTCTCATCCCGCGTCAAACGAATCTACCTGAGCGAATAAATAATAAATAACTTTTTTTACAGGGATTAAACTTCACTAACTTTACAGAGTCAAATTCTTGATATAGAAAAGAGATTAAAAGAAAATAACACACTTCTGTATATGTTATTAAGATGGAAGTTCCTGATAATCCCCATCCTGTTACTTATTGCATCCCCCCTTCAGGCAGCTGATTATTACTGGGTAAGCGGAAGCGGTAACTGGTCGGACATCAACCACTGGGCTACCACCTCCGGCGGAACCACCAAGCACATCGTGGTACCCTCACCTTCCGATAATGTGATCTTCGATCATAATTCCTTTAATGATACATCACAATATCTGAACATTGACCTTTCGATAGCTACCTGTAAAAACCTCACCATCCTGAATGTACAGGACACCCCTGTCTTCAGTGGGGATAACCAGTTGAAGATATACGGATCTTTATCGCTTTCCCGTAAAATCCTCTGGTCTTATAGCGGGAAGGTTTTCTTTGAAGCTGTCAATCCAGGCAACACGATCAAGACCGACAGCATTGTATTTCTGAATGACGTGATATTTCAAGGCCTGGGTGGAAACTGGACACTGCTTGACAGGTTAAAGGTTTCCGGCAGGGTCTATCTTGAATTCGGTGCATTGAACACCAACGGGAAAACGCTGGAATGCAGCGGATTCTTCTCCACCTCCACCAACAACCGGTCACTCACACTGGGTACCTCGCTGGTGCTATTAACCTCTTACTGGAGCATCAACATGCAAAACCTCACCCTCAGTGCCGGGCAATCGAAGATCCTGTTTTCCGCCGCCGGTCTTTTCTCTACCATAGGGTCCACCACAGCCAATTACCATATCGTCTATTTCAACGCTCAGAACCCACAGTCATCCCTGTCAAGCAACCAGGCGAACTTCACCAGTGTCCGTTTCGCCGGCGACGGGGTGATCACCGGAAACAACAACTATGACACCCTGTTCCTATCACCGGGATCTGATTATTCCATTGCTGGAAACTCCACCATTTCAAAAAAGTTAGACGCTGACGGCAACTGTGTGAGCTGGATCGGGATCAACGGAACCTGGAACCTGACGATGCCTGCGTCCGCCATCTTTCTGGTCAACTTCGGCAAAATCTCGTATGTGATCGCTTCAGGGGGCAACAACTTTACCACCAACGGTTCCATTGATAAAGGGAACAACAGCGGTATCAACTTCATCCCGGCGACTCCACTAAACCTCTACTGGGTAGGCGGATCGGGCGAATGGAACGACACGGCACACTGGTCGTACACCTCCGGCGGCCCGGGCGGGGCCTGCATCCCAACCCCTATCGATGACGTGTGGTTTGATGACAATTCGTTCAACATACACGATTCGGTGTTGATTTCCGAAGCTGACGCAGAATGCCATAACATGCGCTGGGTCAACATCGCCGACAGCATCCGTTTTGTCAAGTATGTAGATCTCTTTATCTATGGATCCCTATGGCTCCACCGAAACATGACCTGGGTAGGAGTCGCCTCCGAGACCTCCTTCGTCTCTGACCAGATGGGCGAGACCATCACCACCGACAGCGTGGTGCTCTCCGGTCCCGTTTATTTCGATGGCAACGGGAGTTGGACCCTGCAGGACTATTTCGAGATCGAAGGACATGGGGTGGAACACATGAAAGGAACATGGAACACCAACAGCCAAACCGTCAAAATTGCCGTTTATCATTCTTTCTCCGGAAATAACCGCACCCTCACCATGGGCGCAAGCCACTTCATCGTCACCATCAGCCATGTACAAGCCTGGTCCCTGATGGGCACCAACTTTACCCTCAACGCCGGCACCTCCGTGATCGACCTTTCAGCTCCGGGCGGAGGGATGTACAACACCATGTCTTTCGGAATTCAGTTCTATGATGTGATCTTCAGCGACAGCAGCGGTCTCGGACAACTCAACACCGACCTCAACAACTTCCACACCCTTACCTTCAACAGCAACGGATTCATCCGCGGAGACAACACCATCGGCACCCTTAATCTCACCAAAGGAAAAGATTACAAACTGGCTTACAATGATACCCAGACCATCCTTACTGCCCTTAATGCTGTCGGCGACTGCAACGGTTATATCCTGATCCATTCCGATGAAAAGGATTATGTCACCTATCTGTCCAAAACCTCCGGGGTAGTAAACTGTGACTACCTGATCATGTGGAATGTAAATGCGATGGGTGGGGCCACTTTCAATGCCACCAACTCAGTTGACCTGGGGGGCAACACCGGATGGAACTTCACCTCCCCGGTTGCCAAGAGCCTTTATTGGGTAGGCGGCAAGGGCAACTGGTCTGATGTGATGCACTGGTCTTACACCAGCGGCGGGATCGGTGGCGCCTGCGTCCCCTCCCCTCTCGACAGCGTCTTCTTTGACCTGAATTCTTTCCTGAATCCGAACGATACCGTCTATGTGGACCTTACCAACGCCACCTGCCATACCATGACCTGGAAAGACACCCTCCAGGGTGCCATCCTGACAGGAAGCAGCTATAACGCCATGTGGTTCTGGGGATCGGTGATCTTCGACACCACCATGAGCAACCTGTTCTATGGCAGGGCCTATTTCGAGGCCGGCGATACCGGCCATATCATCGTGGCAGCCAACAACTGGTTCAATGAAGATGTTGTCTTCGAAGGGCGTCACGGCAGCTGGAACATTGTTGACTCCCTCAATGCCTTACGTGATATCATCTTTAAACACGGGGCCATCCTTGCCCCCGGCAAACTCATCCAGGCCGCTGCGCTCGAATCTGTTACCGGCAGCACCCGTACCTTCAACATCGCCGATGCCGAAGTCAGGATCTTCGGAGCCACCAATGCCTGGGAAGTATTACACGATTCCCTCACCTTCATCTCTGCCGGATCAGAACTGATCTTCAACAGCCCCGGTTTTATCGATTTCAAGAACCATTTCATCCTCCCTGACACCACTTACTTCCACAACATCACCTTCCTTCATGGCGCATCCAACGCTGCCATGCTTTCCAATAATCTCTACTGTGTGATCAATGTGGCAACCCTCAAAGGCAACGGAACCCTGAACTCCAGCTTCCAATACGACACGCTGATCCTGACCGGTGGCAACACCTATCGCTTCAACGGTGGCACCACGCAGACCTTCAACAACATAACTGCTGACGGAACCTGCTTCAAACCGATTACCTTCACCTCCCTTACCCCCCTCGGCCCCATCCCTACCTACTACTTCCGGAACCTCACACCCTCCGCCCAGGTGAATTATGTCACCATGGACAACTGCCATGGCGTCACACCAGCCTACTATGCTGCCACCAACTCTTTTGACAACGGGGGAAATGCCAACTGGATCATCACTACCGTGGGTCCGGTGGACTTGTATTGGGTGAACGGCACCGGTGTATGGTGGGATCCTTCCCAT
Organism: uncultured Lentimicrobiaceae bacterium; assembly: GCA_964652685.1. Lineage (GTDB taxonomy): Bacteria > Bacteroidota > Bacteroidia > Bacteroidales > SKPS01 > SKPS01. The sequence goes on from CAZZBS010000004.1 coordinate 112,910, forward strand.
TGGTCCTACACAAGTGGAGGGCCCGGAGGCGCCTGCATCCCTACCCACCGTGACAATGTCTTCTTCGACCATAACTCCTTCGTCACATCACAGGATACCGTGACCGTTGACAGCCTTTTTGCCGAGTGCCACGACATGCAATGGATCAACATCACCTCTGAACCTACCTTCCGCCTTTATGGGATTCCACTGAACATCCACGGCTCTCTCAGGCTCGATACCGCCATGATCGGTCAGTTCTATGGAAGGATACGGTTTCTCTCCACCGATACCGGCAACTACATCTATTGCGGATCCCAGGTGTTTAATGATTCCGTGGTCTTTATGGGTACCGGCGGGGCATGGACCTTGTACGACTCCCTTACCGCACCTGGCAGTCATATCAACCTGATACGGGGACACCTCAACACCAACGGCCAGACTGTCACAGGAGGCTACTTCTGGTCGATAGGCACCAACACACGACAACTCACCCTTGGATCAAGCCACCTGAAAATCAATGCCCTGTGGCGGCTTAACGGTGTAAACCTCACCTTCAACAGCGGACAGTCCACCATTGAACTCTCCGCCAACACGGCCCAGGTGTACAGCGAAAACGGCCCGGGCTTCAATTATCACAATGTATATTTCATTGGGACCGGCGGCACCTCTACCCTGCGGTGCAACAACATACCGGTTCATTACAACAAGGTGCTGATCACCAACAATGGGAACATATACGGAGAACATGTGTTCGACACCCTCATGATGATGCCGGGCAACCTCTATCAGCTCGAAAAAGCCAAAACACAAACCATCAACCACTGGTGGCTGCTGCGCGGAAACAACTGCTTCCCCCTTACCCTCCAGTCGACCCAGCTTGGGCAGCAGGCCACTGTCACTAAAACAGCAGGCCAGGTAGAGGGGGATTTTCTCCATATCCGTGACATCGCAGCCACCGGCGGTGCCACCTTCTTCGCCGGCGACAACAGCAGCGACATCGCCAACAACACCGGATGGACATTCAACAACTCCCCCGGTTACATCTTTGGCCTTGGGCCCGACATCCTTTTCACCATCGGGACCTCCATCACCCTCTCCACCGTCAACTTCAATGCAGGGCCCGGCACTACTTACATCTGGTCAACCGGTGACACCACCCCCAACATCATTATTTCCCAACCCGACACCTATGCCGTCACCGTCACTTACGCAGGCAACTGCCAGGTGATCGACACCATCATCGTCTATTGCGACGTCAAGCCCCTCTATACCATCAGCGACTGCATCTGCTTCGGCGACAGCACCGGCTGGATCAGCATGCACATCCAGGATACCGTAGGAACGTACACCGTAGCATGGTCACACGGCCCCGACCAGCAGAACATCTTCGGGCTCACGGCAGGACAGTATATTGTGCATATCTACGGATCCACCGGCTGCAACGGTCTCGACACCCTTCAGGTCGGACAACCGCCTCCTGTCATCGTCCCTCTCAACGACACCAGCTTCTGTGAAGATGATACAGGTGTGCTCCTCGATGCTACCAGCGCCTTCGTCAACTACTGGTGGAACGGGCAAACCGGTGGGCAAACACTGTTCATCACCCAGGCTGACACCATCATCGTGATGGTCGAAGATGCCGATGGCTGCCGGAGCGACCCCGACACCGTCGTCGTCACCGTCGATACCATCCCCTATATCTTCCTGGGAGAGGATGGCGAAATATGCCTTGGCGAAACAATCACCCTTACCCCGGGACCCGGCTTCGACAGCTACCTCTGGCACAATGGCTCCACTAAAGAGACCTTCACCGCCACCCAGGGGGGCTCCTACTACGTAACCATCAAACTCAGAACATGCTATAACCACGACACCATCCATCTCTTCGACTGTCCACCCCTCATCACCTTCCCTAATGTCATCACCCCCAACCAGGATGGTTACAATGACCATTTTTACCCCATCCACCAGAACATCATCAACTATAAACTCATCATTTACAGCCGGTGGGGCAATGTTGTATTCTCCACCGACGATGTCTATGCCAGATGGGACGGAACCTGTAACGGCCAACCTTGCTCCGATGGAACCTACTTCTTCACCATCGATTACGAAGGATTCGGCCAAAAAGCCATGCGGGGAAAGAAAATCCACCGCGGTACCATCACCCTGCTAAGGTAACCTGCAGTATTTCTGTTTGACAGGATTTCCTGTTTTTTCGTAATTTCACACCTTGAATCAGAATCCATTTAATCTGTGCCATGAAACCTTTTACCTATCTGCTTACCCTGTTGGTAATAACCCTGTTGCTCCCAGGATGCAACCGGAACCAGGTCTTCAAGGAATACCATAAATTCAGCAACAACACCTGGAGAAGGATCGGTGAAGACATCACCTTCAAGGTAGAAATCAAAGACATCTCGAAAAGATATGACATAACCATCCCCATCCGGCATGCCTCCTTTTACCCACATGCCTTCATCGAACTGGGTTTCAATATATATTCCCCTTCAGGACAGGAGAGCTATTCGGTGAAAAAGGTGTACCTGAAAGATATCGACGGAAGCTGGAAAGGGAAAGGGATGGGGGACATCTGGGATTTCGATTATCATATCTTTAAAGAATACGCCTTCGTTGAACCGGGCAACTTCACCTTTGAGATCCAGAACCTCACGGGTAACAATATGTTCCTCCCGGGCATAATGGAAATCGGCCTGATCATAAAAAAATCAAAATAAAACGCTTCCCGGGTGAAGTCATTCAGAGACCACAGCCACCTGATGCCTGCCCTTCGCACACTGCCTGATAAACCGGGGGTGTACCGTTTTTTCGACAGTGAAAACAACCTCCTCTATATTGGTAAGGCAAGAAGCCTGAAAAAAAGGGTAGCTTCCTATTTCAACAAGGAGAAGTTTGAAAGCGGCAAGGTGGCTGTACTGGTAAGGAAAACCGCCTTCATCAACCACATCGTGGTGGAAAGCGAGCTGGATGCTCTGCTGCTCGAGAACAACCTCATCAAGCAGCATCAGCCAAAATACAACATACAGCTCAAGGACGACAAGACCTTTCCCTGGCTCTGCATCAGGAAGGAATCCTTCCCACGGTTTTTTTCCACCCGGAATGTGGTGCATGACGGATCGGATTATTTCGGACCCTATGCTTCCGTGCGGCTGATGAACAACCTGGTGGAACTCATCCGGCAGCTATATCCCTTACGCACCTGTAACCTGAATCTAACCCCCGTCAACATCGCCTCGGGCCGTTTTAAAATCTGCCTGCAGTACCATATTAAAAACTGCCGGGGTCCTTGCGAAGGGTTCCAGACAGAAGAGGATTACATGGCCTCTGTTGATGAGATCCGCCATATCCTGAAGGGAAACATCACCCTGGTGATCCGTGCACTGAAAGGGCTTATGGAGCAGCACGCTCGGAACCTGGACTTTGAGAAAGCCCAGCAGGTGAAAGAGCGCCTCATCCTGCTAGAGAAATTCCAGAGTAAATCCACCATTGTAAATCCCAACATTCGCGATGTGGATGTCCTTTCTTTCCTTGACGAAGGTAAAACCGCCGCCATCAACTACCTGAAAGTGATCAACGGTGCCATTGTGCAGTCGCACAACGTGGAGGTGAAGAAGGCGCTGGAGGAGGAAAGGGAGGAGGTGCTTCTTTTCGCCATGACCGACCTGCGGCAGCGTTTTCACAGCGAGGCACCAGAGGTAATCCTTCCCTTCGCGGTAGAGATACCGCCGCCCGGCCCTGCTGTCACCGTACCCCAGCGCGGGGACAAGCTCCGGCTTCTGGAGCTCTCCCAGCAGAACCTGAAATACTTCGTGCTGGAGAAGCGGAAGAAACAGGAATTGGTGGATCCCGAAAGGCATACCCGGAGGATCATGCAAGCCCTGCGGGAGGATCTGCGCCTCAACGAAGACCCGGTCCATATCGAGTGCTTCGACAACTCGAACCTGCAGGGTTCCAACCCTGTGGCCGCTATGGTGGTATTCCGAAACGGACGGCCGGCTAAAAGCGAATACCGCCATTTCAACATCCGGACGGTGACCGGCCCCGATGACTTCGCATCCATGGCAGAGATCATCCACCGTCGTTATGCCAGGCTGCTCCGTGAAGAGAAACCCATGCCGCAGCTCATCATCGTGGATGGAGGCAAAGGACAACTTAGCGCCGCCCTTCACAGTCTCGAAAAACTCGGTCTCCGCGGTAAGATCGCCATCATCGGCATCGCCAAGAAGCTCGAAGAAATCTATTACCCAGATGACCCCCTACCCCTCCACATTGATAAACGCTCTGAATCACTGCGTGTCATTCAGCATGCCCGCAATGAAGCCCACCGCTTCGGTATCACCCACCACCGCAGCAAACGGGTCAAAGAGGTCACTTCAACCGAACTCACCAGCATCGAAGGGATCGGCCCCACCACTGCACAAAAACTCCTGAAAAAATTCAGGTCTGTCAAAGGTATACTTTCCGCCGGCGAAACAGAGATCGCCAAAGTCACCGGTATCGCCCGTGCAAAACGGATCATAGAACACTTCGATCTGAAGAAACAAATCAAAGGTTAGGTGCTGGACCTTAATAATTTGATATTCAATGTTTATCCTCGCTTCTCAACCCTTTCCTGAAGCTCACATCCGATTTCCTTTCTGATCCTGATCCAACCATCGTGGTCAATCTTGGCACCAAGCACTTCGATCACTTTGCCGGCAGTGATGCTGCCGAGTTGTGCACATCGTTGCAAGGGCTGTCGGGCTGAGAGGCCGTAGAGGAAGCCTGAAGCATAAAGGTCACCGGCGCCGGTAGTGTCTTTGAGGGTGGCCGGGGCTGCTTCGGCTTTACAGACCTGGTTACCCCCTTTGACCCATGAGCCCTCAGGCCCCACCTTCACCACAGCAATCTCCACCTGACGGGCGATGATATCAAGCGCTTCGCGGGGTGCCTGTCCGGTGAAAGCACGCGCCTCCTCTTCATTGGCGAAGAGGATATCCACATAATCCGGAATGATCTTCTGCAGGAATGCCCGGTTAGCTTCTACCACGTTATAGCTGGCCAGATCAAGCGATATCCTGAGGCCGGCAGCACGGGCGAGCTTTACAGCACGCTGAATGAGGGTGCGGTTGACGACGAGGTACCCCTCCAGGTGAAGCAGGTCGTACCCTTCAAAGTCAGCCGGCGTGATCTCCTCCGCATTTAATTCCACGGCAGCACCTAAGTATGTACCGAAGGTGCGCTCTGAGTCAGGGGTGATGAAGGTGATGGCGGTGCCGGTACCCTGCATTCCCCGCAGAAGACACGGACGAATGCCCGCACACTCCATGTCGGTACGGAAAAACACACCGTGCTCATCATCGCCCGTCTTGCCAATGTATGCGGTCTCCACCCCCAGATTGGCCAATCCATGGATAGTGTTGGAGGCCGATCCTCCTGAAGCAAGTTCACGCGGCATCAAGGCGGTGAGCCCCAACAGGCGCTCTGCTGTCATACCGTCAATAAGCTGCATGCTCCCTTTGGGTAAAGCATTTTCATCTAAAAAGGTGTCATCCGGCAGGGTGATAAGGATATCCACCAGCGCATTTCCAAGTCCAAGGATTTTCATGCCGTAAAGATAGGGAATAATGAGATTCAGCTCTCCTGCAGGGCTTTGGCGATCATCCTTTCGAGTTCGCCATATTGGGTGGTCACCGGGTACTGCGGATAATCTTTCACCACATTGTCGGGTGGACGGAACAATATCCCCTGATCGGCCTGTTCAATCATCCCCATATCGTTGTATGAGTCACCGATACCTATCACCCTGTAACGGAGCCCCTGAAATGCCTCAACGACACGCCTTTTGGGATCAGGCTGGCGAATTTTGTAGCCGGTGATCATGCCCCGGCTATCTACCTCCAGGTTGTGGCACAGCACCAGCGGACGGCCAAGTTTCACGATAAAGGGCATAGCAAACTCAACAAAACTGTCGGTGACCACGATGACCTGGGCCATGGCACGAACCCGGTCGAAAAAGTCCCGGGCGCCAGGTAGTAGTTCCAGTGAGGAGATCACCTCCTGGATGTACTGTAACGTGATACCGTTCTCTTCGAGGATGGTAATACGATAACGCATCAGCTTATCGTAATCGGGTTCGTCCCGGGTGGTGATCCTCAGCGTATCAATGCCGGTCTTTTTCGCAACATTCACCCATATCTCCGGGGTAAAAACCCCCTCCATATCAAAGCAGACAATGTTCATGATACAGTATGTCGGTTAATGATCGTTCTCAATAATTTCTGAGCAGGTATTCCCTGAAGCTTTCGTACGAATTGGCCAAATGGCCGTATGATTCAGCTTTCTCTTCAATTCCTGCGAGGCTTGGGGGCATTTCAGGATCGAACCCGAGCAGCCGGGTGATCTCTTCGGGGAATTTAGCCGGGTGGGCTGTTTCAAGGGACACACAGAGTTTTTCTTCTGGTCTTTCTACCTGCTGGGCGAGGTATTCCTGCAGTCCTGCCCAACCCACAGCCCCATGCGGCTCAAGCAGGAGGCGGTGCTGCTCCCAGGCATCCCGGATAGTGTCACGGGTCTTTGTATCGGTGACCGAAGTGGCCCACATCTCACGATTCATCCGCTCCAGATCGGCTGGTTTGTGGATCACCCCTTTCTCGTCCATCACACCACCGTACAACGCAATCAGTCTTGCGAGGTTGCTCGGATGTCCCACATTCATGGCGCTGGAAATACAGTTTCGTGAGGGCTCGATCTTCCGGTAGACACCCGTACCAAGGTAACTCGGGTATTCATCGTTTTCGTTCACGGCAATGATAAACCTTTCCACCGGAAGCCCCATATTCATGGCCAGCATACCTCCCATCATGTCGCCGAAGTTGCCTGAGGGGACTGAGAAGATCATTTTTTCGCCTTGTCGGGCCAGGCGTGAGTAAGCGTAGAAATAGTAGACCATCTGCGGTATAAGCCGTCCGATGTTGATGGAGTTGGCAGAGGAGAGGCCAAGGTGTTGGAGGTTGGGGTCGGCGAAAGCTTGTTTGACCAATGCCTGGCAGTCGTCGAATTTACCATCGAGTGCCAGCACGGTAATATTTCGCCCCAGGGTGGTCATCTGTTTACGCTGCCGCTGGGTGACCTCGGTTTCCGGGAAGAGTACCAGCACCCTGATACGATCGAGGCCGTAGAAGGCGTGTGCGATGGCGCTGCCTGTGTCGCCCGATGTGGCTGTAAGGATCAGCATCTGTCGGTCCTGCTGTTTCAGGTAGTAGTTGATGAGACGCCCCATCATGCGGGCCGCAAAGTCCTTGAAGGAGGCGGTTGGTCCCTGGTCAAGTCGCATCACGTGCTGACGCTGGTGCACATGCTCCAGCGGTATGTCGAAGTCATAAGCATCCTGTGTCAACTGAGCAAGGACATGCTGCGGCAGGTCCTCGTCGAGGAACCGCCACATCAGTTCGGATGCGATATGATGATATGGCATTTCGCGGTAACGGCCAATTTCCTCCAGGGTGAGCCGCGGAATGCTTACGGGCATATAAAGCCCCCTGTCAGGGGCTTGACCCTGCAGCAGGGCCGAGGTGAAACTTACCGAAGGGGAGCGGCGGTTGGTGGAATAGAAAAGCATAACCGGTGTTATTGAAGTTTGGCGGAGGATGCACCTCCCGCAGAATATTCCGGTGAGCCGATGTAGTGGACGCTCTTTCCGTGGAGTGAATCAAGCGATTGCTCCAGGTCGCGGATGATATCGTCGGGGTGTTCGCCACCTACGCAGAGGCGTATCAGGTTGTCGGGTATGTTGGCCAGTTTCCTTCCCTCTTCCCCCTGCTGTGAGTGAGTGCTGATGGCGGGGATGGTGGCCACTGACTTGATCCTCCCGAGGTCGGTCGCGCGATAGATACGCTGGAAAGCATCGAATACCTTACGGGTGGGGACAGCGCCACCTTTCACACGGAAGGACATAAGGTGGCCGTAACGGTTCACCTTTTCACCATATCGGGGGTCATATTCGGAATCCACCAGGTACAGGTAACGGGAGGCAAGGTCGTAGAGCTCGTGGGAAGGTAGGCCCAGGTAGTCCACTCTCTCCACGGTGTTGTGGCTTGCAAGGAATTCAGCCACCTTCATAGTGGAACAACTCACCAGGTCCATCCGTGTACGTATGGTACGTATGTCGTTCAACGCCAGGATCGCGTTCATCGGAGAAATATTGGGCCCGTTATCACGGTTGGGCAGTAGCTTCAGATAGGTACAGAAATCAGCCTTCATCTCGTCGTTGTCGATGTTGGTGATGATATTTTTCCGGGAGATTACTGCACCGCAGATGGAAAAACCGCTTGTTGACAGTGACTTGGTGACGCTCTGTACCACAATGTCGGCCCCGTGCTGCAACGGACGTAGCAATGCCGGGGTGGCTACAGTAGAGTCCACGATCATCGGCAGACCATATTTGTGGGCAATCGCTGCCACCTTCTCCAGGTCGAAGAAGGCCTGACCCGGATTACTGGGCATCTCGCCGTATAGGAATCGTGTATTCTCGTCGATCTGGCTCTCCCACTCCTCCATGTTGTTGGAATTGACCACCTTTCGCCATTCAATGTTACGCTCCTTATCCTTGCGCATGGCAAACTGCTGGAAAGTGCCGCCATACACCTGGGTGGTGGCCACAAAGTTCATTTTCGCCCCGGGGCGCTTCGGATCTTGCACCAGGAAAGCATCCACAGCACTCTGGATGGCAGCCATCCCTGAGGCGGTGCCAATGCATGAGGTCTCCAGACCGGTGCCATAACCCTCCAGTAAGGCCAGTACCCCTTCGTAATAATACATCGACGGATTGGCAATACGCGAATAACACCAGGTTGGAATCATATATCCCAGCGCTGCCTCCATCTCATCAGAATCACGATATCCCTGTGAGGTAGACATGTAAATCGGCTCGATCAGCGAGCCCTGATTGAAATCGAGTGCCTCTTGCATCGAGTAAATGCCATGCACTGCAATGGTATCGAACCGGCAACTGCGCATCGCATCAAGATGACGTTTCTGCCATTCCATCGCCCGGTTCCCGGCTTCCACATAATAATTCACTCCCTTGTTTTCCATATCGTTTTTTTTACAGATCATGTTCCGAAGCAAAGATAGAAATAAACCGATGGCAAACCAACAGCCGGATGAAAAACCCGAAAGTGTGAACAGGTCATCAAATGATGCATGTGAAGACATCATTCCCTCCCCTATTTCAGGATTCATTAAAAAAACATTATCTTTTCAGAATCAAATTGTTAAATACCTGACATATATCAGGGATTCATGATTCCCGGATGTTACTTTTATCTTAATTTTGTGGCTGTTAACTGCAAACTGATTTCATCTATGGAGACAAACGAAGCGACAATACTATTGGTGGATGACGAGGCGGATATACTTGAGTTTCTGAGTTACAACCTGCGCAAGGAGGGTTATCGTGTCCTCACGGCAAAAAACGGCAGGAAGGCGATACAACTTGCCAACGAGCATGAGCCGGACCTGATCATTCTGGATGTGATGATGCCTGAACTTGATGGGATCGAGACCTGCCGGGAGTTGCGTATGAATCCGGCACATGAGCACCGTGTGATTGTATTCCTGACAGCCCGTGATGAGGATTACAGCCAGATTGCCGGTTTTGAGGCGGGTGCCGACGACTACATTGCCAAACCGGTACGTCCGCGTGTGCTGGTAAGCCGTGTCAAGGCGTTGCTCCGCCGGGGCAGCCAGACACCTTTACCTCCTTCCGCTTCTTCCACGATCACCGTAGGTGGCATCACCATCGATCGAGAACGGTACCTGGTGGTGAAAGATGACAAAGAGATGATCCTCCCCCGGAAAGAGTTTGAACTGCTGGCAACCCTGGCCGCCAAGCCCAACAAAGTGTTCTCGCGCGACGAGATCTTCGAAAAAGTATGGGGTACCGATGTTGTGGTGGGAGACCGTACCATCGATGTCCATGTAAGAAAAATCCGCGAAAAGATCGGTCTCGACGCCATACGTACCGTAAAAGGGGTGGGGTACACTTTCGAGGCCTGAACCTGATGGAATTCACCGCATGAAACAACAGCTCACCCCCAGAAAACTAGCCCTCTTTGCTGCCCTGTCTGTGTCAGGTTTCCTGTTGATCATCTGCATCATCGTCATCCTGATTCCTGAAGACCCGGTGCTGGCCTATCTGCTGCTCATTGTTCCCGTTATGGGTCTGGTAAGCTACTTCGTGTTCCTTTTCGTATTGAAAAGGTATATCTATGATCGTATCAAATTGATATATAAGTTTATACATACTCAGAAGGTAGATAAGGGGGCCCCCAGGATGAAGGTACCTTTAGAGGAGGACACCATCGAGCGGGTAACGGCTGAGGTACAGGAATGGTCGAGGCGCCATTCGGAGGAGGTAAGCCATCTGCACGATTTAGCCCGTTATCGGCGTGAGTTCCTGGGTAACATTTCGCACGAACTCAAGAATCCCATCTTCAACATCCAGGGTTATGTGCTGACCCTGCTCGACGGGGGGCTGGAGGACCCGCATATCAACCGTGAATACCTGCTGCGTACCGAAAAAAGCATCGAACGGCTCATTGCCATCGTCAACGACCTGGAAACCATCTCACGCCTCGAATCGGGGGAATTACAGCTTCACATCCAGTGCTTCAACCTGATGGAGCTGATCGAAGAGGTGATGGAACTCATGGAGATACAGGTGCGTAAGCATGAGATCCAGGTACGATATGCCATCCATTATGAACGGCCCGTGAAGGTACAGGCCGATAAAGACCGGATGCGACAGGTGCTTGTGAACCTGATCGATAACGCCATCAAATACAGCCACAAGGGAGGCAACGTCAAAATCAGCCTGTTCGACATGGATGATCGGATCCTGCTTGAGATCACCGATGATGGTATCGGTATCGATGAAGCGGATATCCCACGCCTTTTTGAGCGTTTCTTCCGCACAGACAAGGCGCGTGCACGTAAGCACCGCGGCTCAGGCCTCGGCCTCGCCATCGTGAAACATATCATTGAAGCGCACCACCAGACCATTCATGTCCGTAGCAAACCGGGCATCGGCACCACCTTCGCACTGACCCTGGAAAAAGGCAAAGGATAAAACGATATTAGCTCCTGTGCACCGGACATTGAACGATTAACGCTTCTCAACTATTCTCCCTATCTTTGCCATGTGCGATGATTTCAGCATGACAGAGGGAATACAAACGTTACAAGGCATTGTGATCCGCTCAACAGGGAGCTGGTACACGGTACGCTTTAGCGATGGCACGTTGATGGACTGCCGTCTCCGTGGCCGTTTGCGGACACACGGACTAAAGGCCACCAATCCGGTTACCGTTGGTGATGTGGTGACCGTTGATCCCTATGCCGCAGGTGACAGCGCTGCCATCACTACCATCCATCCGCGCCGCAACTACATCATAAGGCGCAGTGTTAACCTTTCGCGGGTAAGCCATATCATTGCTGCCAATATTGACATTGCATTGGTTGTGGCTTCTTTAACCTGCCCCCGAACCTCTACCGGTTTCATCGACCGTTACCTGGTCACAGCTGAAGCGTACAAGATCCCGGCTTCGATTGTCTTTAACAAGGTTGACATCTATAGGCCGGAGCACATGAAACTGTTGCAGGAACTCGTGGCTGACTATACCCGGATCGGTTATCCCTGTTTCATCACCAGCGCCCTTACCGGAGAGGGAATGGAAGAGCTCAAAGCGATGATCAGGGATCAAACCTCCCTCTTTGCCGGCCACAGCGGTGTCGGGAAGTCGGAACTGATCAACCGCCTTGAACCGGGGCTACGCCTTAAAACCGCCAATATCTCCGACACACACCTGAAAGGAAAACATACCACCACCTTCGCCCAGATGCACCCCCTGAGCTTCGGCGGATATATCGTTGATACACCCGGCATCAAGGAGTTTGGACTGATCGACTTCGATAAAGGGGAATTAGCCATGTACTTCCCCGAAATGCTTAAACTGGTAACACAGTGCCAGTACTACAACTGTACCCATGACCATGAACCGGGCTGCGCCGTTGTGGCTGCCGTGGAAAGTGGCAAAGTGAGCGCAAAACGGTACAGAAATTACCTCAACATGCTTTCCGGTGAAGATATGCAGACCAATCCATGGGAACTCAAATAAACAACTTATGCGTGTAGTGATCCAACGGGTGAGCGATGCCTCGGTAACCGTCAACCAAGATTCTATCGGCGAAATCGGACCAGGCCTCCTGCTGCTACTCGGCATTGAAGAGGTGGACACCCCAGCCGACGTTGAATGGCTATGTCATAAAATCATCCACCTCCGTATCTTCAACGATGCCGATGGCAGGATGAACCTCAGCATCACAGACATTGGCGGCAACTTCCTTGTGGTAAGTCAGTTTACCCTCCACGCCAACTATAAAAAAGGAAACCGCCCCAGTTTTATCCGGGCAGCCAAACCGGAAACCGCTATCCCACTTTACGAACTTTTTCTCCAACGTCTGAAGGAAATGTCAGGCAGAAAAGTCGCCTCAGGCATCTTCGGCGCTATGATGAAAGTATCCCTCGTAAACGACGGCCCCGTGACCATCATGATGGATTCCCGGAAAGAAGACTAATAATGCAAGTTAGAAAGTTGCATTGTTACAAGTCGTTCAATATTATTCAAGCATTGACAAAACATCCAGCCTCCAACTTCCAACACCGATCATTTCCATCCGCTCGTCGTCAGCTCTGAGCGGATGGTCGGCTGTTTCCGGCCGGTTGTATATTTCTTTACCATTCTTTGGTCGGCAAATTCTATCTTTGAACCTTTGAAAATATATCTTGTTAATCTTAAAAGAATGTTTGTTATGAATCTACAGAAAATGTTTTTAATGATGGCAGCTCCCCTGATGATAGCTGGTCCGCTGACAGCTCAGAAAGATTTCACCCCCCCAAAGACCCCTTTCAGGCCTTATCAATACACATGGCATGGTACCACCATCACCGACGGGTACCAATGGCTGGAGGACAAGAACGATCCCGAGGTGGATACCTGGACACGTGCTCAACACGATGCCACGGAACAATATGCCCGGGCCAATTATAAAGCCATTGCCGGATTGCGTGAGGAGCTCACCGCTTACATCGACCGCGATATCCGTAGTGCCATAAATCCTGTGGCTGACCGGCAATTTTTCACCATGAAGAAAAAAGGCGACAAACAGTCGAAGCTTTATACAATCCTGAAAGGTAAGGAGGTGATGATATTCGACCCTGAGCGCCTCGATCCGGACGGAAAAGCATCCATTTCTGGCATCTCTTACACCCGCGATGGTGGCAAAGCAGCTGTCTCGGTGCAGTTTTCAGGAAAAGAGATCAACACCGTCTATTTCATTGAAACCAATAAAGGAAAAGAGTTTGCCAGACCGATTGAAGGGCTGCGTGGATTTTCCTGGTGCCGTGATGAAAACTACGCCTATATCACAAGCGGTACCAAGGAAATGCTTGAGCAGCAGATCCCTTTACGAACTTACCGCCATAAGATCGGTGACGACCGCAAAAACGACCAGTTTCTCATCGCCCCCAAAGACGCAAAAAACAGCGCATATTACTGGGATGAACGGTTCAGTGATGTCACCTTCATCTCCGAAGGGGATTTCTACTCCAACACCCTGCGTATCATTCGCCCGGACGATCCAAAGCCTCTGCAGATCTATTCCAGCGAGAAGTTCAAAGCCAATCCGGACGCCATCGGCAACAGGATCTATTTCATGACCAACCATGAAGCACCTAACTTCAAACTGATGGTGGCCGATGTATCCAAACCGGAATTTAAAAACTGGAAAGAACTTTACGGAGAACAGGAGACGGTTCTGAAAGATTATACCGTAGCTGAAAAATATCTTTTTATTGTTGATGAGAAAGATGTGATGCGCCGTCTCTTTCGTTATGACCTGAGCGGGAAGCTTATAGGAGAGGTAAAGTTGCCCGAGATGGGCAATATTTCATCGGTACATTATTACCGTGACGCAAAGATCCTGCTCGTGAGCATCAGCTCATTCTTCTCTCCGGGGAAGTTGTACAAGCTTGATGAAGAAACCCTTCAATGGAGCATCTATTATGAAGAGCCCTCCCCCATCGATACAAAAAACCTGGATGCTAAAGTGGTCTTCTATACATCCAAAGACGGCACAAAGGTTCCTATGTTCATTATCCACCGCAAAGACATGGTATTAAATGGTAACAACCCCACCCTGCTTTACGGCTACGGCGGGTTCAACATCGGGATCTCCACCTCCTACATCGGAACGATGGCTTCATTTGTGAACCGCGGCGGTATCTATGCCTATGCCGGCATCCGCGGCGGGGATGAATATGGTGAGCAATGGCACCTTGACGGTATGATGTACAAGAAACAGAACACGTTCGATGATTTTATTGCTGCGGCCGAATACCTGATTGCAGAGGGTTACACCCAACGCGACCGCCTGGTGGTGCGTGGTGGCAGTAACGGCGGCCTTCTGATCGGAGCAGTGGTCACCCAGCGCCCGGACCTTTATAAAGCAGCCGTCTGCCAGGTCCCCCTACTGGATATGCTGCGCTACCATAAGTTCCTGATTGCCCGGTACTGGATCCCGGAGTATGGTGATGCAGAAACCAACCCGGCCGACTTCAGCAACCTGCTGAGCTATTCCCCGCAACATAATATCCGCCTGGGAATCAACCATCCCACCATGCTGGTGGTAGCCGGCGAAAACGATACCCGTGTTGATCCGCTCCATACGAAAAAGTTCGTGGCTGCTCTCCAGAATAATCCCGGCCAGATCAAACCCATCATGCTACGGATGGATTTCGACAGCGGGCACGGGTCAGGGAAATCTACCGAACAGCTGGTGAACGATCTCCTGTTCGTGATGGAATTCTATATGAATGAGCTTGGCATGCAATAAAAAGAGGATGGCGCCGTAGTTATATTGCTTATCTTTGTAGCATCAAGGTTGCTGCACATCCCTGATGTGGTAAGTAATATACAATGTAGATGAAACGTAGTCCTGCAGCTTTACTGATACTCTTACTGCTCTCACCGGTACTGGCGTTCTCCACCCACAACAGAGCCGGCGAGATCACTTACAGGCACCTGGGAGGTTACACCTACGAGGTGACAGTGCTGACGTACACCTTCACCCCCAGTCTCGCCAACCGGGACTCTCTGACCGTGGTCTGGGGTGACGGGACCGTCCCTGAGACCATCATGATCGACCAGAAGATCTTCCTTCCCAACGATGTGCGTTACAACACCTATGTGGGCACACATACCTACCCCGGACCCGGTACCTATACCATCTCCATGGAGGACCCAAACCGAAACGCCGGGGTGATTAACATGCCCGGCTCCGTCAACGAAGCATTCTACATCGAAACCATGCTGGTCATCAACCCTTTCCTGGGACCAAATTCATCACCTGTGCTTCTTGCCCCACCCATCGACAATGCCTGCGTCGGACAACCTTTCATGCACAATCCCACAGCCTGGGACCCTGACGGCGACAGCCTCTCATACCAACTGATATCATGCAGATGCGAAAACGGCTGGAAATGCAAGAGCTACACCGATCCGCCTGCACCCAACTACCTTGGCATCGACCCTGTAACCGGTGACTTTATCTGGGATTATCCTATGATGAACGGTGAATACAACATCGCCATCCTGATCGAGGAGTGGCGTTTTGGCATTCGTATCGGGTATGTAATACGCGACATGCAGATCTTTGTCACCGCCTGCAACAACCAACCGCCTGTCATCGCTGAAATCAACGACACCTGTGCTATTGTAGGTGACACCCTGGAGCTGACAGTCACCGCCACCGATCCCAACAATGACTTTATAACCCTTAACGCTGCCGGCGGACCACTGATATTACCCTCCTCCCCGGCCACCTTCCCGGAAATCTCAGGGTATTCACCCCTCACCGGCACCTTCCGATGGACACCCGACTGCAGCGCCATACGTAAACAACCCTACCTTGTGACTTTTAAGGCCGTCGACAATGGCATACCCATCAGTTTGTTCGACCTTGAATCGGTTTTCATCACGGTTATCGCTCCTCCACCTGATACGCTGCTGGCTTACCCAATCGGGAAAACCATGATGGTGGACTGGAGCATCAGCCCCTGCTCCGGGGCCTCCGGCTATTCACTCTACCGTAAGGTCGGCCCATCCTCCTTTGTCCCCGGCCCCTGCATCACCGGCGTGCCCGCATGGACAGGATTCCAGAAAATCGCCACTATCCCCGGAATCAACAACACCCTCTACATCGACGACGACAACGGAGCCGGACTTATCCACGGCCTCAACTATTGCTACCGCGTAGTGGCCGACTTCCCCGACGGAGCCCAAAGCCTTGCCTCCGTTGAGGTGTGCAGCGAACTGCATCGCGACATGCCGGTCATCACCCACGTGTCAGTCAGAAACACCGACACCGTAAACGGCGCCATCCTGGTCGACTGGATAGTACCCTCCGAAATAGATACCATCATCGCACCAGGACCCTATCAATACCTGTTGTACCGCTCTCCAGCCAATCTGCAGAATTATCAACTCATTGATTCCTTCCCATCCCTTACCGACACCTCTTACATCGATACCCTGTTCAATACCCGTGATGCAGGCTATTTCTACCGGATCGACTTTTACAACAACCAACCCGGAAACCGTTTCCTGATCGGATCAACTGACAGAGCCTCCTCCGTGTTCCTCCAAATAACTCCGCAAGACCGACATGCCGACCTGTCATGGAATCCGATAACCCCTTGGTTGAACCTTCTCTACGTTATCTACCGTTTCAACCCCCTTACCAGCCAGTTCGACTCCATCGGGTCTACATCCCTGCGTACCTTCACCGACCTTAACCTGAACAATGGCGAATCCTACTGCTATTACCTGATGAGTATCGGCACCTACGGATCCCCCAGCATTACCGATCCCCTGATCAACCTCTCACAAATTGCCTGTGTAATACCTTTGGATAATACCGGCCCCTGCCCTCCCCCGCTTCATGTGACCACCGACTGCATCACCAATTCCGTGGTATGGGGACTTCCACCCTTCGAATGCGGCAATGATGTCGCCGGATATGAGGTATGGTTTACCCGGCATCCTGACAGTGATTATGAAAGAGTTTTTATCTCCACCTCCCCATACGACACCATCTTCCACCACCTGATGGAACCCGCCTCCATCGTTGGGTGCTATAAAGTGCGTGGCATCGACTCCTCCGGCAACATCGGACCCTTTACACCACCTTTCTGCATCGACAGCGATACCTGCGACAGTTATCGCCTGCCCAATGTATTTACACCCAACGGTGATGACTTCAACGACCTCCTGATACCCTTCCCTTATGCCAACGTCGAACGGATCGACCTGAAGATCATGAGCCGCTGGGGCAACCAGGTCTTCTCTACCACCGATCCCGACATCCATTGGGACGGCACACACCAGAAAACAGGTGAAAAACTCTCTGCCGGCGTTTATTTCTATGTATGCGATGTATGGTTCTATTCCCTCGAAGGGATCAGAAAGAGAACCCTCAGCGGCATCGTTCATCTGATGCGCTGACACCGCTTCTGGAAAATGTGTATCTTGCCCCCGATTTAATCCATCACCATGTTTACAGGAATTGTTGAACGTACCGCCTGTGTTGCAGCCATCGAAAAGGAGCAGAGCAACATCCATTTTATCCTCGAAACAGAAATCACCCCTGAACTCAGGATTGACCAGAGCATGTCACACGATGGGGTGTGCCTCACCATCGTCAAGGTGATGCCGGAATTAAACCGATATTGGGTCACAGCTATTGATGAAACCCTGAAGAAAACCAACCTGGGTACCTGGCAGGTGGGGACAGAGGTGAACCTTGAACGGAGCATGGCCATGGGCGACCGTTTTGACGGACACATCGTCCAGGGACATGTTGATCAAACAGCCGTCTGCACCAGCGTGGAAGAAACCGACGGAAGCTGGAAGTTCACCTTCAGGTACGACCCCGGTAAAGGAAACATCACCGTGGAGAAAGGTTCCATCTCGGTGAATGGTGTCAGCCTTACCGTGGTCGACTCAAAACCTGACCATTTTTCTGTAGCCATCATCCCTTATACCTATCAGGTGACCAATTTCCATAACTTCACGAAAGGCACCATCGTGAATATCGAATTCGATGTCTTCGGGAAATATGTGGCCAAACTGCTGGCGCAATACATG
Organism: uncultured Lentimicrobiaceae bacterium; assembly: GCA_964652685.1. Classification (GTDB taxonomy): domain Bacteria; phylum Bacteroidota; class Bacteroidia; order Bacteroidales; family SKPS01; genus SKPS01. Next base: position 131,158 of record CAZZBS010000004.1, read on the forward strand.
GGAGCGCAAAACAAATAATTACCCTTCCTTACAATCCCCGTATTCGAAAGATCCATTTTCACAGTTGGAAACCATATATCTGTGTCAGGTTAGTATGATAACGTCTTACAGGTATTAATCTTCATTGTTTTCCGGGTGGTGGTTTTCGGAAAAATAAAAAATATTAACTTTATATTCCTGACAATCAGGCATTAATTTCTTCCCGACAACATATTCAATCATTACATTGATTTTTATAGATATCATTATTGCTTTTCCTTAATTTATATATTAAATTGCAGCATAAAAATTATAGCCATGGAAACCGATGAAAAGGCTGAACTTCGTAAAAGGATGAACGAAAAGAGGCAACGGCTCTCTGAGAATGAGGTCATAAACCGTTCATCCATTATTATCGGAAAACTTGAGGTGATGATTGAATTCCTTAAGGCAAAGACAGTGCTTATCTACTGGTCGTTACCGAAGGAGGTTCAAACCCATGATTTCATCCGTAAGTGGTCTGACATAAAAGCTTTCATCCTTCCTGAGGTCAGGGGGGATGAGCTTATCCTGCGGAAACTTACCAGCATCGAAGAGATGAAGATAGGGAAAAAGCTGGGGATCATGGAGCCGGGGGGTGATGAGGTAACAGACTTTAATTCCATTGACCTTGCCATCCTTCCGGGTGTGGCGTTTGACCATCATGGGAACCGGCTGGGAAGGGGAAAGGCCTATTTTGACAAATTGCTACCCCGTCTGGAGGAAACGATGAAAGTGGGGATTGCTTTCGATTTCCAGGTATTGAAATCGATTCCCCACGAGCCACATGATGTGCCGATGGACATAGTCATCACAGACTGAGGGGATGCAACTGCTGCTTGCTCCTATACAGGGTGTTACAGGCTATCTTTTCAGGAATGCCTGGTCGGATGGGTTCAAAGGCATTGACAAAGCTTACACCCCATTTATTCCTTCTGTCACAGGCCACAGCGTTAAGGCAGCACATATTGCCGAACTTCTGCCGGTCAATAACACCTCTTTACTGCCATTGGTGCCACAGGTGCTGGGCAATCGTTCCCAACCGATCCTGTTGATGGCAAAGCAATTCGCCATGATGGGTTTCCAGGAGATGAACCTGAACATGGGTTGTCCCTCTCCGAAAGTGGTTCGAAGAGGTAGGGGTTGCGGGCTGATGTACCGGCCTGAGCAGGCAGAGATGTTATTATCGGAGCTTATACCTGAAATCCCTTTGCGCCTGTCGGTGAAGCTGCGTCTGGGTTGGAAGGACAAGGAAGAGCTATGGACAATACTCAGGATATTGAATTCATATCCACTCGAAAAAATCATCCTTCATCCACGGCTTGGCATCTGGCAATACGATGGCACACCTGATTGCGACGCTTTTGAACAGGCACTCGAACATTCCCGGCACCCCCTTGTTTACAACGGCGACATCAACACCCTTGAGGTTTTTACGGGGTTACGGCAACGCTTTCCACAGGTGACGGAATGGATGCTTGGAAGGGGAGTATTGATGAATCCTTTCCTGCCGGCCATGCTCCGCGGCGAAGCGTTGCCTTCCGAAGAGGAGGCCAGGGAGCGGCTCCGGGCTTTTCATTCCGCTCTTATGCAAGGTCTGGCCGGTGATGGGCTGGCACCACAACGGATACTTTCCCGCTTAAAAGAGTTCTGGTTCTATTTTTCCCGGTGGTTTGTCCCCCATGAACAGGTATGGTACGGAGTGAGTCACTGCAACGATCTGATGTCGATGCAACATGTGATAAACCGGGCATTCAGGGAACGGTTACAGTTTTTTATGTAATTTTGCTACTGAATCGCTTTCCCCATGAAACTACCCTTATTAACAACATTGCTGAAACGCCTGCTGGTGTTTATTATCCTGGCATCTCTCATCTCCTGCAGTGCATCAGACAAGACCCGGCGCAGCATCAGAAAGAAATGCGATTGCCCAAGGTTCACCTTTCAATCAGAACCTTTTACCGATGTACAGCGGGGATAACTGGTATGCAGGGCTGGCCCCTTTTCTCCCTGAAGGCGCATTGGAGGTGGTGAGCAAATGGTTGCCATCCAAAGGGCTGTCGATTACCCTCACCAACCGTAAGAGTCAGCGACTGGGTGCTTTTATCCTGGGCCGTGACGGGCAACGGAAAATCATTCTGAATGTCAACCAAACCTCATATTCCTTTCTGATCACCCTGGCACACGAGGTGGCACATATGCAGGTCTCAGTACAATACGGACAGAAGGCCGCCCCCCATGGTAAAGAATGGAAAGAAGCCTGCGGTAAACTGATCCTGGAAGCGGCATCCATTCTACCCATGCCAGAAGGTGTGAAAGAAGCTATGCATCTGATCGCTGCCAATCCTGGAAGGGCCCAATTCAGCGATCTGCGTGTGAGTAACCTCCTGTTGCAACATGCTCACAACGGCTCTGAAACCAGGAAACTCCTGGCCGACATCCCCGCAGGGAGCAGGTTCCGCTTGCCACAAAACGGAAAGGTGTATGAGAAAGTACAGCGAAACCGTACCCGTTATAAGTGCCGACTTGAAGATACCACGAAATATTTTCTGATTGGTGGTGCTGTACCTGTTGACCTTATGGATTGACTTCTCCCCTTACTGTCCTATTCCCTAAAAGCCTGAAAACGCAAGGTTTGTTTTGAATACTTACATAAAAATGATAATTTTGCCCCACAATCAATCATCGCTTCAATCCATGAACGAATCCACAGGAATGGATCAGAATAAACACAATTACTGTATCATCATGGCGGGAGGGGTCGGTGTCCGTTTCTGGCCCATCAGCACCACAGCCAGGCCAAAACAATTTATTGATATCCTTGGAACAGGCGAGACCCTGATCCAGATGACCCACAAACGATTTGAAAAAATCATCCCTGCAGAAAACATATACGTCGTAACCAACCTCCAGTACAGGGACCTGGTCAAGGACCAGTTGCCCGGTATGAAGGATGAACAGATTCTTTGCGAACCTGCACGGCGCAATACCGCCCCTTGTATTGCCTATGCCAGTTACAAGATATGGCAACGTGACAAGGAGGCCAACTTCGTGGTGGCTCCCAGCGACCATATCATTCTCCATGAAGATAACTTCCTCAGGGTAATCAGTTCTGCATTGAAAGCTTCAGCCGCCAATGGATCGCTTCTCACACTGGGTATTAAGCCCAACCGGCCCGATACAGGTTACGGATACATCCAATACCGGGACGAAATCCTGTATCCGGAAAACCCCAGGATAAAAAAAGTCAAGACATTCACCGAGAAACCGGTCCTCGAAATGGCAAAGACCTTCCTTGAAAGCGGCGATTTCCTCTGGAACTCTGGTATCTTTATCTGGAAGGCTGATACTATCATCAAAGCTTTCGACAAACATTTGCCCGAAATTTCCAAAATATTCTCTGATGGGATGGATGCTTACAATACACCGCAGGAGGAACCCTTTATCAAACAGGCCTATTCAGTTTGCACCAATATATCTATCGATTACGGGGTCATGGAAAAAGCGGATAACGTCCTGGTTTTTATGGCAGATTTCGGCTGGTCGGACCTCGGCACCTGGGGATCCCTCTTCGAGCAGTTGCCAAAAGATGACCAGAATAATGCCGTCATTGGCAGGGATGCCCTGCTCTATGAGTCATCCAACTGCATCGTAAACCTCCCTAAAAACAAAGTGGCTGTCATCCAACAACTGGATGGTTATATCGTGGTTGAAAACAACAATATGCTGCTGATCTGCCGTAAGGAGGACGAACAGCAAATCCGGATTTTTGTGAATGATGTCAAATCGGCTAAAGGGGATTTGTTTGTATAGTTGATAGTAAGAAGGTGGCAGGCAACACCATTTGGTGAGCCTGCAAAGACAAATGGTTGTTGATCTCCATCCCGCCGCAGGCGGGATTAGTAAATAAAATGGTTGAGGATATCTAATCATATAAAATACAGATATTTATGAAGAAGTTATTGATTGTTATTGCTGTGCTGTGTTTATGGCAGCCGGTTCGTTCCGATGAGGGGATGTGGCTTCCGATCCTGATTGAACGGTTGAATTACACCGACATGCAGAAGATGGGGCTGAAACTGACCCCTGAAGAGATCTATTCGGTGAATAAAGCATCGCTGAAAGATGCCATCGTCATCTATGGCCGGGGATGTACAGGTGAGATCATTTCCCCGAAAGGATTGCTGCTCACCAACCATCACTGCGGGTATGGATCCATCCAGCATCTGAGCACCCCTGTGAATGATTACCTTTCAAATGGCTTCTGGGCAATGACGATGGAGGAGGAGTTGCCTAATCCGGGGCTTAGCGTGCGCTTTCTAAAAAGGATGGAAGACGTGAGTGAAAAGGTGATGGAATCTCTTAAAGGGATCACTGACGAAGCAGAGCGTCAGAAGGTTGCCCAGGAAATAATGGATAAATTGGGTAAAGAAGCTGTAAAAGATACCCATTATGAAGGGGTAGTCAGGGAGTTCTTCGCCGGCAATGCTTATTATCTTTTTGTATATGAAGTGTTTAATGACGTGAGGTTGGTAGGGACTCCTCCCTCATCCATCGGGAAATTCGGTGCAGATACCGACAACTGGATGTGGCCCCGCCATACTGGTGACTTCAGCTTGTTTCGTGTCTATACCGGTCCCGACGGCAAACCGGCCCCCTATGCAAAGGAAAACATTCCCCTGGTACCCAAACATTACCTGCCTATTTCCATTGCCGGTGTTAAAGAAGGAGATTTTTCCATGATCCTTGGTTATCCTGGTAGCACCGATCGCTACCTCACTTCCTGGGGCATCGAATTGAACCTTAATTCAACCTTCCCAACCCGTATCGATATCCGAAGGAAAAAACTGGATATCATGATGGAAAGCATGCAGGCCGATCCTGCCGTCCGTATCCAATATGCTTCGAAATACGCCGGCATCGCCAACTACTGGAAAAACTTCATCGGCATGAGCAAAGCTCTGAAAAAGCTCAACGTTGTTGAACGGAAGAGGGAACTGGAGACACAACTGACCTACTGGATCGGAAATGATCCGGACCGTAAGGAAAAATATGGCCGCGTAATGCAACAGATGGCACAGGCATACAAACAAATGGAAGAGTTCAACGTGCTCAGATTCTATCATATAGAGGCAATCCGGTCGGGCAGTGAACTGCTGTCTGCATCTGCCGCCTTCCAGCAGTGGGTTGAATACCTGAAAGGAGATGGTGTCACGGCTGATAAATCCAATGCCTCCATCAAACGGTATGAAGCGATGATGCAAGCTGTTTACAAAGACCTGCACCTCCCTACAGACCAGAAACTGCTGGCCGCCATGCTTGAAATGTTTTACAGGAACGTGCCTGAACACCAACAACCCGAATTGCTAAAGAATATCGGGAAAAAGTATAAAGGTAATTTTGAAAAATATGCTGCCTATGCTTTCCGTAAAACACTGTTTACCGATATGGATAAACTGATGGCTGCCCTCCGCAAACAGGATCCCAGGCTGTTTGAAAAAGACCCGCTTTACCAGCTCTCCATAGCATTCAATGATAATATCAGGAAATATTCCGAAACAGCAGAGGGTCTTAACCTGAACCTGAGTATGAACCGCCGGCTTTTCATGGCCGCACTGATGGAAATGGAACAGGATAAAGTGTTTTATCCTGATGCCAATTTCACCATGCGCCTTACATACGGAACCGTAAAAGGATACAATCCTGCCGATGCTGTTGAATACCTTTACATGACCACAATGGATGGCATCATGGAAAAAGAGGATCCCAACAACTGGGAATTTGTGGTTCCCGAAAAACTGAAGACCCTTTATAAAAACAAGGACTTCGGGCCTTACAGCGTGAACGGCAAAATGCCGGTAGCTTTTCTTACCAATCATGATATTACGGGGGGAAACAGCGGAAGTCCGGTAATCAATGCCAACGGCGAACTGGTGGGTATAGCTTTCGATGGTAACTGGGAAGCCATGAGTGGCGACATCCATTTTGAAAATGAGCTGCAGCGTACCATTAACGTGGATATGCGATATGTCTTGTTCATCATCGAAAAGTACGGGGAAGCAAAACACCTGATCAATGAAATGAAGATCGTGGGAAAACAACCGGCCCGGGTGATCAGGCTGGAAACAGAACCCGAACATAGGGAAACAATCCGTACCAATTAGGGAACATCTGACAGATTAGTATATAAAAATATGAAAAATATTTCCGGTTGAATGTCGAAAGTATTGAAAAAAGTATTATCTTGTGGCACTTTTAGAAATAACTGTCAGAAGTTATTTCAATTTATTGATTTGTAAGCTTTTGTAACAGATTAGAAAAACCCAAGTAATAACCAAAATTATTCACCATGAAAAAAGCACGCTATGTATTTTTTGCTGTCCTTTTAGTTCCGCTTGTACTGATGACTGGATGTTTCAAGGATTTTGACGGCGATCCAGCCCCAACCGGCAAAGTGGATGGCATTGACGTTACCATTCCGAGGGTTGTCCTCCAGAATGGAAAGATCACAATGTTCATCTCCGTCACTGACCTGAAAGGGAATGCGATCAGGAACATCAAATCCAACAATCTCCTGATCGAAACCATCGTTAACGGTCAGACCACGAAGGTAAGCAATGTGAACCTGTACTCCTCCACCAGCACTCCAACCCCCATTGCAGCAGCATTGACGATGGACTATTCAGGAAGTATGTATTATGATTCGCTCATCGTTCCGGCTATGGAAGATGCTGTAAAGACCTTCATTGCACTGAAGGGTCTTACTGACAAACTCGAGATCATCAAATTTGATAATGTGGTTTACGTGGTTCAGCCATTTACAGCTGACACCTTATTGTTGTATGCAGCAGTTGACAGTGTGCTTCAGATGGCTGGCTCAACAGCTTTCTATGAAGCCTGCCTTACAGGCCTTGTAGATGCTGACACTGAAGTTGGAACATCCACCACCGTGCTTCCGGCTGTGATCGGATTCACTGACGGCAGAAACAATGTTGCCCCGCTGGATCCCGACACAGTGATAAACACCGCACTTCAGCTTCAGATCCCCGTTTACACCCTCGGTTTTGGAGGCACAGCCACCTATATGCCTGATACGGTTACCCTGAAAGAAATCGCCGACTCCACCGGAGGACGTTATTACTGGACACCCGACCCCAACGATCTGCAACAGCTTTACCAGTATGTCAACGGCCAGCTTACAAGCACCGTGGTCATCGGATTCCCGTGGGGAAGCAAATCCAACGCAACCATTCGCGTTACAGTTTTCTACCAGGGACATAAAGCAACAGCACAAAAGATGATCTACTATTAATCTGTTGATGAACATAGAAATGGCTGCCATGCCGGCAGCCATTTTTTGTATATTGCCGTATGATCAAAGCCAGGTTATTCTCATGGAAGGAAACAGCACTTTTAAGCTTGCTCTGTTTTCTTTTTCTGATTCCGGGATATGGACAGGGATCCTTGCAGGAAGAACTCCACAGGGCAGAGGACTTCATCCAAAAAACCCCCGACATGCAATGGTCCACGGAAGGACTTATTCTGAAAGCCGCCAGAACCTGGCAGCATCAGGGAAAAACCCTTCTTGTGCTTGCTGTTCCGGATGACCATAAAGGCTTCATACTGGTCTCAGGTGCCTCCTGTCCCACCTGGATACCAGGATACTCCCTCCATAGCCGCGTTGATCCAAACGACCTTCCGCCTGCCATGGAATGGCTGCTGCAATGGTATCTGGATGAACTGAAAGATTACATACAGACGCCGGACAGCGATGCTTTTCCCCACACAACACCTAACCAATACACCTCCCCGGAGGTTCTTTCTCCAGCCGGAGTTACTCCTCTGTTGTCATCTACCTGGGACCAACGCTGTTATTACAACGACTCATGCCCCTCTGATCCTACTGCCCCAGCCTACTATTGCGGCAAAGCACCGGCAGGATGCGTTGCCACCACCATGGCGCAGATCATGAAATACCATCAATGGCCTATCCAGGGCACCGGTACGAAATCCTATTTCAGCATCCGCTACGGCACTATCTCTGCCAACTTCGGTAACACCTTCTATCAGATCGCCTCCATGCCCGATGCCGTGTACAATAGCAACCCTGCTGTGGCAAGACTCCTCTGGCATGCCGGCATAGCTTCACAGATGAACTATGCCCCCTATGGCTCCGGCACCGGCATCACCGATGCCAGGAATGCTTTCGTTAACCATTTCGGATTTAAACCCTCTGCGCAGATTGTAACCAAAAACAGCTATACGGATACTGACTGGAGAAACCTTATGCGTGCCGAGATCGACCAGGGGAGGCCGGTCTTTTACAGCGGCACAGACCAGGCGAGCAACACCGGTCATGCCTGGGTGCTGGATGGCTATAACGGTAATAACTACTTTCACTTTAACTGGGGATGGAGCGGGATTGCCGATGGCTATTTCACCCTGACCAACCTTAACCCTTTGGGTGGCGCCAACTACACGATGTTCCAGGAGGCCATCATTGGGATTGAACCCCAGGGAAACAACCCCGTAGCCTCCTTCACAGCCGACACAGTACAGATCAATCCCGGCAGCTCCATTAACTATACTGATCTCTCAGGAGGCATGGTCAACTCCTGGCAATGGTTCTTCCACGGCGGACAACCCTCATCATGGTCAGGACCACAATCCCCTCCCATATACTATCCCCAAAGTGGCATATTCGATGTCATCCTGGTAGCAGGTAATGGAACCCTTTATGATACCCTGCTGAAAAAAGCTTACATCAGCGTGCTCCCCCTGGCAGGATTTACCGCTTCACAACGTGCTACCGAAGCAGGCAGGACGATCACTTTCCAGGATGCCACACGCACCAACAATCCGATCCAAAGCTATCACTGGTATTTCTTCGGGGGGCAACCCTCCTCCTCCACCCTCCAGTATCCCGGCCCCATCCTGTATCCACAAGCCGGTCAGTATCCTGTCCTGCTTGAAGTCAACGACGGTAACCATACCGATAAAAAACTGGAACTGCAATTTATCACCGTGTATAACCAATGCGATACCCTCCTCAACTTCTATATGCCCGGCTGGTATGTGCAGCCTGTTAACCAGCCAACTTTCCAGGTATATCAGGAAGACCTCGACGGGCTTACTCCATACCATCACCAAAATATCAGTTCTGGTTGGGATTATTTCACCGAAGCCGGGAACAACCAGTTTGTAAGCGCAACCTCACTGTTCCAATCTCCCGGCATTGCCAACAACTGGCTCATCTTTGGCCCGGTTACCCTTCCCGCCACAGGCGCATCCCTTCAGTGGAAACATAAATTTCCGGATCACACCAAAAGGGACGGGTATGCTGTCCTTTTGTCAACAACCGGTTATACCCATACTCATTTCACTTCAACGCCCCTCTTCACCATGAGCGACAACGATGCTTTCACCCTCGGTGATACAGTCTGGACCATACGTTCGGCCCAGATCCCTTCCGCCCCCTATGGCAATCAGTCCGTTTGGATTGGCGTGCACCATTATGCCGATAACATGTTCTATATTGCATTGGATGATTTCAGAGTGATCCATTGCGATGCTTTCCCCCAGTATGCCGATTTCTTCACTTTTGACACCCTCATTGCAGCCGGAGATACCATTGTTTTCTACGATTTCTCAAGCGGATCCCCTGATCAGCGTCTTTGGAATTTTCCGGGTGGACTTCAGATAAATACAGGTTCTGAAAGCCCCATGGTCTCTTATCCTCTGCCAGGGATCTATGATGTCAGTCTTACCGCAATCTTTGGAACAGCATCGCAATCTGTTACCAAAACCGGATATATCAAAGTGGCTCCCAATCACATACAACCCATGCTAAACCCAGGGGTCAAGGTACTTGCCATTCCCAACCCCTTCTCATCGGTGACCCGGATTACAGGTATTGCCAAAGCTGCAGTCTTTGAGATCTGCGATCTGCAGGGAAGAGTTGTCAGACAAGGATGGTTGAATGAAAACCAACAACTCAACCTTCAGGATCTGGCTTCAGGAATTTGGATCATAAAAATCAAAGGAGCTGATAGTCCACCGACTGTGATCCGGTTGATCAAAACAGAAAAAACCTACTGGCAATAAAAAAACAACGCCCCCGGTTTTTTGTCCCGGAGGCGTCATCTAAGGCTGATCCAGGGAAATCCTGGAGCTTATTTATTTCCCCCGCAGCACCGTCACTGAACCGCTGTACTCCTTGAATTCCA
>CAZZBS010000005.1:0-52757 GCA_964652685.1 uncultured Lentimicrobiaceae bacterium
TCAATGAAATTTTTCAAATTTCATTTGGAAGTTAACACAGTATCTATCGACTACCAACTATCGACTATCCTGGGAGTTTAGTTTTCAAGTTTTCCCTCCATCTCTTCATTGATCCGTTTCATTACGATATCGCAGCCATGCTTAAACATTGGCGGGTTGGTGTCGGAGTTGTGCCATTCAAACCTGGATTTTGGTTTTGCGGACGGAAGCAGACTTAAAGCTTCTGCCTGTATTTCTGCAGGATCCGGATTGTTCTCTATTCCGTATTGGCGAAGGAGGTGACATAGTACATCCAGGGTGGTCATGGCCGTTTTGGGTTTCACCTGTTGCTCAAACGTCCGTAAGTATCGCTGGGTGTTTGTAAAGCTGCCATCGGTTTCAAGGGGTAGGATTGCCGGTAGGAGGAGGTCGGCCATTTGTGCTGTTTCAGTCATAAAATAATCAGACACTACCCTGAAAGGCACCTTTTCCAGCCAGCCGGCAATTTTCTTCTTATCTATTGCCGTACCGACGGGGTCTTCGCCGAAAATCAGGATGTTGTTGAGATTCCCTTGATCAAGCAATTCTGTAATGCATGATATCCTTGTGTTTAATGGCCCGCTCTGCCATTTTTGCGTCAGTTTTGAAAGGTGCTCCGGATCATCCAGGGGTATACAACCGGGTAACAATCCGGGATAGATCCCCATATCAAAAAGTCCCTGGGCATTGTTCTTTTCCCTGAGGGCTACCACGCCGCAGGAATGTTTACCGGGTTTGCCCGTAAGCAGTGCCAGGTTGCGGATTTCCAGGGCTGTTGCAGCACTGACCTCTTCCAGCGAATAGATGATGATGCTTTCATGGTCGAGGTTGTAGGATATTCCGGTCTTTTCCAGGTATTCCGTACTGCATCCCCCCGCATTGTCGAGTAGTTCCCGGTAATCATCCTTCAACAGCTCTTTTCGGTATTCGTCAAAGCCTTCTGTGTTGATGTCGATGTACAACTGGTTCTGTTTGACATGGGAGAGCATGTAATGGTTGATTGCTCTGAAGAAATGGTAATAAGAGTTGACATGGTGGACCTTATCCACCTTCCTGCCGAGTTCAGGTTGATCTGCTATGGTTATCAGTTCAACAGGAATTTCATCTCTAAACTTCATGCTGAAGATCAAATGATTAACAAGTGGATGGATCCTGTTGAGTTTTTCACCAACAAGATAGATGCGTTTGGTATCCCTGATTTCATTGAACGGGACATTATTTGGGGTGACCGATTCATATCCCTTGCCACGGCCAAGGTATAGGAAACTGTGGATGTTATTGGTTTTTACACCGCCACGTGCGAGTTTCTGGATGAGGTACAGCTCTTCGTTGGTAAGTCTGCCCCCGGCAAAGAAGGCGGTGCTGTCGGGTTGTTGCTGTTTCAGTTTTTCGTTGATGAGTGCCAGCGCTTCGTCGAAACTCAACGGAATGTAATTACCGTTACGTCTGAGCATGGGTTGGGTAATCCGGTTTTTGTCGTTGAGATAATGGTATCCGAATTTGGCATGGGTGCCAATATTTCCTTCCGGATTGATGTCCGAGACAACTCCGACGGTACGCATTACAAATTCCCCTTTGTGCAGCAGCTTGATTTCGAATCCTTCGCTTCCGAACGGATCGATGGCATGCATCTCATCGAACTTCACAGGGCCCGGTTTGAATGGAACATTTTCGGAGATAGCTGCTGTGGGGCATGCAGAGATACACATGCCGCAGGCTTCGCAGGTAGTATCCAGCAGCGATTTGCCCATAGCCGGGGCTACGTAGGTCTGAAATCCACGGTTGACAAGCCCCAGGGCTGCTGCACCCACGACCTCCTTGCATATCCGGATGCACCTTGAGCAAAGGATACATTTGTTGTTGTCGATTTCTATGAAGGGATGAGAGAAATCGACATCATAAGCTTTATACTCCCCTTCATAATGGTTTTGATCAGCCCGGTAGGTGGTGGCATGTCTCCTGAGGTCGCATGTGAAATATTCAACACAACCGCATTCGAGGCAACGTGTGGTTTCATGTTTTGCCACTTTTTCACTGGCATATCCCAGTTCCACCTCGTGGAAGTTGAGACGGTCGGCCGGATCCAGTACCGGCATTTCCTCCCGTAGCTGATGAGCATACCTTCCTTTGTATTCAGCTGGTTCTTGTTGGCGAAAGTTGTCCTTTTTGCCGATGAATTCTGCAACAAGTGGCTGGAGGGGCTCTCCTTTCAGGTATTGGTCGCAGCTTCTTGAGGCAATTTTTGCCTGTGCAATGGCTTCAATGATGGTTGCAGGGCCGGTAACGCCGTCACCCGCGGCAAACACGCCGGGGATGCCGGTCTGCAACGTGTTTTTATCAGCTTCAATCTCACCCCAGCGGTTGGTTTTCAATTCCCCTCCATCGGTGTATGCATTGATGTCATCGATGAAGTTCACGTCGGTCTTCTGTCCAATGGCTGCCAGGATGATGTCAACCTCAATGTCAAATTCTGAACCTTCGACAGGTACGGGCCTTCGGCGACCCGAAGAATCCGGTTCGCCTAACTCCATCCTGAGCAGGGTCATTGACTTCAGTTTGCCATTTTCATTGGCATGGATCTTCACGGGATTTGTGAGGAACATGTATTCAACACCTTCCAGCTTTGATTCATGGATCTCGATCGGGTTGGCCGGCATTTCCTTCTCGGTTCGCCGGTACACCACCACCACCCTGTCGGCACCGCACCGGATGGAGGTCCGGCAGCAGTCCATAGCAGTGTTACCTCCCCCAACCACAGCGACAGTTTTTCCTTTGAAATCATATTTCTGTCCTGTCACCTCCATGTTTTTCAGGAAGATGATTCCCGGATAGACCCCATCAGCGTCATCACCTTCACAACCCACCCCCGTACCGGTTTGAGAGCCGATGGTGATGACCACAGCGTCGTATTGTTCTTTGAGTTCCCGGTAACTTAGGTTTTCTCCCAGTTTTTGGTTGTACAAGATGTTTACACCCAGTTCGGTAATATTATCCACCTCTTGCTGAAGCAGGTCATTGGGAAGTCTGTATTCAGGGATTCCATACCGCAGCCAGCCGCCTGCAGCGGGAGCTGCTTCGTAGATGTCGCACTGGTGCCCTTTGGTCTGAAGGAAGTAACCTGTCGACAATCCACCGGGTCCGGCGCCGATGATGGCTACCTTCTTACCGGTTGAAGGAGCGGGGAGGGGCACGAACTTGTCAGCTGAAGCAAGATCATGATCAGCGGTAAAGCGTTTCAGATAATCAATGCCGACAGCAGCCCCCTCCTCAAGCAGGTTGCGTCGGCAGGCAACTTCACAAGGCCTTACACAGACACGCCCGCAGATGGCCGGTAAAGGGTTCACCTCTTTGATCAGACCAACAGCCTCTTTGTATAAGCCTTTTTCAATGAGGGAAATATATCCCTGGACATCCACACCGGCCGGGCACCGCATCGTACAGGGTGCAAGACAATCAGCATAATGATTGCTGACAAGAAGGTCAACGGCAATCTTACGGGCCCTCTTCACGCGGTCGTTCTCTGTTTCTATCCTCATTCCTTCCGAAATCCGTGTAGAACAGGCAGGCTGCAGTGTACGCATCCCTTCTACCTCCACCACGCAGATAAAACAGGATGAATAGGGTTCAAGGCGTGGATCATGGCACAGGGTAGGGATTTCTACTCCGTACCTTTGGGCTGACTGTAGAATTGAATCACCTTTGTAACCTTTGACGGGTTTACCGTTCAGGATGATATTGAGTTCTTCCATTTTCTTTTTACTTGATGATGAAGGACAACATATTACATAAGCCTGATGGCATCGAACTTACAGCGTGCATAGCACTCTCCGCATTTGATGCATAATTCCTGGTGAATGAAGTGCACCTCTTTCTTCTCTCCTGTAATGGCGTTCACAGGGCATTTCCGGGCACATACGGTGCATCCGGTACACTTTTCTTCAATGATTTCATAGGTAAGCAGGTTCTTGCACACCTTGGCAGGGCATTTCTTCTGGTTGATGTGGGCTTCATATTCGTCGCGGAAGTACTTAATGGTTGTGAGAACCGGATTGGGAGCTGTTGTTCCGAGCCCACAGAGAGAACTGTCTTTGATCTGGAGGGATAGCTCTTCGAGCGTCTCAATATCTCCCTCTTTCCCTTCTCCGTGGCAGATCCTTTCGAGAATTTCGAGCATCCTTTTAGTCCCGATCCGGCAGAAGGTGCATTTTCCGCATGATTCCTTCTGGGTGAAATCGAGGAAAAAGTGGGCCATATCCACCATACAGGTGGTTTCATCCATCACTACCATCCCTCCGGAGCCCATGATGGCACCGGTGGCATTCACGGAATCATAGTCAACAATGGTCTCTCCGAGGTAAGCCGGGATACAGCCGCCGGAAGGACCTCCGAGCTGGACCGCTTTAAACTGTTTGTCTCCTTTGATTCCTCCTCCGAGCTTATAAATGATATCATTGATGGTGATTCCCATAGGGACCTCAACAAGGCCACCGTTCTTGATTTTTCCCGCAAGAGCAAACACTTTTGTCCCTTTGGATTTTTCGGTGCCATATTTTGCATAGGCCTGAGCGCCATGGGAGATGATCCAGGGGATGTTGGCATAAGTTTCCACATTGTTGATGTTGGTGGGTTTTTTCCAGAGTCCTGATTCAGCAGGGAATGGAGGCCTTTTTGTTGGCATCCCGCGTTTCCCTTCCACCGAAGCCATCAGGGCGGTCTCTTCGCCACACACAAAAGCTCCTGCTCCCTCCTTTACATACAGGTCAAAGTCAAAACCCCGGATCCCGGCGATATCTTTACCAAGAAATTCGCGTTCACGGGCCTGTTTGATCGCAATGTCGAGCCGCTTCAGGGCCAGGGGATATTCAGCGCGGCAGTAGATCACTCCTTCACTTGCACCAATGGCATAACCTCCGATGATCATCCCTTCCAGTACGGCGTGTGGATCTCCCTCCAGCAGTGAACGATCCATGAAAGCACCAGGATCTCCTTCATCAGCATTGCATATCAGATACTTCTTGTCTGACTTGTTGTTGTGAGCGAACCGCCATTTCATCCCCGTAGCAAACCCGCCTCCACCACGGCCCCTCAGACCTGAATCGAGCACCTCCTGTATTATAGTCTCCCCTGAAATCCTTTCCTTTACAATCCGGCCGATGGCATGATAAGCCCCATGTTCCATGGCTTCATCTATCGATTCGGGATCGATCATGCCACAGTTCCTCAGTGCAATTTTTATCTGCCCCTTGAAGAACTCATCATCCGGTGTCGGAAAGAGATCTGAATGTACCACATAATCTTTGATCACCTCGTGATGGACAATATGTCGGTCAAGCAGTTCAATGGCACGTGCTTCATCTACCTGACCGTAGGTATAGTGGCCCGTTTCATCAATCACCTCCACCAACGGCTCCCGGAAGCACATCCCCACACAGCTTGTCTTCCTGAGTTCGAAATCAAGGTGCTCCGCCTCTCTGATTGCTTTGATTTTTTCATATACTTTTCCGGCGCCGGCAGCAATGCCACAACTGCCAAGCCCTACAATCACCTGTGTTTTTGACATGGTTTGTTCAGGTTTCATGATTACATCAGTTATTTTCTGCCAGCCGTATCTCTTTCACCACCCTGACGGCATCTTTGCCGGTGAGTCTTCCATAGGTCTCTTGCCCAATCATCATGACGGGAGCCAGGGAACAGCATCCCAGACAAGCAACCGATTCAAGTGTGAAGAGGCCATCCTCTGTCGTTCCACCATCCTCTACCTCCAGCGCTTCTACCAATGCCTCCGAGATTTTGGTGGCCGACTGCACATGGCAGGCCGTACCATGGCACACCTTGATGATGTGTTTCCCAACAGGGGACAGGCGAAACTGGGCATAAAAAGTTGCAACACCATACAGTTCACTTAAAGGGATGCCGGTTTCTTTCGCAATCTTAACAAAGGCTCCCCTTGGAATAAAACCATAACACCCTTGTGTCCCCTGAAGCAAAGGGATTACATTCCCTTTCCTGTATTTGTATTTTGTAATCAGGTCATCGATCAGTGAAAGATCAACATCCTGAATAGAATATGAAGCCTTCTCAGGCCGGATTCTTTCAACTCTCATAGCATGCTGTTTTGATACCGGCCAAAAGTAAAAAAATGCCACAGGATTTTCTGACTCAAAAAATAATTTAGATGGGATATAAATAGGGTTGCAGGCTGCTTGTTACTTGTTACATGCCTGGTCGTGACCAATTCCCCCCTCTCATTTCAGGAGAAGTGGTCAGGAGGTGAGGTTTTATCAGGTTGCATGTTACAGGTTGATGTCTCCTCCGGTGGACCCATGTCTTGGCTCTTCCCTCCCCTTCAGGGTAAAAAAAAATTCTCAAACGTTCGTTTTTTGTAATAATTCTATATCTTTACAATGAGAAATCATAATCAGTCATTCATAATATCAAATCTTAACGGATTATCTCTATCATTCATTATTACCCTTATTCCCTATTACCATGAACATCTTTATCGCAAAACTCAACCGTAAAACCACGGCAGAGGATTTAACAAGATTGTTTGAGACTTATGGACAGGTTAGTTCAGCCAAAATTATTTATGACCGAATGACCGGAACATCCAAAGGATATGGTTTTATTGAGATGGATGACGATGAAGCAGCTGAAAAGGCGATCAACGAGTTAAATGAATCCACTTTTCAGGAAGCAGTCATCATCGTAAAAAAAGCCCATCCACGTGAAGAAAAACCTGCCCCTCCCAGAAGATCGCCTGTGTTAAGAAAGTCAGGCCAGGAAAACCAGGATGAAGAGCAACCGGAAGAAAAAAATACAGACCAGCCACCACCTCAAATAAGCGAACCGGATCAGGGATAATCCTTTTTTGTACCTTTGCGGTATATCGAAAATCCGGTAATGCATCTTTATCAGCTTACGCTACAACATTTTAAAAACTACCATTTTGGCCAGATCAGTTTCCCCGCCAAAATAACCAGTTTTGTCGGGAATAACGGAGCAGGGAAGACCAATCTTCTGGATGCTGTTCATTATCTTTCCTTCTGTAAAAGTTATTTTAATGTTGTCGATGCCTATAGCATTACCCATGATCAGGAGCATTTTTCGATTACCGGGAAGTTCAGGGGGGCAGATCACGCCTCTACGGATACCATACATTGCCATGTCAGGCGGAATCAGCGTAAGGTTTTCCGTTATAATGGCAAGGAGGTCCAACGGCTGGCAGATCACATCGGAAGGATACCTGCTGTCATGGTATCTCCTTATGATTCCCTGTTGATTGACGGCGGAAGCGAAGAGAGGCGCAGATACCTTGACATGGTGATCTCTCAGTATGACAAGCTCTACCTGGATAACCTGATAGCATACAACCGGGCGCTGGTCCAACGCAACATCCTTTTGAAACAGATGGCCGGGGAAATCCGCTTCGACCCGCATCTCCTTGAACCATGGGATGAACAGCTTGTAGCCTATGGAGAACAGATCTACCGGAAGCGAAACGATTTTATCTCGGAATTTATTCCCGTTTTTACCGGTCTTTATAGCCATCTGTCAAATGCCTCGGAAGCATCAGGCATCGTGTATGTGTCACAACTGCAACAAAGTGCTGATGTCCTTTCACTTATCAAAGGTTCACTGGAAAGAGACCGAATGATGCGACATACAACCACCGGTATCCATAAAGATGACCTTACGTTAACCCTGGGTGGAACAACTGTAAAACGTTTCGGTTCCCAGGGGCAACAAAAAACCTTTATCGTGGCCCTCAAACTTTCTCAGTTCAGTTTCCTGCATAAAATCCTTCACATCAAACCCATTTTATTGCTTGATGATATCTTCGATAAGCTCGACCGCGGAAGGGTTGAACGGCTGATGGACCTGGTAAACAATGATCACTACGGACAGATATTCATCACCGACACCAATGCAGAAAGAATCAGGACTATTTTCGGCGCCATTAGCGCCGATACAGATATCTTTCAGGTGACTGACGGGGAGGTGAAAAAGGCAAAAGTGAGCAGAAGTTAGAAAGTAACATTATTACAAAATGGTCAACATTCTTTAAGCATTGACAAATCACCTACCGACAACATCAAATATCAAATCCCGAAAAACAGAAATCTGCGATTTCATGTTTTTTCGTTTGTCCCCGAGCCGGGTGAAAGAGAAGGCCCGGGAAGGATTTTTGTTTTTCGGGACTTCCAACCTCCAATCCGCAACCAGTAACCAGAAATCCACACCAAAAAACGTTTCTCCATGCTCACCGCCGGTGATGCCATAAAGGCTTTTTTCAAGGCTTATCATCTTGAAGATAAGATTCTTGAAGTAAAGATTGTCTCTGCATGCGACAAGGTTCTGGGAACAGCCATCAGTAAGCAGCTTGAGACTATCCGTTTCAGAAATCATATACTCACCCTTTCATTGCGGAATGCAGCACTCAGGCAGGAACTTGAATACCGCAAGAGTGTCATCATGCAGAATATCAATGAAGAAATGGGCCCCGGTACAGTGACCAAAGTCGTTATCAGGTAAGAGGATCCTACATCAATATCAAAAAAAAGAAAATTATGTACATAAAGAAGTCAATGCTTAAAATTCCGCTGGTTGTCATGGTTTTATTGAATGTTATGATCATCTATGGACAGGACTTTATGGATATAGCAGATTTTCTTAAAGTTACAAATTCCTCACAGAAGAAATACGAATTCAAAACTCTTCGGGAGGAGATAGGAGGGAAGGGTGATCCCGGAAAGCTAAACTTCAATTATTATTATCTTGAAGATTCGGCAGGTGTTAAAGTAGTGAAACCTTACAGCCTGGATGCTGAGGTGTATGAGTTATATGAATGGGGATGGGAAGCTATGATGTTAGGTGAACCCGACACCGCCATTATGTTGTTTAATGAGGTTCTGGCAGCGTATCCCGGTTATTCGCCGGCTATTGCTTCTAAGGGGCAGGTCTGGATTCAGCTGGGCAATTATAGCAAAGCCAAAGAGAGTTTTCTTGAAGCAATACGCTTGAATCCCATTGACTATACGGCGTATTGGGGGCTGGGTAAAGTATATGAACACATGCAACAACCCGATTCGGCATTTATCAATATTTGTCATGCCTGGATACTCAACCGGAACAGCATTGAGATCATGAAGGATTTTCGCTCCATTTGCCGCTCCGGCGGAAAGGAATGCCGGGAATGGTCATTTACTCCACAGTTTATTCTTCAGGAAGAGGGAGGCAAGGTGAAGGTGACTTACAATGCTGCCTGGATGGGTTATGCGGTATGCCAGGCGGTATGGCGGTTTGAACCCGGTTTCTCATCCTCCCGCATCATCATGGGGGATATAGCCATGTTCCAGGAGCGGGAGTGCCTGTCCTGTTTACTGACAAGTATGGAGGCCGAAGAAGAGATCGTCATGAATGATCCGGCCCTGACAGGCTTTAAGAATGCACTGACCGGAAAAATGGCCTTTGAGTTCATCCTTTTTGAGATCTTACTGCCCGAAAATCCCGATATGGCTTATCTGTTGAATGAAACCCGCCTGGAAAAACTAAGAAATTATATATTCACATCCCGCACTCTTTGAGCCGTTTTCTTTATTTATTGATCTTTCACCTCAACGCAAGGGCAACCCATGTATCAGAACTTCTTTCTGATCTTCATGGCTTTCAGAATTCTTTTCGGGATATCCGTATTATCGCATATTCCACAGAAATATTCTGATCCCGGACCAAAAGCGAATACCGGAACCATGGTGGCTGTGTGGTCCGTTGAGGTGAACCTGGCTGTCACGGAACCCGTTTCAGGATTTCCGTCATGGATTGCAAAGCCCCCTGTTTCATGATCAGCTGTAACGATTACAAGTGTCTTCCCGTCGCTGGCAGCAAATTTCAATGCTTCTCCTACAGCTCTGTCAAAGTCAAGCATCTCGCTGATGATATAGGAAGTGTTGTTGTCGTGTCCACCCCAGTCTATCTGTGAGCCTTCCACCATCAGGAAAAATCCTTTTCTGCCCCTATGGTTTAGGAATGCGATGGCATCTGTTGTAACCGCGGGGAGAAAGTTGCCCCGCCCGGCTGATACAGACAGCGGATGTTGATCGGCGTATAAAAAGGCTACTGGGGATTTCTCTTCAGGATGAAAGAAATAGGTTTTAGGAGAAAGATTTGTCGATGTTGTGTCAACCAGATAACCATCATTTTCAAGCTGGGTGATGAGGTTCAGTGAATCGGGCCTTCTGATGAAGTACTGCAGACCACCACCCACGAACAGATCAATCCCTGACCGGACGATGTCCAGGGCAATGTTGTAATGCATTTCCCGGTCGGGTTGATGGGCCACAAAGGCAGCGGGTGTGGCATGGGTAATAGAGGAGGTTACGACGACACCCGTTGATTTCCCTTCTCCTGCAAGAATTTCCCTGATGTTTACAAGAGGCAGGATATCGGAACCAACGCCGATCATTCCGTTGCAGGTTTTATTCCCGGTTGCCAGGGCTGTGCCGCCGGCACCGGAATCGGTGATAAAATCACTTGCCGAGTTTGTTGTAGCAAAGCCTGTATGTTTCAGATTTCTGAGAAAAAGACCCCCCCCGTTTGCAACCATTGCACCTGTGATATGAGAAATTCCCATACCGTCACCGATCATCAGGATGATATTCTTTGGCTTTTTGCGTCGCGAAAGATCTTTGTATGTTTCAACCGGATAGGGGAAATTCCCGGGGTATATTTTCGATGAGCGGATACTGTCAGTAGCAGATGACTGGGCCATAATCCTGCCTGATGTCAGTATGCTGTTGGATAACAGGATTATAAAGAAAAGAATGATGTATTTATTCATGGATATTGTTCTTTTAGTCCGTAAAGATAATGGAAACATAAAGTCCGGTATTCATGGCTATGATCAGCAATTTTTAAGAATCAAGGGAAATCTTACCTTTGCATACACGAAACTGGATGATTGAAACATGTCGTTAAAGATTGGAATAAACGGAGTCGGAAGGATCGGAAAGCTGGTTTTCAGGCTTATTGCAGGTACGCCAGGGATGGAGGTTGTTCAGGTCAACGACAAAATGGATAATGCGTTGTTGATTCATCTGTTGAAGTATGATACCGTGCACGGACCGTTTTCAGCCGAAATCGCACAGACGCCAAACGGCCTCATTTTCAATGGCCGGGAGATCATCGTCACCCATGAACATCATCCGTCACATGTACCCTGGAGTCTTAGCGGTGCAGAGGTCGTGATCGAATCAAGCGGGAAGTTCAAGACCATGCACTTGCTCCAACAGCACATTCATAACGGCGTTAAGAAGGTCATTCTGACCTGTCCTGCTGATGATGAGGCCATTGACCGCACTGTGGTGATGGGCATAAATCATCATCAGATCACCACAAATGATCGGGTGATTTCCAATGCATCCTGCACAACCAATTGTGTGGCCATGATGCTGAAAGTCCTGAACGATGCCTTCGGTATAAAAAGGGCATTTATGAATACCGTACACCCTTTCACCAATAACCAGTCATTGCTCGATGGGCCACACACCGATTTCAGGCGCGCCAGGGCAGCTGTCGGCAATATCATACCTACCACAACAAGTGCTATTCAGGCGGTACCGATCGTGATGCCCGAAATGAAAAACCGGTTAGATGGCTTTGCTACCCGTGTGCCAGTCATCGATGGTTCTTTCGTGGAACTGACAGCCGAGCTGAACGTTAAAACCACTACCCGCATCATCAACGATGCTTTTAGAACCGCTGCCGAATCTTCCCTGAAAAACTACCTGGCTTATTGCCAGGATCCCATTGTAAGCAGTGACATCATCAACAACCCCCATTCTGCCGTTTTTGATGCACTTTCCACCAAAGTAATCGGTGGGGACCTCGTGCAGATTCTGGCCTGGTACGACAACGAAAGTGGCTATGCACACAGGATCATTGACCTCCTGCATTACATGACAGATCTGGATGGATCAAAGTAACAAGTGATGGATAAGGAATTGCAGTCAAAAGCCCTTGAGATCAATCTGGCGCAGACCAGGGACATGGAGGTCACGATCCCTGAAGACCATCTCTGGTTTATTTCTCTGTCGGAAGCTTACTGGGGTATTCAGAAACGAGCACAGGAGTTCTTCCACGAGTTCAATCATCCCTATTCCAATCGAAGCTTTGTTATTGACCAGCTGTCAAATCTCGTGATAGGTGATTTTTGGCTGTACCAGGGCCATCCTGAAAAGGAGAGAGCTTTCAGGATTATATCAGATATTTTCGAAACACTGCTGAATGAACCACTGGAGGACGATCTGTCAAAACAGTTGGTTTATACCATGCTGAATTTCATGGATAATGTAAGTGCATTGTCGCCAATGGATTATGACATTCTAAGGAAGGGTGTCCATATCCTGGAAGAACATCTCAGCATGAAGTATTTTAGCTATTTCAGCAACCTGGGCTTCCTGTTTAAAAGTCTGTCAAAAGCAGGGAAGGATCCTGAAACAGCAGATATGATCTTTGCTTTTATGCGGAAGGTCATCCATAGGCATATAACCTTTTGGCAGGAAACTACCAGGATAGAGGAATGGTACAAGGCAAACAGAAAGAAATTTACGGGTTCACTTTCAAGGAAAATTGGGAAAATCGGCAATGCGTTCTTCGCCCGGCAGCAGAAACGAACCGATAATGCAACCTCCTGGGAGGAGCTTATTTCCTCATCCTGTACATTTAATGATATTGCCACCCTCTTCAGAAAGTTTACCGATGAGTTTGAGAAGTCAACGGAGAAATTCCATTATCTCTTCTATCTGTTGCATCTGCCGGGAATGGTCTATCAGCGTGATTACCTGTTGTGGGATCTGAATAAGGTGATCAGGAACATAAGCACTGAACTCACATCTGACCAGATCGTACAGTCGATGAATGAGTTATTTGTCCTCTTCGAAGAGTTCAGGCAACAATATATGAACCTGGTGCTTGATTCATTGCTGACACTGGGTAAAGAGATCATGAATAGCCGAAATCTTGAGCTGATCCATTATTTTGAGGATAAACTTATCCGGTTGGGATTTGTCACGCCGGGGGTGGTCTATCTGACTGATGACTGGCAGCTTAAGGTGGACAGGAATCATGTGAAGAACATCCGGGTATGGCTGGAACTGATCGAGTATGGACCTGAAATGATGAAGAAGCTCCTCTCTGCCCTGGTGATCAATCTCCGTCTGGGTGGTATTTTTATTTTTGATACGGACCTTTTTCAGCGGGATGTAACCAAGCTCCTGAATGCGGATGTTTCGCCCATCTACAAGCAGATTAAACAGTTGACGCGCATCTTTCCTGTTTACTTCAATGAGATAGGTGCTGAAGGGGAATTGAGAGATGTAACCACCGTTATTGATGAAATTTCCCAGCGAAATGATAAGCTGATTCATTTTCTGCGTAAGCAGATCCATACCGAAGGGAACAACACCCATATTGACATTACATTGGAAATCATTCGGTTCTGGTATGATCTCGATATGGAACGGCTGCGAGGGGTGGTACCTGAAAATGTTCTTGAAACCATTGATAAACAAGGCATCTGGGTGCAGGGAGTATACCGGGTGTTGAACGGCCTGAGCCTTACTGCCCAATGCAACCTTTCGACCCTGTTGGAAATGGATGAGGAAACCCTGAAAAAGCATACTGAAAAGGTGCGTCATGTTACTGAGAACGATATCCGGAGAGTTCTGCTGATCATCAAACTATATCAGCTTCTGAAAGAGAAGTATTCTTTTGAAACAGATGATATCATCGGGGATCTTGAACATCACCGGTTTTTTGAACCTGCTGATATACAAAACCTGAAGGTACATCTGGATGAAGGCAGGCATAGTGAAGCACTGAAACAGATTTATGCCTTCATGGTACGGTTGAATCAGGTCATTTTCGATCCTGCTGTGACCCAGGGATGGGAGAACATCTATTACAAACGTCATGTGGCATTTGGAATACCCTCCATGTATGGTCATTACCATGAAACCAAATTTGAGGCGCTTGGCCTTACCTTCCGGCTGGAAAAGGTTGCCGGCCTCCTGGTGGAACGTATCATTGCAAATATCAAAACCGATTATCTCACTGCAAGATCGTTGAAAGATGTATACAATGTCATAAAGCTTATGTATGAGGGGCTTGAACTGGACGGTATATCCGACCAGGGCCTTAACTCCAATCTGCAGATGTTCCAGTACAGTCTGACTTCAGGAAGTTTTACCGTAAAGCAGTATGTCAATATCTTCCAGTTCATGGAGGATAATGTAAAGGAGATCATCAATAAATATTTTATCAGGCCTTATGATGACCTGTTAAAAGTGATCATACCGCAGCTTTTTGATTCTGAGATGAAACCAGACCCTAAATCGGTCAAAACCTTCATCCACAGGAAAGCGGAAATGTTTTACCGTGACCTCCTCTTTTCCACTTTTCTCATTCAGCAACTCGATAATTTTATCGGCGAGGTTCTGAATAACCTGAGAAAAATGGTTTCTGACTTTACCAAAGAGGATATTCGGAGCATTATGTCGTACGATCCCGATATGGTGGTCAGTCCGATTTACAGGGATACACCTGCCATGGACAACCAGATCTTCCTGGGATCAAAGGCCTATTACCTGAAGAAGCTTTATCTGCACGGATACCCTGTTCCACCGGGTTTTGTGCTTACAACGGAGGTTTTCAGGCGTAAGGAGACGATCCTTAAGCAGGCATCCCTCAATGCTGAGATCGATGCTTTGATCCTTAAATATATTACTGAACTCGAACATCTTTCCGGGCGGCAGTACGGGAACCCGCTTATTCCCTTGCTGCTCAGTGTCAGGTCAGGATCGGCCATTTCCATGCCCGGTGCCATGAATACTTTTCTGAACGTGGGTCTGAATGATGAGATCACAGAACGCCTCAGCAAGGAATATAATTTTGGATGGACATCGTGGGATTGTTATCGCAGGCTTCTGCAGACCTGGGGAATGTCGTATGGTATCGACCGGAATGATTTCGACCAGATCATGCTGGATTATAAGCAGGAATACAATATAAAGCAGAAGATCGATTTTCCCCCTTCCATCATGCGTGAGATGGCATTCACCTATAAAAAGCTTCTTACCGACAGGGGTGTCTATTTTGAATCGGATCCCTTTCTGCAGGTAAAACAGGCTGTTATTTCCGTTTTCGACAGTTGGGAGACACCGCGTACAAACGTATACAGAAGCCACATGCATATTGCCGATGAGTGGGGCACGGCTGTTATTGTGCAGCAGATGGTCTTTGGCAACATACACAGGGAATCAGGATCAGGAGTTCTTTTTACCCATGACCCCCATGATAACGTTGCGGGTATCCGGCTTACAGGCGATTTTTCTTTCCTGAGCCAGGGTGAAGACATCGTGGCCGGCCTGGTGAACACCCTGCCGGTCAGTGAACATCAATTGATAAAATACAATTATAAAAGCCCCTTCTCGCTTGAATCAGCTTTTCCGAAGATCTATGAACGACTCAGCCAGATTGCCAGAGAACTGATCGAGGAGCATGATTTCAGCCACCAGGAGATCGAGTTTACCTTCGAAACAGCTGAACCGGAAGATCTCTACATTCTGCAGACAAGAGATATTTCCATTATGCGTCAGGAGAAACGTGCTGTTTTTACAACTCCGCAATCCAAAATGGAACGCGTGGGATGCGGTATCGGTATCGGAAATGAGGTGTTGAACGGATTAATAGCATTTGACCTGTCAGATCTGACGCTGATAAAGGAAAAATATCCGGGTAAAAGAAGCATCCTGGTTAGGCCCGACACCGTTCCGGATGACATTGAGATGATCTTTGAATGTGACGGACTGCTCACCGGAAAGGGGGGGGCCACAAGTCATGCCGCGGTCACCGCCGCCACCCTGGGTAAAATCGGCGTCGTTAACTGCACCGATCTGATTGTGGATGAAAAAAGAAAAACCTGTAACATTAACGGGATCCATTTCGATCCTTTTGACCCAATAGCTATCGATGCTGCCAATGGCATCATCTATAAAGGGCATTATCCGGTAAAGGTTGTATAGGTGGTTGTGGTGACAGTTCCTTGACCAACATGAGACTTCGAAAGGATTGAATCAGGGATGTTTTGATGAATCAATGGAAAAATAATGAAAAGACAAACAATGAAACCGGGCCTTAAAATAATCATTGCCATGGTAGTTATTCCTTTGATCATTGTGGGTTGCACCTCAAAAAAGGAAGCAGCTGACCTGATCATCACCAATGCCGTGATCTATACGGTGGATGAAAATTTTTCGGTTTATGACGGTATGGTGCTAAGGGAGGGTGAGATCCTGGCTGTTGGTTCTGCTGATGATTTGCTGAAGAAATATCAAGCCCGGGAAGTTCTTGACGCCGGAGGAAAATTTGTTTACCCGGGATTTTATGATCCCCATTGCCATTTCTACCATTATGGTGCAGGGCTGGTCACCAGGGCCGACCTGACGGGAACCTCTTCGTTGGAAGAGGTATTGGACCGTATGCAGCAGTTTGCTGAAACCCGGAAAGAGGGCTGGCTTGCCGGAAGGGGATGGGACCAGAACAACTGGCTGGTTAAGGAGTTCCCTGATAACAGTACGCTGAACAAGCTGTATCCGGACCGGCCGGTCATTCTCATCCGTATCGACGGTCATGCCGTACTTGTCAATGATGTGGCACTGGAACTTGCCGGCATCGATGGGAAAAGCAGAATGGCCGGGGGAGAGGTGATGCTGCAAAACGGAAAGCCCACCGGGATCCTGCTGGATAATGCAGCAGATATCATCAAGGATCTTTTTCTGAAAGAAACAATACAAGGTGCGGAAGGGGAGGAGGAACTGATCAGGGGGATACTGCAGGGGCAGCAGAACTGTTTCGCAGTTGGCCTTACCATGGTAGCTGATGCGGGGCTGGAATTCAAGGAGGTTCAGCTTCTGGAAAAGCTCCAGGAAGAGGGCCGACTGAAGATGAAGGTGTATGCCATGCTGAACTATACGCCGGAGAACATCGGTCACTATATGATTCGGGGGCCTTATAGAACAAAACGGATGCATGTGCATTCCGTGAAATTTTATGCTGACGGGGCGCTGGGGTCCCGTGGAGCGCTACTTCTGGAATCCTATACTGACAAACCAGGGTATCATGGTATCCTGACAGTGGATCCTGATAAATACAAACTGCAATGTACCGAAGCGTTTGACTATGGTTACCAGGTAAACACCCATGCCATCGGTGATTCTGCCGTCAGGATGGTGCTGGACATATACGGACAGATACTGCAGGGCAGGAAGGACCATCGCTGGCGCATCGAGCATGCACAGGTGGTCCATCCGGATGATCTGAAGCGGTTTGCTGAATATTCCGTCATACCGGCCATCAACACGACCCATGCCATCTCGGATATGGATTGGGCGCAGGACAGGCTTGGACCCGATAGGGTAAAACAAGCCTATGCCTATAAAACCCTTTTACAAACCAACGGCTGGCTTTGTAACGGCAGCGACTTTCCGGTCGAACAGATCAACCCGCTTCTGGGCTTCTATGCTGCCGTGGCCAGGAAAGACCTCTCCGGCAAACCTGAAGGAGGATGGCAAAGTGAGAATGCACTCTCACGCAGGGAGGCGCTGATGGCCATGACCATCTGGGCAGCAAAATCCTGCTTCGAAGACAAACAGAAAGGGAGCCTTAAACCAGGTAAAGCTGCCGATTTTGTCATGCTCGACCAGGATATCATGACCATCCCGATACACAAAGTGCCCGAAACGAACGTTACCGGCACCTGGATCAACGGGGAAAAAGTGTTCTGATATCATACCTTTTGTTCATCTTTGCAATGAGATAAACAAAAACCATGAAGTGTATTTTTGACCACAATACCGACCCGGCTTTCAACCTGGCGGCCGAAGAGTATGTGCTGAAGAACTTTACCGATGAGATATTCATGCTCTGGCGGAATGACAATGCCATCATTGTAGGTAAGCATCAGAACACACTGGCAGAGATTAATTTTGACCATGTAAAAGAAAAGAGTATCCGCGTCATAAGGAGACTTTCTGGCGGGGGAGCTGTCTTTCATGATCTGGGTAACATCAATTTCACCTTTATCATGAATGGTGATGGTGAAAAGATGATCGATTTCAGGAAATATACCCTGCCAATCCTTGAGGTGATGCAGAAACTCGGTATTCCTGCGAAGTTTGAAGGGCGCAATGACCTCACCATCGATGGGCGCAAATTCAGTGGTAATGCTGAGCATGTATACAGAAACAGGGTGCTTCACCATGGTACGCTACTCTTCTCTTCCATGATGGGTGACCTGGCTGCTGCGCTGAATGCTAAACCGGACAAGTTTCAGGATAAAGGGATTAAATCGGTCAGGAGCAGGGTCACCAATATTTCCGAGCACCTGATAGAACCCATGGGGGTATTGCAGTTCGCCGACCGTGTGATGAAGCATATCCGGGAAATGTATCCCGATGCGATACCTTATGCCTATTCACCGGATGACCTGGGGTCTATCCAAAAACTGAAAGAGGAGAAGTATGATACCTGGGAATGGAACTTTGGCTATTCACCCGATTATAATTTCATCCAGTCACTTAGGACCAATGGAGGCACCATCGAAGTATCGATGCATGTCGACAGAGGAATGATCCATGACCTACGCTTTACAGGTGATTTTTTCAACAAACGGGATGTGGCTGAATTTGAAGAGCTTTTCAGGAATACCAGGCACGAACCGGAAACCATCCGGCAATTGCTTGCCAGTACCCCTACAGAGGAATATTTTATTAGTGTCACCAAAGAAGAGTTGATACAATTGTTGTTTTAATCTTCTTTCAGGATCTCTATGGATATTGTCAGCGAATTGAAATCCCTGCTGAAAGGGGAAGTATACACGGATGATATCTTTCGTTCTCTTTATGCGACGGATGCATCCGTGTATCGGGAAATACCGCTGGGGGTTGCATTCCCATCCTGTGCAGATGACCTCCAAAAGATTATCCTGTGGGCTTCTTCCCATGGCATAGCGCTCATACCACGTGCTGCCGGGACATCCCTTGCCGGTCAGGTCGTGGGATCGGGCCTGGTGGTGGATACGGGGAGGTATATGAACAGGATCCTGGAAATCAATAAGGATGAACGAACTGTCTGGGTTGAACCCGGGGTGATCCGGGATGACCTGAACCGTGTACTCAAAACCCTGGGATTACACTTTGCACCCGAAACCTCTACATCCAACCGGTGTATGATCGCAGGCATGGTCGGTAACAATGCCTGCGGAGCCCATTCGTTGCTCTATGGCAGCACACGGGATCACCTGCTTGAGGTGAAAGGCTTCCTGGCGGACGGTAGCCCTTTTCATACAAAACCCATTACGCCTGAAGCTTTTCATGAACATCTTCTGAAAGCAGGTAGGGAAGGGGATATCTACCGGTTTATCAAAGGATTACTGGATGACAAGGATTTCAGGGAAGAAATGGAACAAACACTTCCATGGCCTGAAATCAGGCGAAGAAATACAGGATATGCACTTGATATCCTCATGCAGATGCAGCCTTGGAATGCGGTTGGCGCTCCCTTTAACCTCTCCAAACTGATAGCCGGTTCCGAGGGGACCTTGATGATGATCTCCGCTGTAAAACTCTCACTTGAAAACCTTCCACCTCCTGTAATGGTGCTACTATGCCCGCATTTTCAGACCCTGCAGGAAGCATTTGAAGCCAACCTCATTGCATTACGGCACCCTGTGAGTTCTGTCGAATTAATTGATAAGGTCATTCTTACATGCACAGCAAACCACCCGGGATTAAGAAGGAACCGTTTCTTTATCCAGGGTTCTCCGGGAGCGGTGTTGCTGATAGAGCTTTTCGGCGGGGATCATCAGGCAACGGTGAATTTGGCCCACTCCATCGCAGCCGACATCTCAAATGCGGGGTATGGTTATCATTTTCCTGTGATTACAGGCGCTGACATTGAAAAAGTATGGGAACTCCGCAAAGCAGGACTCGGCTTATTGTCCAATGTGGAAGGTCCTGCCAGACCTGTATCGGTGATTGAAGATACCGCTGTCAGGCCACAGGATCTTCCTGCCTATATGTGTGCCTTCGCCCGGATATTGGAGGAACTGGGTCTCTCATGTGTATATTATGCGCATATCAGTACAGGTGAGCTTCACCTGAAACCCTTACTCGATCTGAAAGATCCTGAACATGTGAAACGCTTCCGCGAGGTGGCAGAGCGTACGGCACACCTGGTCAGGCAATTCCGTGGATCGTTAAGCGGCGAGCATGGTGATGGTCGCCTTCGGGGGGAATTTATCCCATGGATCACTGGTGAGAAGATCTATCGTCAGTTCGAAGCGTTGAAAGCCATCTTTGATCATAAAGGTATCCTCAATCCCGGCAAGATTACGGGTACACTACCTATGGATAGCTCGCTGCGGTATTCAGGCCGGTACACAGAGCCATCCTTTACACCCTTCTTTGATTATACTGCTGATGGAGGATTTTTACGGGCGGTTGAGCGTTGCAATGGTTCCGGTGATTGTCGCAGGCCCTGGTGGCACGGTGGTGTCATGTGTCCTTCCTACCAGGCATCCCTGGATGAGCGCTTTTCAACACGGGGCAGAAGCAACCTGATAAGAGAGTCGCTTACGCGCCCAGGGAATGCAAAACCCTTTGCCGATCCTGCATTGAAAGAAATCCTGGATCAGTGCCTGGCCTGCAAAGGTTGTAAACTGGAGTGCCCAAGCGCCGTTGATATGGCCCGCTTTAAAGCTGAGGTCATGCATCAGTATTACCACCATCACAAAACACCACTTTCCGTAACACTGCTAACCAGGATAAACAGGATAAACAGGTTGTTTGTCCCGATACCCGGATTGTATAATGCTCTCATCAACCTGCATCCGGTTTCCATGGCCATCAAACGGATCGCAGGAATTCATCCCCGCCGGGACCTTCCCCACCTCTCTCACCCCATCTTGGAAAAATGGCTGAAACGTAACCGAAAACGTCTCTATAACCTTGATGTCACTCAAAAAGGGAAAGTGATATTCTATGTGGATGAGTTTACCAACTTTTTTGATGCCCCTATCGGTATACAGGCTGTTGAGTTGTTACTTGCCCTGGGCTATATGGTTACTCCCTTTATTAAGGGTGAAAGTGGAAGAGCTGCATTCTCAAAGGGAAAGCTGAAATATGCACGTACCTGTGCCGAACGTAATGTGGCCAGGTTAAAAAACCTTGTGGGTCCAAACCTTCCTCTTGTCGGTATTGAACCATCTACCATTCTTGCATTTAAAGATGAATACCCGGATATCGTCCTACCTCATCTGGCCTCTGAGGCAAAGCATGTTGCAGCCCATACGTTTCTCATCGAAGATTTTCTTGTCAGAGAATACGCAAAGGGTAATATAACCGCCCAAAGTTTTAAAACGAATACACAATCTGTTGTTTATCATGGACATTGTCATCAGAAATCGGTGTGCCCTTCAGATTCCCTGAAACGAATGCTTGAGATACCCGAAGGCTATTCCGCTGAGAGCATCAGTTCAGGGTGTTGCGGTATGGCCGGCTCCTTCGGGATGGAAAAGAAAAACTATGCGCTCTCGATGAAGATAGGTGAACTGGTACTGTTCCCTTTCGTCCGCAATCTTCCCGATGGTACAGTAATTGCTATGCCGGGCGCCAGTTGCCGCCAGCAGTTGTTCGACGGGACCGGCAGAAAAGCTCTCCATCCAGTCGAAATCCTTTACAATGCTTTAAAATAAAAATAATGACCTTTACGGGTGATACCCTGTTTCTTTGAATTATCATCATAACTAACTAAAAAAACAAACCAATGAAAAAATTGATCAAACTGTCCGCTCTCTTCATTATGGCAATTCCCTTGCTGTTTTTTTCCTGTAAAACCACCCAGACATCCATGGAGGTGTTGCGCCCTGCCGACATCAACGTACCACAGCATATCAAAAAGGTTGCGGTTGCCAATCGTTCCCTGCCCGGCAAAGGAGACAGACTATTGAATATACTGGAGGGTTTTGTCACAGGGGAACAGATCTTTGCCGACCGTGAAGGATCGACAAACTGTGTCAACGGTTTGATAGAGAACCTTAATAATGCTCCCCGTTTCAATGCCATTCTGGTAAGCAATACATCGTTATATGGAACTGGTACCCGTGAATTTGCCCCTGCACTTGCATGGTTCAGGGTCGATAGCATCTGCAAGGCCTATGGTGTCGATGCCTTGATCCTCCTCGAAACCTTTGATTCCAACACACGATACAACGAGGGGAGCAGAGATGTAAAAAGGACCAAAGACGGAAAGGAGTATTACGAGAAAGTCTTTATGTCTGAATTATGCATTGATGTGAATTCCGGCTGGCGTATCTATGATAACAGGAACAAACGAATCATTGACCAGGATGCTTATGGTGATGGTAAGTGCTGGAAAGGCGAAGGGAACAATATGAAGGTTGCGCAGAATAAACTTCCGGAGAAAAGGTCTGCCATAAACCAGGCAGGCTTTTTTGCCGGCCAGCAATATGGATTGAGGATATCCCCCAATTGGGTCCGGGTAAACCGGAGCTATTTTGTCAAAGGCGATGATGGATTCAAAGAGGCAAAAAAACATGTCCGTTATGATAATTGGGAAGCTGCAGAAAAAATATGGGAAAATCTGAGCAAAAACCCTGATCCAACAATTGCCGGACGGGCTTATTACAATATGGCACTGGCAAGGGAGATGAACGGTGAGCTTGACAAAGCTATTATGTATGCCAATCGTGCTTTCCGCGAATACAGGATCAAAGAGGGACGTCAGTATCAAGCAGTGCTGGAAAAGAGAAAAGCGGATGAATACAGGCTCGATCAGCAGATGAAAGACGAATAGGATGTATCTTTGCCTGTTTCGATTATTCATCCTTTAAACAATGTTGTATCATGAAAGGACTAACCTTTGCCGAGAATTTTTTTGGTGCTTCAGCAGGCTCTATCGTTTTCAGGAAGCCCGATATTGTGTTGACCCATGACAATACGGCAAGCATTGAAAAGACCTTTAAAAAGATGGGTGGCGTAAGGGTGGCCGATCCTGACCAATTGCTGGTGGTGCTTGATCACAATGCTCCCCCCACCTCTGCAGGATTGGCCAATGACTATCAGCGGATCCGTGATTTTGTCAGTGAGCAGGGGATTAAAAAGTTTCATGATGTTGGGAAAGGTATATGCCATCAGATTGTGGCCGAATATGCCAGACCGGGCATGTGCATCGTTGGGAGCGACAGCCATTCCTGTACTGCGGGGGCTTTCAACACCTTTGCAGCCGGGATCGACCGTACCGAATCTGCCGGTCTCTGGGTGCAGGGAGAAACCTGGTTCAGGGTACCCGAGTCCATTAAGATTACACTGACCGGCAAGATGCCGGAAGGGGTGTATGCAAAGGACCTTGCCTTGTGGATCATAGGGATGATTGGCAGCAGCGGTGCTGATTATATGTCGATTGAATACCATGGAGAAGGTGTATCAACATTATCGGTAGCAGACAGGATGACCATTGCCAACCTCGCCTCCGAGATGGGGGCCAAGAATGCCGTTTTCCCTGTGGATGAAACGCTGAAAACCTTTCTGGATGCCGATTATGAAGGTCTCTGGGCTGATCCGGACGCTGAATATTTCCGTGAAATCACCATCCATCTTTCGAAGCTCTATCCATTGGTTGCAGCACCCCACCATGTTGACCATGTTAAGGCAGTGGCCGAGGTGGCAGGGGAGAAGATTGACCAGGCGCTGATCGGCACCTGCACCAATGGCCGGCTCGAAGATCTCCGGGAAGCAGCCCGGATACTGGAAGGGAAGAAAGTGAAGGATGGCCTGCAATTGCTGATCATACCCGCATCACAGCAGATTTACCTGGAGGCCATGAAAGAGGGACTGATTGAACGATTCATGCTGGCTGGCGGAAATGTGCTGGCTCCTTCCTGTGGCCCCTGTCTAGGTACCGGCCAGGGAATCCCGGCTGACGGTTACCGCGTCATCTCAACGGCCAACAGGAACTTCAAGGGCCGAATGGGAAACAAGGAGGCATTCATTTACCTGGCTTCACCTGCAACCGTCGCCCTGTCAGCCATCAATGGGGTGATTTCAGATCCAAGGAAAAATCCCGGGAATGAAATATTTCCTTACAAGACAGAACAGTCAGGTGTCATTGAGGTTTCCCTGACCGAGCAGAGAAGAATAGGGGAGGTATGGGAT
This sequence comes from uncultured Lentimicrobiaceae bacterium, assembly GCA_964652685.1. Classification (GTDB taxonomy): domain Bacteria; phylum Bacteroidota; class Bacteroidia; order Bacteroidales; family SKPS01; genus SKPS01. Next base: position 24,309 of record CAZZBS010000005.1, read on the forward strand.
TACCATGATGTGGACAACCTCAATACCGATCAGATGTTCGCCGGCAATCTGACCTACAACATCAGCAGCGCCGAAGCCGAAAAGATCATTCCGCACCTCTTCGCCGGATTCGATCCTACCTTTGCAACAGAAGCCCATAAGGATGATATCATCATCGCCGGTGCTAATTTTGGTTGCGGCAGTTCAAGGGAACATCCGGCAGTAGGCCTTGCCCATATCGGAATCAAAGCGGTGATTGTGAAATCGGTGAACAGGATTTTCTACCGTTCATCCGTCAACCAGGGTCTCCCCATCATCGTGCTGCCCGATGCAGTTGATCAATATCGGAAAGGCGATCCTGTCAGCATCGATTTCTCTGAAGGGGTCATCATGATCCGTGATCGGGTGTTCCGGTTTGCTCCTTTGCCTGATAAACTTGTGAAGATTTTTAATGCCAGGGGCCTGGTCAACTACATCCGCGAAACGACCTGAATAAATCCTACCCGATTGAATCAAATCATTAATTCCCGGCTTAAATAGGGTAGGGTATACTTAATCCTTGAGGGTTGAGATATTTCCGACCTTGATTCGGTGAAACGGTAGATTTTAAAATCTCAGCCGCTTAAATCACCTAAGAGATTGATTTGTTGAGATATGAAAATTTCAGCAAAAAGCTAAAAACATCCCGATCAATGCTGGCTCAGGTTTTTTTTAATAAAATCCTGATGAGGGTCAGGATTTACTTTTTATACCACGTTTACATAATGATTTGTAAACACAAGCAATAGTTACAAATCTACACCAGTAATTATACAATCATAAATTACATATGTAATGTTTAATGATCGCATAAATAATTATCACAAATGTTGACAAAGCAATTAAATTGACTATATTTGTAATCTGATTAAATAACAGGATCATGATTACGGATAGAATAAAAACCATTATGGATGCCCACGGGCTCTCAGCAAGTGCATTTGCTGATATAATAAAGATACAGCGTTCAGGAATTTCCCATATCTTCAGTGGTAGGAACAAACCAAGCCTTGATCTGATATTGAAGATCATCGAAGCATTCCCGGATGTCACACCCGAATGGCTGTTATTGGGTAAGGGTGTATATATTCATGAGGGATTGCCCGGAGGGGTATTGGAAAATGTACAAGAAAAAATTACAAAAGAGAATCATGGGGATGACGAAAGTAAACAGTCGGAAAAGAGGAAAACCTGGGACAAAAGAGGGATGAAGCTGGATCAACAGGATATGAGGGATGAATCACGTATTGAAGAGCAAGAGATCGGGCATGTACTTCTGCTCTTCAGGAATGGAACTTTTCGTGATTATAAAAGAACCTGACGAAAACCAAAAACCTGAGCAATTAAAAGTTACTGGAAAGTTCCTGAACCGGAGGAATGCGTGTAATTAGTAACGTTCAATTTCTGAAAAAAAGAAATTTGATTCCCGGATAGCATTTATATCTGAATCTGATCCGTGTACAGCGTTTTGTTGGATTGACCTGCCGAAAAGCTGGCGGATTGTGCCTTTTTCTGCTTTGGAAGGATCGGTTGCTCCTATCAGTTTACGGTACTCTTCCACCGCATTGTTTTTTTCCAGTATGGCTACGACAACAGGACCGGAAGACATAAACGACACGAGGCTGTCAAAAAATGGCATGTTACGGTGAACTGAATAAAAGGATGAGGCCTGTTTCATTGACATCTGGATATATTTCATAGCCACAATCCTGAATCCGGCTTCATTGATTTTTCCTAAGATGGAACCTGTGTAGCCATTCTGGACAGCGAAAGGTTTAATGATCGTTAAGGTGATGTTGTTTGCCATGCGTTAGGGTGAATTGGTGACTGACCTGTTCAACATTATCAGGAATGCAGTAAATAAATATTATCTTCGCATCCTGCTATTTGCTAATCAAATTGAAAAGGGTGTTGTTTGAATATTGCTTGGTATATAGCACGAATAAAAGTAAGTTAAAAGTTGGAATCAATAGCAGAACAGATAAAAAAAATCATTCAGCGTGCGGGAAAGATCGTCATTGTCTCTCATGAAAATCCTGATGGAGATGCGATAGGTTCTTCTTTGGCATTGGCTGCTTTCCTGCAGGCGCTCGGTAAGGAATCTTCCATTTGGCTACCAGGAAGGTTTCCCGACTATTATCGTTGGATGAAAGGTTCAGATAAAATAAGATATATTACTGAAAATAAAGATGGTCTGATTGATAATTTAAGGCAGGCAGATACTTTATTTGCCGTGGATATGACCGGACTAAACCGAACCGGTAAGATGTATCCTGTGCTTCGCGAATACCAGGGATGGAAGGTGCTCATTGATCATCATCTTGATCCGGAAAGGGAGGATTTTCACCATGTATTTTCCGATATTACAGTTTCCTCCACCAGTGAACTGATTTTTCATCTGATGGATATGATGGGTATGACTGATCGGATTGACATAATCATTGCTGAAGCTTTGTATGTCGGTATCATGACCGATACGGGTTCGTTCAGTTTCAATTGCAGTTCACCCCTGACGCATGAGGTTACTGCCCGACTTATTCATACCGGGATATCACCCGATCGTATTCATAAACTGGTGTATGATAACAATACTGAAGAACGAATACGCATCCTTGGCCATGCCCTGAACAAAATGAAGGTTATACATCCATCCCATACCGCCTATATATCCCTGGGAAAAGATGAGCTCAAAAGATTGGGGAGCCGGCCGGGAGATACCGAAGGGATTGTCAACTTTGCCCTCTCGATCAAAGGAATTGTCCTTGCAGCATTCTTTTCCGTCAGGGACAGGGAGGTTAAGATATCATTCCGCTCGAAAGGCAGGTTCTCGGTGAACGACTTTGCAAGAAAACATTTCAATGGAGGCGGCCATCATAATGCTGCCGGCGGTTCTTTTGCAGGGACCATCGAAGAGGCTGTTGCTGCGTTTGAAGCCCTTCTCCCTTCCTATCAAACTGAATTAAAACGGTGTAATGAAGATTTCTGACCTTCTGATGATGACCTGCTTGACGGTCTTATTCGCGGGAGGTGCCTGTCATCAAACCGTTGAGAAGGATGAAACCGTGATAACCATTGAAGGGGATTCGCTTCCAAGTTACCTTGAACATACTAACAAAGCTTTAAATGAACATGAGGAAAAACTTATAAATCAATATATTAAAAGACACGAATGGAACCTGGAAAAGTCAGCTACAGGATTGCGGTATAAAGTGTATTGTTACGGGAAAGGCCCCTTGGCCAAAAAAGGTGACCTCGTCAGGATTAATTATAAAATCGAATTGATCAATGGTATCCTGGCTTATTCATCCCGTGACGACGGGCCGCAGGAAGTACTGATTGAACGATCCGATTTTGTCAGCGGACTTCATGAAATGCTGCAGCTTATGAACACAGGTGCAAAAGTAAAAGCCATCATACCTTCCTATCTTGCCTACGGCTTCACCGGTGACCAGGAGCGGATACCCAAAGGGGCAACCCTAATCTATGACATTGAAGTCATTGAAATTGTTCCATATAAATAAAAAATCGTATGAAAATTAGAAGTCTTTTCTGGATTTTGCTCCTGGGACTTACTGTCATCGGGAGCAGCTGCAATAATCCGTTCCCGGGATTTAAAAAAACGGAGAGCGGTATGTATTATAAGTTTCACATTAAAAACGATTGTGATTCTTTTGCCAAACCTGGTGATCTTATCACCTTTTACATGAAAATTTACAATCCTGACACCGTGTTTACATCTGACGACATGCTGAATGAACGTCAGAGGATGGTTGAACCAAGATATCCGGGAGATATCTTTGAAGCCCTCGGAATGATGTGTGAGGGCGACAGTGCTACATTCATTTTCAGTGCAGATTCCATCAATGCCTATTACCCGGGTGTCTTTGCCCTTGACAGCGGTTCATATATGTATACCGATATTAAAATGGTAAAAATATTTACCCCGCAGATGATCGAAAATGAAGAAGAGGAACTAATGAAGAGCGAGATGGAAATGTTTGAGAAATACCGTACCGACAGCCTTGAGGGTTTTACTGAGTTTGGGCCGGGGGCATTTTTCAAGCAGCATAAAGAGGGAAAAGGGGCTTTGATCAATGACTCCTCCATCATCTCACTGACCATGGAGGGGACAACACTTGATGGAAGGGATTTTATGAAAGATTTTGATAAGGTTTTTCATTTTAAATTGCAGGATAAAAACTATCTTCCATTCAACTGGGACAACGCATTAAAAACGATGAAGGAGGGGGCCATTGCTACTATCGTTCTTACCTCACCCAATGCTTTCGGAAAGAGGGGATTGAGCAAACAATTGGTCAAACCTTACGAGTCGGTACGCCTTGAAATTGAAATCCTGAAGGTATCGGCCAACTTCAGGGAATATGAGAAGTATTCCATTCGTCAGTATCTTACAAAGAACAACATCACCCAGAAACCTGGCAGGAACGGATTATATTATATCGTTGAAACAAAGGGATCCGGACCGCTGTTGAAGAGTAAGGACAAGGTCAAGGTACATTATACCGGATATTATCTGGATAATATGCGCCCGTTTGATTCATCTGAACAATATGGGGAACCCATTGAAGTGGTCATTGATGAATCGGATGTGATTAAAGGCTGGCATGAAGCCTTGAAAATGATGAGGGTCGGAGAGAAGGGAAGACTGATCATTCCATCTGCACTGGGATACGGCGAACATGGCATGCCTCCCGTTATCGGGCCCCATTCACCCCTGGTTTTTGACATAGAAGTCGTTGAGAAGCTTTAGAGGCGAGAGGCTAGTTCCTTATTCCATTACACCTCTATACCTTTATATCTCTGATCCCCATGTTCTATGTCAGGGCATTTGTTTCAGGAACTGGTTCTGGGCACGTAGCATATTTAACTCGAAGGAGATCAGGTTTTTGGTTTCGGAGATGATGTTCATGAAGAGCATGCTGGTACGTTTACCGGAGGTGCCGTTTTTAACCCGTTTGATTTGCCGCAGCACACAATCATCCATGTAATGGACTATGTTTCTTGATCTGTGGTACATCTCATCAACAAACGCATCATCCACCAGGTGTAGGTTGGAAATCATCGTCTCAGACATCTCGTTTTTCTGCCTGATCAATTCTGAAAGGTCTTTGATCTGCTCTTCATTCAACTCTTTATGGTTGTTGTCGACATGGTCAAAGGCATATTTGGTGATGAAATTGAAAGTATAGGCAAGTTCATTGAGGTTTTCCACGATCTGCACGTAGTTATGACTGGTGGGTACTGCATCGGCATCCAGCTTTCTGAGCATATCAGGCAGACGCTGTTTAAGTTCCTGGGTTTTCGTCCTGGTTTCTTTTGATGCTTTCCGCATCTCATTGAGCTTCTTCCTTTTTTCAAAAAATAGTGCCCTGAGCGTTTGTCCGTAATACTGGTTGATGGGTGTTAATATATCCCTGATAGTGACAAGGCACTGGCTTTTCATCTCTCCCGCTGAATAAGAAAATATAGCATCCAGCTTTTCTGCTTCTGCTTTCTTTGTTTCTTTTCGGTGATGTAATGTATGTGTGCGTATTATATTAAATAGCGCAATCGCGATAAAAAAGAAAGTAACCCACAATCCTCCGAATGAAATCGTCATTGTGATAATAAAAGCACCGCTGAATGCAGCAAAAGCTGTTAAAAACCAGCCGCCTATCACATTAAGAACGCCACTGATCCTATACACAGCACTTTCCCTTCCCCATGAGCGATCAGCAAATGAAGCACCCATGGCGGTCATGAATGTCACATAGGTGGTGGATAAAGGAAGCTTATTGGATGTGGCAAATGCAATTAATCCACTGGAGACAACCAGAATGACCGCTGCCCTGATGAGATCGAAAGCAGGTGTATCTGGACCTTTCTGTAGGTTCACCATTTCGAACCGTTTGTCGATAGCTCTTTTAAGAAATGGAGGAACATATTTCCCGACGGAGGTGCCGGTTTGTCGTCCGATTCGGACTATCGTCCTTGCAAGGTAGTTGGAGCTGAAATGTTCATCACCCTCATTCTGCCGCGTCAGTTCAATGGTGGTTTCAAGCACCGTCCTGGCTTTCTTTGACCGCCACAGGGTGATAGCCATGATGACCCCTGCTAATGCAAGTATCCACCCTTCTGTTGGAATTGCTTCACTGAGCTGTTCCATCGTGTAAGCTGCAGGATTGGTTCCGCCAGACATTGTGAAAGCCCTGTAACTATTTAAGCCGGCAATCGGAACCCCGATAAAATTGACAAGGTCGTTCCCGGCAAATGCCATGGCCAATGAGAAGGTACCTATGAGAACAATGATCCTTAACACCCATTCCCTGATCAGGAAAGTCAGAAGCTGAAAGATGACCGTCCATCCAAAGATACTGAAAATGATGATCTGGCGGGCGTTGTTTTTTATGAATTCTTTCGCATCTTCCGTCATGAAAGAAGCATCTTTCGCCCCTTTGATCAACATGAAATAGGTAATGGATGTTATGGCAATACCGGAGAATATCCCTCCGAAATAAGGCAGATACTTTTTATAGTTAAAGGTGAAAATTAATCGACTGATATACTGAATTATAGCTCCAAAGGTGAAGGCAAACGCGATGGATAATAATATACCCATGATAATTTCAAAGGACTTTTTACTATTGATATAATCACCTACAGTGCTTGTGACCAAATTATTATCAACATTAATCATATTTCCTTTTGAAGTATAGATGACTGCCATGGCAACAGAAGCCCCAAGAAGTTCAAAAACAATGGATACGGTTGTCGATGTAGGTAATCCGAATGTATTGAAAGTATCAAGCAGAATTACATCCATGATCATGACAGCAACAAACATGATCATCATATCCTTAAAATAAAAGTATTGGGGATTAAACAATCCTTTCCTTGCGACTTCCATCATACCGGAAGAAAAAGTGGCGCCAATCAGGACACCTAGCATGGCAACGATCATGACAGTTCTTAGACGTGCTGCCCTGGAACCGATGGCGCTGTTGAGAAAATTAACGGCATCATTGGAAACCCCTACGATCAGATCTGATACTGAGAGCATAAACAGTATGACGACCATGATCATGTAAATAAGTTCTGAAGTCATTTTGAAAGGAATATTGATGAACGGAAATTTCCGCAAAAATATCCATAATACCCCTTTGATATCAGATTATTATATTAACAAATTGTTAACATGAGGGTAGGATTTCGGATCGCTAATGTTGTTGATTTAATGTTGTGATAATGCTTTCTTAACGGGGAGTTATTACGAAAATGTCTAATTTGCATTTTCAATCATGAGCATCTATCTTTGTGTCAGGACACCCTTTAGAAATCGATAATATGTATAAGATCAACGCCATAGTTCTTACCCTTTTTTTTACAATATCTACCTTGATGCTTCAGGCACAACGGGCCGAACTGGAATACCGCGATGGTTATTACTACAAAAACGGTATGCTATATACCGGAACCCATGTTTACCGTTACGAAGAGGGGACAGTTAAAATGGAAATGAATGTGCGGAATGGCCTTCTTGATGGAATCACACGTGTATATTTCCCGAACGGGATACAACAGGAACAACGTTGTTACCAGGACGGGGAAATAGATAGCTTGTGGATCACATGGAATGAGAAAGGTGTCAGGATTGGTGAAGCGCGTTACAGACTCGGTAAAAAAGAGGGATTCTGGTATATCTGGGATGATAATGGTACCAAACGGTATGAGATGTTTTACAAAGATGGAAGCAAAGCAGGTACCTGGTACATGTGGGATGAAAACGGTATCCTGGTTTCAGAGAAGAATTATGATACTCCGGCAGAAAAGACATCCGAATAATCCAGGGTTGTTTGCTTTATTCTGAAATGATGCTTTGATTTGCAGAATTAAAGTATCATTTTATGGCATCTGTAAAATATCTTTCGGTCTTGTCCCTTGTTTTTGCATTTTTCTTTACAAAAGCACAGGAAACAGTCAATATGGCAGAGTACCTGAAAAAAGACCTTGTTACAACAGGGCAATGGTTTCTGGCTTTTCAGCATCAGCAGAACGATGGCGCTGCACAACAAAATGCGTTTGTATTGAAACGGGGATATATTACTTTCAGCAAAGCGTTGAATCCGAAGCTTTACGTACGTTTTACACAGGATATCATCACGGATGAGGAGGGGGATGATGCAGGTAACATCGAGATGCGCCTGAAGTACTGTTACCTTGGGATAGCACCATTTTCTCAAGGGTTCTTCAAACATGCCTATCTGGAAGCGGGCATGGTACACAGGCCTTATCTTGATTTTGAAGAGAAAATTAACCGTCAGCGGTTGCAGGGGACCATGTTCCTGGAAAGGTATAAAGTCATCAATTCAGCTGATTTTGGTATTACCTTCTTTTCCTTGCTCGGCGGCGAAATGGACCGTGAATATACCTCATCTGTTTCTTCATCTTTTCCAGGTAGGTACGGAAGTATTGCACTAGGGATATATAATGGGGGTGGATACCACGCTCTTGAGTTCAACTGCAACAAAACCCTGGAAGGCAGGGTAACATTGCGCCCATTCTCAAACCGGGTTCCCGGATTACAGTTTACCTATACCTTTATTGCAGGTAAAGGGAACCAGACAGATGGGAAATCTTTTACCAATCATACGCTCTTCATTTCAATGGAAAGCCGCTGGATCAATGCCGGATTTCAATATACCACCGGTCAGGGTAACATGGCTGGGACCCTGCTGGATACAAATGGTATTGTTCTGAATGTTGAGGGTTGTTCGGCCTTTTCAGAGATTTTTATCATTCCATCTACCTTATCAGTCTTCACAAGGTATGACCATTTTTCTACCGGTTACGAAGCAACAGTAAACGATCGCCTCATTGGTGGGCTGGGATGGTATTTTTACAAGAAGAACAAGTTGCTGGTGGATGTTGATATTCTGAAACGCAAGGGAGGATATGACCGTTTGCTGGAGGTGGTGATCGAAATCCTTTTCTGATCAATTGTCACTTAACCAGACCGGATATAACAGAAAAAGACTGTTTCACTGCGCTGCATTCCCGGCTCCTCCGGAAATTCCCCTGAAACAGCCTTCCGTACCCTGATCCAGCAACCTTACTGAATCGTTCAGGTGATCAGTTGGCGATCAGTTTAATCGGTTGAAGTGTGTTCACTCCCTGGTGCAGATAAACGTTTTCTATCAGATGCCCCTGGTAGGAAATAAACCTGACAATGATATTATAATTACCGGGTTCCAGGTTGTTAATGATAAATTTACCGACAAAACCTGTATAAACTTTCAGGTTGGTACCTGCGATTTCCAGCGCAACGCCCGTTAAACATTCCTGCGTTTCGCTGTCCATGACGCTGCCTCTAAGAACGACCGTTTCTGTCTTGCCATCCTTTGTTGGAGCCCTCTTCTCCTTATCGGATGTGTCATTGTCAGCGAAAGCCAGGTTACAACCCAGGAAAAATGCTATAATAACTGTGATCATGTTTTTCATTTCTGATGATTTTTGTTACAGGGCAAAAATATCCCTGCCATGTTAAGTTAAAGCAAACAAGGTTTTAAGAAATGATGAAAGCTATGTTAAGGGAATATTAACTCATGTATTCATTCCTGTCATAGCTTCCAGGATATTCATACAGTGATCACCGATCTTTTCAGCACTGTTGACCAGGTGCAGAAAAGTAATGCCTGCCTGGTAGGGGTATTCCTGTTTCTGTGACATCGCCAGGTGCTGGTCGCGATATTCATTGCGGAAGTAGTTGATATCTTCTTCAATACGTTTTGCTTCCGGTAGTACCTCCTCCAATTTTGTTTTCTGCTTGTAGGTCTCTTCTGTCAGGGACAGTAGCATACCTACCTTGTCAACCATTGTATTGAGCTTATCGCGCAACTCTTGTGTAAACCAGATTTTATCGCGATTCTTCTGGTCGATGGCTGATGCCATGTGAAGGCAATAATCGGTAATGGTTTCCAGTTCGTCGACGATTTTGACCATTTTCCGGATTTCCAGGTTGGCTGAATGGCTTATATTACCAGATGCAATACTTGAGAGGAAATGATTGATTTCAAGTTCTGACCGGTCAGTCTCTTTTTCGTTCTTTTTAATTTTCTGAAAGAGTTTTTTATATTCTGCCGGATCTTTTACAGATAGCATCGCCGGAATCTTCCGGAGGGAGTCGGAGGCGTGGTTGAAGATATTTTCAAGCTCTTTTTTCACCTGTACAAGCGCTATTTCGGAGGTTGATAGAATGCCTCTTTCAATAAAGGCAAGGTGTGTGTTTTTTTTCTGCTTATCCTCCTTTATAAACACGAGTTTACTGCTTATGCGCTGTATCTGTGGGATGAAGCTTATGAGCAGCAAGGTATTGACAACATTGAACAAGCTATGGAAGATGGCCAGACCGATGGGCATTGCGGAGGCGACCACAAGGGGTGAAGGATTTCCTGAGCGGGTTATCATGAAACTAATGGCATCGGCCATCTGGTGCAATAATGGGAATGCCCAGAGTGCGCCGGCCAGGTTAAATAGGAAGTGTGACCGGGCTGCAATCCGCGCCTCACGGTTTGCCATCAGGGCAGCCAGATTAACCGAGATGGTCGTCCCGATGTTTACCCCGATGATCATACCGGCGGCATCATAGAATGGTATGAGGCCTCCCGATGCCATGACAAGCACCAGTGACATGATGGCACTGGATGACTGTACAATCATGGTAAGGATGATACCAGCCAGGAGGAAGAGAAATGAGGCGGCATCAAAACGTGTCGACAGGGAGGTGAGCCAGTGAATGATCCCAGGGTTGTTATGGATATCGGGTGATGAATCCTGCAATAGCTGCAATCCGATGAAAAGCATGGCAAAGCCTATCATGAATTCAGCCCAGTTTTTTGATCTTCTTTTTCCGGCCAGGTAAACGGGGATGGCTATGGCAATGATTACAAGAGACAACGTGGTCATTTTCAGGTTGAATCCGATCAGTGAGACAAGCCAGCCGGTTACGGTCGTCCCGATATTGGCTCCCATAATCAGGCTAATGGATGCAGGCAGGGATATCAGTCCGGCATGAACAAGGCTGACGGTAAGGATCGTGGTGGCAGTTGAGGATTGCAGTATACCTGTGCTGACAAATCCGGTGAGAATTCCACGCCAGCGGTCTGCCGTGATACCGCTCACAGTCGATCGCAGACGTGTCCCGGCTGCTTTCATGATCGACTCGCTCATAAGTTTCATGCCATACAGAAACAAGCCCAGTGAGCCTGCAATGGTAAGCAGAAGCACGATAACCTTGAACCAATGGATCATAGGGACGTATTGTGATGCAAAGATAGGTTTTTCTCATTTCCCTCTTCCCGGGTAGCAGCTTCATGGGCAGAACCCGGCAGACAGCTGGTATTTGCCAGTTTATACCCTGGCACCGAAAAGGATACTCCCCACCCTGATGATCGTGGATCCCTCCCGGACTGCAACCTGATAGTCATCCGACATGCCCATGGAAAGCTCTTTAAAGCCCTCATTCCCCGTAAAAAATGAAGATTTCAGTTGATGGAAGATCTGATGGAGTGTATGAAATTCGGCTGTCACAATTTCCTTGTCATCTGTGAAAGTGGCCATCCCCATTACCCCTGCGATTTCCACATGATCCAGCATTTCCAGATCCGGGGTTTTCAGGATTTCAGCAGCTTCCTCATACGAAAGGCCATATTTCGTTTCCTCCGTCGCAATATGGAACTGAAGCAGGCAGCGTATCCGTTTGTGGGCCATTGCTGCATAACGGTTAATCTCCCTGAGCAGCTTTAAAGAATCCACGCTGTGGATCATGGTGACATATGGAATGATCTGTTTCACTTTGTTGGTTTGGAGGTGACCGATGAAATGCCATTCGATGTCAGAGGGGAGAAGGGGAGCTTTATTGATCAGCTCCTGTGCTTTGTTTTCACCGAAACATCGCTGACCGGCGGCGTATGCCTTTAAAATGATACCCGGAGGTTGGGTCTTTGAAACGGCAACCACTTTAACATGTTCCGGTATCCCGCTTCGGAGCCGGGCGAGATTTTCGGCAAAAATATTCATCTCTTTTCTTATTCGCCTATTTGCTTGAGAAAACGTGCAGCAATGTCTTTATGAACTGTAAAGTTCATCATTTTCAACTTGATATAGTCCTCGTGAAAGAAATAATAGCCGAATTCAGATGCCTTCTCATCATTGTTCCTGGATCCCGATCCGGAATCTTTTAAAAGATACCATGTTTTTCCGTTCAGGGTATAATACCCCACTATGTGCATGCCATGGTCATCGGTGGTGGTTTTATTGCTAAACCTCAACTGTCTGGCTGATTCGTCGATATAATCAGCAGGGATATCAAAGGAGGGTATCATAGCACACTGGGTCTCCCTGCTCAGCCCGGGTTCTGACACATCGCCCCCGATAGCGGTTGTGTAACCTTTCTTCAATGACTCATTCAGGATCTGCATGAAAACATCAAGGGGTACGTTGTAATAATCCTTTGAATGCCACCAATTATCAGGAACAATGTATTCGACTTTTTCATAGTACGGTTCCTGCATATAGGAGAGGATCTCCACATAATCCTCTGGCACCAGTTTCAGATAATCCCGAAGGTAGCTTTTCGGGGTATAGGTTTTTCCATCCAATATAAAATTTTCAGGTGGTGTTCCCATGTGGTAATCCATAATTCCCTTAATTGTCTCTATAACAAGTTTTTCATTCCAGTTATTTGAAGCTTTGATGCTCTCCAGGAAAGCAACCAGCTCTTGATGCATCACATCATGCGAATGAAAGGAGGCATTCTTGGGAAGGCCGCTGAATACCGAAAGGGGCATTGCCCCGTAAAGGGAGAACATCCTGGTGACAGCGTTCGCTTCAGAGCCTTCGGGGAAGTAGCTCTTACCTCTGGTTTTTACATATTCCCTTGCTTTTTCAATGTATTCGTAATAAACAATAAACATCTCCGACAGGCGGACCTCCTTTTTATGGAGTCTGTAAACTTCACTTTCGAAATAGGATATAGCGGAGAAGCACCAGCAGGTATTTGTATTTCCCTGCGAAACCGGTGCATTATGCCAATAATTTTTATACAGATCCTTTTTATTCGGAAGCATGTGATCCGATTGATCCATGATCAATCTTTTATATACTTCAGGTGTTTTTTGGGCAGTCTCTTTGTCACGAATGTCTTTCAGGATGGTTTCATAATAGTATCCTTTTCCTTTGGGGATTTCCTGAAAATAGGCCTGGTCGCGCAGAACCTGGGCCTGCAGCAGCTGGAAGCACCAGGCTGCAAGGATGATGATCAATGCTGTTTTTTTCATGGGTATTTGTTTTCCGGGATTAATTGAACTCAAAGTTTTCCTGGTTGGTAAATTTTTCACAATAATGGCATTTCAGTCTTAACCGGTTTTCTGATCTAAAGACTTCAAAACGTGTGGTTACCTGCTGGTTATTGGTGATACACTTGGGATTGATACATTTTACAATACCGGATACTTTCTCAGGAATCTGCACATTGAATTTCTTAATGATTTCATAGTCGCGGATCTCGATGATGGTGGCTGTTGGGGAAACCAGGGCAATGCGATTGATATCATTCTCTTCGAAATAACGGTTTGATACCTTGATGATCCCTTTCTTTCCATATTTTTTGCTTTCCAGGTTTGCGCCCAGGTAAATCTGATCGGTAAAGTTTTCAAGTCCGAGGATTTTGACTACCTGAAGAACCTTTCCATGGGCGATATGATCGATGACGGTTCCGTTTTCAATGGCAGAAACCTGAAGTTCTGTTCTTTTTATGTTTTCCATTTTATGATTGTCTTATTTATCTGATGTTTTAATCTTTTTCTATTAATATTTTCAAGCCAGGCCGAGCAGTGCAGCGAGGAGTGCCTGCCGGACATAGACGCCATTGAGTGCCTGTTGGAAGTAATAGGCCCTGGCATCGGTATCGATATTTTCTTCGATTTCATTCACCCTGGGCATTGGGTGGAGGATGCGCAGGTTGGGTCTGGTATCATGAAGCATGGATTTTGTCAGAATATAGGCATTCTTTACCTTTTCATAATCCATGGGATCAGAGAATCGTTCTTTCTGGATGCGGGTCATATAAAGGATATCTGCTTTGGGGATGGCTTCCAGAAGGTCGGTATACTGATAATAGGTCAGGTTTTTATCTTTAATGTGTTGTTTGACAGAGCTGGGCAGTTTCAGCTCTTCCGGAGAAACGAGATGAAAGGTACAGTTGAAATTTGTCAGGGCGATGGTGAGGGAGTGCACGGTCCGGCCATATTTGAGGTCACCGACGAAGGCCACATGCAGGTTTTCCAGTTTACCCTGTGTTTTGAGGATGGAATACATATCAAGCAAACACTGGGTAGGGTGTTGATTGGCTCCGTCGCCGGCATTGATGACCGGAACAGAAGAGACTTCGCTGGCGAACCTGGCTGATCCCTCAATGGGGTGACGCATAACGATAAGATCGGAATAGAGAGCTACGGTTTTGATGCTGTCCATTAAAGATTCTCCTTTGGATGTGCTAGAGATAGCTGCGTCTGCAAAACCGATAACCCTGCCGCCCAGTCGCTGCACCGCAGTTTCAAAACTTAAGCGTGTCCGGGTAGATGGTTCGAAGAAGAGGGAGGCGATCACATAACCATTAAGAATATCGGAGATCGGGTTTTTCTCAAAACGTCCTGCAAGTTCAAGTATGTGCAATTGCTCCTCCTTGGTGAAATCATGGATCGATACAAGGCTTTTGTTTTTCATTCCGTTCAGTTTGTGGTAGGTTAATTATTATATATATCAATGGTTACAGATCTGTTTTCTTACAAACAAAAATACACAGAAGAGATCATCGTAAAGCATTATTGTTGATAAATCGTAATAAAAAACCCGGCAGGGAAGGAGCCGGGTTATTCTGAAAATTTAGCCTCATTTTTTATCCGAGGTTATGTTTCCTGATAAAATCTGAAAGGACATCTTCCAGGTCAGGTTTACCGATTTCCTGGAGTTCATATTCAACCTTGGCAGTAGGTTTATTGATTTTTATCAGCCGGTTGAGGTCAATCGGGGTTGCGATCACAACGCTGTCGCATTCTGTGCGGTTGATGGTTGTTTCCAGGTCTTTGATCTGCTCATCGCCATATCCCATGGCAGGCAGCAGTGTGCCGATGTTGGGATAGATCCTGAATGTTTCCGAGAGTTTGCCGACGGTATAGGGGCGTGGGTCAACCAATGAAGCTGCGCCATGGCGGCGTGCTGCCACAACACCGGCGCCGATTTTCATCTCTCCATGGGTGAGGGTTGGGCCATCTTCGACCACCAGCACATCCTTGCCTTTGATCAGTTCGGGTTTGTCAACTTTCAGCGGAGAAGCACCGTCTATAACGATGGCTTTCGGGTTCACCTTGTTGATGCTCTCCCGCACCGTCTGAATGCCTTCGGGACCTGCACTGTCCATCTTGTTGATGACAACAACATCTGCCAGTCTTAAAGTAACCTCGCCAGGGTAATAACGAAGTTCATGTCCCGGCCTGTGTGGATCAACTACCGTAACCATCAGATCAGGCTTATAGAATGAAAAATCATTGTTGCCGCCATCCCATAAGATTATATCTGCTTCTTTTTCAGCTTCCCTGAGAATAGCTTCGTAATCAACACCTGCATAGATCACATTGCCACGTACAACATGGGGCTCATATTCCTCCATCTCTTCGATGGTGCATTTGTGTTTTACCAGATCTTCCAATTGCGCAAAACGCTGCACCTTTTGGGCTACAAGGTCGCCATAAGGCATCGGATGACGGATGGCAACAACCTTCAGCCCTTTGGCCATAAGTATCTCAATAATGCGCCTGGAGGTCTGGCTCTTACCACAGCCTGTCCGTACAGCTCCAACTGCCACGACCGGCTTTGTGCTTTTTATCTGGGTCTCTTTCCATCCTAAAAGGCTGAAATTAGCTCCCGTTGCATTTACTTTGGCACTCATGGCCATTACATGCTGGTAGGTTACGTCAGAATAGGCAAAGACACAGGTATCTACATGGTATTCCCTGATCAATTGTTCCAGATCGGATTCTGCATGGATAGGGATGCCATTGGGGTAAAGCTTTCCGGCAAGCGCAGCCGGATATTTTCTGTCATCGATATCAGGTATCTGGGCGGCTGTGAAAGCTACCACATTAAACTCGTTATTATCGCGGAAATAGGTGTTGAAATTGTGGAAATCACGGCCCGCAGCACCGATGATAATCACGTTCTT
Source organism: uncultured Lentimicrobiaceae bacterium (assembly GCA_964652685.1). Lineage (GTDB taxonomy): Bacteria > Bacteroidota > Bacteroidia > Bacteroidales > SKPS01 > SKPS01. Next base: position 40,603 of record CAZZBS010000005.1, read on the forward strand.
CTTTTTATATTCCATAGCGGTTATTATTGATTAATACTGATATAACTGAAAAAATAAATGATTTATCCAAATCATGAGTGCAGCAAAGATAGGAGATTATCCCGAAAATTATATCCTCATTTATCCAATAAATCTATTTTCACTCTTCCATCTGAACTTGATCAGATCCGTGCAATGTGCAAAAATGCGCTTTTTGCTATCTTTGCCGTGTAAAGTCCCTAATGCAGGAATATCATGTCAGGAATTATTAAAGAGGCCGTGTCTCGTGTAGTTATGCAACTTTACCATACCGTTGTTCCTCCTGAATCCATTTTGGTTCAGGAAACACCGGAACATGTTGAAGGAGATTTCACGATCTTGATTTTCCCCCTGACAAAAATCTCGCGGAAATCACCTGAAGATACCGGTAATGAGATAGCAGGACCGTTGCAGACAGCCTGCCCTGATATCCGTTCCGTGGAGATGCTGAAGGGATTTATGAACCTTACCATGCATGATACCTTCTGGATAAGGTTTTACAAGGAGGCATCCCACCGGGAAAAATTTGGGTTCACACTGGCGTCAGGGAAAGAAAAGCCTGTACTGATAGAATTCTCCTCTCCCAATACCAATAAACCGCTTCACCTCGGACATATCCGGAACAACCTGATAGGTTTTTCTGTTGCTGCCATCCTTGAAGCTTCCGGCAAGCAGGTCATACGGGTTAATCTGGTGAATGATCGTGGCATTCATATCTGCAAGAGTATGCTGGGTTGGATGAAATTCGGGAAGGGAATGACCCCTGTACTTGCCGGTATCAAAGGGGATAAATTTGTTGGTGATTTCTACGTGGCGTTTGAAAAAGCATACAGGAAGGAAACCGAGGCGGCTGTCAGGTCCGGAATTCCGGCTGAAGAGGCCGATAAAGCAAGCCGATTGATGGAGGAGGCCAGGGATATCCTTCGTTATTGGGAAGATGGTGAGCCACAAACACTTGCTTTATGGCGTCAGATGAACACATGGGTGTATGAAGGATTTGATATTACCTATAAAAGACTGGGCATACATTTCGACAAGGAATATTACGAGTCGGATACTTATCTGAAAGGGAAAGAGATGGTGATGAAAGGGGTCGGGGAGGGGTTGCTGTCACGCAGGGAAGATGGGTCGGTGTGGATTGATCTGACCGCTGAAGGGATGGATGAGAAACTACTCCTGCGTTCCGATGGCACTTCTGTTTATATCACCCAGGATATTGGTACAGCTATGATCCGTGATGAAGAATTCGACCCTTCTGTGATGATCTATGTTGTTGGGAATGAACAGAATTATCATTTTGAAGTCCTTAAAAGGGTATTGAAAAAACTGGATTACCTTTTTTATAAGAAGATCCGGCACCTTTCTTACGGAATGGTGGAACTCCCTTCAGGAAAGATGAAATCACGTGAAGGTACGGTGGTCGATGCCGACGACCTGATGGAAGAGATGCACCAGACCGCTGCACTGGTGACCACTGCATTGGGCAAATGGAATGAGGATGAATTGAAAGAACTTGATGATCTTTTTGAAATACTGGGTACTGGTGCATTGAAATATTTCATCCTGAAGGTGGATCCCAGGAAGAACATGCTCTTTAATCCGGAGGAATCGATAGACTTTAACGGGCATACCGGTCCTTTTATTCAATACACCCATGCCAGGATCTCTTCCCTGATGCGGAAGGCCGAAGAGCAGGAATTAATGGTATCATCCGAAAGTGTCGGGGATCATTATACCCTTGAGAAGCAGGAACGATCACTCCTTCAAACCCTGTTTCAATGGCCGGAGGTGTTGACTGAATCAGCCAAAGAGCTGAATCCGGCTCTGGTGGCCAATTATTGTTATCGCCTTGCCAGGGAATTCAACCAGTTCTATCATGTCCTTTCTGTTTTAAGTGCAGAGAATGGTGAAAAGATTGCTTTTCGTACCGGATTATCCTCTTTTACCGGTAAGGTGCTTTGTGATGCAATGGGATTGCTGGGCATTACCCTGCCCGACAAAATGTAGGTTTTACCGGTTCAGCAGAAAGATGGCAGGTATCTTATGAAGATTCACAGGCTGGTTTCGCCATGACTGAACCGTCATCGTTTTAATAATTTCTTTTTTCCCTGTGATATCTGCTGCGATGCATAAACGTGAGTCGTTCCTGCATACCTTGAGAATACTTCGAAAAAGTTGCATATTTCGATAGGGGGTCTCCATAAAGACCTGTGTGTACTGGGTCTGCAGCGCAACATTTTCAATCAGTCTTAGCTGACGCTCCCGTTCTTTTTCATGGATGGGCAGGTAGCCGTGAAAGGTGAAATATTGCCCGTTAAGCCCTGAAGCGGCAAGGGCAAGAAAAATGGAAGAGGGGCCCGGAAGTGGTATTACCCTGATATTGAGTTCATGTGCCAGACTTACTACCTCTTCTCCCGGATCGGCAATACCGGGTATGCCTGCTTCTGAAATGATCCCAGCTGGTGCATCCGGGGTAACCAAATGCAAGGCCTCCAGGATGTTTTCGGTTGGTGTGTCCTGTTGCAGTGTAATCCAGTGTTGATTGTCAAGATCACCTGTATAGCCCGCTTTCCTGAAATACCTTCTGGCAGTACGGATATCCTCGGCAAATATCACCTTAAGCTTTTCAATCAGCTCCGGTCTGGCGAAAAGGGTAGATTGACCTTCTTCATCGGAAGAAATGTTAACAGGAATAAGATATAGGTGTTTTTCCATGCGCTGTGCAGTTTTTTCACCATGGAAGGTTGTTCAGGTCGATATTCCCCCCGCTTAGCACCAAGGCAATGCTTTTTCCGCTGAAAAAGCCGAATTCCTTTTCTGCATGTTTTTTCAGTAAAGCGGCAAGGGGAACGGCAGCAGAAGGTTCCACAATGATTTTCATCCGTTCCCATATCAGTTTCATGGCTTTGATGATGAAGTCATCGTCTGTCAGCAGAATATTTTTGACATGATCACGGATGATCGGCCATGTATGAGAGCCAAGCGAAGTCAGCAATCCATCGGCAATGGTGTTTGGGTCTCGTGAAGGAACCAGGGTTCCGCTTGTTAATGATTGCCATGCATCATTGGCTCCTTCCGGTTCAGCCGCCATGACCAGGGTACCGGGGGACCAGCAGGCGGTACCAAGGCAGGTTCCGCTGAGCAGACCTCCGCCACCCACCGGAGTGATGATGATGTCAATGTCCCGGTCTGTATCTTCAAAAACTTCTTTTGAACAGGTAGCCTGCCCAAGGATCACCCAAGGATTGTTGTAGGGATGGATTTCTATGGCACCGGTCTCTTCCATGACTTTCAGCAGGGTTTCTTCACGTGCCTTCAGTGTAGGCTTACAGAAGGTGATCCTGCCTCCATACTGCCGGACTGCATCTGTCTTGATGGAAGGTGCATTGTCGGGCATGACAATCCATGCCTGACAACCAACCAGGGAGGCGGCCCTTGCCAGTGCCTGTGCATGGTTTCCTGATGAATGGGTGCAAACACCCCGTGTAAGAGCATCGGGCGGGAGAGAGCTGACAGCATTGACGGCCCCCCTCGATTTAAAGGCACCCGCTTTCTGGAAATTCTCACATTTGAAAATCAGCCGGCATCCCAACATTGCATCAATCGTAGAACAGGTCATTAGGGGCGTTCGGTGTATGTTGGGCGCAATGTTCCTGTGTATTTGTTCAAACAGTACAGGATCAGGCAGGAGGGGTGGAACATCCTCAATAAGTTCATTTTTCATTGAAATACAGTTCGATAATTTTTCTGGTAGCCAGGTCCAGCATGCTGTAAACCGATTCGAACCCTTTCTTTCCGCCATAATAGGGATCGGGAACAGACATCTGCCTGCCTGGATGAAGAACATCCATCAGCAAACGGATCTTTGAGGTTTGTGCATCCCCGTCTGCTTTGCTAAGGAGCGTGTTATAATTTTCCATATCCATGACGAAGATCATGTCAAACCTGTCAAAATCCCCGTCAACAAAAGGTTTTGCACGTTGATGTGAAATGTCAACGCCATTTTTTCTGCATTCATGGATAGCACGGATATCAGGTGATTCCCCTTCATGCCATGATGAAGTGCCGGCAGAGTCAATCACGGAGTCAATCCCTTTTTTTCTGAGATGATGCCTCAGGATTCCTTCAGCCATGGGTGAACGGCAGATATTACCGAGGCATACCATCAGTATTTTCTTTCTCATGCTAAAAATCCTTTGGGACTGATCAAACCGGTAATTTCACAGTTTTATTTTCTTTTCAAGCTCATCGATGTACTGCTTGAACTGTTTATCGGTTTCCTGCAGGTTAGTTACCGTACGACATGCATGAAGAACCGTTGCATGGTCCTTATTGCCGCAATGCAGGCCAATGGTTGCCAGGGAGGCTTTGGTAAGTTTTTTACTAAAAAACATTGCGAGCTGACGAGCTTGCACAATCTCCCGTTTACGGGTATTTGAAATCATCAGTTCGACAGGAAGGTTGAAATAGTCACAGACCACTTTCTGGATATAATCGATGGAAATCTCTCGTGTAGTGCTTTTAACGAACTTGTCGATCATTTGCCTTGCAAGCTCAAGGGTGATGGCCCTTTTATTCAGTGAGGACTGCGCAATGATGGAGATGAGGGCACCTTCGAGTTCTCTGACATTGGTGGTAATGGAGTAGGCGAGATATTCGATCACCTCTCTGGGGATTTCAATTCCATCCTGGTAAAGTTTTTTCTCCAGAATAGCGATTCGCGTTTCCAGGTCAGGCACCTGCAGATCGGCAGAGAGGCCCCATTTGAAGCGGGAAAGGAGCCGTGGTTTGATCCCCTGCATCTCGACAGGGGGTTTGTCTGATGTGATGACAAGTTGTTTACCGTTCTGGTGAAGATGGTTGAAGATGTTGAAGAAGACATCCTGGGTTTTTTCTTTACCACTGAGAAACTGGATATCATCAATGATCAGTACATCGATCATCTGGTAAAAGTGGACAAAGTCGTTTTGGGAATTATTTCTTACGGCATCAATGAACTGGTTGGTGAACTGGTCGATGGTTACGTACAACACGGTTTTTTCGGGAAAGTTGTTTTTAACCTCAAGGCCAATGGCATGGGCAAGGTGGGTCTTTCCCAGTCCTACATTGCTGTATATCAGTAAAGGATTAAAGGCTGTCTTTGCAGGATTTGCGGCTACCGCAAAACCGGCACTTCTTGCCAGACGGTTACAATCCCCTTCAATGAAGGTGTCGAATGAATAGTTTTCGATCAATTGTGAATTGACCTTGATCTTTTTAAGGCCAGGAATGATGAATGGATTCGGGATCTCTTTTGCGTTGTCCCTGTTCAGGTCAATAGGCATAGATACAAAGGCATTTTGCGTGGCTTTCTTCTGGGTAGTAGGCACCCTGATGCTGAATTTTTCGCCATTACCTGATTGGCTACTACTATTGTCCATGATGATGCTGTACTCAAGTCGTCCTTCAGGCCCAAGCTCTTTCTTGATGGTTTTCCTGAGCAATGTGATATAATGCTCCTCAAGCCATTCATAAAAAAACTGACTGGGGACCTGGATTGTCAGGATATGGTCCTTGAGCTTAATCGGCTTAATAGGTTCAAACCATGTTTTGAAGCTTTGATAGCTGATATTGTCGCGAATAACCGCAAGACAGTTTTGCCAAACTTCATCACACATCAGTAGCATAAGGTCGTTCCGGGATTTTTAGGGTCTGGGTTATGGATTTGCAAAGATGGTTCAAAAAATAGCTGAAAAAAAGAGCAAAATAACTTGACTTTTTATAAAAAATGTATTATTGCGCAAAGCAGGAGCATAAACTTTTTCTTATATTAAAATGTTCAAAATCGTCTATTTAGGATTATTTATAACTAAAAACCTATCAGATTACATTAACATAACACAGATAACTAACAAACCATTCCGTTCATACCGGTTTTCCGATATATGTTATCGTTATTTATTGATTTGATAATTAAATGTTTATATAACAATTTACATCTCATGAATATGAAGCCCCTGAATACTTGATAATTGCCACTTCAACCTTTCCATTTCCGAACTTTTAACACGGAGCTGCAGCGCACATCGTAAACTGAAATCACTGGAGATCACCTCCAGGTTTTCCTCCTTGACCATCTTCATCACGCTGTTCATTGAAGGGTAATCAAAAAGAAGAGACATGTCCTGGGTCCGGATTTTTTGCACGATATCGTTTGCCACGATGGCTTCCCGTGTAACGGTCCGGTAGGCATTGATCAATCCTGGTATCCCCAGTTTGGTCCCGCCAAAGTACCTGACCACCACCGCCAGCACATCGCTGATATCAAAAGAGAGCAGTTGGCCGAAAATCGGCTTACCAGCTGAACCGGATGGCTCTCCATCATCATTGATTCTCCAATCCTCACCATGAAGGCCGATGCGGTATGCATAACAATGATGCCTGGCATCATGATATTCCTTTTTCAGGTTTTCCAGCTGCCATTTCACTTCATCGGGATGTTCAACAGGTAGGATGAATCCCAGAAAACGGCTCCCCCGGTCTCGAAAACCTGCCTCGCTTCTCCTTGCCACACTATGATAGCTGTCGTTCATGGGGCATAAAGATAAATAATTCTGTACTTTTATACAATGTTATGCTAAAAAAATGATAATAACTTTGTATGATCATCCGGGGTGATCCAATCATGCCCGGATTAGCTTACAGATGTTGCTTATCACCACCCAAACCGCTTATCTATGTGTGGAAGGTATGTTCTGGTTCAGAAAGCCGAGGTGATCGAGAAGGAGTTTAATATCACCATCCCGCAGGAGCTGGGGTATACCTCTTCTTATAACATTTCGCCAGGTAAGCCGGGACTTGTGATTACGGTTGATAAGCCGAAAGAGGCCCAGCTTTTTACTTTCGGATTCACACCGCATTGGGCACAGAAACCCATGTACCTGTTCAATGCCCGGGCAGAAGGTGACCACAACAAGGAAAACAGCCCCGAGTACACCGGCGCCAAAGGGATCATTATGAAACCGGCCTTTCGTAAAGCCATCCGCAGCCAGCGTTGCCTTGTTATAGCAGATGCATTTATTGAAGGGACAACCCGTGAAAAGCTCGATAAACCTTTCCTGGTGTGGTTGCGCGACCGTAAGCCATTTGCTTTTGCAGGCATCTGGGACAGATGGATTGACCGTTCAACCGGGGAGATACTCAACTCTTATGCAATCATCACCACAGTAGCCAACGAGTTGTTGCAGATGCTGCCTCATCACCGTTCTCCTGTCATTCTGGAAAAATCCATGGAGCAGGCATGGCTTCATGCTGAACACCTGAACGATGTCACCTGGATGCTGAAACCCTACCCTTCAGAATGGATGAATGCTTATCCCATTCAACGCCATATCAAAAATCCGAAAGCTGAGGGAAGGAAGCTGATCCTTCCGGCCGGTGAACCCCTTGTGCCCGAAGAATCGGTCGTTACATCTTCATGGCTTCAATTGCATGGGATGGGTCGTTACAAGGTCAGGAAAGAAGATGACGCAGAGCCTCCCCGATCGTAGGGTAATTGAAACGGAAACCTGAACCGGTCAATGCTTCGGGAATAACATATTGATCAGTAAGCAAAGTTTCTTCAACCATATGGCGACCAAACATCAGAAACAGAAGATGTTTTGGAAAAGGCGCGCATACTACCCCTGTTTTAAAACGGGCAATATCCTTCACGAGTTGCTTCAGGGTGACCGGAGCAGGAGCGGTAAGATTGTAAATGCTCCCTGGTTCGGGCAACGTCAGTATATGGCTTATTGCACGGATCATGTCCTCCAGGTCTATCCATGACACCATGTTATTTCCCGGATAGGGATAGCCACCTATTCCGAACCGCATGGCCTCCGTCATCCGTGCCAGTACACCTTCTCCTCTGTCCAGTGCCAATCCGAAACGTGTGATGACCACCTGGGTGCCTTCGGTTTGCATGGCTTCCGATTCAAGATCTCTGCAGACCGAGGCCAGAAAACCGCTCCCGTTATTTCCATTCTCGTTAAGCTGATGGCCAGGGACAGAACCATAATATCCGGTTGCGGATGCCTGCAGGTACATGAAAGGCTTCTCATCAACCAGCGATAGGGCATCTTGAATGGTATGGATGGTCATAATGCGGGTATCAATGATCTTCTCCTTCCGGGAGGAATTCCAGCGCCCGCCGGAGATATTCTCGCCCGCAAGATTAATGACCGCCTTTGCTCCGGCTGACTCCCTGAAAAATGAATCTGGACATGACCCGTTCCAGCGGATCAGACGAATACCCTTATATACCAGTTCTGGATACATTTCAGGTCTCCTCGTCAGCCCAACCACATCATATCCCTGTTCTTTAAGGAATACTGAAAGCTTCCGCCCGATCATGCCCGTAACCCCTATGATGATGACTTTTTCCATGCACCTGTTCTTGTTTATAACAGCTTCAGTTGATCTTTTTAGCGCGTGTGAAGGGTTTGGAGGGATCAAACAACAACCTGTAGGTGACATGGGTCTTCAGGATTTTGCATCCCACCATTTCAACGATCCGCATCATGGTTGGGTTAAAATCACCAATCCAGTTTAATTCCAAATCCTTATATTGAAAATTCTTCGCCAGGGCCACCTCACGGAAAGCATAGACAATGGCTCCTTCAAGCCCTTTATGCTGATGTTCAGGTACAATGCCAAAGATAAGACCGAGTGCCTTGGTGCATACTTTCCTAATCTTGAAATGCCATAAAAACTTCATTCTCCCTGCAAGATCCATTTTACCGTTGAGATACCTGAAAACCTGGTTCATTTCCGGGAGCATGATGAAGAAACCAACTGCTTCATCAAGGTGATAAACGAACCATACCAATCGTTCATCCAGAATAGGCCTGAGGCTTTTCAGCAAAGCCCTGGCATGGGTGGTGGTGATCTCTTTGACACCACTGTGACCGATCCACGCCTTGTTGTATACATGGCTGAATTCTTCAGCATACCGTTCCAGGTTATGCTTATGGATGTGTTCGATCCGGTAGGAGGGGTTATTTGCTATCCGCTCAGCAGTGGCTTTCAGATGAAGGTCAAGGTCACCGTCGTACACCTTCCGGTGATAGGTGTATTGGTTAAAATAATTCTTAAATCCGTAAGCTTCAAAGAGTTTCTCATAATAGGGGGGATTATAAGGCATGCAGTAATTGGGGGGATAAAATCCATCCACCAGTAAACCCCACCATCGGTCACGGTTGCCAAAGTTGACAGGACCATCTATCGCTTCCATACCCCTTTCCTGTAACCATGCTTTGGCAGCATCAAACAGCATGAATGCTGCTTCCCTGTCATCAATACACTCGAAAAAGCCCATCCCGCCGGTGGGTTGATCAAATGACAGGGATATTCTCCGGTCAATGAAGGCCGCTACCCTGCCGATCGTATTTCCCTTATCATCCGTCAGTATCCAACGAATGGCTTCACCTTGCCTGAAAAGCTTATTGTCTCCGGGGCTGAATATCTTGCTGATGTCTGAATCCAGTGGCTTGATCCAGTTTTTATCATTCAGGTAAATCTTATCCGGCATCTTTAAAAATGCCCTGTCCAGTTTTTGGGTCGTGACTTCGGTCAGCTTCATGGAGCATTGATCATTTTATGAGTTATTCAATGGCATCCGTTTTTTTTCGGTGGCAATCCTTCATCGGGTGGGATATACCCGAAAAGTCTTTTTTTAATGATGGTTTCGGAGATATAGACAGGTACACTGTCTATCCATGCCGGATCTCCTGTCAGTATCTGTTCAAGTACTTTTCTGGAGCGGATATGCAAACGGTCTTTTTTAACGTTGGGAATGTCGAGAATAAAGTGATTACTTACCAGGTAACGGTACAACTGGCTGATCTTTTCAGGAACCACAATTTCTTTGAGTGTAATGATCCTGTTTTGGTTTTTTTCAATCGTCGGGTATATAAAAAGTCGTGTATTTTCCCGGAAGAGTTTTCCAAAGGCTTCCAGGATGCCACCTTTGAGATCGTTGTAGTATTTTTCATCAAGGATATTCATGAAGTTGTCGATTCCCATGACAAGCCTGATCCTGGTCAGTTGAAATCGTCCGAGGTAATCGGTGAGTTTGTAGAACTCCCTGAAGGTGGAAACCATGACATTCTGTCCCATACCGTTCAGGATATCCACCCTGGCCAGAAAATCCCTTTCATCAAAGTCCCCGGAGGCGAGGAGGTTATCCAGGGTCATTTCACAAAGTACGGTCAGGTTTGTCTTGTTGCAGGATTCTTCTCGTTTGAGGATGCCATATCCTGTCTTCAGCATATCGAATTCCACGTATGTAATTGGCCGGAAGCTGCCGCGAAGTATCATGAGATTCTTTTTGTACAGCATATCTGCAGGCTGTTGTACAACGCCGTAACGATCGAACATCACGGCACTGGTCATTCTGTTTTTTACCAGTTGAAGGCTCAACAAGCGGTTGTCAATATAGGAGAGCTGAGGCCCGGACATCTCGATCATGGTGATCTCGATCCGGCCTCCGCCAATGTCATCCAGCAGGGAGCGCAGGAATGTATTGGGTTTGTCGTGATAATAGAAAGCGGCAAAAATCAGGTTGGTACCCAGTACACCCAGGGTTTGCTGCTGTAAGAGTGTATCATTCTCAAGCAGACGCACATGAAGGACCACCTGGTTGGGATCGTCCCCCGGTATAAGTTGGAAACGTATGCCCAGCCAGCCGTTACCGGTGTTCGTCTTTTGGAAGTTGATGGTGGTGACAGTATTGGCAAAGGCAAAAAACCGTGTTTCAGGATCATGTTTGGGCGAGAGCAGTCCGGTAAGCTGGGAATATTCGGTGTTGAGCATCCGTAACAGTCTTTCCCTGCTGACATAGCGGCCGCTTTTCCCGTAGATTTGATCACTGAAAGCCATGTCATAGGCCGAGATGGTCTTTGCTATTGTACCCGATGCCCCACCGGCCATGAAGAAAATCCGTGATACCTCCTGGCCACCTCCGATCTCGGCAAAAGAACCGTAATTGACCGGGTCAAGGTTGATCTGAAGTGCTTTCTGACGGGTCGACAGCTCGTTGATGATCATAATTTCACTTCTTCGGAACGTACAGGTTTTCTTACCATTAATATTCTTTTTTCTCCGTGCTGCTTTTCCAGAGAAGGAACGGCTCATTGTACGATGACAGCTTCACCTGTTCGAACGGAATTCCCCTTTGTAAGGGCGGGGACTCCGCTTCCCTGTATATATAGGCATCATCAAATCCTGCTTCTGTGGCATCTTCCCTGCTGGCAACATAGACAACCTTCGCTATGTTTGCCCAATAAACAGCACCAAGGCACATCGGACATGGTTCGCAACTGCAATAAAGGATGGCGCCTTCAAGACGGTAATCACCTATCGTAAGACAAGCATCCCTGATAGCCCGGATTTCAGCATGAGCGGTGGGATCATTTGCTTTGGTTACTTCATTTAACCCTTTGCCGATAACGGTACCATCTCGTACAACCAGTGCGGCAAAGGGGCCTCCATTCCCTGCCCTGACATTTTCGCATGCCATATCAAGACAAGACAAAAGATAGTACTCCTTATCCTGTTGTAATACCATAAATAAACAAGAAGAATCTTCTATAAATGTATCAGTTCTTTCAGTCGTTTCAGGTCAATATCAGCAGATACGGTGAGTTTGATTCCGTTAGGATACCTGATCTGAATGACAGGAGCAGACAATGAAGTTTCCTTTTTTTCTGTTTTGCCCGATATAGCCATAGAGGATTTCCCGGCAATCTCGGCAAAAACTTTTTTTGGCCTTCCGCGGCGCTTTGACGTTTTTTCAACAGCTTCAACCGTTTTGACCGCCTTCAGCTGGGGGGTAGTTGCTATAACGACTTTTTTACCGGGTTTCCTGCCCGGCTTTTTCTTTTCAACCTTTACAACAGCTTCAGTTGCAAGAGGTTGTGCTTTGGGCTTTCTGCCCGGCTTTTTCTTTTCAACCTTTACGACAGCTTCAGCAGCAAGAGGCCGTGCTTTTGGCTTCCTGCCCGGCTTTTTCTTTTCAACCTTTACGACAGCTTCAGCAGCAAGAGGCCGTGCTTTTGGCTTTCTGCCCGGCTTTTTCTTTTCAACCTTTACCATAGCTTCAGCAGCAAGAGGCTGTG
>CAZZBS010000005.1:52857-133515 GCA_964652685.1 uncultured Lentimicrobiaceae bacterium
CTGCCCGGCTTTTTCTTTTCAACCTTTACCATAGCTTCAGCAGCAAGAGGCTGTGCTTTTGGTTTTCTGCCCGGTTTTTTCTTTTCAACCTTTACTTCAGCTTTTGCAGCAGGGGGTTGTGGTTTCGTTTTTTTAACCGGCTTTTTCTTTTCAACCTTTATTTTAGCTTTTGCAGCAGGAGGTTGTGGTTTCGGTTTTTTAACTGGTTTTTTCTTTTCGGGAACTTTCACCTCCTCTTCAGCAATTGCCGGGCTGGTCTTTGGTTTAGTAGTGGTACGCTTGCTCGGAGCCTTTGCCTTGCTTTTGGTCGTTTTCCTTTTTTTTGCAAGTTGTTTGCTTGTTTTTTTCGGAACAGATTCTGAAATAACTTCCGGAACAGCATCGGCCTGGTCTTTCTTAACGGGCTCCGACTTGACAATTATGCTCTTTTTTTCTTCCGGATATAATGCGTAATATCTCGTCTGCTTTGTGAGAAAATCGGGCCGTTCGATGGAATGGTCAGCACAGTATTGGGCAATGGTTAACCCACTATGCAGGAAATCTCTGTAAAAATCAGTAATGCTTTCATCGCTCATTTGCAGGACAACCTCTTTTGCAGTTTTTTCTTCCATTGTTGATGTTTTTTAAATTTAATATAATGAACAGATTGATAATGGATTATTTATTTTGATAATTTTTTAAAAAAAATTGAGATATATCGTTTAACGGATTCAGGAATAAAACAATCTCATACATTTAATGTTCATACTTACAGGAGTTTGTTGTTTTTATATTAACGAATACTACAACAAAAATACGGACTTTTTCATTAATTAGTAATCAATTAATAAATAATATGGTTCTTTGTCATTTCGTGTGGGTAAAAAAAGAAATCGACTGAAAAAGCAGCCTTTTATCAATAAGGTTGAATATCGCTGATATGACCCCGGCGAGGTCGTATGTTTATAGATGATCAGTGTCACCCAATCCCTGCCCGACCCCAGAGGGGTCGCATGTACGATAAAAATGCCTTTTCAATGGTTCTTAAGCTTACTTACCCACTCAAGATGACAAAGAACTAATAATATTAAAACAAATGCCTGATAATTTTGAATTTTTCAGATTTTATTTTTCTTGATGAGTAATGGTAACATTGAATATCAGGTTACCGGTTGAATTCTTTCCACCTTACTACGGATGAGGCATTGAAGGTTATCAGAATGGCCCGGGAGGTTTCGGATAACATTGCCATTCTGATCGATACAAAGAGTCCGGAGATTCGCTTAACACAGGTTGACCTACCACTTTAGATACATCCGGGTAAGCAGGCACCCTGGAGAATCTGGTGAAAGACAGAGGATGAGAGTCGAGTGTTTTTTTTTACTTTAAACTTTCGCCTTTAGCCTTTAGCCTTTTTTCCCTCCAGGGGAAATACCCTGTTTGAAACGAGAAGTATCGTTGCATCAGATAACTGTAAGTGATCACGAAAGCAGTGGTGATGATTTTGGATGGGGTGGGGTAAATGCCGGCCTTTTCAACGAATAGCTTTAATAAGACATAGTTAAGGAGAATTGCTCCAACAACAGTGAGCCCGTAGCGAATCAGTTGTTTTCTACCCCTGAAAAGGGAAGTCACAAAAGTGACATATTTGGCAAGAATGAAACCTGTGCTGAAGGTGATCGGAAATACGATCAGAAAGGCGGCAATGTGCGGACTGATAGCCATTCCCATGAAATGAAATATCTGCTTTTTTAAGACAAAATTGTAGAAGATGAAGTAGAGGAAAATATCAATCAGCGTATTGGCTCCGCCGGTAGCGGCATAACGGAAGGTTTCCCGGGGTATCCAGTTCCTGAAAGGATGATAAATCCTATCTAACAAGGCAATGATCAGGTCCCTTATTTTCCTCCCGAGATTCAACATACAGGAAATTTCCGGTCGATGGAAAGTGGCAAACCTACATGATTTTTTTCTTACACCCAAATTTTCTCTATCTTTGAAAATTCCGGATTGTATTTTCAGGTTTGCTTTTTCTTCAGATTGTCAAATATTTAATAATAGTACAATTCATGTCTGTACCATTGTTGGTTCTTATGTCGTTTACAATTGTAATTTTCATTCTGATGCTGTTTGCATTGGTGAAAATCAGCAGGTCCGCCCGTGGTGAAAGGGAATTGATCCTCCGTTTGGATGTGCTCGAGAAAACACTGGAAGGAATAGAAAAACAGCTCAGGGATGAGTTTATGAACAACAGGGAGGAGATGAGGAATGCATTGAGGGATATGCAGAAAGATATTTCAGGTTCACTTACCTTATCGATTAAGGAGTTTGGCGATGCATTTGATAAGAATGTGCAGTCGTTCAACGAGTTGCAACGTGAAAAATTCACTCACCTGGATGAGAAGCAGGAGAAACTGATCCAACAGACCGAAAAGCGGCTGGACCAGATGCGTGAAACGGTTGACGAAAAGCTGCAGAAGACCTTGAATGAACGGATTGGCCAGTCCTTTGAAACAGTAGGAAAGCAGTTGGAAGAGGTTCAGAAAGGATTGGGAGAGATGCGCAACCTGGCGCAGGATGTGGGAGGGCTTAAAAAGGTACTCAGCAATGTAAAACAACGAGGTGGAATAGGGGAGGTCCAGCTTGGGATGCTCCTTGAGCAGATGCTTGCACCCGATCAGTTTGAAACCAATGTACGAACCAGGCCCGGTTCTTCGGATAATGTGGAATTTGCCATACGCCTGCCTGGAAGGGAAGAAGCGGGAAAACATGTCTATCTGCCCATAGATGCTAAGTTTCCAAGGGATGTTTACGAAGCGGTGGCAGATGCCTATGAAGGGGGAGATCCTTCAGCCATTGAAGCTGCCATAAAAGTGCTGGAACAGGCCATTAAGAAAATGGCAAAGGATATCAGTGAAAAATATCTTGAGCCACCATACACCACCGACTTTGCCATTATGTTCCTCCCGTTCGAAAGCATTTATGCAGAAGTCATCCGGCGTTCTGCTCTGATTGACCAGTTACAACGTGAATACAGGGTTGTGGTGACGGGCCCCATGACCCTGGCAGCCATCCTGAACAGTCTCCAGATGGGCTTCCGGACGCTTCATCTGCAGAAGAGGAGTAGCGAAGTATGGGCAATCCTGGGTGCTGTGAAAACTGAGTTTGAGAAGTTCGGTGGGTTGCTTGAGAAAGCCCAAAAAAACATCACCACTGCAGGAGGGGCCATCGATGAATTGATGGGGAAACGTACCAGTGCCATAAAGCGGAAATTGCGTGAAGTGGGTTCACTCCCGGTATCTGAGAGCGTAAAACTGCTGCCTGAACTTGCTACAGATGATGCTCCGGAAGAAGAATAAGCTATTTGGTGTTTCTTTCGTGATTTGTTCGTATCTTGCAATAAATACAGTTTTTATTTAAAACCATATCGTGGTACAGGGAATCTTCAGGCTATTTTTTACACTGACAGGCATGACAGTATTGCTGAATATTGCCTCAGCACAATCAGGGCAACAAGCTGATATTCGGAATGCCTTGGTCATCAGTCACAACGATGTGGAATTGTTTGGCTTCATCCCTGACAGCTTGTTGCCCTTGATCAGTGCCAACAAGTTGGTTTTCAGGCATGCCTCAGTGGGGACTACGATCAACGATGGCCTGGAATGTATTCAGGGTACGAAATCCAGCCCGGTCGAATGTACCCTTTTCACTGATTATAAATACGACAGGAGAAAATGGATATTTCAATCCAGACCGAATTCTGGATGGTATGGAAAAATCAATGACTTTCTTGAAGAAGTTAATAATCAGCTTGATAGTTCTGATCTTTTTATGTTCAAGTTCTGTTACCTTGACGGTCTTGATGGCTTGATGGAACCTTGTGGATCCCCTTTTGATCCTGTGAGGGTACAGAATGCCTGGTACTATTTGCGTGATAAAATGGATTCGCTTGAAAATAAACATCCACAGAAAAGAATGATCTGGGTTACCATACCTTTGACCCAGGTTGGGCAATTTTGTACTGATACGCTTAATACCCTGATCAGGAACTATTGTATGACGAACAACAAGGTATTGTTTGATATTGCTGATATACAATGCCACGACAGCTCCGGCATTCTGCAGACAAATGCTCAGGGTTGGGAGATTGCTTATAAACCATTTTGTGGCGAACAACAACCTGGCGCACAGGCATGTCATCCCAACTGGCCAGGCAAACTCAGGATTGCATCTGCATTCTGGTTGATGATGGCAAGGTTGACTGGCTTCAATCCTGCGGCCATAATAATAAATCCGGAAGAAGAGGAAACTGAATATGGCATTTTTCCAAATCCTGCGACCAACCGATTCTATCTGGCCTTCCTGTTGAAAAAGGATACAGAATTGAGCATTTCTCTGCATGACAACAGCGGCCGCATCTCTGTAATGCAACAAAAGCAACTGGTTGAGGCCGGGCATCATTGCCTGGAAATTACTTTACCTGAACTGAGACAAGGTTTCTATTACCTGAAAGTACAAACTCCTTCATCCTGTACAATGAAAAAGATCATAGTATGCAACCAGTAATTCCGAAAAACAGAAATCTACGATTTCGTATTTTTTCGTTTGTCCTCGGGCCGAAGGCTCAGTAAGGATCCTCGAAAAATAAGAAAACCAAAGATTTTCGATTCTTCAGAACCCGCAACAAGCAACATGAAAAAAAACCTTCTCACCACAGCCACCATCCTCCTGGCTTTCTGGAGTCTTTCGGAAGCACAGGTACCCAGGATCCTCTGGTGGTACGACACCGATGATTCCTCTTTCGGGCAGTCGGCCATTGACGATATCGACCAGGATGGCAAATACGAGATCGTTTTTGGGTGTTACCGGAACGATAGTATGATCTATGCTCTTAATGCAGAAGATGGAAGCTTGCTCTGGAAGTTCAATGCTTCAGGTACTGCAGAGGGCTGCAACGACGTTGCAACACTCCTCTATGATGTTACCGGTGACGGGAAAACAGATGTCATTGTACCTTCTTCCTGTAATCCCATAACCTTTTGCTTCAGGGGCACCGATGGCCATATCATCTGGCAGGTCAACACCCGTGGCAGCGACTCCCCACCTGTGATTGCAGACCTTGACAAGGACGGTCAACCAGAAATCCTGCATGGGGAGTTTGGCGGATGGGTTCGTTGTATCAATGCATCAGCAGGAACTACCCAATGGGATCTTTTGATAGATGCGGATTCCTGGGTGCAGACAGCACCAACCATTGTGGATGTGAACGCTGACGAACAACTGGATTTCGTGGTCGCTACCTGGGGATTCAGCAACAACAGTGCTTATTATGCTTATGACGGATTTACCAGGGCACTACTCTGGAGTATGCCGATGGATGACTATGTGTACCATGGAACCGGTGTGGCGGACCTTGATGGTGACAGCAAACCGGAGTTGGTCGTGGGCGACTATTCAGGAAAACTTCATGTTTTTAATGCTGAAGATGGTAGCTATGCCTGGAGTTACCAGGCAGGATATTACATCGGTGCACCACCGGCCATCGGCGACATCAACGGGGATAAGATATGCGAGGTTATCATCATAAGCTATTATAAAGTGATAGCACTGACAAACCAGGGAAGTCTCTTCTGGCAATATGATATCCCGGATTATGGCCAGGCATTTCGCGGTGTGGCCCTGGCTGATATTACCAACGACAGCATCCCGGAGGTGATCTTCGGCTCTTCCAACGGAAGTGTTTATGCGCTCAATGGCTCCAATGGAAACCTGCTCTGGACGGTTGATCTGAAAGGCCATATCGGCAAGGATTTCGAGATCGATCATGCTCCGGTCATTGCCGATTTCAACGGTGACGATACACTTGACCTGTTCATTCAGGGTGGTAAAACCGATTACCCGAACTTTCAGACAAACTATGGCCGTGGTTATGCCATTGCCATTGGGAAAGGTGCCGGTCCGGATTGGAAGATGTTTCAGAGAGATTATTACCGGTCATGCAGCCACTGTTACCCGGGGGCGATCATAGGATCTGCCGGCTCCTATACCACACCGGATGATCAGACCTTCTTTGTTCACCCGGTCCCGGCACGTAAGTCAGGCCTTCTCCATATCCAGGCATTACCTGAAGAATTTACGATTGTTTTGTATGATATGACCGGTAAAAAGGTTTATGAAGGAAGAAATATCAATAAAATATATCTATCTGAAATTCATATAAAAGAAGGGATTTACCTCATGCAATGCCTTAGTGCTTCCGATCAATATACCTGCCGGGTTTTAATAACCGGTGATTAAGGAAATCTGCTGTCTTTGCTTCAGTCCCTTACACACCTGACTGATAAGCCATAGTTATTGTAACTGCTGCTCCTGTCTATGTGTGCATGGTAGTGACTCAGGGATCGGAACCATGAACATTCGGAAGATTTGGGGGTGGATGACCACCAGTAGGCGTGTTCCCCAATCTTGTTGTACGTCCCATTGATCCCGCTGCGGTATCCTCCCGGCAGGGCAGTGAATCCTGATGAGTTGTCAGCTCCTTCATTGGGACTGTACCAATGGGTTGTATCTTTTTCTTTTAGTTTTCCACCAGCCACATCTAAACCTCCCAGATAAAGTACCAGTTCAGACCAGTCACCATCGCTCGGTACATGCCACCCTTTAGGGCAAAGCTTTCCATGATCCACTGTATACCAGTTGTATAATGCGCCATAATCATTGCCAAAGCTATCCTGGTTGTTGTTATACCAGCAGTAACCGGGCTTGTCAAGATCACACCATGGCTGCATGGAGGTTGTGTGAGTAATGGATTTTCCGTTACTGAACCGGGTAGTCCGAAGGTTTTCTTTCATCCATAATTGCTCCCCGATCTTAACAGTAGTGTAAATATTACCATCCACATCCTGGAAGGTGTCAACATCCTGGCTCTTTTCACATCCGGGTGACAAGAAAAACAATGCCGACAGGAGGCTCATCAGGCATATCGGCAGAAAGCCCGGAACTTTTACGGGACGTGAAATGTTAAGTCTGTTCGTAGTGAAATGCGGAAACAGGGTGATCATTGCTCCGACCAATCGGATTAAACCTGTTCGTCTCAACAGCTCAGTTATGGCACGAACTAACATCATATTCCGGGGATTTTCATTTTTTGTCATGGTCGTTACCTTGGTTTGATCAGAAGAGTGAAGATTGTTAAGATAATCATCTATTTCCCGATACAAAACCGACCGAAAATGGAGGACAGGAGTTCATCATCCGTCACTTCTCCGGTGATCAGTCCAATGTGATAGAGGGCTTTCCGTATGTCGACGCTTGCCAGGTCAGCCGGAAGGTTTTCACTGAGGGCATTACCGGCATCCTCAATGGCTTCCAGACTATTCTGCAAAGCCTCATAGTGGCGCAGGTTTGTAATGACCAGTTGTTCCCGGAGGGCATCCTTGTCAACACTGCGGAGTAATGCAGCCGTGAGTGATGAGAGGTTTTCGTGGCGTTTTGCTGAGATGAATACCACATCCATCTCGATATAGTCGCTAAAATGATGGGGAATTTCCAACAATTGATCGATTTTATTGGCTACCAGGATGAATTTCTTTTCCTCAATGGTAACAGCAGGAAGAACATCTCGCAATTTTCCGAACAGGAAAGCGAGTTCTTCCTTGGTTTCATCGATGTTGGTGGTGGCAGCATCAAAAATATAGAGGACTATGCTTGCCTGGGCAATTTTTTCAAATGTCTTTTCAATGCCCAGGGCTTCAATGGATTTTGCTACATCCCGAAGGCCGGCTGTATCGATAAATCTGAAAGGGATGTCGTCAATGATAATGGTATCTTCAATGGCATCCCGGGTGGTTCCGGGTATTTCGGATACAATAGCCTTTTCCTCATCGAGAATAGCATTCAGCAAGGTTGATTTCCCTGCATTGGGCTTACCTGTGATAGCAACAGGGATGCCCTTTTTCATGGAGTTGCCCAGCCTGAAAGATTCGATAAGGGATCTCAGTTCATCTCTGATTTCCTGCATCAGATGTATCAGCAGGCTCCGGTCCGCAAACTGCACATCTTCCTGGCTGAAATCCAGTTCCAGTTCGATCAGGGATGCAAATTCCACCAGCTTTTTCCTGAGCAGTTTTAATTTGCCTGAAACACCACCCCGCATCTGCTGGAGCGCAAGGTTATGCTGCTGCCTGTTGCTGGAGGCAATGAGATCCGCAACGGCTTCTGCTTGTGCCAGGTCCATCCTTCCATGCATGAAGGCGCGCAGAGTAAATTCACCTGGCATGGCCAGGCGTATACCATAGGAGAGGATCAGGCGGACAAGCCGTTCCTGGATATACGGGGAACCATGAGAGCTGATTTCTGCCACCTCTTCACCTGTATAGGAATGAGGAGCTTTAAACCAGGTTACCAGCACCTCATCCAGTAATTCATCATGCTCATATATCCCTCCCAGACAAACACGTCCCGGATAAGGTACCTTACTCCCGGATTTTTCCCGGGCAGGCCTGAAAATTTTCAGCAACACTTCCAGACTCCGGTTCCCGGACATTCTGACGATAGCAATGGCACCCATCCCCGGTGGGGTGGAAATGGCAACAATGGTCTCCTGGAAATTCATACAACAAAAATACACCATTTATTCTCTTCATCCCGGCCACCCGGGCATCCGTTCTGAATTCGCCACATAAAATCATTTCTTTGTATATGAAAATAGATTATCTTTGTATTGCATTTGATGCAGGGAGATCAGGGACCCAATCACCAATTCTTTACAGAATATACTTTATGAATCAATCATTTATAAAAAAAATAGTGTAAATATGCGACTTTACCGATTGATACTGGCTGCCATCGTCTGTCTGACCATAACGGCAACGATGGGACAAACTGTTTCACCACATCACAGGGAGATCAGCGATCATGGAATGCAGGGAATGGATGTCACATGGCACTTTGGTGAGGTAACGACCCATCCGGTGGTTGTTGAAAACCAGGTTTATAATTATCTGAGGATGCAGCATTTTACCCACACCAAGGAGGTAGGTAAGCCTGCACTGCCCTGTTACAATGAATTGATAGCCATACCGCAGGGAGCAGATGTGACCATCCGTATTATCAAAGCAAACTATACGGATCATCCTGCAGAGCACCGTGTTCATCCTGCCCTTCAACCAGCGGTTGACACGTATGGTGCCGCTGAGCCTGATTTCGAGATAGATGAACTCTTTTACAAAACCGACCAGTTTTATCCTAAAGACCTGGTGATGCTTGAGGGGATTCAATACTGGCGTGAACTTTCTTTTGGGGTTTTTACATTGTTCCCGGTACAGTATAATCCTGTGCAGAAGATCATCCGGGTTTACACTGAACTTGAATTTGAAATTGAATTTACCGGTGGAACCCATTTTTTGGACCTCAGTCAGCATTCAGAACATTTCCTGTCAATGGTTGCACGTCCGTTCCTGAACGGGGGTTCACTTCAGGAAGAGATTAAGCAGCAAGGGGCCGTAATGCTGGATGTGCCTGTGAATCCGGATTATATCATCATCACACACATGAATTATGTGGCTGCTGCCGAACGACTTGCAGCATGGAAACGGCAGCTCGGGCATAAAGTAGAGATCATCGATGGTACGGGTATGACTAGCGCTGCAATCAAAAACGCCGTATATACCCGTTATCAGAACTGGACACCAAAACCTGATTATCTCCTGATCATCGGTGACCATCCCGATATTTCTGGTCAGTTGATCAATGGTTCTTATGGTACCTTCGCCAGTGATCTCTATTACGTATGCACTGGTTCCGGGAATGATTTTGTTGCTGACATGGCCAGGGGGAGAATTTCTGTATCCACGACCACTGAAGCCAATAATGTGGTGAATAAGATCATACAGTATGAGATGGCACCACCGGAGGATTCCTCATTTTACAACCATTCGGTCCATGCCGCCTATTTCCAGCATCAGGGTAACGGCTATGCTGAACGTCGGTTTGCACAGACCGCCGAGGAGATACGTGATTACATGGTGAATATCCAGGGATACGATGTAACAAGGATATATTACACAGAATCTTCCGTAAATCCAACCAACTGGAACAATGGATCCTATTCTGCAGGAGAACCCATTCCCCTTTACTTGCGTAAACCCACCTTTCCCTGGACAGGTAACGCAAGCCAGATAAATGCTGAATTGAACAATGGTGCCTTTTACATTATGCATCGTGACCATGGCTCCGAGGACGGCTGGGGTGATCCCGCCTACACCAGCACGAATGTGAACGCCCTTACAAATGGCAATAAAACCCCCATCGTAATGACCATCAATTGCCTTACAGGGAAGTATTATTACGGGGAATGTTTCTCAGAACGGTTCCTGAGAAAATATCCTGGTGGCGCAGTGGGCGTGTTTGGTCATGCTGAGGTAAGTCTCAGTGGTTACAATGATGCACTGGCCTTCGGGCTCTTTGATGCTATCTGGGCTTCCCCGGGATGCATTCCAGTATTTACCGGATCAGGCGGTATCAACCTGGTTAATCCTCCTCAGCACGCTAAAATTTTTACGATGGGAGATGCAGCCAATCATGCATTGATCAGGATGACGCAGACATGGGGTACCCACCAGTATACCAATGAACTTTTACATTATTTCGGTGATCCCGCCATGCGTATCTATACGCGTAAACCTGTGCAGACGGTAGCTGTTCATACAGGTCCCATCCAGTGCGGACAGGATACATCCCTGTCGATATTCAGCACCAATTGTCCCAATGGGTTGGCAACCCTGGTGGTTGACAATGAACTGGTTGCCAGAACGCAACTGGTCAATGGTGCTGCTATCCTTACCTTTCAGCAGTTATCAGGCCCTTACGCTATCCTTACCCTGTCTGACAGCAACTGTATTGCCTTTGTCGACACGATCATTATTACCGGGGGATGCCCCAAATCAAAATTCATCTATTCTGCCACCAAATACTGTATCGCCGAAACGGTTCAGTTTACAAACCAGAGTACGGGTACGATCAACAGTTATGTATGGAACTTTGGAGCAGGTGCCATGCCTGCAACGGCAACAGGACCGGGGCCTCATAATGTCAATTATGCTACCGGTGGAAATAAGACAATCACCCTACAGGTGACCGGAACAGCTAGCCATACCAGTACAGCCGTTTTCTTCATGGATTCGGTGTGCAGGTTTTTCGTACCAGCTGCGGGAAGCGATCTGATTACCCTTTGTCACGGTGAACTGAAAGATGATGGAGGCGATCAGAATTATTCCAACTCAGCCAGTGGAAGCATCACCATTTCTCCACCTGGTGCATCTTCTGTGAACCTCCTGTTCTGTCAGTTCAGCTTTCAGAACAATACCGATTATCTCAGGATTTACAACGGACCCAGTACATCAAGCCCACTTATTGCCGCTTACACGGGGTATGCTTTGCCAAACGGAAACGGTATGGTTTCCTCCAATGCAGGCAGCATCACGATCCAGCAGGTGACCAACGCAAGCAACAACTATCCAGGCTTCAGGCTTACCTTTGCCTGTGCCTATCCTAACAGTGCACCGCAAACCAATTTCATTCTTTCCGATTCTAATACATGCACCGGTCAGTTCACTTTTACTGATCTATCTTTCAATGGCCCTGTATCATGGTTATGGGATTTTGGAGATGGAAACACTTCAACCCAACAACATCCGCAACACCAGTATCAACAGAATGGTACGTACGATATAAAACTTGTAACCACCAATACTTTCGGTAGTGACAGCCTGATCATGTATGGCTATGTCACCGTCAATATGCCTGTATCGCCGTTGGTTCCGGATGTAGCACGTTGCAAAGAGGGTAAGGTTGTCCTTCAGGCTTCAGCAAATGGAAATATCCTGTGGTATGATCTTCCTTCAGGCGGTCAACTTGTCGCTTCCGGCAATACTTTCGTCACACCTAATCTGACACAGACGACATCCTATTATGTCGAAACAGAAATCTCTGCAGCACCTGTCTATGGTGGTAAACCTGATAATTCGGGTGATGGCGCCAATTTATCTTATGAACATTATCTGGTTTTCAACAGCCTTAAACCGTTTAAGCTGAAATCGGTTCTCGTCTATGCTCAGGGTGCCGGCAATCGTACCATCCAGCTCAGAAACAGCTCCGGAAATGTACTCCAGACTGCAACCATCAACATTCCAACGGGGACAAGCCGTGTCACCTTGAATTTTGATGTCCCCATCGGCACGAACCTGCGACTGGTATGTTCAGGGACGCCAAACCTATACAGGAATAGCGGTGGACTTGCTTATCCTTATTCCATCCCCGGCCTCATCAGCATCCATTCTTCCAGTGCAACTTCAAATCCGACAGGGTATTACTATTTCTTCTATGACTGGGAGATCCAGGAGGAATCATGCCTCAGTTCCAGGGTAAAGGTGAATGCCATCATCTCGGATTCTCTGAAACCGACCCCTTTGTTTACACATACTATCAATACCAACCAGGTACAATTCAACAATCAGTCAGTCTATGCCGATTCATACCTGTGGAGTTTTGGTGATGGAGATTACAGTGTATTGCAGCATCCATTTCATGTGTATCAGACACCGGCCCAATATGCTGCTGTCCTGTTCGCCACCAACGAATGTGGTACCGACAGTTTGCAACAGATCATTGACATCCTGACAGGGATAGAGGAACCAGGTCATACTGCCTCATTAAGCATCCATCCCAATCCGGCTCGCCACGAGGTAATCATCTCCTTCCATGCTGACATGTCAGGGGATGCCTCTATTGCCTTGTATGATTTGTCTGGAAGAATGATCATTCAGCAGAATGAATCTGTATCTTCAGGGCCTAATATTCATCATTTAAACGTTTCATCTGTGCCATCAGGGGTTTATCTCCTGCAGTTGAAGGAGAATGAACAAAGCCGTTTTACAAAGCTGATCGTGGCACCATGACCGTAAACGACCTTTCATGAGCATACTTGTCAATAAGGATTCTCGTGTGATCATTCAGGGATTTACTGGTAAGGAGGGAAGTTACCACGCTGCCCAGATGATTGAATACGGAACAAAGGTTGTCGGCGGTGTAACCCCCGGAAAAGGAGGCACCAGGCATCTTGACAGGCCGGTTTTTAATACGGTGTCAGAAGCTGTGAAGGTTACAGGTGCGGATGTCTCAGTGATCTTTGTTCCTCCTTCATTCGGAGCCGACGCTATCATGGAGGCTGCGGAAGGGGGCATCCAGGTGATCGTGTGCATCACAGAAGGTATTCCTGTCAGGGACATGATCAGGGTGAAGGAGTATCTGCATCCCACCGGGAGCCGGCTTATTGGGCCGAACTGTCCGGGCATTATCACTCCGGGAGAAACCAAGGTAGGTATCATGCCCGGCTTTATCCACCGTAAAGGGATCATTGGCATTGTTTCACGATCCGGTACATTAACTTATGAAGCAGTGGATCAGATTACCAAAGAGGGTCTTGGACAGTCAACCGGTATCGGAATAGGAGGGGATCCGATTGTCGGTACATCAACCCTGGATGCCATCCGCCTTTTCATGGACGACCCCGAAACCAAAGGCATTGTGCTGATTGGTGAAATCGGAGGGCATATGGAGTCTGAAGCTGCTGCCTGGTTAAACGACAACCTCCATAAACCGGTCGTGGCATTCATTGCGGGCGCAACTGCACCCAAAGGGAGAACCATGGGTCATGCCGGTGCCATCATCGGGGGAAAAGATGACACGGCAGAAGCCAAGAAACAAGTATTGAGGGCTGCCGGGGTGACAGTCGTGGATTCACCTGCCGATATCGGGAAAATAATGCATAAAGCGATTAATCAGTCTTGATCCATACATTTTCGATCTCTCCCACATACATCCTGTGAAAGTCCTTGTTTGGGTATATTTTATGACCAAGTGTGATATCAATGAACGACTTTTCCAGTACGTCGGAAGCATATAGTTTTCTGCATTCAAGTATGATCCGGGCTTCCCTGAATGCCACACTACCATGTTCCGTCATAAAAGGAGTCAGCCCCGATTTGTTCATCTTATCGAAATTTCTTCCTGAAACACTACCCATCTTCCTGAGGATATCCTTGTATGTTTCATCAAAGAAACAGACCGTATAATATGGCTCACGTTCAGTAAACTGATAGGTATAACGCTGCGGGCGAACGAAGATAAAACTAACCGGCTTTTCCCAAAGCCATCCGAGACCACCCCAACTTGCGGTCATCATGTTGAATCCCTTATCCATATTTCCTGCTGCAATCAACATCCAATCCTTCCCGATGAGTTTCATGGCATTTTCATCCAGCGCTTCCCATGTCGTTTTTTTTAATTCGAAATCCTCATCTGAAGGATGTACCTGGTTTTCTATCGTGAATGGCATCATTAGAAAAATGATTATGATCAGATATTGAAAAAGTAAATTCATTGGGAAGGCTTTGGTAATTAACGTTTCGGCACAAATTCCAGGGCTCCCAGATCAGGCCCTGCATCGTTCAGCCTGTTGTCCCCTTTCAGGTCATATTCGATGATATTCTGGGGGATGACCGGAGCATTGGTAAGTACATGGTAAGCACCCCAATTCACAACTACTGAGAGACTGTCCGGCACCCAGTTTCGTTCCGTAACACTTTTAAAGATCTTTTCATTCGGATTATAGGAGGGAAGCTCCTGGTTCCGTGTGATGCAGTTTACAAAATGGGATGGGTCCTGGGTAGTATTGAGTGTGGTTTTTATCAGGCAGTGGTCGAGCTGATAATTGAAAGCTCCGCCGTACTTATCCAGGGCAAGGAACTCCTCTTTATTGCTGCCATAGATGATACAATTGCCAAAATAGGCTTTCTGCAGGTCTCCCACATAGGTGATCCCTGTGATGAAATTCTCCTCATAGTTGGCTACTACAAGGGCCGGTACCTGCCTGGTTCCACCATACGACCAGTAATTGGCAACGGTGGTGTGGCGAAAGTCATACGAGCCTCCCACCGCAAGATACACCGCGATGTCGCCACTGTTGGTGATGAGGCAGTTGGTAGCCTCCACCTTATAGCCACGTGTGAAAAGCCCCCTCCCTGACATATTGTCGATGATGGTGTTGTTCAGGATTAATTTGTTCCCCATGGGCTGGTCGAGGATCTCCGCCTGGATACCGATAAAACCATTCTTTATAATGGCATAGTGAAATTCATTATCGAGACTTCCTTCATTGAGCCATATCCGGTCCCATTGCCCGGGAAGATCCCGGTAATATGGATCCATCCTGTCACCCTGAAAAGTGACCGGTTCATCCAATGTTCCTTCAACCTTAATACAACCTCCTTTGTAAACCCATAAACCTGAATTATTATGGAAATGAATCCGTGTCCCCTTGCCGATACGGAGCAAGCCCACCGAATCCACAACAGCGTAACCATAGACCACATAAGGTTTGTCGTTTTTCCATTCCACTGTTTCGTTCTCTGCTGCGACAATCCGGTAGGGGAGGCTCCCGATTTTTTTATCAGGGACAATGAAATGCGCATCCTGTCCCCAGGCTACCAGTTTCACGTCCTGCATTTTTCCTTTATTGATGAAAACCACGGAATCGGTGATGATCAGAGGGTTGTTGCTGTTGGTTGGGTCAACCGTCACTTCGACGAATATGTAAATACTGTCATTTCCTTCCAGCTCCAGGTTGCGGGCGCTGGTAGCCGGTTTACCATCGATATTTATTCTGAACTGCGATTGTGTACCATTTGCCAGATAGATATGATCAATAAGGACCGGCTCTTTATGCCGGTTGTATACCTTTAGCCATTGGGTCACAGAACCGATGGTGGAGAACACGGTATCAAAAATGATGGTATCCTGCGAAAATTCAAGTGTTATGGGCTTGTCTGTAAAGATTTCATCTTTTCGGCAGGAGGTGCTCACCATGAGCATGATCCCTGTTATCAGCAGGAAGAAGGGGGGTGACATATGTTTAAGGATGGGCATGCCTTTGTATTTCAGAATGAGATGGTGTTAGAAACGTAAATGATGCTGATTTATTGAAGCAAAAGTAACACTAATCCATGAAGCGGTAGGCGTCATCCAATCCTTTGAGCAGGGCAGGTCTTCCGGATACCATCCATTGGGGAGCAGGTGCCTCTTTGAGGTAATGGTCAAAGAACTGTTTCATCCGGACGCTCAGGTCAACCCTGTTGGGCCATTTGCCCAGGTTGTGTGATTCGTTGTTGTATACAAGCAGCCATGCTGGTTTTCCAAGCCTTCTGAGGGCAAGGTAGAATTCCACCGACTGTGACCAGGGTACAGCTCCGTCATTATCGTTATGCATCATGAGCAGAGGTGTCTGTAACTGGTCGGCGAAAAAAAGCGGGGAATTATCGTAATAACGTTGAAAACCACCGTTCCACAGGGTAACACCCAGGCGACTCTGCCCATCTTCATATTGAAAAAGCCGGGCACGGCCGCTTTCGTTTCGGATGGCCCCATAAGCACTGGTCATGTTGGATACGGCTGCACCAGCCATGGCAGCTGCAAAAATATTGGTCTTTGTGATGATATAGGCTACCTGGTAACCTCCCCAGCTCTGTCCTTGGATGCCAACACGTTCCGGGTCAACCTGCCCCAGTGATAAAACATAACGGGTTCCACTGAGGACAGCCTTTAGCGCATCTTCACCCGGTGTCCCCATCCCATAATAAATATCAGGTTCAAATACCACATAACCATGACTCAGGTAATAAGGAGTATTCACTACCGAACGGCTTGGTACAAAATGCCTGAAGTAATGAAGTTCATCACTGCTGCGCTCATAAAATGTGACAATCATGGGTAGCTTTTCAAAGCCATCAGTATTTTCGGGTATGGTAAGCAATCCTTCGTGCCACCTTCCATCATCATCCTCCCACTTAACTAACTGGCAGTTGCCACGAAAGAAAGGTTGGTACTGACGACCAACCTGGCTGAGCCTGACTGGCTTTTTAAAGGCGGTCCGGGCTGTCCAGATATCTGGGAATTCATTGTAACTCTCTCTCTGCCATATCACCTGATCCGCCTTGCAAGCTTTTTCCAAGGAGGATAGACGGTAATCGCCGTATAACAGTATCAATGGTTTGCCAGGTTTCTGATAGGTTATTTCAGCAAATCCGGATGCTTTGGTAATTTTGTTAAATACATGCAACATGATCTTGTCACCTTCCCCGAAACTGTATTTTTTCTTTTCTAAATGGACTATCCTGTAAATGTTGCCGTATATTCCGGAATTGGATGAGGTCATGCAATACGGTTTCTCTTTTCCATGAAGGTCAAATTTCCAGATATTATACTTTGTGTTGAGCAGTAGAAACCTACCACCATCACCCCATCCTGCATGGCCATAGGAGGGTGGTGTTCCCGGATTGTCATATTCGTCATCGTAAAAATGAATACCTGAACCACAGGTGATACAGTTGACATCAAGACTCCTTATCTCCATGGACATCCATGCACTGTCATTACGATCGTACCAGACCAGAAAGGCCTCATCAGGTGAGAGGATCATCTGCCAATCATGCCCTTCTCTGATAAGCTTTCTTTCGCCATTTCTCAGATCCAGAAGGTAAATATCCGCTCTGGGGTCCCCTTTCCATGTCCCTTCTATGGCATATTTTATCTCGTTTTTAAGAACAATAATGTTTACTGTCCGCTGCCTGTTCAGGTTTGATGCTTTCAACATGCTGTCCTCGACCAGCATCATGACGTTGGTAACAGGATCATATACTCCGTAATATCCGCGCTTTTTCTCTGTCTCAAGCTGTTTAAGCTGTTGTGGTTGTAAATAGGGATCGTTCCATGCCCAAATATCCAGGTTATACTGCTCCTCCTTCAGCACAGAATCTTTCGCCGGTTTGACAGTAGGGTAAGCCAGGGGTATGGCCAGTTTGTGGTTTTGCTCCAGGAAATAGGAGGGATGGTGTTGATTGAAAACCATCTCTCCAACCGGTTCAATGTCAATGATTTTTTTTTGGATAAGGTCATTGCAGAATTGAATCCTGAAGGTAGTTTCGTCTGATGTATCAGGTTGTTCAAGGAAAGCAAGTTCTGATTCACGGAAAGAAAAGGCGGGATGCCGGATGATCCCTTCAGACAGGAACAAAGGCTCAGATTCTTTTTTCGATGTATGGAACAAATGGAGCTGATGTGCTGGCAATGTATCCACTGGCTGGGTAATCCAGACGATATACTTTGCAAATGGCGACCATTCGGCCGATACAACATGGTTCTCGAATATTTCCTCTCCTGATGAAGGATCCAGAATCATCAGCCTGTACCGTTTTTCCTCTTTTTCCTTTGAAGATCCATTTCGCTTTAGATGCTGTACAGTATGGTCTTCCCTGAGCTCTTCTTGCTGCAGTGTATCATTCTCTGTACTTTCAGGTATCTTGATCTTTAGCAGTGCTGCCACCAGGATTCCTCCGGTTTCCTGAGGTGACAGAAAGGTTTTTAAGGCGGGATAAACATATTCTTTTACGTTGTTTCTGATTTCTGTCCTTACCAGTAATGTGTCATCGAATTTCTCGGCTGCTTTGGAATCCTTTAATTTGGCAGCACGTACTTCGCTGTAAACAGGTTCCCGGATCCAGGCCATCCAGGTACCGTCAGCAGCAAACCACACTTTTCTGCAACGGTACAATGTGTCTGTTCGCTGTTTTTGAAGGTCATGCACCACCACCATAGGATCACCATATTGCATGGGTGCCACGACGTACCATACAAAACGCCCGTTTTCGGAGATGCCGCGGGCTGAAATATTTAACATGCCAGGGTAATCCTCCGTCTTGAATGGGCGTTTTTCCTGTGCCTGGATGTTTTGGAAGAGGAATATGAGCAATGCAACTATAAGGATTGGAAAGAGGAGTTTGCTGAATTTCATGCTTTCTGTTTTAAGATTACCCAAAAGTAGAAAAACCGTTACAATGTATGATCGATAACGGCCTGTTTTTCGAATCCCCGGATGCTATTACCCGGTTCCTGTGAGAATGATCCATTCAACAGCATCCTGGAAAACCGGTATTCAGAAAGTCATCTTTCGTTTGCTGTCTTCAGTTTTTCCTGTAACGCAAACATTTCATCCCTGAGTTTTGCGGCTTCGACGAAATCCAGTTCCTTCACCGCTGCTTCCATCTGTTGTTTAGCTTTTCTGATGGCTTTCCCCAGCTGCCGGGGTGTCATGAACTGAATCACGGGATCAGCGGCAAGATCTGCCTGGTCTTTTTCAAAATAGGGCTGAGGTTCAGTTTTGTCGCGCATTGTGCCTCCTGCCTGTCCCAGTAATAGCCGCTCGATGGGTTTATGTACAGATGTCGGGGTAATTCCATGTTTTTCATTGTATGCGAGCTGCTTTTCACGCCTTCGGTTGGTTTCCTCAATGGTCCGCTTCATTGAACGGGTTACCTCATCAGCATAGAAGATTACCTTGCTGTTGACATTCCTGGCTGCCCGGCCCGCGGTCTGGGTAAGGGATCTTTCCGACCGGAGGAATCCTTCTTTGTCAGCGTCCAGTACCACCACCAGCGATACTTCCGGTAAATCCAGGCCCTCCCTGAGTAAGTTCACACCAACCAGCACATCAATGTTTCCTTTCCGCAGGGCCTGCATAATGGCCACACGATCCAGGGTTTCCACATCCGAATGAATATAATTGCTTTTGATACCTAACGAGATAAGGTATTTGTTTAACTCCTCGGCCAGACGCTTGGTCAGTGTGGTCACCAACACCCGCTCCTGCCTGGCAACCCGTTCTTCAATCTCGCCCAGCATATCATCGATCTGGTTTCTGCTGGGACGAACCTCAATGAGAGGGTCTAACAGTCCGGTTGGGCGTAGTAGTTGCTCCACAACCACACCACCGCTCTGCTCCAGCTCGTAATCAGCCGGTGTTGCACTGACAAAGATCACCTGATTGATCATAGCATCAAACTCGTCGAAAGTCAGAGGTCTGTTATCAAGTGCCGCCGGTAGCCTGAAACCATACTCCACAAGGGTTTGTTTGCGCGACCTGTCACCACCGTACATTGCCCTGATCTGTGGAACCGTTACATGGCTTTCATCAATGAACAACAGAAAATCATCATGGAAATAGTCCAGCAGACAGAAAGGACGTTTTCCGCTCTCCCGGCCGTCGAAATAGCGTGAATAGTTTTCAATGCCCGGACAATAACCAAGCTCCCGCATCATTTCAATGTCATAAGAGGTCCGGTCATCAAGCCTCTTTGCCTCTTCGTGTTTCCCCATCTGCCTGAAGTATTCCACTTGCTTCACCATGTCTTCACGTATCTCTTCCAAGGCCTGCTGCATCTTTTCCTGGGAGGTCACAAAAATATTTGCCGGATAAATCGTCAGGTCTTCCAGTGGCTCTATCCGCCTTCCATTGTCAGGCCAGATCGATTCGATGGATTCTATATCATCACCCCAGAATATGATGCGGTATGCTATGTCAGCATAAGCAGGATAGATATCCAGTGTATCCCCCCTAATCCTGAAATTCCCACGCTGAAAGTCTCCTTCCGTTCGGGAATAAAGACTGTTTACCAGGGCATGAAGAAACCTGATACGGCTGATTTTCTCATCTCGCCGGATGCGTATCACATTGCGGGAGAAATCATCCGGATTACCGATACCATATATGCATGAAACGGATGATACTACAATGATGTCCTTTCTTCCCGTAAGAAGTTGTGAGGTTGCACTCAGCCGGAGCTTTTCAATCTCATCATTGATACTGAGGTCCTTTTCTATATATGTGTTGGTAACCGGAAGGAATGCCTCCGGTTGGTAATAGTCGTAGTAAGAAATGAAAAATTCCACGGCGTTTTCAGGGAAAAACTGGCAGAATTCAGCGTAGAGCTGGGCTGCAAGGGTTTTGTTATGGCTCAGAACCAGTACGGGTTTATTTACCTGGTTGATCACATTGGCCATGGTGAACGTTTTTCCGGAACCTGTAACCCCCAGCAGCACCTGGTACTTATCACACCGTTCAATCCCTTCAACCAGTTCCTGGATCGCTTCAGGCTGGTCACCGGTGGGTATGAAAGCAGATGTAAGATTGTAATTCATTGTTATTCAGTTGTTTCAGGCATTTCGAGATAGGCAGATACAGGTATATGATCGCTTAATCCTTTCTCTCCGGTTTGATGCAATCGGGTAGAAAAGTTTTTTGAAGAAAAAATGTAATCAATCCTGAAGGAGGGAAATTTGCCATGATACGTGCGTCCCATCCCTTTGCCTGTCTTAATGAATGAATCATTCAATCCATTCCTGATCTTGTTATATGCATATGAACAGGGCGTGTCGTTCAGGTCACCACAGATGATCATAGGATATTTGCAGTCCTGAATATGTTGCCGGACAACCTCAACCTGTCTGGAGCGCACTGTGAATGCATGCTTCAGTTTTTTTATGATCTGTTTTGAACCGTTCAGAAAAAGAGAGTCTTGATATGCATCCCGGGAAAGATTTTCCATGACATACTCCTCTTTGCCCAAAGCTGCCGACTGAAGATGCAGGTTATAAACCCTGATTGTTTGCCCGTTCATTGAAAGGTCCGCGAAGATGGCAATGGTCCGGTTTTCATGGGTCAGCACCCCTTTGCCCATCAGTTTTGCATTATGGCATATCAATAGTCCGCTGCTGCCATGCGGGTAGTACTTTTCGGCTAGGATCCCTCTGTATCCAAGCGCCGACTTCAGACCTTCAGAGAGGTTGCCCACAATCGGGTGGCTGATCACTGCTTCCTGAATGCATAGCAGATCCGGTTTGTCACCGGTAAAATAGGATATTACTTTGTCGTAAGTTTCATGATTGGCTTTTCCCTCTTCTCGCCAGATGTCGAAACACCTTGCATTGAAAGTAGTGATGTGAAGAACCCGTTCATTTTTTTCAAATTCATCCGGATAGTTCATTTGTACATGCCTGGCTGTTATGTTGAAACCTGCAGCAATTGTAATGAGGGAAAGCAGAGCATAGCGTGGACGAAGGAACAACCAGATGAAAACGAAAATGAGGTTTAACACAAGGATAAATGGGAAAGCCAAACCTGCAAAAGCGGGTTGCCAGAGCTTTTCCGGGGAAATATAGTTTGAAAGATAAGCAATGAGCGTAAGCAGTACAAGGATGATGTTGAAAAACATCATGATGATGCCAGGCAGGCCCGGCCTTTTCCTTTTTTTTCTTCTTCCTGCCATGTTATTTACCCTGTTTGAAAAGCAATTCTTTTTCCTCCCGGGTGAGTGAGTCATAGCCCGACTGTGATATCTTATCCAGAATCTGGTCAATTCTCTCCTGCCTTTCAGCCCGGATGTCGTTATATTCTTCATCCCTCAAAGGTCTTCCCGTTTCCCTGATCGTTTCATACCTGCTGAATTTCTGCCAGCGCCGGGCAGCTCTCATTCCTGTGATTTTTTGCACTGGAATCCTGAAAATCTTCCGGATGAAGATTAAGGCATCCAGGGCAGCCATCAGGGATCCTGCAAGGTAGCAGAGATGGGTGCCACCACCCTCCATGTCTCTTTTTAATAATACAATGATGATCAGCACGGCAACAAGATGCCAGTAACGTACAGCCATAAGCAGCAAGAACCTTAACCTGATATCAGGTTTGGCCACCGAGGTGAAGGTTAGCAGTGCAAGGATAGCAGCCCCCTGGATCGCTGCAATATGCAGTTTACCGGGCATGGCAAGTGCCCCCCCGAACATCAGGGGGTATGCAAAATAACCTGCAATGCCACCTGAAAGATATACAACGATCAGTGTAAGGTCAGAGAAATACTGTCTGAGGAAAAGGCCCCCGAAATACAAAAGCAACACGAAAAGCAATCCATAGAAAAATCCGGGATGAAGCAGGACATATAGAGTAATTGACTGGGCGAGAAGCAGTGCCAGAACAGGTTGCGTTTTCAGAAATTTCCTGAAACGCACGCTGAGTGGTTCTGAAGTCCGGGTAAAAGATGATTGCCTGTTAGGGTCGCTGTATCCGAAAATCATGTCAATAGTTTTTGGGTCTGTTGATACGCCTGTTCCAGATTTTTATCAGGATAAATCCGAAAATCATCCCCCCGACATGAGCCAGATGGGCGATGTTGCTCCCACTTCCACGAATACCCTGGAACAATTCCAGCGCACCATACAGGATGACAAACCATTTAGCCTTGATCGGAATGGCAAAATAGATGTAGATCAACGAATTGGGGAACATCATCCCGAATGCCAGCAGGATGCCGAAAACAGCTCCGGATGCCCCGATTACCACGAAACGGTTCATGATCATTGCTTTATCAACCTGCAGCAACTGAACGGCAGTGTTTACATACGGATACAGGTCATCAGTAACCAGTCCCCTCAAAGCAGGCCTCAGGGTATTGAAGTTTTTGAATCCTTCCGTGTTGCTTGCAATAACATCCTGGAGCGTATATATATCAGGATTGGCAATGAAGGCGTTTACATATTTAAACAAACCTGCCAGGTCGACAAAGTAAATAGCTGCGTAATGAAAAGCAGCAGCGCCGATCCCTGTCACGAAATAATAAATGATGAACCTCTTAGCCCCCATCCGTTCCTCAATGGGTTTACCGAACATCCAGAGAGCGAACATATTGAAGAACAGATGCCAGAAATCGCCATGTAGGAACATGTAAGTGATGACCTGATAAAATCTGAAACTTTCAGCGCCGGGAAACCTTAGTCCCAGGAAATCCACGATGTCTGTTCCGTAAGCACGGTTTATCGTAATCTGTGCAATGAAAAAGAGGATGTTGATGATCAGCAGGTTTTTGATGACCGGTGAAAGCCATGAGAATCCGGCTGGACGATATTGTTCGGAATTCATTCTTGGTTGATCAGTTATGTAAGGTTTTTATTAAAACGTTCTTCAAGTTCCGATTGCGGCAAAATGATATAGACCATTTTGCCGGTCGGTGTTGATTCGGGGTGTTCTGTATTAAAAAGCTGATCCACAAGGGACTGCATTTCCTTCTGGTTCAGAGGAGTACCCGTTTTCACACAAAGCCTTGCAGCCATGAAACGTGCAAGGCGTGTTTTTACTGCTGAAGAGGCAGACAGATCACGCTCCTCGTTCCATTCATGCATCAGTGTTTCAATCACAGTGGCCAGCCCTTCCTGTGGAAGTCCTGCCGGTATCCCTGTAAAGGTAACCATTCCCGTTTCAGAAATACTGAAAAGGAAGCCAATGGCATGGAGATATTCCCTTATTGCCTCGAAAGTGATCATGTCTCCCTGTGACAGGGATATTTCCAGCGGAAAAAGGAGTTGCTGGGAAACCGGTTCACCTTTAGCTATTTCCTGTACAAACCGTTCATAAAGGATTCGCTGATGTGCAAACTGTTGGTTGATGATCAGCATGCCTGACTTGATGCTTGTGACAATAAAAGAGTTGTGCATCTGGAGTATTTTTGCATCACAAACACCGGCAGAGGATTTATCCGTTTCCGTTTCAGGTTCAGAAGGGAAAAAGCCCGCATCATCCTTTTCATCCTGCCTGGCCCGCACCTCATAGAGTTTTTCCCAGCCCCGCTGATTCAACATGGAGGTTTGTCCCCGGGAGGAAGAACTTTGCAAACCGGTTCGTTTAGGTTCAGGCGCATTAGGCTGTGGATTAAAAGGATTGTAGTCAGGATTGATCGTAATGCCTGGCGGCCTTATCTCACGGTCTTTCGGGAAATAGGTATTAAATCCCGTTTCCGGCTCAAATTCAATGCTGGGGGTGAGGTTGTGTTTTCCTAATGAATTGCGGACCGCGGTGTGAAGAATGGCATAGATCGCCTGATTCTCAATAAAGTTTACCTCTGTTTTGGTTGGATGGATATTCACATCCACTTGGGAAGGATCAATATCAAGGAAGATGAAATAGGAGGGGAAACTGCTTTCAGAAATCAATTCACTGTATGCCTTGAGAACGGCATGATGAAGGTAAGGATGTCTGATAAACCGGCCGTTGACAAAGAAATATTGCTCTCCGCGGATTTTTTTTGAGAATTCAGGCTTTCCGATGAAACCTGATATCCTGATAATATCGGTTTCCTGAGCAATGGGAACAAACCTGCTGTTGTAATGCCCTCCGTAGAGATTTACGATACGTTGCTTGAGGTTGGTTGCAGGAAGATGATACATTTCTTTGCCGTCGTTGAACATTTTGAAGGTGATCCGTTCGCCTGCCAGCGCAAGACGGGTAAATTCCTCCAAAATATGTTTCATTTCCAGATTGTTGCTCTTTAAGAAATTGCGGCGTGCCGGTATATTGTAAAAAAGGTTTTTAACCGCGATGGTAGTACCTATGGGGTGTGTGGTGGGCTCCTGGCTGATGAACTTTCCACCCTCGATACGAACTGAGGTGGCTAGTTCATCTTCTTCCCTGCGTGTTTTAAGTTCCAGTTGTGAAACGGCAGCTACAGAAGCCAGCGCTTCACCCCGGAAACCCAGGGTTGTGATCCTGAAGAGATCTTCTGAACGACTTATTTTAGATGTGGCATGACGTTCAAAACAAAGTCGACTGTCAGCCGGTGACATCCCGCAACCATTATCCACTATCATAATGAGCTTTTTGCCTGCATCCCCGATCCATAGCTCGACCACGGACGCTCCTGCATCCACCGCATTCTCCATCAACTCCTTAACCGCTGATGCAGGACGCTGGATCACCTCCCCGGCAGCAATCTGGTTCGCTACCAGATCCGGCAATAACTTAATGACACCTTCCATGATTCTGCTGATATTCCTTCACTCTAAACACCCGATAAAAGGTTTTACTGATAGATCCTCCATTGATACAATCACGGTTTTTTCCCCTGTCCCCATTCAGACCAACCTTACCAGCACCCATGCTC
Source organism: uncultured Lentimicrobiaceae bacterium (assembly GCA_964652685.1). GTDB lineage: Bacteria > Bacteroidota > Bacteroidia > Bacteroidales > SKPS01 > SKPS01. The sequence continues at coordinate 78,705 of CAZZBS010000005.1, forward strand.
CGTAAAATACAAGTAAAGCAACCGTAAGGGCCAGAATTATAGTAATCAGGCGAAGCAGAAATCCACCCCTGCTGATCCTTCTTGAAGAAGGCCTGCTAAAGGAAAAATAATGTTTTGCGTCACCCTTTTCAATGGGACGGTATCCATCCGTATTTCCTGCTTTTTCATTTTCCAGTTCGCGCAAAGCACGTCGCTCCCGCTCTTCACGAAGCTCCTTCTGCGGATCATAATACCTGGGTGTATATTCAAAACGCTTAGGTTTTGGAATCCTGAAAGCTGTTATTCGCATCGACCTTTATCTTTATTGTATTTACAGGGCAAAGATACAGTTTTAAGTTTGAAGAATTGCTTAACAAACCATCCTTGACTACCGATGCTTGACTTACAGGTGCTTTTCCTGAAACATAAACAGGTTGTTCACCGAGAGGCGGAGGTTAAAGAAGAAATGTGGGCGTAGCTGCTGGTATGGTTCAAGCCGTGTCGTAGTAAAATAGACATGCAAAGTGGGATCCAGGGAAAAATAGGTATTCACATACAACTTCATCCCTATGTTGATGAATCCTCCGTATCCTATACCTCCCTGGTCCACATCGAATGTCTGCATGTTGGAGTTGGGTATGTAAGATTTGTTCCCATAGATGTTGATCAAGGAATACTCACGATCAGCAACTTTGATCTTATTGGCTTTAACTTTAACATTGGCCAGGGTGAAACCACCTTCAAGGAAAGGGCGGAACATCTTACCCGGCCCTTCAAATTCCCGGCTGATACCAAAATCGAAAAGATACCGCTGTTCTTCTCCCCAAATGGTGAAAGTACGAAGGTCGGGATCAGTGGCGATATGATCCAATGGATCCACCTCCAGCGTATATACATCTTTTGCCAGAAGCTTCATTTGGTTGAACTGAAGAAACCAGGCCATGTTTTCTCTGAAATTATTACGAAAGTTGATGCCTACCAGCACCGTAGGGCTGTATTGCATCCGGGTGGGAATACCGTGAAGGAAAAATGTGTCCGAGGCCTCCAGCAAACCCATAATCTCTTGGAAATGATAGGGATTTTTTAGTATGAAGCTGATTTTGTTCTCGTTCTCTTCACTGCCATTGTAAAAGGAAGCCGGATGATTGGATGAGAGAAACAAACCGGCATTCAGGGCGATTTTCCAGCCTTTGTTGGTACCGTCAATCTGGGCTGTTACCGATTGAAAAAATATAACAGGCAACAGAACAGCTAGGAGGGGAGGTTTGAACATTATGTTAAGTCTATGGGTTGCCATTATATTTGCATAACTGACTCAATTCGTAGCATTGGTCTTGAAATCTACCGGTATTGATTACAATGACGACCGATTTGCAAAGATACATGGATCGGCGAAAAACCTTTGAGTAAATCGAAAAAACCAGTAGGTTTGCATCATCAAACATAAAAGAAAATAAACGATATGGGTAAAAGAACTATTGTGACAATGCCTGGGGACGGTATAGGTCGTACAGTATTGGCAGAGGCATTACGGGTGCTGGATGCAGCCGGGTTTAATGCCGAGTATGTTCATGCTGACATCGGATGGGAATTCTGGTGCAGAGAGGGAAATCCTTTACCGGAAAGGACCCTGAAGCTCATTGAAGAGTATAAGATCGGTCTGTTCGGTGCCATTACTTCAAAACCAAAGGATGAAGCCTTTAATGAACTCAGCCCTGAATTGAAGGATAAAGGTTTGGTGTATTCAAGTCCTATTGTAGGTCTTCGTCAGTATTTCGGACTGGATATCTGCGCCAGACCCTGTAAAACCTACCAGGGGAATCCGTTGAATTTCATCAGAAGAGGAGCTGGTGGCACCGTTGAAGAACCGCAGATTGATGTGGTGATCTATCGGCAAAATACAGAGGGATTATATGGAGGTGTGGAATGGAGTGATCCTCCGCAGCAAGTCTATGATGCGCTGATGACCCATCCCAAATTCAGACAGAATTTCGGACATGCTCCCAAGAACGAGATTTCCATATCAACACGGATTTTCACCAAACGCGCAACAGAACGTATCCTTCGTGCCGCATTTGAACATGCTTTCAGGTTCGGATACCGATCTGTCACTGTTTGTGAGAAGCCGAATGTTATCCGTGAAACATCCGGGATGATGTACCGGATGGCACAACAGATGCAAAAAAATGAATATCCGTCTGTTGATCTTTGGAATACAAACATTGACGCACAAATGATGTGGCTCACCAAGAATCCGGAGGATTACGGTGTAATCGTAGCAGGTAACATGTTTGGTGATATTGCATCCGATGCATTTGCCGGTCTGATCGGTGGTCTTGGATTCGCATGCAGTGCCCAGTTCAACCCTGACACCGGGATCGGCGTCTTTGAACCCACCCATGGCTCAGCACCTAAATATGCCGGTTATCCGCAAAGCATTGTCAATCCGGTCGCCATGATCGAGTCTGCTGCCATGATGCTCGACTTTATCGATGAAAAAACAATTGCAGCTAAAATACGAAAAGCCATTGCAGAGGTGATAGCCGAAGGGAAAGTTAGAACCTATGATATGATGAAGATGACAGGCAATCCAGATGTCATCGGGAAAGGAGCTGCCTCTACCAGCCAGATGACCGATGCCATTATCGCCAGACTGTGAATAGCATAACCGCAAAAAACCATGCCTGTTTTAACAACGGCCGGAGTACAAAAACCCCGGCCGTTTTCATTGCCACGGAGGACGTGAGGCTACACTCTTCCGTCTCTTTCTTTTTTATATCTTCGCCCAAACTTTTCTTACAGTATGCTAACCGGACTAACCCTGTTAACGGAAGCCCCTATGTGGTTCATGCTGATCTGCCTTGCGACAGGGGCAGGATTGGCAATGCTCCTCTACTACCGCAACCGCGACAATGCACTCTCTGGGAAAACCAACCTATTATTGGCTATTGTCCGGTCTGTGGCAATATCCCTGATTGCATTTCTCCTGCTCAATCCGTTGGTAAGAAGGTTCATCCGTGAGAAAGAACTCCCTGTGATCATTGTTGCCATGGACAACAGTGAATCGATGCTGGTACATAGCCGCGATACAGCTGCCGATGCCTCCCTGTTAAAGAATACCTTCAACAGGGTTGTTAAAGAACTTTCGGATGATTATCAGGTTGAAACCTATTCCTTTGGCGAAAAAGTCAAGGATACACTGCAGCTTCATTATCATGAAAAAGAGACAGATATCTCTTCCCTCTTCACTACCCTGGAAAATCGTTATGCAGGAAGGAATACCGGTGCCTGTATCCTTATAACGGACGGCATTTATAACAAAGGTTTCAATCCTGTATCCCTGACCGAAAGGATCAGTTTTCCGGTTTATACCGCTACATGGGGCGATACGACACTCAAGAGGGACATTGTCCTGGCTGAAGTGAATTATAACCGGATTGCATACCTGGGGAATACTTTCCCGATGGAGATCGTGATAAAGGCAAACCGCTGTAATGGTCTGGAATCAAAGCTAACTGTCAGGAACAGGGAAAAGGTGTTTTTCAGCCAGCCGTTCAGCATTACGGGGGATCATTTCTCAAAGATCATACAGGTGAATCTTCAGGCAGAAAAGGAGGGGATTCTCGGGTATGAAATTATCCTTGAACCGGTTGCCGGGGAGATCACACAGGCCAATAACCGCTCAAGGGCCTTTATTGAAGTGCTGACCAGCCGGAAGCGGATCCTGCTTCTGGCCGCCAGGCCACACCCGGATCTCGGGGCTCTCTATAATGCTTTTCTTTCCAATGATATGCTGGAACCAGTGGTTTCATTACTCAGCGATTTCAGGGATCAAACGGGCGTGTTTAACCTTGTGGTGTTGCATCAGCTTCCTGAAGATCAGAAGTCTGCCGATTTATTTTTCAGATTACTGCAGGAAAAAACGCCGGTCCTGATCATAGGTGGGGGTAAAACCCGCACTGACCTGATAACGGGAGCCGGAACAGGGCCGGTATTTATTTCCGGTAAAGTTAAAGGGCAGCATAATGAGGTGCTTGCCGCACTCAATCCCGGTTTTGCCCTCTTTCCCCCTGCAGATGAATTTACGGACCTGCTAAGCGGAATGCCTCCCCTCTATGTGCCCTTCGGTAGATATAACCCCCTGCCCGGAGAACAAAGCCTCCTTTTTCAGAGAATCGGTTCAGTCACGACATCCTATCCGCTAATCTCTTTCTGTCAACTCCAGGGAAACCGGACCGGATATATTGCTGGTGAAGGGATATGGAAATGGCGCATGTTTTCCTTCCGGGAAACAAAAAGTCATAAACCCTTTGATGCTTTTATCAATCAGTTTGTACAATATCTTACAGCAGTAGAGGATAAAAGCCGTTTCAGGGTAAATGCCAGTACATATTTTCATGAGAATCAACCCGTCAACTTAACGGCAGAACTGTATGATGCTGCCATGAACCCGGTGACCGACCCGGAAGTATCCCTCACTATCGCTGATACTGAAGGGAAAAGCTATACTTATACCTTTACCCGGAAAGAACATTTCTATACCCTTGATGCAGGCCGATTACCGGTGGGTGAATACCGGTATGCTGCCACTGCAACTCTGGGTGGTGAAAAACTGAAAGCAGCAGGCAGGTTTGTCATTGTACCCCTCCACATCGAATCGACAATCACCCGTGCCGACCACAACATGTTGCACCTGCTTAGCCAGCAGACAGGTGGCATTTCCATCCCCCTGGAAGCAATAAGCCAGATCACTGGCCATATCAGAGATCGTGATGATATTAAACCAGTCAGTCATCTCAGGGAAAAATATACAGATCTGGTCACTTTATTTTGGCTTCTTGGTGTCATCCTGTTACTGCTTTCCCTGGAGTGGTTCGTAAGAAAATGGTCCGGCGGCTACTAAAAGCATACAATTATGACTGCCCAATCTGTTTTTATCCTGATTATTATCTTTCTCGCGACCGAGTTTCTCATGGAAAGGATTCTCGATTACCTTAATACAAAAAAATGGTCAGATGAAATGCCGGAAGAGGTCAAAGGCATTTATGATGAACAGAAATACCAGAAATCTCAACGATACAACAAGGAACGCCATCGGTTCTCTTCCCTGGTGAGCATCATCTTTTTTCTGGCTTTACTAGCTATGCTTTTCCTGAACCTCTTCGCATGGCTTGATCTGCAGATCAGGTCAGTTACCACGCATCCCATCCTGATGACACTATTGTTTTTCGGTATACTGGGTATCGCAAATGATCTTTTCGGAATACCTTTTTCAGCCTATTCAACTTTTGTGATCGAAGAAAAATTTGGATTCAATAAAACCACTGTTGCAACCTTCATTCTCGATCGTCTTAAATCCTGGATGCTTGGCGGGTTGCTGGGAGGAGGACTTCTGACCCTGATTGTTTTTCTGTATGAATGGCAACCGTTGTATTTCTGGATCATTGCTTGGGCGGCCATAACCCTGTTTTCAATTTTCGTCACCATGTTTTATTCGAGCCTCATTGTCCCTCTTTTTAATAAACAGGTGCCACTGGAACAGGGTGATCTCCGGGAGGCCATTGAAGCTTTTGCTGTCAGGACAGGCTTCAGGATTTCCAATATCTATGTGATGGATGGATCAAAAAGGTCATCCAAGGCCAATGCTTATTTCAGCGGACTGGGCCCCCGGAAACGGATTGTCCTTTACGATACATTGATCAAAGAGCATACGACAGAAGAACTGGTAGCCATCCTTGCCCATGAGATTGGTCACCTGAAACGCAAACATATCCTGAAATCATTGCTGCTTTCAACCCTTGAAACAGGTTTACTGCTGTTCCTTTTCAGCAGAATGGTTGAATCGCCTGCTCTTGCACAGGCCCTTGGATCAGAACAACAGAGCTTTCACCTGTCTTTGCTGGCTTTTGGCATTCTGTACAGCCCCGTTTCAACCCTGCTTGGTATTGTGATGAATATTATTTCACGGTCCAATGAATTCGAGGCTGACAGATACGCCGGGGAACAATACAATCCCGAACACCTGATGAACGCACTAAAAAAACTATCGGTCAACCACCTGAGCAATCTTCGTCCACACAAAGCTTACGTATTTGTACATTACAGTCACCCGACGCTCCTGCAACGCCTGGATGCCCTGAAGAAGATCCCTGAAACCATGGTAAGCCAACTCTGATCATTGAAGAAACATCTCACCCGATCAATACATCTGATGTTAAGCCATTACAGGATAGATTGTAAGAACAACCTTATTCCGTTTGATGCTGGCGTACTTCAGAAAAAGAGGTAATAATAGCTTTCTTTTTCAAAACTCATTCCTTCAGCACGTTTTCTACCCTGGAGATGTACTTTCTTTACAACTTTGTCCATCAGTTCATTAAGGTCATCATTATCATAAATCCTTGATCCATAACTATCACTGACATAATCCTCATAGATCACCTGCGTTGTGTCCATTGGCATAATGCCAAGCCAGCAAAGGGTCCAGTACCGGTTTTTCTCTTTTTTTTTCTTGAAGAAATATAGATAACCTTTCCCCTTTAAGTTCTCAACATGTTTTCTTTCGATGAACACCAGACTGTCACGCTCACTGATGGAGGCCTCACTGAGCATCAGACTTGTTGTGAAAGCCTCCTGATTGAGTGAACTTTTATCAAAATGATCAAGCAATTTATTTTTAGCCAGATACTTATAGAAATCTGCCATGGTTGAAGGATGGCTGCTTAAATACAGGATGGTGGTATCCGGTATGGGAAGATTTTTCTGTAGCATAGTTCCAACAAGGCGTATTTTAAGATTCATTGTATTCGTATTCAAGATGTTATCAGCAAGGTTTCTGACCTCAGGCTTGGTCTGCCAGTAGGGGAGGAGCAGCCTGAGATACATCAGCAACCGGCTATTGTAGTTTCCACCATACGGAGACCAACTCCTGCTGCCGGTAAAATACTCACTTTTCTGATCCTGTTCAGCTTCTTCTGAAGCCAGCTGACGCTTCCATGCATCCCTGGCGTTTCTGAAGATAATATCGAATTCGTCCTGATAGTCTATGGTTCCGAGTAAGTTGCTGTCAACAAGCTCTGACAGGATTATGAAGATGTTGTCTTCGTATTCATGATAACGTGTATAAGCGAAGATCTCCGGGAAAAGTGCTTTTGCAATGGGCAGACTATCTTTGAATTGGTTGAAAATCAAATTGATTTCAAATGGATTTGATGTGAGCGGAAGGTCCTTTTTCAGGCATGCGAGGAAAGACCTGGCAGCAGGAATGCTCTTTTGGCTTGCGAGGCTGTGGAGGATTGCGAGTTGAAGTGTAACGGTGTCACTGATAATGGCGTACTGTTTTTCCAGAAATTTCGGTATATCAGGGTGTTTCAGCCAACCCAACCGGGTAATAAGACCCTTTCGAAATGCGAATGTATGTTCATTGGCAATGGGATGGGCAATCCGCTCCATCAGCAATGGGGCATGACAATCCTCCAGGAAGGATATCTCATAAAGAGAATTTCTTGCCTGGGTACGAATTACAGAATCCTCCGATACCAAGTCATTCAGGAACATTTCGCCTTTATCGGCAAAGACCGACCATCCGATCAGGGTATCTTTAAAGGGGGAAAAGGTTTCAAAGAAAGTGGATATGAACGTGGAAGGACCATTCAATGAATCTGTGAGTGCGGAAAGTTTATAAATGGCCCCGTGTTTCTGGATCATCTTGTAATGAAGTACCCGGCTTGAATTGGTATCTGTCAGCTCCACATAGCAATGGTTTACGAGACCGCTGTCAGTATATTCGTAACGGCGAATGATAAAGGCAGAATCCGTGTTGATACTCTCAAGTTCCGATTTCCACAGGTCATCAAGGGTCGGGAAATAGGTGTATTTATGGTATCTTTTATAATCAACCTTAATGAGTTCGACCGAACGGTGGTGAAAATAATAGGTTTGCTCTTCCTTGACGTTGTATGTATCATCCTCATTTTCATCATCCGGGTAATAACTCTGATAATAAGAACTATTTTGAGATGTAGCTTCAGGTGGATCGCAGACGGTAGTAACTTCAAACAAAAGATTGGTGTCCCGGTAGGTGTAGAAATCTTCGGGCAGGTAGGAGGGAAGATGTAGGCGGAAACTGTTGAAGAACAGGGTAAGATGCTCCGGGTCAGTGGTTGTTGTCAGCAGCATATAATAAAAAGGTCCCGAAATGGCAATTCTGGTATGATACTCCAGGGGGGATCCCTTTTGTTTCATGCTGAAATCGATAGCCGGCTGGCCGGATATCGTCAATGGAGATTTTTCATGCACTTCAAGTTTAAATTGTTCCGCTAGTTGTTCTGCCATAAAGTTCAACTCAAACGTGTCTTCTTCAATATAATCGAAATCATAGTATGAACCTTTGATCATGAGGTAATAACTGCTATCTGAAAAGTCATAGCCCTGTATAACGGCATCTTTGGTTCCCTGACTGAATAATTGCATCGTATCTATGATCCTGTATGAGGGCATTTCAAGCGAATATCCCGAGAATCTGCTATGGACAGGCGAAAATTCGCTTTTATTGCGCATATTCAAGGTGATGGAATGAAAGAACCTTGTGGATGCCTTATCTTTTTTTACATACCTGCCCGGGCCGCTCATCTTGAAAACAAGCACCTCAAGAGGTGTAAATACAATCCGGTAGCGCTGAACATCACCCCTGTTGATGGTAGCCGTAATATCATAAGCAGGGAATCCATCTGTCTTGATTTCATGAAAGTGATTTATCCTACCAGGGATAAATTCATAGATAAGACTGTCAAATCTGGCTTTCACGAAGTCGGCATCATGCCCCCGCAGAGGAGCATAGGTTGGGAAACGGTTGACAATATAATAACTTCCGTTGATCATATCAGGATTAAAATATTCTCCATGTTCGGAAAAGAGCTGATTGCTGTATAGTTTACCCGGCAGTTCAACCGAGAAATCACCATCCTCAGAAATCCATGTCTGGAAGGGGAGTTTCATCGTTCGTGCATCAATGCGTTCCTTTGCCTTGTTCTGTGAATGGTTGATGTTTCGTGTAACCGGACGTAACGTATAACCTTTCGCCCTTAGCATTTCAATGATTCCGCTGTCGCCAGGCAGGTGAGCTGCCCCGCAGGCAGCAAAAATACTTTTCCCTGATTGAATGACTGAATCTATGGTATGAACCATCAGCTCATTACGTTTTACGACCATATACGTATGGAATCTTGCATAGGGAGCATTCATCCTGGAAAGGGAATCAAGCAAGTCTAAATCCCCTTTCCTGTATGCATCCTCGATCATTTCAGCATAACGGAAACGCACCTTCGACTGCTCCCTGGTCATCTGCCTGGCAGCATCCCTCTTTTTTGGGGGCCGTTCTGCTTCGGCAACCAGCTTCCTTGAGATTTCAAAATCTTCAAGCCCAATTACCTGCTTTCCGCCTTTGGCGCCTGCCTGAAAAATGAACAGGTCCAGATAGGTCTTCTCCTCAAAATCAGACATCGATTCGCTCTTCCGGTACAGCATGTGGTTCATCACATTATACCGCTTCGATAATAACCCGGAGAAAGTTGTAACCTCGGGCAGATCAGGGAAAAAAAGATCCCTGTAAAAATTCCTGTATTGGTATTTGTTCAGGTAATTAGAACGGGAAGTGCTCATTTTACGGTAGTACTCTGAAGTGGAATAATTTTCCATCCATTCAGCAGGATTGGACTCGAGTGCAACGACATCCACATTTTTAACAGCCATGAAAAAGGTGTCACCCAGATGGAAAGCTACCTTCCGGCTTACATGCATGGACCCGTAAAGATAAGATGGCCTCTTCTGACCGGGAACTCTAATCTCCCACATCAGCGAAGGATATCTGGCGACAGTTGCTTCCTTAGCAACAGTAACGGAACTAGAATCATCAGAAAACTGGGCATGGATAAGGAATGCAGGGAAAAGGAGAAGAATGATCAGCAGACAGCTGCCACAACATCCGGATCCGAAAATCATGGATGGGTGCATCCATGATCTGGCTTCTTTCTGCATAGTTATTAATGGTTTCATGCCTGTTGTATTTCCCTCAAACGGTAAACGGTTCATAATTCCTCCTCCCAGTAGGGTTCATCATCTTCATAATCATTGTAATAGCTATCAAACCTTTTGCGGTAAAGCTTTCGAAGAGCTTTCATCTGATCATCAATGACTTTGTCAATGTCATCCTGGATATAGATTCGATCAACTTCGGTTTTAAGAATATCTGACTTTGTGCTCAGTTGCAGTGTATCCTCCGGTTGAATCCCTACAAATGAAATCACCCAATACTTATCCTTCCCGTATCCGGCCTTATGTTTATAAAAGTAAACGTATCCGTTCTTTCTGCTGGTTTTAATGTATCTTTTTTGCAGAAATTGCAGGCTGTCCTCTTCATTAAGCTTTTCTGCACGAATGATCATACTCTCTGAAAATGCCTGCTGATACATGTAGGTTGTATCAAATCGCTGTAGTAGTTCCATTTTTTTGAGCATCTGGTAGAAATCAATCCGGATTCTTGGATCTTTAGCAAAAGTCTTCAGTACCGTATCTTCGATAGATTTACCCGTATTGAGCTGATACATGGTCAGCATCAGGGCGTCATTCCTGTTTTTACCGGAAAGCACCTGATCATATGAACGTTGCAGCCAATCCCGTTCCTTCCCGGAATAGGAGAGGATTCTAAGCATCATCACAAGTTCAGACAAGGCAAGGTCTGTGTCACTTTGATCTGTTTCTACATAAGAAACCTCTTCTTCATCCATATAATCCATATCCATCAAAGAGACTAACGTTTCACTTTCCACCTCATCATCAGGATCAGATTCAATCCCGGAGAAGTAGTCAATATCTGCATAATGATCCTTAAAAGGTATCTTGGAAGCTTTGTCAACCTGGTTTGCAGCCAGTCTTCGCTTGAGTTCTTCATTAACTCTGTCTTTAAGAAGAGCAATGATATCCGGATGTTTCCCCAGGTTGATTTTATTTTTTTCCACCAGGTTCATCAACAACGCATACACCAGCTCTGAATACTCAGGATATCGTTCATACAACATGATATCAGGAAATAACATAACTGACAGTTCTGTTTTTTTCTGTAAGGACTTTTTTACATCAGACAGATCCACCTTCTTTTCGGGTAACGGCAAATCGGCAGCCATGATCTTCAGGATGGCTTTCATAGCCTCAGGCTGTTCCTGCAAAGCAAGCGCTTTAAACAAAGCTGTTTGTATGGCTGGACTTTCTCTGTATAGATCGTAAATCTTTTCAAAATCATCACGATAAGAAGATTTTTTCAGATCACCGTATGCTTTTATCAGGGTAAGGGCTGTAAAAAGATTGCGTTTCATGATCTCTTTCTGGCTGATGAGATAGATAAGGGAATCGCGGTGCTCGTCCCTGAAAGATACCCACTCAAGTGCGTCTATGGCCTCCTTCACCAGGACTGAATCCCTTGAGAGGAAATTTCTGATAAACAGCATCCCTTTGTCGTCAAATAACGATTTACCCGGAAGTGTATCACCAAAAGGCGTAAATGATGCAAAAAATCTTTGGGTAAATGGTTTCTCCTCTTCAATCGTATCGCTCATGGAACTTAAGGTATATATAACGCCATGATTTACAATGAATTTCTTATGGATCTGCCGGATAGTATTGGTATCGGTCAGCACGAGATCCAGGTAGGGGAATGTAGCCAGTGAATCACCCGACAATGCTATAACAATCAGGTCACTGTCGTTTGTTGCCTCACGGATCAGGGCTTTCCACAGATCATGATACCCGGAATAGTATCTGTAATCATGTTCCTTAAGCATATCAACAGTAATGTACTCAGATCCAAGATCATAATAGTATGTGGCAGTTTTGTTTTGTCGTTTGTACCCATCATTCTTTTCACTTTCATCGTCCGGCATCCATGCATAATAGGGTTCATCATCTTTGTCATCGCTTTCCTGTTTCAGAACATCAGACACGACGGTATACAGTAAGGTTGAATCGGCAATGGTGTCATGCCCAAGGGAATAGGTGAATGGATGGAAAGAAAAACCCTGGAAGAATTTTTCCGACATGGATGGATGATGCGTGTTTGTCATCAGAAGATAATGCGACGCTCCCCTAAGAATGATCATGCCCTGCAGGGTGTCATCGGGATCTTCTTTCGGCCAGAGTTTAAACCTTACTGAGGGGAAACCCTGTATGAGAGATGTTGGCGACAGGTCAATCTCTTTCTTCATCCTTTTTGCGATGGTTTCGGCCATAAAATTCAAATCAAATGTGTCTTCTTCCAGGTATTGAAGGTCGTGATGAACATTCCTTCTGAAGAGAAAAAAGGATAATGATTGGGGATCCCATGCCTGGTACTCGATTTCTGGATCCACGAATACCAGATTATTAAGTGTATCAACAATATAATAGGAGGGGAGCGTTAACTGAAATTCACCATGCCCGGAGCCTGTCTGTATCCATTCGGTGTGATCAGGCATGTGGATGACAGATGCATTAATGAACTTCTTACCTGTGCGATTCTTTTTAATGTAATTTTTTGGTCCTGAAATTTTAAATATAATGATTTCAAGCGGTGTGATGATCAGTTTGAATTGTTCCAGGTCTCCACGGCTTGTGCGGTTGGTAACCATCACACCTGGGCAGCCGGCAATCATGAGATCCTTACGCCTGATGATCTTTCCCGGGACATATTCGTAAAGAATCGAATCCATCCGTTCAAAGAGGTATTGAGGCGACTGTGATGCAAGCTGTGCATTGGTTGGATATCGTTCAACCGTATATTGTACATCGTTAAGGTTATCCATAAAGAGATGTTGTGCGCCTTTTTCTTCAAATGCACCCAGGGTATAGTCCGGAATTTTCACCTGCCAGAATCGGGTTACCGAAGTGTAGGGGACCAGATTGATTTTCCGGGTCATTTTCTCAAGTTTCTCTTTCTTTTTACTGGGCTTGTTCAGGATATAATGACTTACCGGACGGAGCGTGTATCCATGACGCCGAAGATGCTCGATAATTCCGTTTTCACCAGGCAGGGCAGTCGCATCCATGATCGCAAGGAGTGACACATCCCCCAGATGATCTTCTATTCTCCCGGCGAGCAATTGATATAATGGCTCCATTATATCTGTGAAAAAAACGGGGGTGTTGATCATCTCGCGGTACAACGAATCCAACATATTCAGGTCTCCTTTCCGGTATGCCTCCAGCGCCCTCAGGTAGAGTATTCTGGATTCCGCATAATCCTCCCGGATGTTTTTCTTCTTCTTCTCTTCCTCTTTCATCAGCTTCTCAGCTTTCTCCGATACGTCAAGTTGCTCAAGATAGGAAACTGCACCTGATATCTCTTTTCCGGTTTTAAGGGCTGCAGTATAGATAAAATCCGGGAGCGTTTTTTCCTCCTCAAGATCCGAAGCTGTGCCGGAATTGTACATATTGTATAAGCTGGAATAACCGGAAAGTATGCCTTCAAATATATCTACGTTAAAAGTATTGGGTAACAATATGTTATAATACTTCTCGGTAGGGGAGTAGCTGCTGGCAAGCGAATTCTTATACAGGCGTTTCAATATGGCCGGATCTCGTAATGCTTTGGAAACACTGTCTGGATGTAATTCCAGTAATACTTTATCAACTTTGCCAAATGCAACAAAAAATGAATCTGTAAGATGATATGCCAGTTTTTGACTGGTTTCCAGTGCACCATAGAGGTAAGAAGGTTTTGCGAGGTTGTTGCCGCTGATTTCCCAGAGCAATGCTGGATATTTTATGTGTGTTGTATGTTGGATCGTGTCCTGAGCATGAAGTAAACATCCTCCGAAAAATATCAACAGAATGATAAAGGAAAGTTTTTTATGCATGAAAAAATCTGTAATGAAAAAAATGATGTATAAAAGAGGGAGCGCAAGATATTCAATTCATCAGTACAACGAATGATGTATTTATTCTATTATTCAATCAGGATTAGTTTAGGAGTTGGATTTGAAGATGTCCTATAATTTATATTATGTTAATAACCATTAAAGGCATCCCGGAATATGAGTCATAACCCCCACCCTGTTCAGACCTTTACAACCATATATCAAATCTGTAAGTAGCAAAAAAAGAGGGCGTCTCTGATGAGATGCCCTTGAAACTCATTGAATTTTTTGACAGGTGCCGCTATTCCTTCTTCAACGCATCTATTTTCTTTCTTATCGCTGCAGCCTCATCATTCTTTTTCTGACGAACGTATATGGTATAAAGCATACGCATTGGATCAGGGTCCTTTTCATTTAAAGCATGCGCCTTTTCAAGATATGGAAGAGCCTGAACAAAAAGATCATCCATCTCTTTCATTAGAACATCAAAACGTTCATCCCCATATTGAAGTTTCTGAGCAGCATTGAATTTATCAACTGCTTTATTGTTATACATGGTTCCGAGATTGAATAAGGCCTCAAAGTAATCTGGATTTAATTCGATAGCCTTTTCATAATATTTTATCGTGAGTTGGTAGTTTTCTTCAATTTGTGCTGCAGTGTGGGTAGTATCTTTAGCCAGCTCATCGTAGATGTTGCCGATAATAAAATAAAGCTGGGAGTTATCAGGTTGATTGACAAGTATTTGCTCGAGAATTTCCTTTGTTTTAAGATAATCCTTCATTTTCAGATAGGTATCAGCTTCGCTCAGGGCTAGTTCGACATTTTCAGGATCGATCAGCTTAGCTTTTTCGATAACCTTAATGGCTTTCTCAAATTCCCCTTTCTCAGACATGAGTCTTACAAAATTCGCTGCTGATCTGAGGGCATAGAACCCTGGTATGGTATCACGGGGTGACCTGAATCCAAGTCCTTTTTTTAACTCATGGGAAGCAGAAAAATGGTTGAAGGCATTCTCAAAGTCAACGTTATTGAAGTCAAGAACACCCATATTCAGGAAACCATCCGAGATGATGGATAAACCTTCATAGGCGTTGGTAGGAAATGTCTGATCTCCCATATATCTGGGATCCAGCTTAATGGTTTGATAGTAGGATTCTCTTGCCAGTTCCAGCGCATGGGAAGGGCTGGTAGCAATTTCCTTATAAACTCCATTGGCCGGTTCTGTAAAACTATACACCTTGTCATCCAGGATCAGTACAGAAAATCCCTTGTCCCACTCCCATTTATAGGCTTTGCCGTCGGGAGTCTTCTGGCGTTTGAAGTCATTGAGCGGTGCACCCTTGAGAAATTTAAGCGAGTCAGCAGGCATTCCTATATGTACTCCGGAGGCAAGATCATAGCATCTGTATACAGCGTAATAAAGATTGCCACGGAGCAACCATGTTTTGGCATCACTTGTATATCGTTCTTCTGTCATGGCTATCTTCAGGTTTTCGTATGCTTTGTCCAGCATATCATTCCTGAGGTAATTGGATAAGTTCAGCACCGGGTTCTGCGCCAGCAGTACCATGGAAAAAAAGACAAATACAATTAATAAAATATTCTTTTTCATTGCTTTATGTATGATTATTTGAAGTTTAGTTATATCAATTATTTTGCCATTGAACCGGCAAGTTATAAAATTCCTGTCATTCCGTTTAATTTTATATGTTTACGGTTGACTCTTCCGGGTTTTCGGGGGATGTTTCCTCCTCTTCCCGTGCTACTTTTGAAACAGCAGCAATTGCGTCATTATTTCTTAGATTAATAAGTTTTACCCCTTGTGTGGCACGACCCATTACCCGTAGATTTTCGACAGCAAGCCGGATGGTGATACCGGAACGGTTAATAATCATCAGGTCATCAAGGTCAGTTACATTCAGAATGGCCACCAGCATGCCGGTTTTTTCTGTAATGTTGATTGTTTTAACTCCTTTTCCACCCCTACTGGTAATTCTGTAATCTTCAAGTCGGGATCTTTTACCAAATCCATTTTCAGATACCACCAGGATGTCATAGTCCTCTTTTTCCATGCAGATCATTCCAATCACTTTATCGTCTGTGGATTGCAGAGTTATTCCTTTGACACCGGTAGCGTTACGTCCCATGGGGCGCACATGTTTTTCATTGAAGCGAAGAGCCCTGCCCGATCTCAGCGCAAGGATCACCTCATTGGTGCCGTTGGTCAGCCTGGCTTCAAGAAGGTGATCATCATCCTTGATGTTAATGGCGTTGATTCCGTTCTGCCTTGGCCTGCTATAGGCTTCCAGGCTGGTTTTCTTGATTATACCCTTTTCTGTGGACAGAATGATGAAATTGTTGTTTACATATTCTTCATCCTTGAGATCCTTAATATTGATATATGCTTTTATCTTATCACCAGATTCAATATTGATCATATTTTGTATAGCTCTTCCCTTTGAGGCTTTACTCCCTTCAGGGATTTCAAACACTCTGAGCCAGTAACACTTTCCTTTTTCTGTGAAAAGCAACAGATAGTTATGGTTTGTGGCAACAAACATATGTTCCACAAAATCATCCGTACGAATATCGGATCCCCGGGCCCCTACCCCACCCCTTTGCTGCCTTTTATATTCAGCCAGGTTAGTGCGTTTGATATAACCAAGGTGCGAGATGATGACCAAAACCTCTTCATCCGGTATCGTATCTTCAATCCTGAAATCCTCAGCGGTATACTCGATTTCAGTCCTTGTCGGATCCCCATACTTTTCTTTTAGGTCCATCAGTTCTTCTTTGATAATGCTGAACTGAAGGGATTCATCTGTAAGGATTTTCCTGAAGTATTCGATTTGTTTCAGTATAGCTTCGTACTCATCTTTCACCTTTTGACGTTCGAGGCCGGTAAGGCGCTGAAGGCGCATATCAAGTATGGCTTTGGCCTGAATTTCCGAAAGGTTGAACTGCTCCATGAGGCCAATTCTGGCCTCTTCAGGGGTTTGTGATGCCCTGATGAGTGCAATCACCTCATCGAGGTGATCAAGGGCAATAAGCAGACCTTCGAGAATATGGGCTTTCTCTTCGGCCTCTTTCAGTTCATAGTTGGTTTTTCTTAAGAGCACCTTATGTCGGTGTTCAACGAAGTAATGGATGATTTGCTTCAGATTCAGCAACATAGGTCTTCCGTTGACAAGGGCTATGTTGTTCACATTGAAAGCAGTCTGAAGCATGGTCATTTGGTAAAGTTTGTTAAGGACCACATTGGGGATCGCATCTTTTTTCAGTTCAAAGACGATCCGAAGTCCGTTCCTGTCTGACTCGTCTCTGATGTCTGCAATCCCATCCATCTTTTTATCATTGACAAGGTCTGCAATCTTCTTGATCATTTCGGCCTTGTTCACCTGATAAGGAATACTTGTAACAATGATCCTGTCGCGTCCACCGTTATCTGCCATTTCAACTTCGGCTACACCCCGCATTACAATCCTGCCCCTTCCGGTTTCATAAGCATCCTTGACTCCGTCGTATCCGTAGATCAGGCCTCCGGTCGGAAAATCAGGCCCTTTAATATGCTTCATAAGTCCCTGGATGGTGATCTCCCGATTGTCGATGTAAGCAATGATTCCGTCAACCACTTCGTTGAGGTTGTGCGGGGGCATATTGGTAGCCATGCCTACTGCAATACCTGAGGTGCCATTCACAAGCAGATTAGGGACAGCTGAAGGAAGTATAACAGGTTCTTCGAGTGTGTCATCGAAGTTAAGCTGGAAATCAACGGTGTCCTTATCGATATCCAGCAACATTTCTTCGGCGATTTTCTGAAGCTTTGCTTCTGTATATCTCATGGCTGCAGGGGAATCACCGTCAACCGATCCGAAATTTCCCTGGCCATCCACCAGCGGGTATCGCAGTGACCATTCCTGTGCCATACGTACCATGGCATCATATACGGAAGTATCACCGTGCGGGTGGTACTTACCAAGCACCTCTCCCACAATCCTGGCTGATTTCTTATAGGGTTTGTTCGACCATAAAGCCAGTTCCCTCATCCCGAAGAGAACCCTGCGATGGACCGGTTTAAGGCCATCCCTGATATCAGGAAGGGCACGTGATACTATGACCGACATCGAGTAATCGATGTAGGCGCTTTTCATCTGATTTTCAATGTTCACTCTGACAATCCTGCCCTTATCCTGCATCTCCTATCTAATTAATTTATTTTCAATTCCATACAAATGATGGACATGTATCTTTTTACGGTCACGAAGATAATCATTTTACTGCTAACTGCCCTGTTTTGTCGTATCTTCTTTCCGGTTTATTATAAACAGATTTGTGTTAAAAAAACTAACATTACTTCCGGCAGAGTCACTGAATTGATTGTATTTTTGATTTGGAACAAGAAGCAGGGTTGATTGTTAAATGTATCGTAACTTTGTTGTTATTAATAAACATCGAGCATACCAGGTATGGAAGCAAAATTTTCACAGCGTGTAAAGGATGTATTATCCTACAGCAGGGAAGAAGCTTTACGGCTTGGGAATGACTACATTGGTCTGGAGCATCTCTTGTTGGGATTGATCCGTGAGGGGGAAGGGAAAGCCATGCACATTATGGCATATTATAATGTTGACATTCAAGAGCTTAAAAAAAGAATTGAAAAAACCATCCAGAAATCGGAACCAAGACAAAAGGAAGAAGGGAATATTCCGCTTGTGAAACAGGCAGAGAAGGTTTTGAAGATCACTTATCTGGAAGCCAGGTTGTTTCGAAGTGAATTGATTGGAACAGAACATCTTTTACTTGCTATTTTAAAGGATCAGGACAGTTTTGTAAGCAAGTTGCTGGCTATTCAGGGAGTAACCTATGAACTGGTAAAGAAGGAGATAATGAATATCCCGGATATTGAAAATACGGGATCTGTTTCTCCAAGTTCAGACTACCCGGAAGGCTCGGCAGATGATGATATGGATGAACCCGAAGGGGGGAAATCCTTTTCAGGGGGCGCTGCTGGAACCAGGAAGCCGGCAGATAGCAAAAGTAAGACCCCTGTACTCGACAATTTTGGTAGGGACCTAACAAAAGCTGCCGAAGAGAATAAACTCGACCCTGTGGTTGGACGTGAACGCGAACTTGAGCGAATTGCCCAGATCCTGAGTCGTCGGAAGAAAAATAATCCGATTCTTATCGGAGAACCGGGGGTTGGAAAATCGGCCATTGCCGAAGGCCTTGCCCTCCGTATCATTCAACGTCGGGTTTCCAGAGCACTTTTCAATAAAAGGATTGTCACACTGGATCTTGCCTCCCTGGTAGCGGGTACCAAATATCGCGGGCAGTTTGAGGAGAGGATGAAGGCAGTGTTGAATGAACTGGAAAAGAATACGGATGTCATCCTGTTCATTGATGAGATCCACACCATTGTAGGAGCCGGTGGAGCCAGCGGATCACTGGATGCATCGAACATGTTCAAACCAGCCCTTTCACGGGGTGAGTTGCAGTGTATTGGTGCTACAACCCTTGATGAGTACAGGCAGCATATCGAAAAAGATGGCGCACTCGAGAGACGTTTCCAGAAAATTATGGTGGATCCTACTTCCCCGGAAGAAACCATTGAAATCCTTAACAACATTAAGGAGAAGTATGAAGATCACCACCTGGTGGAATACAGCCTGGAAGCCATTAAAGCTTGTGTTTCGCTCACTTCGAGGTATATCAGCGATCGTTGCCTGCCTGATAAAGCCATTGATGCGCTCGATGAAGCGGGATCCAGGGTCCATCTTACCCATATGAATGTTCCGGATGAGATCCTGCATATAGAAAAGGAGTTGGAAGAGATCAAGATCCGGAAAAACCTGGCCATCAGGAGCCAGAAGTTTGAAGAAGCGGCCAGGTGCAGGGATGAGGAGCGTGCCATGCTCGAAAAACTGGAACAGGAGAAGAAAAGATGGGAAAACGAAGTTAAACAACGACGGGAAAAGGTTGGAGAGCAAGATGTTGCAGAGGTGGTAGCCATGATGACAGGAGTACCAGTTCAGCGTATTGCACGCAATGAAAGCGAACGGCTGATCCGGATGGAGGATGAACTCGAAGGCAGTGTCATTGGCCAGGCAGAGGCTATAACCAAGGTTGTCAAAGCCATCAGGCGAAACCGGGCTGGCCTCAAAGATCCGGGCAAGCCCATCGGAACCTTCATCTTCCTGGGTCCCACGGGTGTGGGGAAAACCCATCTCGCTAAAGTCCTGAGCCGCTATTTGTTCGATTCGGATGATGCCCTTATACGGATCGACATGAGCGAATATATGGAAAAATTTGCTGTATCAAGACTTGTAGGTGCTCCCCCCGGTTATGTTGGTTATGAAGAGGGGGGGCAACTGTCCGAAAAAGTCCGTAGAAAACCCTATTCTGTCGTGTTGCTCGATGAAATTGAAAAAGCACACCCGGATGTATTCCATATTCTTCTACAGGTGCTCGATGATGGTCTGCTGACCGATTCTTACGGGAGAAAAATCGATTTTAAAAACACCATCGTGATCATGACCTCCAATATTGGTTCCCGCCAGTTGAAGGATTTCGGATCGGGGGTAGGGTTTGCTACTGCATCAAGAGTTGACAGCAAGAATGAAATTGACAGAAGCATCATCGAAAATGCACTCAAAAAAGCGTTTGCACCTGAATTCCTGAACCGTATCGATGATGTGGTCATTTTCAACGCACTGGATAGGGATGACATCCATAAGATCATTGATATTGAATTGAAGCAGCTATACAAACGTGTCGAAGACCTGGGATTCAGCCTCGAAATTACCAAAGAAGCCAAAGATTTTATTGTAGATAAAGGATGGGATCCCAATTACGGAGCCAGGCCACTTAAAAGGGCGATTCAGAAATATATCGAAGATGAACTTGCCGAGGAGATCATCAAGACGGATCTTAAGGAAAACGATAAAATCATCGTGAATATTAATAAAGAGGAAGAAAAGATAACCTTTACAATGGTGGCGGGCGCTGATAAATAACAATCAGCATCTATTTGGTTTCGGTCATTTCAACCTCTTAAGGCCTCACTGATACAGGAATCTCCTGATATTACGTTTTGGTGTTTTCTGGAATTCTTCTTCACGAATTTCGAAACTGTGTATGTGTATGTGAGACGGAAGATGGGTGTTCACTGCTTTACGATGTTGTTCTAAAAGTTCCTTAAGCCCTTCCCTCGTGAGATTCTCCCTCGTGAGGTATTCCTGATCAGGATAGATAAGGGCCACGAGCTTTTCTCCTCTCTGTACCACCAGGGTTTCGGCGATTCCCTCTTTGGTATCGAAAATCGATTCAATGGATTCAGGATAGATATTCTTGCCGCTTGCTCCCAGAAACATGCTTTTACTCCTTCCCTTGATGTACACAAATCCACGTTTGTCGATCATTCCGAGGTCGCCTGTGTGCAACCATCCCTCTTCATCCAGTATTTCAGATGTTGCAGCCAGGTTCTTATAATATCCCAGCATCACATTCTCACCCCTCACCAGGATCTCCCCCACCTCCTTTGTCTGATCCGTTGAATCAATTTTCATTACAAGGGTGTCAATCACCTTCCCTGATGACTGTAGCGGAATGCACTTCCAGGCGGCATAGCTGATCAGTGGCCCACACTCGGTCATACCATAACCTACCGTAAAAGGGAATTTCATTTTTTTGAAGAACCGTTCCGCCTGATGATTGAATGGAGCCCCCCCTATCACCAGTTCCCTGAAATCCCCACCAAAGACCGCAACAAGTTTCGCTTTTATCTTTTTCAATATCAGAAGATTAAGAATTGGTATGGCAAGCAATACCTTCATCAGGGGCCTGGATATAACCGGAAGTATCTGTTTTTTGTAAATCTTTTCAATTACCAGTGGCACCGAGAGAATGAGCGCCGGTTTGATTTCCTGAAAGGCCTTAATGATGATCTGGGGCGAAGGTGTTTTTGTCAGGATGGTGATATGGCATCCCAGGGTGAAGGGAAATAAAAATTCAAACGCACAGCCGAAGGTATGGGCAAGCGGCAGGAATGAAACAATGGGATCGCCGGAATTCAGGGGCATATTTCTATGCGCATACCTGATGTTCGCTGCGAGGGCATTATGGGTTAGCATCACCCCTTTTGCATTGCCGGTAGTGCCGCCCGTATAACTGATGACTGCGAGCTTGTCATTGTCTATCAGCGGAAATGAGAATGAAGATGCATCGAAAGGTGAATCATCAGCAATGGCAGCATGCCACAATTGGCCTGCGGATGCATTATTGAACCAGATTCCGTAAAAGTTTTCCAATCTGACAATGGCTTCAATCTGTGGAAGTCTTTCACGCACGATTTTTTCCGTGATCGGCTCCCCTACAAAGAGCATTTTGGCATCAGAATGATTAAGGATTTCATGCAGTTCATCTGTCTTGAAATCGGGCAGCACCGGAACAATCACAGCCCCATAGGTTACCACCGAGATGTACACGATACCCCAACGGGAAGAGTTTTTCCCCACCATTGCAATTTTATCCCCCTGTTTCAGCCCGGCATTCCGGTAGTATTGATGCAGCCGGCTGATGCAGTGTGCAATCTCCGCATAGGTAAACGACTCCCCCTGATAATCGGTGAGTGCTGTCTGTTTCTTGTTATTTCTGATACTATCCAGAAGATAACATGAAAAGCGTTCTTGTAGCATGTTGTTTTTATTAATAATGATACAGTAGGAATGTTCAAAGATATATCAATTGCAGACACCCGGAACATAGAACCGTTTTTTATGGTAGTTTTGTCAAAAAACAGAACGAGTACCTTCATCGTAAGGGGACAAATGCGTAAGTACTATGGATCAGATGCATACTCCTTTAGCTGAACTTTTAAGGCCTTCAAGCCTTGATGAATACATCGGGCAGGAACACCTGGTCGGTGAAGGTGCTGTGCTTGCTTTAGCCGTGAAGCAGGGAAAGATTCCATCGATGATCCTCTGGGGACCACCGGGAGTGGGAAAAACTACCCTGGCCCATATCCTGGCCAGTCAGATGGGAATGCAATTTTTCACCCTCAGTGCAGTTTCTTCCGGTGTTAAGGATGTAAGGGGGGTAATCGAACAAGCAAAACCACTTCAAGGGAAAGCCATCCTTTTTATTGATGAAATTCACCGTTTCAGCAAATCACAGCAGGATTCGCTTCTATCTGCCGTTGAAAAGGGGATTGTTACCCTGATCGGTGCCACAACCGAAAATCCTTCTTTTGAGGTGATTTCCCCCCTCCTATCCCGATGCCAGGTGTATGTCCTCAAACCTTTGAGTACAGGTCATCTTGATGTTCTAATCGAAAAAACAAGGGCATTCTACCTAAGGTATGGCGTTGTTATAGAAATACTTGAAAAAGAGGCGCTCATCAGGTTTTCAGGAGGGGATGTACGGAAATTGTACAATGCCATCCAACTCATGGTGGATGCCTCATCCACTGATGAACCGGTGGTTGTCACCAATGAAAAGGTTATAGCAACGATTCAGGAAAACCTGGCCCTATACGATAAACAAGGGGAAATGCATTATGACATCATTTCTGCTTTTATCAAATCGGTCAGGGGGAGTGATCCGAACGGGGCTGTTTACTGGCTGGCCCGTATGGTGGAAGGTGGTGAAGACCCGAAATTCATTGCACGCAGGCTGTTGATACTTGCTGCTGAAGATATTGGGTTAGCCAACCCCAACGCCTTACTGCTTGCCAATGCCTGTTTCGACGCCATACATAAAATCGGCTGGCCGGAAAGCCGCATTATTCTTTCAGAAACGACTCTTTACCTTACCACCTCCCCCAAGAGCAATTCAGCTTATATGGCCATCAACCGGGCACAGGAGGAGGTGATGAGAACAGGTGATCTTCCGGTGCCGTTGCACCTTCGGAACGCCCCTACAAAACTGATGAAAGAGCTCGATTACAGCAAGGAGTACAAATATGCTCATGATTTCCCGGGAAATTTTGTTTCACAGGAATTTTTACCCCGGGAAATAAAGGGGAAAAAACTTTATTTCCCGGGGCAAAATCCTTCTGAAGAAAAGATCCTCCAACGTTTGAAAAGCTGGTGGAAATCCTTGTACAACTATTGATTATTGCTTCACGATCCGGCTCTGATGAACCGTCTCAGCGGTTATAATCCTGGCTGTATAGATTCCGGGCGCAAGATGGCTGATATCAGCTCTGTTGTTGAAGACCGGAATTCTGCAAGTCCATTGACCGTTCATTGTATAGATATCAACCTCCTGCGCATCAAGGATACTAAGATTGATTTCATCTGAAGCAGGGTTGGGATAAAGCCTGACTAATTCGCTCTGTAAAGGCACTCGGATGCCAGGATAGATAATTTGTGTAAATTTCACATCATCAATGTAATACAATACATTGCTATTTGGGCCTCCGCCGGCGTAGGTAAAGAAATTCACACCGGCCAACTGCTTCAGGCCTGTCCCTCCAGATTCCTGGATACTCCATTGCCAGTTTTTCATCATGACATTGTTGATATACAGATAGGCTGAATCAGCATTCAGATTGATATCTATGAGGATATCAATCCAGGTTCCCTTGGTATAGGTACCGATGGTTGTTAGTACACTGTCATGGCTGAAATCAAGATTCAGATTTGGATTGAATGTAAGGGAAAAAGCCCATTCTGCAGATGATGGTAATACATGCAGCATATTGAAGTACCCTCCTTCTGCCGGCTGATTGCCAATATATATCTTGAATTCAACATTATAATGACCACCTGTCTTATTATCGAGCTTCCATACGATATCACCGTTACCTTGAGCAGAGGCTGCATAGAATTTCACCGAATTGGGTGAGGAATACGACTGTTCATCTGATATATTTACATCATCTGTTCCGCCCGGGGAATTGGACCAGGTTTGGAACTGGTTATTGGATATGGTGAGGTATGCACCTGTTGTAAAGGTGTCGAAATTCTCACTGAAGAGCACTGTTTGCGAAGTCAACATCAATGGCATGGTTATCAATGCCATCATCATTAAAGGTAACATTCTCTTTTTCATACAGTTACTTTTTTGGTTAATGAAATTGTTTACAAAAAACACCTTATGATCTATTACGGAAACACCGGCAGCCCTGCACTGCACAGTGTAACCGATCTGACCGGTGTCAGGGTTCTGGTTTTGCATGATAGGTGGCAGGCCTGATTTTTTCCGTTCTTGCCGGGCGTTTGATGACCTCTTTGGCAGGTAATTTTGGTTCTATTTCATCAGGTTTCTCTGCCTCTGCCATCCATTTTTCTGCTTCTGTATGACCGAGGGCTGCGGCTCTTTCCAGGGCAGCCCTTGCTGCTGACTTTTCCCTTGCTCCCAGGTAGGACTGGCCCAGCATGAGCCACGACTCTTTATCGTCAGGATCAAGAAAAACAGCACGTTTGAAGAGTTCAATGGCAGCTGTGTAGTTTTTGTTGTCGAATTCAAAGGCTCCATCATTGAAGAAATGATTATTACCAACGGTGATATCCCATTCTGTTTGGATGGAACCTCTCCGGGGATTTTTATCGTCAATGTATGTCACTTTAAAATAGAGGGTATAATCGATGGGTTCTATGCCTTTGGCAAGGGCAGGTTTCCAGCTTCGACGAGACAGAGCTAAAAGGATGTTTATTGCATTTTCGGATAGACGATAATCGATCTGATTCAGATTTAATACGCGGATTGTAGTGCTGTCAAGTTTACCCTCTTTCGATATCAATGCTTTCAGCAGAGCGGTGGTCTGCCTTCCTGATTTACTGAGAAAGCCTTCCGGATAGAAGATGTGTTTCTCGATGAAACTTTCAAGCTGATAATGGCCGTCAGAATAATAAGCTGGAATGGTGTCAAGAAGAATGAAGGAAGGTTTGGCCTGGTCGCTACAGTTGCATGACACGGGCAAAAGGTACTCCCTGGGGATGGTTTTCCCTCCTTCCCGAACTGGCACCCATTGACCATTTGTAGCGTAAACGGCTCTGATCAGGGCATTGTTAATGGCTTCAGATGGCCTGTTCGCTGCATTATCACTATATAGGGTCAGAAAGCGTTCCAGTCCCCCTTCGTCGTTTACCATGAATCGGAGAATGATGTTCGAAGTTTCCCCTTCCAGATCCCTCCATGGGCATTCAAACTTCGATTTCAGGATGTTTAACAGTTCATCAACGGTGCAGGTGTTGCGCTCTTCATCGTTTGTGAAATTTTTGCAGTTTTTAAGATATGGCATAGACTGCAATTGAGAATCATTTCCTAAAACAATATTGTGATCCGTTTGAATAACCGGAGGTTGTGCAACTGCTGTAAAACAAACGATGGAAATGATAAAGGTAAAAATTCTACTCATAGGATGCGTTTTTATTTGACTTAGATTGAATACCAGGTTAAGGAACATTGAAAATGGATGAGGAACCAAGAAGATATACTCTTTCCATTTTCACAATAAAAATACAAACATTTCGTATGAATGCAAATTTTTTTTTTTTCATTTTGCAAAATCTAATAGGTATCTTTCATTAACATATCAGGTATGGTGATCTCCAATAAACACATTCAAATACTTACTATCCTCTGTCTTTTTTCCGCTCATCTCTCCGGGCAACGTTTTACCATCAGTGGACATGTCCTGGAAGGGAGCAGCAGGGAAACGATACCAGGTGTAAATATTTACCTGAAAGGCACTGCAACCGGTACCACTTCCAATAATTACGGATATTATTCTTTAACTCTTTCTTCCGATACCCTTGATCTTGTTTTTTCATTCACAGGCTTTGCCACTGCAAACCATCATTTTTTTCTGGACAGGGATACTATACTTGATGCAGCTTTGCAGCCCATAAGGTTACAGACCTATACCGTTCAGTCTGAAAGAAACACCCGGATCAGTACGGAGAACAGGATGAGTGTGGTAAGTGTTCCGATCCGGCAGATCAGCGATATTCCTGCCTTACTTGGGGAAAAGGATGTGTTTAAAGTGCTTCAGCTCATGCCAGGTATTCAGTCGGGCAGTGAAGGGAGCAGTGGTTTATATGTCCGGGGCGGGGGGCCCGACCAAAACCTTATTATTCTGGATGATGCGTTGGTTTACAATGCTTTTCACCTTTTTGGTTTTTTCAGTGTTTTCAACGGGGATGCCCTAAAAAGTGTTGAACTCTCCAAGGGTGGCTTTCCGGCGAGGTTTGGAGGAAGGCTCTCATCGGTTGTGGAGATGAATATGAAAGATGGAAACAGGACCCAATACAAGGGGGAAGGGGGGATTGGCCTCATCAGCAGCCGGTTGATGCTGGAAGGGCCGATTGTAAAAAACAAATCCTCCTTCATTGTTTCGGGGCGCCGTACCTATCTGGATATCCTTGCCAAACCTCTGATGCCTACTGACATGTCATTGGGCTATTACTTCTATGACCTGAATGCCAAAGTAAACTATGATATCAGCCCCAGGGACCGCGTTTACCTGAGCGGTTATTTCGGCAGGGATAAGTTTTCTATGTCAGAAGAGGATTTCTTTGGTGAATTTAAAGCTGGGCTTTTCTGGCAGAATGCCACCATGACTTCCCGATGGAACCATATTTTCAACCCGAAACTTTTTACGAATACGTCCCTGATATACAGCACTTACATGCTGAAAATATATCTGGAAGAATATGAGCAGAAAAAGTTGCTTTATGATCTGAGTTATGTCTCAGACATTGAAGATATCAGTCTTAAGTCGGACTGGGAATACCGCCCTGATCCGGCTCATCTCATCAGAGCCGGTTTCCTGGTAACCTATCATACTTTCAGACCCAGTGCAATTGTGCTGAAGGATATGTATGTCAATGAGTTCAGAATGAAAGTAAAAAATCTCTATTCTTTCGAGAATGGAATCTATGCAGAAGATGATTTCCGCATTGGTGAAAGGCTCAAAGCGAATGCAGGGATCAGGGTGAGCCACTTCAACAGTGGGCAAAAGCATTATTTCAATCCAGAGCCCAGGATCATGAGCTCCTTTATGTTGAT
The DNA here is from genome assembly GCA_964652685.1 of uncultured Lentimicrobiaceae bacterium. Classification (GTDB taxonomy): domain Bacteria; phylum Bacteroidota; class Bacteroidia; order Bacteroidales; family SKPS01; genus SKPS01. Next base: position 106,583 of record CAZZBS010000005.1, read on the forward strand.
GGACGACCTGTCAGTGAAGGCATCTTATGCCACCATGTCGCAGTATATTCACCTGATCTCCAGTACTGGCGTAAGTCTCCCGACGGATCTCTGGGTGCCTTCAACGGAAAACATCGCACCGCAGAAATCCCAACAGGTAGCATTGGGCATAGCAAAAGATATTGTCCCCTATGGATTGAACATCTCACTGGAGGGGTACTATAAATACTCCACCAATGTGCTTGGGTACAGAGACGGTGCATCATTTCTGCTCATCACAGAACCCGATGCCGGAGGAGAGTTCAACTGGGAGCAGAATGTCACCCAGGGCCAGGGATGGTCCTACGGGGCAGAACTTCTGATCCAGAGAAAATATGGAAAATTAACGGGATGGATCGGTTATACCCTTTCCTGGACACAATTGCAGTTTGATGAAGTAAACAACGGCGAGAAGTTTTATGCCCGGTATGACCGAAGAAATGACATTTCAGTGGTATTGCTGTATCGCCTGAATGAGGTCATTCAAATCTCGGGTACCTGGGTTTACGGAACCGGAAACGCCATCTCGCTCCCTATGGCAAAATATTATGTCCTGCCCCATTTCCCAGCTGGTAATCTTACCAATTCATGGCCCCATCAGGTTTCGAGCTATGGCGGCAAAAATCAGCAGAGAATGGAACCCTACCACAGGTTGGATATCGGGATCCAGCACTCCAAACAACTAGGCAGGAATATGGAAAGGACATGGGAATTGAGTATCTATAATCTGTATAACCGGAAAAACCCCTATTTCTATTATATTGAACAGCAGACCAATCAACAGTCCGGTGAACAGAAAAATGTCCTAAAGAAGGTGTCTGTTTTCCCCATCGTGCCTTCAATCTCATTCAATCTTAAATTTTAAAATAATCTGAACCATGAAGCTGAAATATCTCCATTTTATCCTTTTAATATCAGCATCCATGTTAATGGGATGTGAACCCGAACTGGTTACCACCGTTGACCTCCCGACGGAGGATCCAAAACTTGTTGTGAGTGCTTATCTGATACCAGGGAAGCAGCTACATGTCGTTTATATATCACCGTCTTCTCCGAACAACAAACCCGCACAGTATGGAGAGGGTGTCGACAATGCTGTTGTGACGGTTTCGGACGGAGATAAAGAGGTTACGCTGACAAAAATGTATAATGGCTTTTATCTTTTTGAAGACATTGATTTGCATGTAATTCCCGGAAAACAGTATCATTTGGGTACTTATGCACCCGGTTTTCCCCATGACATTTCCGCAACATGTACCATACCTGGGGATTTCAATCCTCAGATGGAGGTTCTTTCTGTTGATTCCAGGATAACAGGATCAAACCTTGTGCTTTACACTGTGAATGTGCGTTTCAGGGACGTACCCGGGAAAGGGGATTTTTACCGGATCTCTTGCCATGCGTTGGTCACCTCTGATCCAGATCCTATAGACACAATTTATCAAACCATGTACACACCCGGTTCGGAACCCTGCCTTTTTACCGATGAAGGGAAAGACGGGCAATGGTTTCAGTTCAGTTTCACCTATGAACATTACCAGTATAGTGGCGAGTCAATTGAAGGCTTTGCATTGACCATTCTCCGCACCGATGAACCCTATTATAAATTTCATTATCCGTTTGTGGTGCTTGATTATTACGATGATGAAAACCCGTTCGGTGAGCCTGCCATCATCTATACGAACATACAAAACGGCTACGGAATTTTCGCAGGAGCGGTGGAAAAAAGGTATCGCATTAATCTGTGATCCTTTTCGGTGATCATGTGTTCATACCACCACAAACCGATAAAACCTGTCCTGTGATATAACTGCTCAGGTCACAAGCCAGGAAGAGGCACACGTCGGCTACATCACTTGTTTGCCCAGGTCTTTTGAGAGGGATTTTTTCCATCCACCCCTTCCGGACCTCCTCAGAAAGTTTCTGTGTCATCTCAGTTTCAATAAAGCCCGGGGCGACCGCATTACAACGTACACTTCTGGAACCCAATTCCTTGGCAATGGACTTGGTGAATCCGATCATACCTGCTTTTGAGGCAGCATAGTTTGATTGTCCGGCATTGCCGCTGACCCCGACCACAGAGGTCATATTGATGATAGAGCCGGAATGTTGTCTCAGCATGTAACGTTGTACAGCTTTAGTGAGATTGAATACAGATTTCAGGTTGATACGTATCACAGTATCCCATTCCTCTTCCGACATACGCATCAGAAGGTTGTCACGTGCGATACCAGCGTTGTTCACCAGAATGTCGATGTTGCCAAATGTACCGGCTACCTCATTTGCCAGGGCATCGCAGGCAGCGAAATCAGAGGCATCCGATTCCAAAGCCACGGCGCGCACACCCAGGCCCTCTAACTCCTTAACCAGTGCCATGGCCTGGTCATCGATACGGATGTCTGAAAAAGCCACATTGGCTCCCTGTTCAGCAAAACGTAGTGCGATTGCCTTGCCGATTCCACGGGCTCCACCCGTGATCAGTGCTGTTTTTCCTTCAAGTAGTTTCATCTTTTTTATTTTATTGTATTTACTCAGGGAATCATTCAGATCCATTTTACGAGTGGGAAGTCCATTCTATAAACCAATAAGGGATGCGTTGGAAAAAGTCTGAAAGCATAATCGAATACTCCCGCCCTGTTTGCAGGTACCCTGCATTCAAACTGAAGCTTTCCGTTACCTGCATCTGTCACCCGGAAAGGCTCCTTGAATGAGATTTTTTCAACCATATCCTGCACTTTTTCTCCGAAAATCACCTCCATACCCAAATCTTCCGGATGAAAGCCGGGTGCATGTAACAGGATGGAAACCGAAAAATCCTCTCCCAGGTTCAACGGGGAGGCTGTTGAGTCGGGTATCTTCTTTTCAAGGAGAGTGATGTTTTCCCAATGCACCAGTACTTTCCTTTTCCAGCCGGCATAATCCCTGGCAAGGCGGAAGCTTCGGGCATGCATTTCATGATAGCGTTCTGCCAGTTTTGCATAATACTGTTCATGATAGTCGTTAAGCATCCGCTTCATGGTAAAGCGGGGTGTGATCAGCTTGAAATTATTTTTTATGTATCTGATCCAGCCCAAAGGTATTCCCTCTTTGTCTCTTTCATAGAAGAGGGGGATAATTTTCTCCTCCAGGAGGTTATAGATTGTTTCGGCATCAAGTTGATCCTGCATGCTCTGATCCTGGTATATCCGTTCTTCAGGTAATGCCCAGCCCGCGTCAGGGGCATACCCTTCTGCCCACCATCCGTCAAGCACACTGAGGTTCAGGACGCCGTTCATCACGGCTTTTTCGCCCGATGTACCGGATGCTTCAAGTGGCCTTGTAGGTGTATTCATCCAGATATCACAACCTTGCGTAAGGTATCTGCCTAATTCCATATCATAATTTTCAACAAAGATGATCTTTCCTTCGAAGAGAGGTTTGCGGCTGATTTCGATAATCCGTTTGATAAGGTCCTGACCAGCTTTATCGTTGGGATGAGCTTTCCCTGCGAAGATAAAGCGAAGAGGTCTTTCTTTATTGTTCAGCAGATCAAGAAGCCGTTCTTCGTTAATGAAAAGCAGATGAGCCCTCTTATAGGTAGCAAAACGGCGTGCAAAACCAATGGTGAGCGCAGGTTGCTCGAATGCTTCCAGTACCCGTACAATATGGGCGGGGGGATCCTGTCTACGCGTCATTTCTGCTGTAAGGCGTTTGCGTAGATGTGTGAGCAACTCATTTCTGAGAATATTGCGTGTAGCCCATATTTTCTCGTCTTCCACCTGCATGATACCGGCCCAGGCATCCCGGTTGCACTGATCTGCACTTGAAACATCCAGGAATGTATTATGTATTTCCTGCCAGGCAGGGTGTGTCCATGAGGGATAATGCACTCCGTTGGTAACATACCCAATATGCAATTCATCCGGGAAATATCCTTCATAGAGATGATGGAACATTTTTCTGCTGACATCCCGGTGGATTCGGCTGACCCCGTTTACTTCCTGGGAGGTATTAATAGCCAGAAGACTCATGGAAAAACGTGATCCTGTATTAAAAGGCTCTTCGCTGCCGAGCGATATCAACTCTTCCCAGGTGATATGAAACCTTTCGGGATAATGGGAAATATAGGCTCTGAGCAGGTCTTCCGGAAAACGATCGTGTCCTGCCGGTACAGGGGTGTGCGTGGTAAAAAGGGTGGAAGACCTTACCACCTCCAGCGCCTCATCAAAAGTTAAAAACTCCCGTTGCACAAGGTTTCTGATCCGTTCAAAATTCAGAAAAGCTGCATGCCCCTCATTACAGTGATATACATCAGGGTGCAGTTGCAGCTTTTCGATCAGGCGTATACCTCCTACCCCAAGCAACATTTCCTGTTTGAAGCGGTTTTCAGTATCACCTCCGTAAAGCTGATGCGTGATATAGCGATCATGGGGCGCATTTTCTTCGATGTCTGTGTCCATAAGAAAAAGGCTGACACGGCCAACCTTCACCTCCCATACCTTTGCAAAGATGTTTCTTCCTGGAAAGGCAACGCTTACGGTTAACCATTCGCCATTTTTATCTCTTACCGGATGAATGGGTAATTCTGTGAATTTCTGAGGTATATATTCCGCTTCCTGGTCACCGTATGGGGTAATACGTTGATTAAAATAACCGTACCTGAAAAGCAGCCCAATGCCGGTGATGTGTCTGTTTGAATCGCTGGCCTCTTTGAGGTAGTCACCTGCAAGAATTCCCAAACCTCCCGAGTAGGTTTTCAGGCTCTCATGAAGTCCATATTCCATACTGAAATAGGCAATGGAAGGGATTTTGTCCGAGGGCTCTTCCTGCATATAGGCAACAAATGCAGAATATACGCGATCAAGGCGTTTGAGAAAAGCTGCATCTTCAGATAATACTGTCAGTTCCTGGTAATCAAGCATGGAGAGAAGACGAATGGGATTATTGCCGGATACTTCCCATAAAGCCGGATTAACAGATTTAATAAGGTCGATGGCCATCGCATTCCAGCACCACCAGAGGTTGCCGGCGAGAAGGCGGAGCTTTTCAAGGGATTTCGGGTAGGATGCTTTGATAAGAACTTTATTCCATTGAGGTTTTTCCTTGGTAGGTTTCAGCCGTCCATTTCTGCCGTTTGTTAAAAGATAGGGGTCTTCTAAAAAACGGTGTGATGCTGAGGCAAGGGCTTTTCTATATCCCTCAAGGTAATGCTTAATGAAATCATTCCAGTTTGCTTTATTGGCTATATCAAGCGCTTCTGCAACAAGGGTGGAATATTTTTCGGCGGAAATTGAGGCAATACGTTGAATTGATTTCTCAATATGGGTAGTGGTTTCTTCATCGTTGGTGTCTTCCCGGGGGACTACCATCACTGCATCCCCCTTGTAGGCAAGTGCATCTCTGACCCATAATCCGAATCCTGCCAGGGAGGTGGTTATGGCAGGGATTCCAAAGGCAACACTTTCAAGCGGTGTGTAACCCCATGGTTCATAGTAACTGGGAAAAGCCGTAAGGTCGAATCCACAGAGAAAATCGTAATAATTCAGATTGAAGATTCCGTCATTTCCGTTGAGATAGGTAGGGATAAAACAGATAAATACTTTACCGTCAGGCTCATTGAGTCTCCGGTGCCGTTCGATTCTTTTAAGTACAGGATCCGTATTAGGATCGTGTAACAGATGTGTAAGTGCAGGATTTGTCCTGTCGAGAAGAATGTTTTCCCCTGCAAGCTTTTTAAGCAGGTCAGGTCTGGGACCGTGGTGATACGCCGGCACAGCGATCACGGCAACTATCTTTCTGATCGTATTACCTGATTCTGCCAGGTTGCCAATAGCATCGATTAGGATATCCATTCCTTTGTTCCTGAACTCATACCTGCCGCTTGTCAGGACCAGGAAAGTATCACCATCAAATGATGTTGAGAACAATGGTTGGAGAATCCGGAAAATAGATTCCCGTGCTATTTTTCGTTTATGGGATCGATCCTCAGAGGAGAGGGTGAGCAGTGTTTTATCAAATCCGTTGGGGGTAATGATATCAGGTTTCTTAGCCAGCAGGTATTCACATTCTGTTGCGGTAATATCACTGACAGTGGTGAAGATATCACAGTGTTCCGCGGATAGTTTTTCAAGGGAGTATTTGGATTTAACCTGAAACTCGGATGCGATGAGTATGGGATTCACACTTTTAAGCATACCATATAATGGTCTTCCGTTGCCGGCAAGAGAGCGTCCCGGAACGGTGGCATGGGTAGTGAACACGGTTGCTATTCCCGGTGTTTTATCTTTAAGGTACAGGATGCCAATCCCTGTCATCCATTCATGAAAATGAGCAAGAACCTTTTCGCGGGAGGAAAGGTTGTTTCTGTAAAAACTTTCAATAACCTTTCCGGCAGCATACCCGAACATGGCTGGTTCGATGTAATCCCATTGGCCGCTGATTGAATCCAATCCGTATTTTTCCCAGAAATAACCGAATATTTCATCTTTTTTAGGAAAGAAAGAGGTAAAGTCAACAAGAACAGCCAATGGTTTTCCCTCGATTTTCCATCTGCCGATCCTGAAATACAGTCCTTCGTTAGCAGCATGCTCGCGCCAGCCTCGCATCAGATGTATATCTTCCTCGAAATCGGGATGATCGGTAGTCTCTTTCCAGACATCCGGGCCAACCATGATCACTTTTTCAGGTTGCTCAAGGGAAGAAGCCAGTGTTTTAAATTTCGTTGAAATGACTGTGTAAATACCACCGATCTTGTTGCATACTTCCCAGGATACCTCAAAAATGAAATCGGGGCAGGGGGTATCTGTATCTTCCGTATAAGAAGTCATGTGTGTTTATCAGATATTTAATGGTCAGGATACTATTAATTGAAATAGGAATGCCAAGGTTGTCTTCAGGTTTTTTCTTCAACTGTTCGTCTGGCACGCAAAAATAGGAAAAATCCCCCAACAGGCAGCTTAAGGGAAGATTTGTATTATTTCCTGTTCAGTATCAATATATTATCGTGGGAAGAGTGAGTTAGCTTTGATGAGGATAAATTCACGGCTGTAATTGATGCTGTCCTTGCCAGGTGTTTGATACTCTGCTGCCAGTTTTTCATATTCTTTCCGGCCAGTGTTACCCAGGGAGGAAATGATCAGCTCGCGGAATTCTTTATTTGTACCATGTAACGCGTAGAAAAGATCAATCGGATCTGTTTCCTTCAGCAGCGTTTTCAGGTCATTCTTTTTGAGGTTTTTAAGATCTGTGATTTTCTTAAAACGTATCGCTGTTCTTGTCTTTCCGACTGAAAGGGGCTTTCCCACGTCAGCCTTATATGGGGATGAATGGAATTGGATCACTTCCCCTGAAAGATACTCAATCCGTGCAATAAAATCGGAGAGGATGTTCATATAATTGATATAAGCCTCATAAGGAGTTCCGTAAGGATTGAAATATTTGTGGACATCTCCGTCAGAAAACCACTTGGTACACATATAATAGAAATGGTCGGAGGTCTGCAGATACCTCCATTCCATCAGGAGTTGATCATTACCAAGTTGTTTAAGGTGTTCTTCCATAGCGTAGATTCGGTCAAAGGCATCGTCCTGCAGTTCATTGCCAAGCCATGCGGTCAGGTCCCGTTCTTCATCAGCCCAGGAGATGGGGTATGGAACATGGACAGCAGATATCGGTTGTAATGCGTTGCTTACTTCGGTTGGTGTATTGAAAGAGTAATTTGAATGAGAAAAGACCCTTCCGGGAAGGGCCCGCAGAAAATCAAAGATTCCTGTTTCGGGCCATTGGTGTTCCCCGAAGGTCTCGTAATCCATAAAAAGGTTTACCACTTGTTGCTGTGGATCGATGGCATTCAACCAATCGACAAATTTTTCGGTGGTAAGTGGCCATTCACTCCAGCTATGCTGTGAAAAGCGGAAAGCTATGTCGTCACTGAGTCTGAAATTCTTCAGAAGAAGTTTCAGACGTGGATTAATCGCATTACAATACAAGTAGTTAGGGCTCTTCCATCCTAATACATGCTTGGCACCCTCGGTCAGCATGGTTTCAAATCCCATATCTGCCACCATCTCCCCTATCGGGTCGGAATAGATCAGCTCGGTATTCCTGAAAGCTTTGGTTTCCGCACCAACCAATTCTTTCAACCTCTTCCGGTGCATATCCACCTGGGCGAAGAATTCATTTCTGCTTTTGAGTGCAGCCAGGGAATGGCAGTAGGTTTCTGATAAAAACTCAACACACCCGGTGGCCTCTAGCTGCCTGAAACTCTCCAGTACTTCAGGCACATACATCTCAAACTGGTCAAGGGCGGTACCGGATATGGAATAACAGAGCTTAAATGATTTTCCATATTCACGGATGAGATCAAGCATAAGTTGATTTGCCGGCAGGTAACACTTATCGGCGACTCTCCGCATGATAAATCTGTTCTGGTAATCATCAAAATAATGATGGTCATTTCCAATCTGAAAGAACCGGTAGCTTTTCAGCCGAAATGGTTGATGTACCTGAAAATAAAAGCAAATTGAGCGCATATTTTATTTGTTTGGTTGTCTGTTTATCATAGTAACATTATAAAACACTCTCGTAGGCCTCTTTCACTTTTCTTGCAGCGTTGTCCCACTTCAGGTTTTCCACTTCCAGTTTTCCGTACCGTATGAACATATTGGATAAAGCTGGATAATTGAGTAGTCCGTATATTGAATCCGCCAGTGCGTCAATATCCCAGAAATCCACTTTCAGGGCATGATGCAGGACTTCAGAGACACCCGATTGTTTGGATATCACCACCGGAACATTAGAACGCATTGCTTCAAGGGGTGAAATCCCGAAAGGTTCCGAAACAGAGGGCATTACGTAAACATCGCTCAAGGTGAACATCCTGTTTACCTCCTCCCCTTTCAGGAAACCGGTAAAATGAAAACGGGCACCCATCTTAAGGGCAGCAACCCGCCTTATCATGCGGTTAAGCATATCACCGGACCCAGCCATCACAAACCTGACATCAGGGTCCTTTTCAAGTATCTTTCTGGCTGCTTCCACAAAATAATCGGGTCCCTTCTGAAAAGTGATCCTACCAAGGAACGTGACAACCTTTTCCCTCATATTCTTCTCCACCGGTTGTAGTTCATAGTCGAGTGGTGTTACACCATTGTGTACCGTAATCACCTTCCCCGGGGGTACTCCGTAACGTTTAATCACGATATTGCGGGTGAATTCACTGACTGCTATCACCAGATCGGCTGCATGCATCCCCTGGCGTTCATAGTCGTATACAATCTGATTGATGTTTTCCCCGGAACGGTCAAATTCCGTGGCATGGATATGTACAATGAGCGGTTTGCCTGAAATTTTTCTGGCCGCAATACCTGCCTTATAGGTAAGCCAGTCATGTGCATGGATTACATCATGATCTTGTTCGGCAGCGATGAAAGAGGCCACAAGTGCATATTTTTCAACCTCTTCCATCAATCCAGGGCCATAGCTGCCTGAAAAATGAAATTTTCTGGTGTACACTGAATCAAGACTTTCTGAAGTGCTCAGGGAGCTTTTCTCCAGCAACTGATAGTATTCCTCAAGTGATACATAAGGTATGAGCCTGGAATTCACCTCCATGTAAGAAAAATTTTCCCAGAATTCCGAATATTTCGTGTCCCTGACATCTATTTCTATATCAGATGCTCCAAGGATTCTCGCAACAGCAGCATCTTCATCACCATAAGCTTTCGGTACAACAAATAGGACATTTACACCCTGATTCAGCAAACCTTTCACAAGTCCATAACATGCTGTACCCAGCCCCCCCGAAATATGGGGGGGGAATTCCCAGCCGAACATTAATACTCGCATACCGTTTTTTTTGTTTTATACAGTAGTTTCATCCCTGGATTTATATCGTTGATATTCAAATTCCTATCGCTTTTTCCGTACTATCATCCCATGTATCCTGAGTAATTCTGCTACATTACGGGCCTGTGAAATCGCACCACCTCCTTTGAATGGCGGGTTTCCGTCATACACTTCCGAAATGGTTCCAATGCCATCTTCTTTCATAGCATCTTCAAAATTTTGATAAATATTTTCAATAAAAGAGATACCGGATTTGTCGAATATTTTCAGCCATGCTTCAGCAAAATGACCCATTAACCATGGGAATGCAGATCCCTGGTATAATGCAATGTCTCTCTGGGACTGGCTTCCGGTATATTCTCCCTGGTAGTCGGGATGATGGGGTGACAGTGAGCGCAATCCTCTTGGCGTCAGCAGAACACATTTTATCACTTCAAGCAAATGCTTTTGTTGTTCATCCGTAAGAAGGGTGTAGGGAAGAGAAGCAGCAATAACCTGGTTAGGACGTATAGATTCATCTTTGTAATCTCCGTTCACATAGTCATAAAGATAATGTTTCTGCCTGAACCAAAAGACATTGATAAAATGATCACGAATATTCCTGATCACAGGTATGTATTTTCCCTGTTTTTCAGGGAGTCCTGCTTTAACGGCAAGTTCACCATAAAAACAGAGTGCATTATACCACAGAGCATTGATTTCGATCGGCATTCCAATTCGTGGTGTGACGGATTTGCCATCCACGACGGCATCCATCCAGGTCAGAGGCATGCCTGGTTGTCCGGCTTCTATAAGGCCAAGGTCATTCATCCGGACACCCATTTCTGTTCCTTCCATGTAGCCATCAAGGATTTTTTCCATGGCCTCACTCCAACCTTTCCATGCACCGGTAAAATCTGCCGTATACTTAACATACTGCTGCACAGCCCAGAAAAACCATAACGAGGTATCAGCTGCATTGTATGATGCTTTATTTCCAACTTTATAGTTGGGGAAAAGGGGGCCTTTCATTTCACTAATCATGGTATTCATTACCAACCTGAAAAGGCGCGGATTGTTTAACTCAAGTGTCAGCCCCGGCAGCGCAATGAAGGTATCCCGGCCGTACCTGCCGTGCCATGGAAATCCTGCAATGACTTCAGTTTTCTTGTTACGTTCCACAAGAAACTGTTGTGCTGAATTTATCAGGCAATTACGGAAGTCACTCCGCGGGATGCGCCCTTTTACCTCCTTATCATAGACAGCCCGAAGTTTTTGGGGAAGGATCTCTTCCAGCCCGGCTGAAAAAATAATGCTTTCGCCTTTGGCAACAGAAAGTTCAAAGAAGCCGGGTACAAACAGGTCTTCCGAGTAATCATATCCCCTTTCCTGTTCTCGAATGTATTCGATATTATAGTACCAGTCCGGTACGTGGACATACCTGGTTTCTTTTGAGAATTGCATAAAAAGCCTTGAATAGCCTTTGTAGAGCCGCATACTGATTCCATGGCTGACAGGCAGGTAATTGGAGTCAACAGAAATATTGGCATGTGTGAGGAAATGACGGTTCCTGAAAGCCAGATAAGGGGTGAACCTGAGCATGGTTGGAGAATGGGCATCCATCAGGGTGTACCTGATCAGCACCCGGTCTTCATTTGTGGTAAGCAAAGACTCTCTCTTCAATACTACACCACCTACACGGTAAATTACCGTTGGGATCGGATCTGAATCGAAATCCCTGATATATTTATGACCTTTGGGTTGCCAGTTACCACCCGGATATTTCCGCAATCCAAGGTTAAATTCTGCTTCATGCTGAATGACGGTTTCGTCCAGGGTTGACAGAAGCACATGTAATTCATCATCTATACCTGGTTGCGGCACGACAAGTAATCCATGGTATTTCCTTGTATTACAATTAATAATGGTGGTGCTTCCGTATGCTCCCGAGCGGTTTGCCCTGATCAGCTCGCGCGAGAGTGCATATTCCAGATTGATCAGCCTGGTTTTATCAAACTGTATGTAACTCATAAACGAAATGTTATGATAGTGTTATTCAGAAAAAGCATAAATATATGACAATGTTTCATTACTTCACACATTCATTTTAAAAAATAACAATTTCATTAAACAGCAGGTTTCATAGATTTGATAATACGTTTCTTACCGTGGATGTCTTCCAGGATTTCGACAGGATCATAAAGCAGCCCGCTTAACAATGCGTACACTGCATCAGCCAGGGGACTGTGGATTTCCATGATGATGCATCCACCCTTTTTCAGTCGGTTTTTTCCCTTCATGGCTATATTTCTGACAAAAAGCAACGGATCGTTATCATTAACAAATAATGCTTTCCGGGGTTCATAACCGATAACATTCCCAGGCATTTCTTCGGCTTCATGGCTGGGGATGTAGGGAGGGTTGCTGATAATACAATCGAAGAGGTTCACACCTGGTATGGTTTCGGTCAGAATATCATGTCTGATAAAGGTAATTATCGTATTATTTATCAAAGAATTATGATTAGCTACTTCAAGTACTTTTGAATCAATATCCGATGCAATTATGCGGGCATCAGGCTTGCGATGTTTCACCGCAATGGCAATACAGCCACTACCGGTTCCAATTTCCAGTACTTCTGGATTTGGAAGGTTTGAAAGATGCCTGAGTACGGCCATGACGAGCTCCTCTGTTTCAGGGCGGGGTATAAGCACATGGGGATTAACCGTGATACGTAGTCCGAGAAACCAGGTGTAGCCAAGCTGATACTGGATTGGCATTCCGGTTTTCAGTTTCTTAAGATCTTTATAAAGGGTTATGATTTGTGATTCACTGAGAAGGGAGTCAGGCGCAAGGGCAAGCTGTGTGCGTGTGATTCCGAATCTCTCCTCCAACAATAACCTTATGATGTTCTCTGCCTCATCAGGTTCATAGAGGCCAAGAAGTTGTTCAACAGCTGCATGTACAATTTCCCTGACTTTGTTGGAGGTGGCAATCATGGTGCAAAAATAGCCTGATTTGACGGAATTCCAATCAGATAAGTAACATAGCTGACTGATTTCGTTTTTTGGTTACCATCCATTTCGAAAAAACCTTTAGGTTTGTGCTGTGATGGATGACGCCGTTTATTTAGAAAGATCCCTTGAACTGGCCCGGCATGGACTGGGGCTGACATCGTCCAATCCCTTGGTGGGATGTGTTATCGTGGCTGATGGCTCTATTCTGGGGGAAGGGTATCATCATCGATTTGGCGGACCGCATGCTGAAGTTTTAGCAATAAACCAGGTACAGGATGAATCGCTTCTTAGGAAAAGCACTTTGTACGTCAACCTGGAGCCATGCAGCCATCATGGGAAAACACCTCCATGTACCGATCTGATCATCAAAAAAGGCATCCCACGTGTGGTAATCGGATGCAAGGATCCTAATCCGTTGGTTTCAGGTTCCGGGATTAAAAAGATGGAACAGGCAGGCATTGAGGTTATAACAGGCCTCCATGAAAAAGAATCTCGGTTTCTGAACCGTAGGTTTATCACCTTCCATGAGCAGAAACGTCCGTGGATCATCCTTAAATGGGCTGAAACACAGGATGGTTTTATGGATGCACTGCGGAATGCCGCCGAATCCCCCAGCATTAACTGGATCACCCATCCAAGGTTGAAGATGCTGGTCCACCGATGGAGACATGAATCGGATGCTATACTGGCAGGCGCCGGTACAGTGATGCATGACGATCCTTTGCTGACTACGCGTGAATGGCCCGGTAACAATCCGCTAAGGGTCATTATCGATATGAAAGGTGAACTGGACAAGCACTTCCAGGTCTTTCATGCTGATGCGGAAACATGGTTTTATTCACCCTCCTTTCCACAGCAACCACATTCTACATTACGAATATTTCCTGTTGCAGAAACTCTTGTATCCACTCTTGGAAAAATTCTTTACGATCTTTACAGAAATAACATCACATCCCTCTTTGTTGAAGGCGGAAAACGAATCCTGGAGACATTCATTGATGCCGGATTGTGGGATGAGGCCAGGATTTTCACAGGCAGCCTTCGCTTCGGGAAAGGGCTTCCTGCACCTGTCATTCCGGGATTGGACCCAGTCCTGCATGCATTCGGCAATGACATTCTGCGGATTGGTTACAGGTGTAAACAGTTATAATCATGATCAATATACTGTCTGCCCTTCTTTTTTCAACGCTGATCATGGTTTCTTTCAAACTGTTTGAACGGTACAGGATTGACACGATCCAGGCCATTACCGTCAATTATATTGTTGCCGTACTCTTCGGTATTATTTCTTATCAGGGCAATTCAGAAACGACAACGATCATTTCCCTTCCCTGGCTTTTCCACGGGATACTTATAGGGATTTTCTTCATTGTCGTGTTCTTCATCTTTGCCATCTCCTCACAAAAGGTAGGCATTGCCATTACTGCAGTTTCGAGCAAAATGTCGGTAGTCATTCCGATTATGACCGGGATCCTGATCCTGAAAAACGATTATCTGAACCTACCAAAGGTTATTGGAATCCTTATGGCTCTCATCGCATTCTATTTGACTTTCAAGCGAAAAGAGAAGGTGAATCTCAAAAAAGGTTACTTTCTGCTACCGTTGCTCCTGTTCCTTGGGAATGGAACCAACGATTCAATGATGAGTTATGCAACCATAACATTCGACATCAATCAGCAGAAACAGACCACATTGCTATTGATCATCATTTTCAGCACAGCACTTACGATTGGTTTAATCATCACAGTTTATAGGTGGATTTTCATGAAGAAGCCCCTTTTCTTAAGGAATATGATTGCCGGGATCATTCTGGGGCTTTTTAATTACCTTTCGACCTACTATTTTCTCCGGGCACTTGATCTCTTCCCTCCCACCCTGTTTTTCCCGGTCTTTAATGCCGGTATCGTTACCCTGTCGGCTCTCACAGGCTTTTTTGTTTTCAGGGAAAAGTTGCGCCCTGTCAACTGGGCAGGAATTGCAGCAGCTGTAGCTGCCATTGTAATTATTGCACTGGCAGCTCATTAATCCTGTTGAATAAGTTCAATCCGGATATAAAATAAAGCATGATTTACTTTTTCTGAAAAAATCTTTGACTATTTTTAACCCGTCGTTGGTCCTGAAGCCAGTTCTTTTTGTTTAACTAAACTACCACAACCATGAAAAGAGAGCGAATCCTGCTTGTTGTTCTATGCGCCATTGCCCTCCTGAGCATCTCATCTGCCCTGGGCACCTTATGGAAAGGTGATGATATACTCGGTGAATGGTACACTGCAGAAAACAAAACATTGGTGAAGATTTACAAGAACAAATACGATTATTATTTTGGCAAAATCATATGGATTAAGACCCCCAATGATGAGAACGGGAAGCCAAAACTTGATAAGGAGAATCCTGATCCTAAACTTAGAAGCACTCCTCTGTTGAACCTGATCATTTTACGGAGTTTTAAGTTTGAAGATGACAAATGGTCAAGTGGAACCATTTACGATCCGGAGAACGGAAAGACCTATAAGTGTACCTTAAGGCTGGAAGACAAAAACACTCTTCATGTGCGTGGTTATATCGGAGTTTCGGCCATCGGCCGAACGACAACATGGATCAGAAAAACAAAATAGTTCATGCGATCGTTCCCGCCTGTAGCCCTTTATTCATTGCTTTTATTATCCTTTGCAATATCCAGCTGTACAAAGCGGGAAGATCTTTCATATGATATTGGCCTTTCAGGTCCGTTGCTAAAAACCCGGATTGATATAACCGATATTATCGCTGATACATTCTTATCACATGATTGTCTGAATCAGGCTTATATTGATTTCAGCCAGGAGGTTTTCACACTGAAGCAGGACACATTATTGGACATGAGTCAGCAACTGACCAGTTCAAGGTTTTCATTCCCCGGCACCATTATCATTCAGCCAGGACAAACATTTTTTGTATCACAGGATGAAACAGCCCTGAACTTTCAGGATGCAGAGATCAGGTTGGTCAGGGTAGCTGAAGGGACGGTGACATTGCAGTTGCAGAATCCACTGCCTGAGGCGATCGTTTACCGGTACACCATCCCGAAATCAGATAAAGGGGGGAAGCCTTTCGCTGCCAGGGTGCTTGTACCTCCTGCCAGTGGTGGCCTTCCAGGTATGGTAGTGTGGAAAGGGGATTTCAGTGGGTTCACCCTGGACCTTACCGGAAGCAATGGTCTATCGGTCAATAAGATTGCGATCCACATCAGTGCGATGATTGATTCATCTGCCCAGGCACTGCAACTGACACCTTTCGATACCCTGAAGATCGATGCTTCCTTTAGCGAACTGACCCTTGCTGAAGCATATGGCTACTTCGGACAACACACCATTTCAACAGGTATTCAGACTATTAACTTAAAGCCATTTGATTTTTTTACGGCGGGTAGCCTTGAGATTGACTCTGTCATCGCTTTACTGAAAATCAGCAATGGTACCGGGATGGACCTTCGCGTCAACCTGAGAAGCATTTGCGCCAGGAATACTAAAAGCAACAAAGAATTCCATGTCACCGACCCTTTCATCGGGGTGCCTGTCAATATCGGAAGAGCTACACTGGTGCAGAGTACAGGTGCAATTACCCCCGCTGAACATGAATTCCTGTTCGAGAAGCAGACGATGAAATCGATGGTTGAACTACTGCCTGACAAAATCGATTACGAAATTGACCTTGGGATCAATCCTTTGGGGAATGTTTCTTTCGGACATGATTTCTTTAAAACCTCCTCACCACTGACAGCCAGGTTTGAACTCGTCATGCCACTTGCTTTTTCCGCTCATGACCTTGCCATTTCCAAAGTAGTTGACTTCCATTTTGATCTAAAAGAAATCAGGGAAGGGAAATTATATCTCATAGCTGACAATCGTTTTCCGTTTGATGCTTCCATTATCGTCAGGATGATGAACAAAGAAGGGATCGTAATTGATTCGCTGGTACCTGCCGGTATCGTTAAAGCTGGCCATCTTCTTCTTCCGGAACTGATACAACCTGTACGGACCGTAGTTACCATACCCTGCGATCCCGTTAGAATCGAGAAGCTGAAGCAGACATCCCGGATAGGGCTGGATGTGGTACTTAATACAAAACCTGCAGGTTCAACCGTACGACTAAAATCGGACTATGATCTTAACATTGTCATCAGTACCCATGTACAAACGCTTCTGTACCCATGAGCCGAACCACTGTATTATCCGTTCTCTTTTTTCTGTTGATGGCAGGGACGGCTGATGCGCAGTACGGCGATCTGCTACGGATGGAGCCCGGAAAGAGAAACATACACCTGCAGGGACTCATCTTTGCCGGCTCCAATACATTTACCAACAAGCATTACCTTGATTTCCGCAACGGAGGGTATATCTCTTCTGCCGTGATCGATGATGTTGTCAAGACGCTGAACAGCAAAAACATCATTGGTGGCTACATCACAACAGCAATATCCTGGATGGAATATGTGAATCACTTCGCAGGCATAGATTCCGTCTATCTGTTTGTATCGGCAGGTTATCACCAGCTACAGGAACTTGAGATAGCGGAAAATGCAGCCTTGGTGGCTTTGAAAGGGAATCTGCCCTTTGAAGGTGACACACTGTCTATCGCTCCTCTTCATTATCATCTCCTTAAATACCATCAGTGCAAATTTGGTATGATGCATACAAACAGAAGTGAAAGGGGTGTCTTTTATGCCGGATTTTCCGTTGGGATCAACCTTGGATTGCAGCAGATGAAGCTTGATGTGGGAAAAGCTTCCATTTACACAGCGCCTTTCGGTGAATATATTTCACTTCACCATCGTATGTCTTTCAGCCGATCGGCCCACCAGGATTTCAGTCCCTCGCGTATCCAGGGTGTTGGACCGGCCCTTGAATTTTTTTATACATGGATTCCCGTGAAAGGTCCTGCCCTATCCCTTTCATTTTCTCAGTTAGGATTCATTGTCTGGAACAAGAAAAGTTATTCGTACCTAAGGGATACAACCATTCTGTATGAAGGGATGCTGGTTGACAATATCTTTAATATGGGAGATGACTGGGAACAAGGGATCAGCAACGATACGCTGGATAAGTTATTTAATCGGTACGGCCACCCACACCGCCATTATACCTCTCTTCCCCTCACAGTTCAATTGGCAGTCAGGCAAAAAATGCGCACTCTACCCCTATCCGTCAGGGGGGAATTTCTTTATCGCCATGAAACACGCATGAAACCCTATTTCGCCTTATCTTTGGAATGGCAGGCATTTAAGCAAACAGAAATCATCCCGGTCGTTGCTGTGGGAGGTTATAGCCAGTTCAGCACAGGCCTTTTATTTCATACATGTGTTTTACGTTCCAACTGGTGGCTTGAGTTTGGATCCAATGCGTTATGGCCGGCTCTATCGTCAGCTGATGGAATGAATATTCACCTTTATGCCGGTCTTATGTACAGGTCACAACCAAAAAAAACCATTGAAACCTTGAAATAATTATATTTTATTATTGTATTTCAACATGTTATCATATTAATCGGAAACAGTGAAAGATGCCTTCTCTTTTCATCATATACCGTAATCATCTTAAGAATGGATGGTATATCATGCTGTTGGTAATGGCTGCCTTACCCCTGAATGCACAATGCCCCCTTTTTTCAGAAACTTATGGCAACAGTGCTTATAATGAAGGGATAGCCACTTTTCAACTACCTGATTCGACCTATCTGTTGGTAGGCAATTCTGCCGGTTATCTCTCCCATACAGCTCCTTATATTGCAAGGCTTGACACGAACGGAAGTCTGATCTATGATGTCATGATCTCAAAACCCTGGCAGATGAATGTAACCGCTGCTGTTTATCTTGACAGTTTCCTTTACATGACAGGGTATGCTTATCAGCAGAATGATTACCAGTGTATGTTTCTAATGACCGATATAAACGGGACGATCCTTCTCGAAAAATACTGGGGGACTGTCGGTTGGGATTTACCATGGGATCTTGTACCATTAATCGGTGGTACTATTTATATTTGTGGGGAACGGGAAAAAATGACGTATGGAGGAACGGATGCTTTTCTTACCTGCCTTGATTCCTCAGGGTCTGTAATATGGGAAAAGGATTTTGGTGGCAGCGGCTATGATGCATTTTATACCATAGATATCGGTCATTCCCAGTCGCTGATCATGGCAGGAGTAACCTGCAACCTTCAACCTACAGGAGATTCGGCTATGTATATTGTTCACACCGACCTTGCCGGCAATCTGATATGGGACACCACTGACAATGAACCTGGGATGGATTTTGTCACTGACATTCATCCTGATATCCAGGGAGGATACTATCTGTGCGGGATAACGGAAAGATATCCGGGCTTTGGAGTGGAGGGGATTCTGATGTATATGGACTATAATGGCACTATCTTATGGGGAAGTCAGTTCGGAAGCGAAAACCGGGATGGATTGCTCTGCGCTCTTCAGATGCCTGATTTCACCTATCGAATGGCGGGATATACATCAGGGATTTTTTCCTCAGGGAAAAAGGACTTCTATCTACAGAATGCGGATATCTTTGGTAATTGGAGCCCTTTATCGACCAATCAGATTATAGGGGGGCCGAAGGATGAAGAGGCCATTCATCTGATTAGCACCCTGGATGGAGGATTTCTGATGACAGGCACGACCCGGAGTTTCGGAACAGGTATAACCAATATATACCTGGTCAAAACAGATGATCTTGGATACGCCTTGCCTTATACAGGGCATCAGACCGGAATTGCCGGGCAGGAAAGCCTTTCAGGTGCAGCTGAAAAACACCATGTTTCCCCCAATCCGGCAGGTAGTCAGGTTACAATATGCTATGGTGGTAGTAACCTTCCTGTTAAACCTGTTGTTATTTTGTATGACATGACCGGGAGGATCATCAGACGCTTTGATGCAACCTTCCATGCACATGAAGGGTTAGTACTTTCACTGGATAAGATTCCCGGAGGGATGTACATTCTAATGATCGGGAATGAATCCCACAGATTGATCATTAAGTAACCTTTTACCGGGATCTGACGTATGCAAGTGACTCTTAATGATCATTCGAATGACAGTTGTCCGATCTTTTCAAAACCTCACAAGACGAATTCTACCGACCGTACTGAGGCTGGTGATTACTCTGGTTGCGGTCTTCATTCTTGGGGTTACGGTCCCGAATGAAAAAATAAAAACGGATCAATTCAGGGGACAGACTCAGGAAAAAGATTCCCTGATACAACTGACTTTTGTATTTGCAGGGGATGCGATGGCTCATCTTCCACAGACACAGGCAGCCTATGATACAGCATCAGGTATCTATAAATACCAGGAAGTATTACAATGGATGTCTCCGGTGATAAAATCTTCCGATCTTGCTGTGGTAAACCTGGAAACCACTCTGGCGGGCCCTCCCTACAAAGGTTATCCGCAGTTCTCTGCACCTGACAACTATGCCCTTCATCTTTCCGAATCGGGTTTCAACCTGTTTTGCTGTGCCAACAATCATTCGCTCGATCGCTACAATCAGGGAGTGATCCGCACCATTGAGGTGCTAGACAGTTTTGGCATCATCCATACAGGTACCTTCCCCAACCAGACAGAACGCGATTCCCTCTATCCTTGCATCATGGATATCAAAGGTGTGCGCATTGCCGTCCTGAATGCAACTTACGGAACCAACGGCATTCCCTTGAAAGAACCGGTGCAGGTTAACCTGATTGACAAGCAACAGCTAAGGTCTGACATCGTCCGTGCACACGAAGCCAATCCCGATATCATCATAGCGGTAATGCACTGGGGTGACGAATACAAACCTTATCCCAATGCCTTTCAGAAAGACATAGCTGCCTTTCTCGCAGGTGAGGGTGTGGACATCATCGTAGGGCATCATCCACATGTGCTCCAGCCGGTGGAGTGGATAAAGGCTGAGTATAACGGGAAGCAAAAAGATGTCCTGGTGATCTGGTCTCTTGGCAATTTTCTTTCCAACCAGCGGAGCCGGTACAGGGATGGTGGCATGGTGGTTAAGGTACACTTCGTCATGAACAGATATACAAATGAAATGAAGATTGAAAACCCAGGCTATTATCCTTTCTGGGTTTGGAAAGGAAACCTGCCGGGAGGATACAGGATCTTACCTGCAGAGCTCCGTGACAGCCTCATAGAGCTTTATACTCTAACTTCCGGCGACAAGGTTGCATTCGACACTTTTATATCGGATGCAAGGGGGCATTTAAGAAAAAACGGCACGGTAAGGGAGTATTGCCATTATATTGAAAGCACCCCTGAAAAGATCCCATTCTGAGACCTGGGGCTTAAAAAACCGAAAAAAGGGATCATCAGAGATGCATTCCCATTTCCAACATTGAAGCACGGCTGACCCAGACAGCGCTGATAATGGATTCGACGATCAGCATGATGATGAAATTAGCGACAATCATTACCAGCAAAGAAATAACAAAATAGCCCACCTTGCTCTCTTCCGGGGTTTTCTTGATAAGTCCGATCCCAAAATAAAGAAGTACCAGGGCATATATGCCTAACAGGGTGCCGAGGAAAGATAAAGCCGGAATGATGTTCAGGATTCCCCCGATCCACACCGGCGTCCATGAATAAGCCACAAGCTGGAAGGAGCGGGCGAAGTTCTTTTCTGATTTGAAAGAGGTTGCCAGAATATCAATGACAATCGCAGCCAGAAAAACGGCAAGGACAGAGGTAATTATGCTTATGACGCCCTGTGAAAGACCGTAATCCCAGCTTCTCAGACTTGATACCAATCCTGCCCATTCCCTGTAGGTCCTGCCGATCAGTCCCCAACCGATGACTGTTGCAACAGCAGGTATCAGTGAGAGGGGAAGGACATAGCCGAGAAAAATAGATTTTGTGTCCGGTGTCTCTTCATTGATCCGGTTCCACTCCTGTTTTGGCTGAACCAGGATATTTCTGATGCGTTCAACAATATTCATGGCACCTGGGATTTAATGAATAATTGGATTAAACGGCACCACAAATATAGAAAACAATTCAGTGAAAATCTATTGAGCTAGCCTATTACTCTTATGATAGAGCAGCTTTGTGCACTATCTTCGTTCTTTGGGAAAAGATAGTTCAGATCTATGTCTGCTAAGATTTTAACACAAATTCGTGTTTCTCCCCCATTTAACGCTGAACTGGCTTGTCCTCGTAAGCCGGTAATGGTATCACTATCTCCAGGGTTGAGATAATTACTGCTGTCAAATGGTTGATGGAGCATAGCTGGTGGAAAGAGGTACATCTCAGAAACCTGAGCGCCTGCTCGTAACTTCATACTACTTGAATTAGCCCCTTTTCGAGCAATCATTGGTGCTGATGGTACTATCAATTTTGCAACCGCAGGATCACCCACTTTGATAAGATAACGGACATTCATGAGAGCAATTTCGCCTTCATTATGCGCAGTAACAGAAAAAGTGAAGTTTTCACCGGGATTGATAGTGCCACCACTTGTCGATTCAATCGGTGAAATCGACATTGTGACTTTTGTGTTAAGATAAGTAATGCATGCCTTCCGGATTTCAACAAGCTTAGTTTCCATGGGTTTTAGGTTTAATTGATGATGCTGGCATTAATTTTTGGAAAGGGGCCTGCCAGCAATTAAAGGCCTCTTTTATATAGATATTGAGATATTAGCTTGAAAGGAAGTTTCTCGATTTGAGTCTTAATAAAAAATTCATATTATTAAAATATATACAATTGAATCTATGTTTAATATTTTGTTATTGAAATGTTTAATGTAAATTTAGTGAATACAAATATAATTTAAATAATAGAAAAAAAAACCGTCAAAAAACTGACGGCTTTCGGAACTTGAGCGGGAAACGGGATTCGAACCCGCGACCCTCAGCTTGGGAAGCTGATGCTCTGCCAACTGAGCTACTCCCGCTTAGGGATCTGGCGGCAAAGATAAAGAAATATTTTACATGTTAGCAAAAGGCCCCCATGCTCTTTGCTTTATGCTCTATACCTCACATTCTCCTTCTTCTGCCTCAGGGACACTACCATTACGCCGGTGATCACGACAGTCATTCCGATGATCTTTAATGGGGGAAAATGTTCTGTGAGGAAGATGAATGCAAAAAGGGCCGTGAATACCGGGATCAGGTTGGAGAAGATGCTGGTGCGGTTAATGCCCAGGCTTCGAATGGAGGTGGTAAAGAAGACGAAGGCCAGGGTAGAGCCAAAAATGGCCAGCGCCAGGATATTGCGCCAGGTCCGTATGTCGGGTGTGGCTTCGCTGATGGAGGGGAAATCGAGGATAAAGAAAAGGGGGATGAAGAGAAGGATACCAAAACTATTCTGAAAGGTGACGATCATGAAGGAATTGTACCTTAATGTCAGCTTTTTCACAGTGATGGCGTTTGCGATGGCAGAAATCACTGCCAGCATCAGGAACAGAATACCATGAACCGAGGTTGTACCGGATCCCTCCTCCCCTGCCACCATTAGCATAACACCTGAAAAGGAGAAAAGGAAGCCTATCAGGTTAATCCATCCCAGGCGCTCTTTAAAAAACAACCATGAGCCGATGGGGGTAAACACCGGGATGGTTGATATCATGATGGCTCCCAGGGTGGAGGATACGAAGGAAAGGCCATAGGTTTCACCGATGAAATACAGGAATGGCTGAAACAGTGCAGAGAGGGCGAAATATTTGAGATCATCCTTTTGTACAGGTTGAAATTTTCTGAACAGAAAGATAAATACCCATAACAGTATAGAGGAGACCAGAAGTCGGAGCAGAAGGATTGTTACGGGTTGAAATGCTTCCAGAGCGATCTTGACCCATACGAAGGTCATACCCCAGAAAACCATAGCCAGAAGAATGAGTATCAGAGGGCGAAAGCTACGCAGCTGCTGTATTGGCATATCAGTAAACCGGGTGAAACCATGACCTGATCATTTTCTGATGACGGTTGTCGTGGCGGGTGTGGTAAAACTCGTTCCTGTGCCTGTTGTAGTGATATTCCTGCTCATATTTCCGAAATGAAGAGTCGATGTCTTCGATAGCGTCGAGTATATAATTGATTTCTGCATCGGTCATCGTTGGATGGATGGACATCCTAACCCAGCCCGGTTTTTCGGAAAGGTCGCCATGCATGATTTTATCGGTGATATTCCTGGATTTCTCATAGGATACATCGAGCAGATAATGGCCGTAGGTACCGGCACAGGCGCATCCTCCCCGGACCTGGACGCCATAGAGATCGTTCAGAAGCCTGACCAAGAGATTATAATGGAGGCCATCCACAAAGAACGAGATGGAACCAAGTCTCTGTTCCTGGTCCTCTGCCAGAATGTGCAGCCCTTTTACATGTCTGAGGCGACGGAAGATAACCTGCAGCATCTGTTCTTCCCGTTTAGCCATATTTTCTGTTCCCATCCTGTTTTTCAGGTCAATGGCCAGGGCAATCTTCATGGCTTGCAGAAAACCGGGGGTTCCGCCATCTTCACGGATTTCTATGTCATCAATATATTTATACTCACCCCATGGATTGGTCCAGTCCACCGTGCCCCCGCCGGGTTGATCGGGCGTAGGGTTGTTGTAGAGGCGCGAATCAAAGACCAGCACTCCCGAAGAGCCGGGGCCTCCCAGAAATTTATGGGGAGAGAACATCACGGCATCCAGTTTTTCCATCGGATCTTCCGGATGCATGTCGAGAGTGACATAAGGGGCAGATGCGGCAAAGTCGATAAAACAATAGCCACCGGCCTCATGCATAATGCGGGCAAGTTCCCGGTATGGGGTGATGATACCTGTGACATTGGAGCAGGCGGTGAAAGAACCGATCTTGAGTTGCCTCTCTTTGTACCCTTCCAGTTGGATACGCAGTTCGTCCGGGTCAACCAGTAATCCGGGGCCGGGGTTCAGCACAACGACATCAGCCACTGTCTCAAACCAGCTTGTGTGGTTGGAATGGTGTTCCATGTGGGTCAGGAAGATCACAGGGCGTTCTTTTTCCTGCTGGCATGGCTTGCGTTGCATCCTGGTACAGCCACGCAGGCCAAGCATACGCTGGAGCTTGTTGATTACGGTGGTCATACCCGATCCTGCCGTGATGATCACATCATGTTCATCAGCGTTGACATGCTCCTTGATCAGTCTGTGGGCATGATGGTATGCCAGGGTCATCAACGTACCTGTCTCGCTTGTTTCTGTATGGGTATTTCCTACCCAGGGGCCGATCACCTCCGATAACTGCTTTTCGATCGGTGCATACAACCTGCCGCTGGCGATCCAGTCGGCATAAACCAGGGGTTTCACCCCGTATGGGGTTTCAAAGACAGCATCAATGCCTGTAATATGTTCACGAAACAAACGGAAATATTCTTCCATATACATTCCGGCTATGATGCCGCAAATGTAGTGAAAAATCAACCTTCCTTCGATTCGATATATTCGGTCAGCCTGCCAAGGCAATGCACGTAACTTCCGAACTCATTGTCGTACCAGCCCATGATCTTGGCATGGGTTACGGGAATATTGATATCCTGCAGGTGTGTAATGCCCAGGGATGACAGGATATCCTGGGGCACTTTCAGGAATCCCGTGCGTGTGTGGGTTTCATGTCCTTCGATCACGACAGCGGCACGGAATCCCAACAGATCGGCCGACACATTCTGTTTTTCGCTGAAATGGAGGAGTCCCTGCTGCGGGCCCAGGGATGCCCTTTTATAGAGGTTGTTGATGTATGTGGCGCTGATGATGGGCGTTCCATTTCCGTTCATCCTGGAGTTGAAGGTGATGTTCAGGGCAATCAGTGAAACGGTGGAGGTGGGAATGCGGACTGAGTCGGCCATGAAACCGAAGTTGATGATCTGCGGTAATACCTTTTCAAGGGTGGCAGCGGCACCTGTTGTGGATAGGATGATGTTATTAAGGGCGGACCTGTTTTTCCTGAGGTCCGAGGTACCGGTAGCAGGCACTGCATCCAGCACGCTCTGGGTATTGGTGGCTGCATGCACGGTTGACATGGATGCCGTGAGGACATTCATCGTTTCCGAATCTTCGAGCAGAGGAAGCACCATGTGCGCCAGGCCTGTGGTGGTACAACTGGCAGCCGAGATGAGATGATGTCTGCCAGGGAGGTAACTGAGGTGATTGACCCCGAAGATCAGGGTTGGCGCTGCCGACTGCTCTTCAAGGGTTTTATCCTTGATCTTGAACGGGGCGCTGGCGATGACCTTTAGTGCCCCGGCTATCAGGTGCCCCATCAGGCTGCCACGCGGATCATCCGCCGGCAGCGTGGGATCCAGAAACTTACCTGTGCAATCAACCACGATCCGCACCCCCTCCTGCAACCACCCTATTTGCTTTGGATTACGCTCTTTCCGAAGGATCTTAACTGGCATCCCTTCAATATCGAGCAAACCTTCAGAAGAATCCACTATTTTCACCAGGCACTCTTTACCTGAAAAACCATGCAGGAAATGGCTCAATGAACCATAGGTGGAATCTGAAACCATGGCATGCACCAGGTCTTCCAGGCTTTTGCCGACCTCCCTGCCGACATTGATGACCACACCATCAAAATGGCGGGACAAGAGGTGGTACCACAAGGTAAGTTTACCAATCCTTCCCAGGCCGTTAATCCCGAGCATTTTTTTCTCCCTGACCGATATATCCATAATGATCTTCTTTTATGCGTTGCCAGAAGGCAAAGATAACGAAAAGAATGTAACAATCGTGCATGTTCGGTTTTTGAGTAAGAGTGAGAATTGAGATTGAGGTTGAGGTTGAGATTGGTGTGATTCTTTCGCGCTCAAGACTCAGACTCTTGCTGATTTGTAACCCCGCCAGGATGAATTCGGACGCCTGCGGCACCCTCATGATCCTGTTGCTCCGATCTTTGCTCAAAGACATAGAAACCTCGCTTCTCTCGTTTCTTATCTGCCTTCACAAATCCTGAAACTGACGTTTCGGATTTGTATCATCAGAAAAAAACCGACAGTCTTCGCCTGCCGGTTTCAATGTCTTTGTGACCCCGCCAGGATTCAAACCTGGAACCTTCTGATCCGTAGTCAGATACTCTATTCAGTTGAGCTACG
>CAZZBS010000006.1:0-68435 GCA_964652685.1 uncultured Lentimicrobiaceae bacterium
TGGTGGCATCATTTTATTTCAGGAAGTGGCACCGGTTTGGTTCAGGGCGGAAATGTGTAAATATATTTTACACTTTTCTTTTTTTTTTAACAGGATGGATGGAAGTGGTAAACCAGGAATCCATCACATCCGATTAGGTGAAGGTACTCACGGGGATCGGCCATCCCGGGGCAAGGAAGGCAGAGTAGCTGTGAGGCAGTTAACTTCTTGAAAACTTCATAATGCTCTGCCGCTGCCCTGCGGACTTGTTTTGGCACCCTGGTAATAAGGGTTGGTCTGGCTCGCCTGTTATTCAATAGGAAGCCAGGAACTTGAGCCGGGTGGCATAAAGTCAAGGGTGAATGTCAATTTGGAGCAAAGGGAGAAATTGACCGAAAACGAAGCGCCTGCCCTTGACTGTTCCGCCCCGGCGATCAATACCTTTGCTGAGTATTGGAGGAGAGGGGAGAATTTAGGATAAAAGTAAATTAAGCGTTTTAAGCTTGCAAAAGGGATAAGATTAAAACGTTTCCCCTAATTGGCGGAACATTTCAAGAGTATTCACATAATTAACATTCAGTGCTATACAGGCATCAGGTATCTTTATCTTGCTTTTCCTGTTAGGCTCACTGACCTCTTGTGTTACAACAGTCCGGCCTGCACTATCCGCAAGGCAAAAAGCCACTAAAAAAGCATCAGCTTCATCTGCATCTAAAAAAACATTCAACGCATAGGGTAAATAATGCTTACTTCTTGAAATTGCCCATGTTGTCACTATACCATATTCCGCCATCACTTCTGCTGTGCTTTTGAAAAAATCGTCTGGTAAGTTGGCTCTGCACCAGGCTTCTAATTCATCATTCTGGTCGTACAGCTCCTTTTTCACTTTGTCAATACTGATGATTGCGCCAGAATTTGCTAATTGCTTCACTTTGTTCCAGAAACCGATGGCAATATCAAGAGGATAAGTAATCCGGTGGGCTTCGATAAAGAAATTGCTATCCACTACAAATACTGCCATTATCGTAAATGTTTAGCGAAAAACTTTTCAAATGTGTCGCCCTTCATGCTTGTCAGTTTGCAAGCATCGCGATAAAGGATTTGACCGGATTTTACTGCTTGATGTATGTGTGCTGCAAATGTTATACTTAGCCTTTTTTTTGCGGTGGCAAAGAAATCGCCGCCGGGAGACTGGTTGTCCTTTTTATTAAATTCACGTTGCTTGTAATCATCATAAAATTCAAGAAATTGGCTTTTTGTCCATTTTCCGGTATCCAAAGCCCGTCTGGCAATTACTATTTCACTGACTTTAAAGTACCTGGCGGCTGCATTGGTAGTAGGGTTTCTGCTCCACACCTCATTGAATGCCTTTGTGGGTACGAGAAATTCAGCAGCAACCCGATCACATAGTTTTTCATTCGGGTCATCGGCCGGTTGCATTTTTCGAAAATCAAAACCAGCACTGTGCCCCATCCAGATATGAGCCAATTCGTGCACAATCGTAAACATTTGGGCAGACTTAAAATCTCCATTGTTGATGAACATAAAAGGTACCATCTCATCCACAAGCACAAAGCCCCTGCATTCCTCTACCGGGATGGTTCGTTTGGTACTGTTCTCCACAACGCCATTAAAAGAAACGATTATACCTTTATCTTCTATGACTTCGACCAGGGAATCGAGTGCAACTGTCCAGGTACTGTAATGACTTGCCCAACCTTCTTGTAACCGGAGCACATTCCGAATATCTGCGACAATTGCATGAACATCCCTGCTGTTCCGAAAGCGTCCTACAAATGGTAAAGACTCAAAATCATTGTCTTCGAGGTAGTCTCTTAGCCAGTCCTGCCGTTGTTGCAACAGCAAGATGGTGTCGTAAACGTTTACGCTCACTTTATCAATGTGTGCGCCATTGGTTCTGAAAAATGGGATAGGAAGTTCCTCTTTCGGAGGCTCGGGTAAAAAAAGGTAACCGAACGGCAAAAAGACTTTTTTGGAAAAAGCTTCCAGCTGTTTCACCGTTGGCTCTTTTTCCCCATCCAACCACTTTTGGACTGGTGGAAATTTATCGGCAAATGCAGGCAATTCATATCCGGCCCGGGCAATGGCCCAGGTAAGCATCTCGTTGTTGACATTCACCCTTATACTCATACTGCAAAGTTACACATTTTTATACTCAGGCCCAGGCTCGGCTGCCATGGGTACCGGTTGCTCTTCTGCATCCGCCTGCCCCCAAACCTTCGCAATCCGATCTTTGATCTTCTGCTCAAAAATCTCAATCAGTTGCCTGCTGGCATTTACCAACTCCTGCTCTTTTTCGATTTGAGCTACGATCTGGCGTTGGGTTTCGAGAGGTGGTTTTGGAACAAGCAAGCTTGAGAAATACTCAAAACCAACCCTAGGCAATTGTGCTCCTTTAATGCCTTTGAGAACTTCTTTGTTGAAGTCTTGAGAAAGAAAATGATAAGAATAAAACTTGGGGTTAATGTCCTGCTTTGCTTCTAATACGAAAATGTCAGTAGAGCAAATCCCCTCAATTTCTGAATGATATACTTTGTTTAGGTTCGGCCGCAACTTTCCGTAAAGAAGATGACCGGGTTTGAAAAGTGTCTTTGTGCTTTTAATTTCTTTTGGATTCGAAGTAATGTCACCAACTAATTGACCTGAACCTTGACTAATATTATCAAGTCCCAAGTAATTCACCACTTCACCATCAAATTCCAGCGGTAATACACTTGTCGTAATTTTATCGAATACCTCCCCCAGCTCCACCATCTCCCAATTGGGGTCAATCTCTATTTTGGGTTTGTAGTTGGCTACTACCGCTTTGGCGCCATCGATGATCTTTTGGTAGCTCTCTATTTCGGCTACTATTTCTTCCTGAATGGATATGGGGGGGAGGGGGATTTGGATCGTTTTTAAATCACCAACCCTTAAACTTGCTTGATTTACTGCTTTTTGGGCAAAAGTTTTAGCAGTGTCAATAAATATTTGTGATTTAAAAATGGCAGACACAAACTCAGGTTTTGCTTTCGTCTTGTCAGGTTTGAAGCGAATTAAATTCGTGCCGTGAACTACTTTTTCATCTATTCCAGTGAAGATTGCCGATTTTGCTAAATGCTCAATACTATTTATATGACTTAAAAGAATGTCTCCTTCTTGCATAAAGTAATCTTCTGGTACTTCATCGTTTGTCCATTTTGTTTTCTCTAAATCAACAATCCCATTAGAAATAGTTTGAATTCTAGTAACCCTGTACTTCCCCAACTCATCAAATTGCTCTACGTTTCTCCCATTTCTGATAGATTGAAATAGTTCTTCTATTGGTACAAAGTCAAAATTTGATTTTGAAACGGCTTGGGTCTTATACCTCTCCCCACTCAAATTATAATCTCCGCTTCTGGCAATTTCTGCTTTGGGAACGAGGTGGACCATGGGCGTTTCTTCAAAATCTCCTGTGGCCACAAATGTATGCGCAATTTTTACAGCCTCTTCCAACTGACTGCCTTTTACGGCTGTTCGTTGTGCCCCAAGGTTGTAGCCGTCGTTGTCAATTCTGATAAACAGGATTTCGTCCCGTTGCTTTGCAATCTCTTTGTCCATCAGCAGAATGGAGGTCTTTACGCCGCTGTAGGGGTTGAACACCCCTGCCGGCAAACTCACCACACCATACAGGTAGTTCTCTACCAGCATTTTCCGAAGCTCTTTGTAGGCCTTTCCGCTTTGAAAAATGATCCCTTCGGGAACGATGATGCCTGCCTTGCCACGGGGGTTCAGGTGCTCGGCTATGTAATCCACAAACAACACCTCACTCCGGTTGCTGCTGATGGTGAACTTCTTGTGTGGCCTGATGCCCCCTTTCGGACTCATAAAAGGAGGATTGGCAAGGATTACATCAGCGGTTTCATTCCACCGTTCTTTGCTGCTCAGTGTGTCATACTCGTGGATGTTGGGGGTGTTGAAGCCATGCAGATACAGATTCACCAGACTCAATCGCACCATGTCGGGCGAAATATCATACCCTGCAAAATTCTGAACCAGCTTTTTCCGCTCGTCCGGGGTGAGTTGGTCGCCCAGATTATTAAAAGGCTTTTTTTCAAGCTTATTGTATTGGTATATGTTAAGACCTTCTTTATTGTCTTTGGTGTGTTTTAGCAGAATATGTTTGTATGCAGAAATCAAAAAACCGGCTGTACCGCAGGCAGGGTCGAGTATGGTGTCGTTTTTATCAGGGTTCACAATAGCTACCAGAAAATCGATGATGTGTCGTGGTGTTCTGAATTGACCTGCATCCCCTTGTGATCCCATGACAGATAACAGGTATTCAAAAGCATCGCCCAGTTTTTCGCTGTGTGTGTATTCAAATTCGCCAATCGTTTTCAGGAACATTTTCAGCGTTTCAGGGTCACGGTACGGCAAATAGGCATTGTTGAAGATGTTGCGAAACAGTTGGGGAATGTTCGGGTTTTTCTCCATGCTCTCAATGGCTTCCGAGTACAACCGAAGCATTTCAGCAGCTGTTACCCTGGTGTCAAAAAGCTTGTCCCAACCATACTTTTCATAATCACCCGAAA
Organism: uncultured Lentimicrobiaceae bacterium; assembly: GCA_964652685.1. GTDB lineage: Bacteria > Bacteroidota > Bacteroidia > Bacteroidales > SKPS01 > SKPS01. Next base: position 4,554 of record CAZZBS010000006.1, read on the forward strand.
AGAACTTTGCCGAACCACCCAATTCAACAGCTTCCTTGTCCATGTCATCCATGAACTTGTAGATCAAGCCAATGGTGATTTGCTCAATCTGCGCTTTGGGATCAGGCAGCTTGCCCACAAGAATGTCTCTGCAATCGTCTATTCTTTTCTTTGTTTGTGTATCCAGCATTTTTTTATGATTCCTTTATGTCTTGTTGCAATTTTAAGCCTCTGTCAGTGAGCTTGTATTTTTGGGTTTTATCTTTTGGATTGTATTCACCAACCGGTGTTACAAATTTTAGGTTGATTGCAGGCGACAAATATTTTTGCCTGAAGTATTTTCTGTCTTTAATTTTCATTCTCGATTGTATTTCTTGTCTTGTCATTTCCCCTTCAAAGGCTCTGATAAATTTCCTGAAAGCAGGCGATAAATTGTATATATCATGGGGGGTATCATGGGGAGTATCATGGGGGGGATGGGCCACATCAGGTACATGAGCTGATGACTGTATAAAACCGGTTTTCAGGGTTTCCCCTGCGTCGCTTAGACGGTAAGTTTGGGTTTTCAGAGTGGGCTTATCGGGCGAGCTCATTTCTACAATGCCTTGTTCTATAGCTGGTTGCAAATAGTTTTGCATGAAATTTCTCCGGGCTTTCAGGCACAGTAAGTTCATCAGTTGTGAAGCAGACATTTCGCCATACAATACGCGAACTAATTGCAAAATCTTCTCATCTAATTGTTTTTTATCTTGTTCCCTGTCTTGTTCCCTGTCTTGTTCCTTTTGTAGAATCATTTCCGGTTTAACAATGTCTTTCCATAATCTCACTTTAAATGATTGGTTTGATGAAAAATCAGGCATTGGAAGGCCTGCATTTATCATATCCTGAATCATATCGGCAATACCGGTTCCATAGCTTTCGATTGCACCGGCAAGAAACAGACATTTTGCGAGTAAAGGATTATTCGGATAGGAGGCATGCGTTTGTTTCAAATCTTCGATAGTGATTTCACGTGGAAGTTGTCCCGGATTTTCAATTTCAATTCTGTTTTTAAAAACGGAAATTTGCACACTTGCATTGCTGTAATAATCACGATGCGCCAATGCATTAATAATCGCTTCAGAAATGGCGGAACGAGGTATTTCATATTGGGTTTCAACAATATTACTACTATGTCGAGTTCCGGTGGAGAGGCTTATTTTAGAGAGGACAAAATCTACTGCTGAATCGGCCATTTCAAATATGGTTCCTGTAAACTCTTTGTAATCGGGAATTGGTTTTTGAATATGATCACCATGAAAATGAGCACATTTGACTGTTGCTGAAGGGAAAAATTGTTGGGGATTTTCAGAGAATAAAAGCAACGCACTGTTTGTTACCTTATTGTCTCTTAGCAAATTCAAACGTTTTAAAATAACATGCTTTGACGCATTGGGTTTTTCAGAAAAATTCCGTTTGTCGCGTGCAAGTTCCACAAATTCCTTTAGCAATGTATCATTTACATCATCAATTCCGGCATGATCATGTAAAGAGCTGTCGAAATCAGTGTTTTCGATTTTGCCTCTCTGTTTAAGAAATTCAATACATGAATGATAGACTTCCTTTTTCAGACTCTCAATATCAGTGAAAAATTTCCATGATACATCTTTGCTTACTTTCTGAATAAACCGTTCTTCATTTTCTGCTCTTTTCTCTGTTGTGTTTAAGATATAGATCCAACGAGTCAGTTGTGCTCCTTTGGCTGTATTATACTCTTTCTCTGTTGGTGATATGCCTGATTCATCTTCAAAACCATAAGTTTTCCCAAGTAAACCTATATAAATATCTGATCTTTTTACTTCTTCCACGTAAACAAGCTCAGGGGCAATGCTTGTAGCCGAAATTTTCTCAAAAATAAAAGTATAAAAAAATGACTTCAGGAGCACATCATTTGCGAAATAGTTCTGGAGAGTCAACCTTTCGTGCTCAAATTCTTTTTGAACACTGCTAATGAATATTTTATATTTTTTAGCACTCATCAGGCTGCAAAGCTTTCCATTTTAACATAATCCCTGATATACACGGGAATCACTTCCCTGTACTTGTCGGCAACTGCCTTGAATTGCGAGATGGTGAGCGTTGGATGGGTTTGCAGGGCATGAAAATCTTTGGTTTCAATGATTTTCCGGATGTCCTGGTCAACAATGTATGCTTTGAAAAAGTATTTCAACGCCCTTACATTCACATCTTCATCCGGCGGATAGATGGAGATGAACTTGTCAAACTCCTCTTCCAGCAACTCGTCTTTTGACTTGAACTTTGGAATGATGCCAAAGATTTTCTCAACCACTTCACGAATGGATACCTTCCGGTCAATCCTGGCCGCTTTTCTTATCTTCTCCAGATTGAAGTATTCATGTGGTTTGTCGAAAATCTCCTGTTGAATATGGTTTGCAACCTGCTCCCAGTTGCCGAGTTCCACATTCTTTTTGATGATGTCGTCCATAATGATGCGGTCTTCAAACTTTCTGAAAAGTTCCCTGTCAATCCGCATTCCCTCCGGCCCAACCGGCTCTTCAACCAAGCTCAATAGCGGGTCTGGTTGGAAAGTGATGTATTTGTCAATGTCGACTCCGGAACTACCTGATTCTCCAGCCCCTGACCGGGGTTTGGGGAGCGACAGTTTCTCGTCATAATCAAACTTCTCTTCAAAATACTCACAGTTGGCAAAGAAGTCGAACAGTTTAAACAGTTCTTTCTCGTGCTGCTCGGTTTCTTCTTCGTTCAACTCGTTTTTGAAGGTGTATTCAAAGGTGTTTTTTCTTGTTCCTCTCCCTTTGATCTGCACAAAGTCGGCCGGACTGAAAATGGGTCGCATCATGCAGATGTTTAACAAATCGGTGCAATCGTATCCGGTGGTCATCATTCCAACGGTAACACAAACCCTGGTTTTGCATGACTTGTAGCCTTCGAGCCAGGTAGATTTACCGCTCAGATTATTGTTGGTGAAATTGATGGTCATCTGTTGGGCATCACCCACCTGCGAAGTCACCTGAAGGGCAAAATCGGAATTGTATTTCCCGGGGAACATTTGCCCGGCAAATTCGTTGAGTACTTCAGTGAGTTTACGGGCATGGTTTTGACTTACTGCAAAAATGATGGTTTTGCCAATCTCGTTGGTGATTGGATCACGGAGGGCATTTTCCAGAAAGGTTTGGCAGAAAATGGTGTTGGTTTTTTCAGAGAAAAACCTTTTTTCAAAATCACGGGAAACGAAGGTTTCTGTCTCTTCGCCCTCTTCGAAAGGTACAACTACCGCATAACCTTTATCGGAAAGCAATTGTGTGGTTATTTCTGTTCTGGCATCCAGAACCCAGGGATTAATAAGAAATTTATCTTTTACACCATCCACCAGTGAGTATCTATAAGTAGGATCGCCACCTTCGCACCCGAAGGTTGAATAGGTATCACGCAACATTCTCCGTTCAATTTCCCTGGGGTCGTTTCCCCTGACTTTATCAGGATCCACGCCTTTCAGATAGTCTTTTGGAGTTGCAGTCAGGCCCAGTTTGTAACCATGAAAATATTCAAAAACGGCTCTGGCATTGCCCGAAATGGAACGGTGGGCTTCATCTGAAATCAACAGGTCAAAGTCAGTGGGTGAAAAATCATAACGGTATTTGTCATGGTGCATCAACGACTGGATGGTCGTAACCACGATGTCTGCCTTTCTCCAGTCGCTTTTGTTTGTTTTATAGATGAATGCAGTGTAATCAGGCTTCAGGTATGCCGTAAAGGCTTTCCATGCCTGATCTTCCAGTTCCAGGCGATCGACAAGAAACAGAACCCGCCTGGCGTTCCGGGTTCTTAAAAACAGCCGTATCACAGCAGCTGCTATCAGGGTTTTTCCTGTTCCTGTGGCCATCTCAAACAGAAACCTGTCTTTACCTTCTGCAACCGCAGTTTGAAGTGCTTGAACTGCCTTTAGTTGATAATGTCTTAAAAACTTGAGTCCGTTTGACCAGATAAAATCTTTGCTCTCTTCCACGCTTCCGTGCCATCCCGGTCTTTCGGCATAGTCAGGCATTTGCACTTTAGCAATGAAGTCAAACGAAACCTCTTCGTTGGCCAGTGAGTTTCTGTCAGGGTTCCAGTTTTTTATTGCTCCGATTTCATTCGGTGAAGGAAATTTGTAAATGGGTTTCGGGTTCCCTTTGGTCGTATCCCAGAAGTAGTGCACGATACCATTAGAGAGGATCACATATCGTGCTCCGACAGTCCTGGCGTATTTCCTTGCTTGCTCTTTGGCCACAAGTGGATGAAGGCTCTCCTTTTTGGCTTCAAGCACACAAAGCGGTTTGTTGTCGCTGTCAACGAGCAGGAAGTCTAAAGAGCCGGTTTTAATTTTCTCAAAGTCATTGCCCCAGGCGTCAATTTCGTGCTGGGTAATTTTCACATGATTCTCAAGAAGAATGTTTGTTGTACCTTGCTCATTGTCAAAGAATCTCCAACCTGCTTCCGTAAGCAGTTGGTTGATTTTGATTCTTGCATGAGCTTCATTTTTCATGATCGGGTAGGTTAGGTTCAAGTCAGGCATTGGCAAAAGTAGGGGAATTATGGGGAAATGGCAAGGGGGGGGCGGTGAGCCATAGCCACATGTAGTGGCATGGGGTTCTGCGTTCCTTTCCCCCGTAACAGAAGCCCACGCAGCGCTGCGAGGCTGAAATCCGTACCAAGCCCAGCTATTATGGCTATGGCATGTTGGGTGCATGTGGTTTATTGATATTGTTCGATTAGCTTTTTCATAATCTTTTCTATTGTGGAACAGTCTTCATGATAGTCAAGGGATGTCAATCTAATGGGCATATCAATATAACTGTCTACAATTTTTGAAGCTGTTAAGTATGTAAAGATAGGGATACCTTTCTTATCATTAATTTGAATATACCAGTCTTCCTTACCATTGTGAGTTTGAAGTCTAATTATAACAATCGCTCGCTCAACATTTAAATGGTCGTAATATGGCATTTTATACTCATGTATTCCTTGCATTAAGTTCCGTGATGAGCTTGTAAAACCTTGTCTCAGGTCAATTATTCTCTTTTTATTAAAAGTCTTTTTACTAGGGTAAAGGTTATGAATTATCAAGGTTCCTTGGTATAGAAGAAGCTTATAATCCATTGATAGGTTCTTATTGTTTGTAAATTTACCTATATACAGGTCAAATGTATCAGGTCTTTTATTTCTTTGGTCAGTTACCTTATTCTCTGGTTTGAAAATTTCATCAGCAATTTTAAGAAAATCAAAAATCGGTATTGTATCAAGACTAAATTTTGAAGGATTATTAAGTTTAATTTTTTCACCATGAATCCAATAACCCGCCTTTGACATTGGATGATGCCTTACTAATATATGGTCAAAACAGGTAGAATCATTACCCTTTATTAAGATTAGTCCTGTTTTTTTTGATATTCGCTTTATGGAAGTAAATTTACCCCCTAAATGCAATAGATCATCAATGTGATATTTTGGGTCAACAGACTCTTTTAAGATTAATTCTATTTCATTATTTGTTAATAGTTTCTCTTCCATTCCATGATATTCTGTCGTGACTCTTTTTTCGCCATTCCAACTAACGTCAGTTTGTCTAAAAACCTCAATTCCGGGCTTCTGAGGCTCAAATGTAAGCAAGTTTGAGATAGGTTGTATACTGAGTTGAACACTTTTCCCGAAAATTTTCATAGTATTAAAATGACCAAAATCAGGAAGGGGTCACTATGCTCTGGAATCCGGCCCTGATCATGCCACAGTAGGGGTGGGTCAACATGCTCCGGAATACGGTCCTGATCACACAGCAGGGGGTCAACATGCTCCGGAATCCTGCCCTGATCATGCACCAGGAGGGTCAACATGCTCCGGAATATTGCAGAATCGGTGACCCAAAGGGGTCAATATGCTCCGGAATAACTGATAACATCTTATAGAGGGGTCAATATCCGCCGGAATGTCAGGTTTTGCGTTTTCATCATGAGCAAATACTCAAGCAATCAGGCTACCGGATGGGGGGTCAACATGCTCCGGTGTATCCACTGGGCACTACCATTACGCTGGAACAACTCCGGAAGCGGGGATATGTCCCGATGCTTGAGCTTTATGTCAAATTGGCCCCACACCTTAACGAACCGCTGTACACGTGACCCGTACGTACAGTGGTGTGAGAGGCGCACCCCGTCAGTTATCGCTGACGGGGCCGTCTACTCGATTATGCACAGCTTTTCTTTTTTCTTCTATTACTTCATCGGTCAAAATTTCTTCATTCAGGAATTCCATAAAACGAATAGTTCTGAGAAATCCTTCCAATGTTAAGTCGATATGGGACTTTAGGTTTGGAATTAATTCTGACCTTTTATTTACAAGCTTCTCAAGCTGACTCCTATTTTTCGACTCTGCTAAATGCTCCGAGGCAAATGTTGTGTCAAGACTCTCGTAATGGACAACCCCTATTCTCAAATCATTTAATTCCGAGAATTCATTTTGTTTAAAGTCTATCAACCATTTTAAATGTTCATTCTCTTGAATTTCTGCTGAGATAAACTTGTCTATTTTCGAAAAATATACTCTTTCGGGCTTTATTGTCTCAGGAAAGTATGAAGCGAGCAAATCACCAATTCTGTCCCAATAGTTGTACAATTTTTCATAAGCACATGTGGCATACATAAAAAATCTTTTGTCTGGGAGTTCTTGGTGATTTGTATAAACGATGTCTCCATAAAATTGAACTGGGTTGTCTAATGGACTGGTTAAATAGTTAGAATACAAACATGTCAGCCCCGTGAAATGTAATATCTCATCTGAAATGAGTTTTAGGTCAGAATTAAGTCTATTATAATCAAACTTAGGCTTATCGTTTTCATTGATAGGTCTGTATATTTTCTGTCCTTTTCTCATTGCATTCATGTAACTTGACAGAACGTTCTCTCCATTAATTTTAAATGAGTTGTCAAGTCCCGCAATGCATTTGAGGTATTCTTTTTTGTAGGTTTCAAGAAGACGTCTTTGGAATTCCCAAATAATATCGAAGTCTGAATGTTCTTTCATGTCATTTTAAGTTGTGCATAATCGTTTATAGACCCAAGATTTCCGTATATACCTTCAACCTCTTGGAAGTATTGTACGGATGGGATCGATTAATATTCATCATCGGCTACCTGAGGTTTCTGATTTTAAAGATACTAACTTATAAAGATCATCAAACAGCGAACGATATTTTTTTATTCTTATGTCGGTCACATGGAAGAGTAGCCTGAACTGCATATCAAAATCAAAACAAAGATAATCACAAACCAATTAAAAGCAAGCGAATTAGCAAAAAAGCCCCGTTTCCGGGGCTGCTGCCTTAGCAGTGGATGTCAGCGCTTTGTGGCTTTGTCTTGCCTTTTGATTTCTTAGTGTGGGCGGGTTCCTGAGCCTCCTGGACTGCTTCCTGCCTGGCCACCTGGTACACGGTGTGGGTCTTCCCATACTTGTCGGACTGCTGAAACCGGGCAACCCCGAAGCTTACGTACATCTTGCCATTGTACTCATGGGCAAGTTGCTGCGAGACCTTCAGCGGGAGTGTTACTGCTACGATGTCCATGTTGCCAACCTGGCGACCTTTTCCGAAATAATTCTTCTCAATGTTTTTCATGACGATTTGGTTTTAAATGTTATTAATGTACAAGAATCAAAGGAGGCCTGGAGCCAGGTGCAAGGAGGAACTGGAATACCGGAATGCATATGAGGATATACCGGGAAAATCCTTGTGTGAAGGCACTGGCACCCATTCCTGGAGCCTTTCTTTGCCGGTTAATCCCGATAAAGAGCAGCAGGGTAATCCTCAATAGAAAATCCCCCCGGGAATGTTAATTACGGTTTTATGGGAAAAAAAACAGGGAAGAGGGATTTCGGTGAGCCGCCCCCAATGAGACTGTTGGTAAACCACCTGGGTCAAAGAATGACCGGCAAAGGATGATGATACCACCAGAATCTTAACAGTGAGAAATCACACCATAATAAAAAGGGAGCAACCTGGAAAAACTATATTAAACTCAAAGGTGAAGCTTTTACAAATAACCATGCACAAACAAAACCATGGCAATGAAAACAAAGGGATGTAAGTACATGAAAAGAAGAAAAAAAGAATAGGATTAAAAAAACCTTGTTTGCCATATAGAAACAATAGATATAACAGAATAACAAATATATAGAGAGGAAAACACCCCGACGAAGGAGGGGTGTTTCCAAAAGTTTTGCGCACCGCCCTGAGAAAGGATTGCAGTTGCTATCCTGTTTTAAAGTGGATACGAAAATCATTTTGACATTATATGCCTGTGCAACAAAGACATAGGTAACTCTAACCGTAGAATGGCGACCTAAAGAGCAATCCATCCCCAACAATGAATTTGGAGTATATAAATTGAGTTTTGTCAGGTTCAGCCTGATAGCTACCTCGAAAGCAGTTGCTTCCTAAAGAGAGGATCCCTGACCAACAAGATTGAGCAAACAAAAACCTGTTGTCTCAATCTGTGTCCGAAATTGTGTACGAAACAAAAAACCACTTACGGGGATTAACCTTGTAAGTGGTTGATATTGAGGTGGGACGTACTGGAATCGAACCAGTGACCTCATGCCTGTCAAGCATGCGCTCTAAACCAACTGAGCTAACGCCCCGGAAATACCTTTTCTGAACCAGGGTGCAAAAATATGGATTTATATCATTCAGGAAAAAAAATTCATTTCCCTATCTTTGAGCCCTGAAGAAAAAATAACAATCATCCCTTTTCTGTTCATTAATATCTTTCCCATGAAACAAAAACCCTGTATCCTGATGTTGATGGTATTCCTCATGTCAGGATTGCTTTCCGCACAACAGAAACAATTTACCATCGAGGACCTGTGGCGGAATTTCACCTTCACCGCCGAAGGCATCGACGATATCCGTTCGATGAACGACGGCCGGCATTTCACGGTCCTGAAAGAAAACTGCATCATCCGTTATGCTTACGAAACCGGAAAAGTGAAGGACACCCTTGTTAACGGCGACCTTTTGACCGATGAATCGGGAGAGGCGTTCAGCATCATGGAGTATTCCTTCAGTGCAGATGAATCGAAACTGCTGCTTGGTATCGGTCTCAGGCCGATCTACCGGCACTCTGTCAGTGGCTTTTTTTATATCTATTCACTTATGACAAAAGAGCTCACACCGCTCTCCAGGCCGGAAGCCGGAAGGCAGCGCCTCGCCGAGTTTTCTCCCGACGGTGGTAAAGTGGCTTTTGTCAGGGAAAACAACCTCTATTACAAAGACATGAACTCCGGGATGGAAACCGCTGTAACCCTCGATGGGGAAATGAACCATATCATTAACGGTACCTGCGACTGGGTGTATGAAGAAGAATTTTCGTTCACCAAAGGATTTCAGTGGTCACCATCGGGAAGGTATCTGGCCTGGTACCGTTTTGATGAGAGCCAGGTAAAAGAGTTTACGTTGACCTACTATGGACCGCTTTACCCCAGGGAGGTGCGCTATAAATACCCCAAGGCAGGTGAGGATAACAGTATTGTGACCATCCATACTTTCGACCTTGTCACAGGCACCAGCATGCCGATGAAGACAGGCGACGATGCCGACATGTATCTTCCGCGTATTAAATGGTCCACATCCGATGATGCACTTGCCATCCTCAGGCTCAACAGACTGCAGAACCACCTGGAGATACTCCTCGCCAATCCTGCCACAGGCAATACCAGGGTTTTATACGAAGAGAAAAACCCGTATTATATTGATATCACCGACAACCTTTTCTTTTTGGAGGACAGGATGATCTTTACGAGTGAAAAAAGCGGATACAACCACATTCATTCGGTTTCACTGAAGGAAGGCAAAGTGTTTCAGATCACCACCGGCCCTTATGATGTGATTGATATTAAAGGGATTGATGCCAAAAACCAGGTATGTTTCTACCGTGCTGCCCAATCATCGCCCATCAACACAGAGGTGTTTTCTGTCAGGCTGGATGGTAAAAAAGAAACCCTGCTCTCGAAAAAACCGGGCGAAAACAATGTTACCTTCAGCAACACGTATGACTACTACATCCTTCAATGGTCCGACGCGAACACCCCGGACCGTTACTCTATCGTAAACCGCAAAGGGACCGAACTGGTGGTGATGGAAGACAACCACGGACTGAAAGAACTGCTGAAAGACTATGCTGTTCCCAGGATTGAATTCAGGACTTTTACCACCGGCGGGGGAATAGAACTCCATTACTGGATGATGAAGCCGGTAGATTTCGACCCTGGCAGGAAATACCCTTTGCTGATGTATGTCTATGGAGGTCCCGGCTCACAGACTGTTACCAACAGCTGGAACTACCAGAATCACTGGTTTCACCATCTGACGCAGCTCGGCTATGTGGTGGTGTCGGTAGATAACCGTGGAACGGGGCACCGGGGAGAAGAATTCAAGAAATGCACCTACCTGGAACTGGGAAACCTTGAGACAGTGGATCAGATCGAAGCGGCAAAGTATTTCGGCGCCTTGTCGTACATTGATAAAGACCGGATAGGGATCTGGGGATGGAGCTACGGAGGATACATGTCGACGTTGTGCATGACCAAAGGGGCGGAATATTTCAAGACCGGCATCGCAGTCGCGCCGGTTACCAACTGGCGTTACTACGACAACATCTACACAGAACGATTTATGCGCACACCGCAGGAAAACGGTGAGAACTACGATATCAACTCCCCCATTCACCATGTGAAGATGTTGAAAGGCAACTACCTGCTGGTTCATGGCATGACAGATGACAATGTACATGCACAGAATGCATACGACCTGGTAACGGCCCTTGTAGCTGCCGACAAACAGTTTAGCATGTTCTGTTATCCCAACCGGAACCATGGGATCTATGGCGGCAACACCCGCAACCATCTGTACCGGATGATGACCGATTTCATCGTAAATAACCTCTGAGCGTAGCAGATGGACCTGAGGCAGCGATTGCTGAAAGACTCCCCCCCCTCTCTCCTGCCCGCTTTGTTCTCACCCGCCAGGATCCATGACGGGTAATCGTATCTGCAGTATCATGCAGGACAACGAATCATGGAGCTGGCGGCAATGCAACATAATGGATCACTACTACCCATCCCTCCTTCCTGCTAATGGATCAACCTTCTTTTATAAACAACCATCCATTAACAATCAGAAACCACAGAACGCAGGTGGTTCCAATGCGTTTGTTACCATCAGCAAAAGAGGGTATCATGGAGTTAAAAAGCAATAACAATCATCTGTAACTTCCGTACCTTTGTATGACGCGACCGGAAGGAGAAGAATTCCATCAGGTGTTCGAAAGTTGATCAACTATTACGACGACCGAAGGGATCACTCCTCCATCGGTAAACGCCCGCCCGTACTGATGTACAAGCAGGCAGCATAAATTATCAACAAAACAAATGAGTTATGAGTCTCCCCCCAGACCCCCCTCTTTTCAACAATGACACTTATCTTTGTTTAAAATATTGTCTAGTAGTATTAGACCATCACATAAACCCTCTAATTGGAAATGCACTTTTTAAATGTAAAAACACAAAATTGCATTTATTAAAGGTCTACTATGAATGAATAACCAATTACCAATGTAGATGTATAACATTGATTGTGCAGTAGCCCCTCCCATCTCAGGGGAGGGCAACACCTCGGCAGAATGCCGAGGTGTGGAGGGGTTTTTCCGGCGGCAAGCGCGTCTGGAAACTCACCGGCCAGGTGCAGAAGATGTACGTTGGAGGCGACAATTGGATTGATATGGTGGATATGAACAACAAGACCCTGTATGCAAGTCCCTATCTGGTGTTTAACGAAACCGGCTACAGCAAGCACTACTATGCCGGCGCTGAGCGGGTAAGCTCCCGCATTGGCGGCGGTATGGACGATGCCCTGGTAGATCCGCTGAACTACGCCGTCGAGATCCTCAGTGGACAGGATTACACAGCCATGGCCGGTGATCTGCTGGATATGCTTCACCGAAACATTGAATGCACCGACATGCCGATGCAATACGTCTCCATAGACCCGCAGCTCCCCAGCGTTGAAGACAGCCGCAACCACAACAATGTCGAAGATAACCGCTACATCTATCACTCCGACCACCTCGGCTCCTCAGCTTTTCTAACAGACATTGATGGTAATCCAACGCAACATTTACAGTATCTGCCCTTCGGCACATTAAACCCCTCTCTAAATCTCTCCCCTGAGAGGGGAGAGACTTTAAAAGATTGAATACCTTTATAATAACGTGAAGTAAAAGGGAAATACATGATTGCAGTTAACAAGCCGGTGTACAATTTTTACTTTGGCGCCTCTCCGGATATCATTGCAAAAGCAAGGATCTTGCGAAAAAACATGACTCCGGCAGAAGAGGTTCTCTGGGATCATCTACGCAGAAAAGCAATGGAAAACTACCGATTTCGGCGGCAGCACCCGGTAGACAGGTTTATTCTGGATTTCTACTGCCATGCGCTTCGATTAGCCATTGAGATTGATGGTGAAGTTCACGACAATCCAGATCAGCTTGAGTATGATAAAGGAAGAACCATTGAACTTGAACGGCTTGGTATAACAGTACTCCGCTTTCGCAATGAAGAGATATTGCAAAATATTGACTTCGTAATGGATACGATACAAAGTAACGTACTAACTTTACAGGATAATCCATAAGAAACAGAACTCAACAAATCCGGTTGATATTGACAACATCATGTAGCATAGCGCATTGCCCATACGCCCCTCCCATCTCAGAGGAGGGGTTGGGGAGGGGTATAACGGCGAAAGAAAGGGATATGGAAACCGGGTACTCGTAATTTTTCCCCAACAACTGATCATTGTAATGAGGGAATAAGATCCAGGAAACATGTGGGATCTTTCTGGCTACTTAGGTAATGGATAAGATTAGGTTTGGCTTTGCCCTGGTCATCCGCATTAATCTTTGAATCCTTTCTTTGTGTAATCTAAACAGGTTGATCGCTGAGTTTAGTTTATAATTTGTAGTTATTTACCAGCGCAAAATGATGAAGATCATTTGGGGAAAAGATGCTAATTTTGGCCGGTCATTTCCATCAAACCCTAACAATATGTCGCAGCTCATATTCATCTTTCTGTTGGTCATCACCCTGGGTATGTTTGGATATTCCGCATACAGGGTGTTTCGGCTGTTCCGGTTCACTGGTCCGGCCTATCCGGTGAGGGAGATTGGAAAAAGGATCAGGCATACGCTTGTTAATGCATTCCTGCAGGAGCGAATTTTCCGGAACCGCATAGCCGGTTTCATGCATGCCATGGTATTCTGGGGATTCTGTGTCATCCTGCTGGGGAGCATCGAGATGGTGATCGACGGCATCGCGGGCACAGAAAGGGTTCTCGCTGTGCTGGGCACTGTTTACAACGTGATCATAGCTGCCGGTGACATTTCGGCTTACCTGATCGCCCTTTTCATCGTGATATTCATCATCCGCAGATGCTGCCTTGGCATCAAAAGACTGCACGGTAAAGAGTTGACCCCGAAAAACCATGCAGACGCCTACCTCGCCCTCAGCCTGATCCTGGTCCTGATGATCACCCTTGCCGGGCTCAACATCTTTTACCTGACAGGGCATCCTGTGCACGTGGGGGTGTTTCCTGTCAGTTCCATGCTGGCGCCGCTGTTTGCCGGAATGGACGTAATCACTGCAGCACTCCTCCACGATATTTTCTGGTGGAGCCATATCCTGCTGATCTTCCTCTTTGCCAACATCCTCCCCTACTCAAAGCACTTTCACATTTTCATGTCGGTACCCAATGTGTTTTTCAGCAGGCTCACCCCGCTGGGCAAGATGCGCACGATGGAATCGGTGCTGAAGGAGGTTAAACTAATGATGGATCCTGAAACGGCATTTGCTGCACCAGACACGGGGAATCAGCCGGCATCACGGTTCGGGATCCTGGATGCGGAAGATATTTCATGGAAAAATTATCTTGACTCGCTCACCTGCACGCAATGCGGCCGATGCACTTCGGTGTGTCCGGCCAACATTACGGGCAAAGCCCTGTCACCCCGCAAGATGATCATCGACATCCGCCGGCGTATGAAGGAGAAAGGTTCCGGCCTGGTCAAAAACGGATCATCCTATACCGACCACAAGACACTTATCCGGGATTACATCAGCGAAGAGGAGATCTGGGCATGTACCACCTGCAATGCATGTGCAAAGGAGTGCCCGTTGAACATTGACCATCCGACTTTCATCCTCGACCTGAGACGCTACCTGGTGATGGAGAAATCGGCCGCCCCGGCACAGATCAATACCATCTTTGCCAACATCGAAAACAACGGAGCGCCGTGGCAGTGTTCGTGTGAGGACAGGATGAGGTGGGCAGAGTAATTGGTAATTGACAATCAGGGGAGCAGGAGAGGCAGAGAGGGGATATTTCTTTTATTGATTTAGTTTTGTTTTGATTATGGAGAATAACGATGATAATAAGATGAAGGTGCCGGTTATGGCGGATGTATTTGCTGCGGGTCACAGGCCGGAGTTTTTGTTCTGGGTGGGTTGTGCCGGGGCATTTGATTACAGGTACATGAAGGTGGTGAAGGCGTTTGCGACGATCCTGAACCATCTGGGTATTGATTACGCGGTGCTTGGAACCGAAGAGACATGCACCGGGGATCCGGCGCGCCGTGCGGGCAATGAGATGCTGTTTCAGATGCAGGCCCTGCAGCTGATACAAGTGTTTTCGATGTATGAGGTGAAGAAGATCATCACAACATGTCCGCATTGTTTCAATGTGTTAAAACACGAGTACCCTGACCTGGGTGGACATTACGAGGTGATCCACTACACGGAATTCCTTTCCACCATACTCCGGGAGGGGAAGCTCAAGGTGGACAGGGAGAAGCTTGCCGCTAAAAGCGCTACCTATCATGATCCCTGCTACCTGGGGAGAATAAACGACATCTATGAACCGCCACGCTATATCCTGAAGGAACTTGGGCTTTCCCTGACAGAGATGCCACGCAACAGGAGTTTCGCTCTCTGTTGCGGTGCCGGCGGAGCACAGATGTTCAAGGATGCAGAAAAAGGGGACAAAGAGGTCTTCATCGAAAGGACAGAAGAGGCGCTGAAGGCCCATGCCGGCATCATCGGAACAGCCTGCCCCTTCTGCATGACGATGCTCACCGATGGTTTGAAATACAAAAACAAAGAGGAAGAGGTGCAGAACCTCGACATTGCCGAGCTGGTGGCCATGGCGCTTTCCTGAGGACAGATTTCCTGTTGACATCTGCCCTTCCGGCCATTCAGCCGGCGTAACCTATCTGATGTTTTTTTTCATAACCTACCCGTCAAATACATTCCAATACCCGGTCACATACCCGGGGTAATAATGCAGTAAATCGATACGGGGACGTCTCAAAAGAGGTGCTCTTTTTTTTCTCCACGGCCGTATGGCCGCGTAGCTACTCCGCGACTGCGCCTGAAGCTTCATTCCTTGCGCCTTTGGCTCAGGAATGATCACGCCTGCGGCGTGACTGCTTCAGCCAAGGTCGCTCCGTAGCTACTGATTTAGTCGATTTTAAACCGTTTAAAGTTTTTATTGTGTTTAATTGCTCCAAAAATACTTTCCACATCAACTGATCGCTTTTTTCTATATGCAATCCCCGCTTCACTCAGGAGTTTTTCCCTGGCATTTTTTCGATACTTTCTAAGTCGAAGATTCACCTCTATAATCCGGTTGCCTTCTTGGCTATGACACACCCCTCGTATTGGACAGCCATGACAATTCTGAGCCTGATACGAAGACATGGTAGGTAACCGATCGTATAACTCCTTATATCCATCCAAGTGAGCGGGAAGTGTAATGGTATCTGCAGAGTTTTGATGTATTGAGTAATTCAAAATGAATTGATCTTGTGTGGAAAGCTGTAAGTTATATGCGGGCTTAAGTTGGACATTCTTCATATGATCTTCTTTCATTCTCATAAAACAAGCATCCGGGTCGGTCTTTGACATGTTGTTGCGTTTGCCAAGCTTCTTCTGTTGCTGTTCATAATGTTCTAAATTGCCTGGCCATTTCTTCTTGGCCTAGGATAGCTTTTGCCGAACTTTTTTGTCAACTGTTTTATTCTTCAGCGCTTGATCTATCTGTTCAATGACCTGCTTTATTTGTTCCGGCTTTATCTCATCAAAAACAAGTGGCTCAGTGTCTTGAAGCTCATCATATGCTATGCGCTGTGCATAACTCCACAGCTCATCAATCTGTTTAAGGATGCGCTCTTTGTTGTGACGAATGCTTTTCCCCCATACAAAAGAATATCGGTTTGCATTAGCTTCGATCTTGCGGGAAGAATATGAATTGGTCAAATAGGCGTATACAAGCACTTTAAGCAACATTCTTGGATGATAACTCGAAGTGCCGCCTCCCTTATATTTCTTTTCCAAGGGAGCTATGTCTAGTAAAAAAGCACTAGTAGCCACGGAGCGACCTTGGCTGAAGCGGTCACGCCGCAGGCGTGATCATTCCTGAACCGGAGGTGCAAGGAATGAAGCTTCAGGCGCAGTCGCGGAGTGGCTACGAAAAAAAACAAAAAAAAGGGGGGGTGGCTTTTGAGACACCCCCGGTTTCATTCTACTACTACCTGTCCGGTTTTACTTTTCGCGGGGCCATTATTTTTCAACCTATTCCATGGATTTAACCTGGTGAATACCAAATATCATGTACCACATTCAGTGGATTACAATCATTCGAGTGATGTGAATAGAATGAGAATGTTGCCGTGAATATTCGCTCTTTGCCGGACATATTTACCCACACTAAATGACCTGGAACCATAAAATGACATAGTACCGATGAATCCTGGAATATTTCACCGATTGTTATAATGGACCTTTTTCCAGATTTTATGGTATACACAAAAGATTTGAGAAGAGGAAATTGTCCAACAGAATCGAGCACCTTTCGTTGCTGGTTTCTGCAGATCGTTGCTACCATTATGAGATGGTCTGGCAGCGTTACGCAGAATATCGAAAATAATCGTACTTTTGATATACCATTTTAATCCTCGATCAAATTGTTATTTTCACACAAACCCCCAAATATTCATTAAAAACACCCATCATGAAACAGAAGGTTTTATCGTGTTTATTGGTTTTTATCTGCCTTGTACCCTTGTTCACGGGAATAACCGGGTGCATCAAAGAGGAGGAGGAGACCATCAACACCTTTAAGATCGGTGTTTTGCTCGGCTTTTCAGGCGTTGGCAGCCAAAACGCCCTGGAAACAAAGGCAGCCCTCGAGATCGGACTGTTGGATATCAAAAATTACATCAAGAGAAACGGCCTGAAGACAAACGTTGAGCTCATCTTTGAAGACACGCATTCAGACACCCTTGTTGCCAAAGCCAAAACGCAATCACTGATTGATGAAGGGATACAACTGATCATCGGGCCATACAGCAGTGCCGAAGCCAAAGCGGTGAAGTCAGTTGCAGATAAACATCAGGTGCTGATTGTTACCCATTCTGCTGTTTCTACCTCCCTGGCCATCCCGGATGACCATCTGTTGCGTTTTGTCCCCAATGACACCTACCAGGCTGAAGCCCTGAATGCCATGCTGGATTTGGACACCATCGAGGCCATGGTGGCGGTTGTACGTAACGATCTATGGGCCAACTCACTGATGGAGGCCTCAGGGAACCTGTTTACCGCACATGGTGGTGACATCATCGCTACGATACCTTTTGATCCCGTATCTTCTGATTTATCCATCGTGGCCAATGATGCCAAAACGGCGCTTGCGACCGGTACGGCCACCTATGGTGCCGGGCGGACCGCTTTGTATCTGATCTCTTTTGGCGAGGGAACCGGTGTGCTTGAAGCGCTTCATAATGCCAACCTGACCACCCAGCACAGGTTGTATGGCTCATCCGCCTTTGCGCAGCATGCTTCACTGACTGCCAATGCAACAGCAGCAGCTTTTACAAAAAATACCTTCTTCCAATGCCCGGTGTTTGGTTTTGACGAAGGTGCCGCTGATCTTTATGAGCCTCTGCAGGAACGAATCAAGGATGCCATCGGTCATAAAGCAAGCATCTATGCGCTGTCAGCACACGATATCCTTTGGGTTGCCTTCCTGACCAACATCACCCTCAATCCTGAATCTGGTTTCGATGTATTCAAAAAACATTTTATCACAACCGCCAACACCTTTTCCGGTGCAACCGGCAGCACAAAACTGGATGAAAACGGTGACAGAAAACATGTGTACTATGACTTCTGGTCTGTTAAGGAAACACAGCCCGGAACTTTTGAATGGTATCTTTCGGCCAAATACAGTACGATGAACAAAGCCATTCTGAAGTATCCCTGAAAATGAACCAGGAGGATCTGGCAGAGCTTTTCTGTTATATGATCAATCATACAATCAATTCATTAAATAGAGAGAGATAGCGATCCAAAGAGCATGAAAACGGAATTCAGAAAATGGTGGTATGTTCCTGTAATTCTTGCAGCCCTGTTCATGATAATGAATGGCTGTGAGAAGGATGAGGATATACCTGACAAACCCAAGGAGAAGACACCCAGGGAAAAGGCGCTGGATGAATATAAAAACAATTATCTCGGATCAGTAGTTACGAATCCGGAATGGACGGGCAGCACTGCCGGTTGCAATGCCGGAACGGTTCCGATGAGCGTACAGGAAAAGGTGCTTCAGCGCATCAGGTATTACCGCAAAATGTGTGGGCTTCCGACCGACATCAGTATGGATACGGTCAAGAGCAGAAAATGTCAGGAGGCAGCCCTGATGTCGTTGGCAAACGGTAATCTGAGCCACAATCCGCCAGCGAGTTGGAACTGTTATACGGCCGATGGTGCTGAGGCCTGTGCCAACTCCAACCTGAGCCTTGGCAATCACAGTGTCAATGCCGTTTCGGGCCAGGTGAGAGACGACGGCAGCAACAATAAAGCATGTGGGCACAGGAGATGGATCCTTTATTCCAGATTGAAAACGGTTGGGCACGGGTCCACAAGTTCATCACAGGCGCTTTGGGTCTTAGGCAATGGTGGAAATCCACTCCCTTCAAACCTTCCTTCGTTCATTTCCTGGCCACCCAAAGGGTATGTACCCGCCCCCGTGGTTTACAATCGCTGGTCTCTGAGTATCCCTGCCGCTAATTTTGCCAATGCTGCTGTTACCATGACCGACGACAGCGGAAGCCCTGTCAGTCTTACGATTGTCAGCAGTATTGACAACGGTTACGGAGACAACACCATCGTATGGGAACCTGTTGGGATCGTCCTGAACAACCCTGAAGATCAGAAATACAGTGTAAAGGTTGATAATGTCATCGTTACCGGAAATCCAAAATTCTACACTTACGATGTGATCATCATGCAGGTGCTATGATACCGTTGCTATTTCGCCCCTGCCGGGGCTCAATTAGTTGAAGGGCGTCCGTACCGGGGGCTCCGCCCCCGGCTAAAATCTTATTTCCCTGCCGGGAAAAGGCCAGTTGGGCCTTGGAGGTCGCATGTCCTGCAACCAGGTTAGTATTGCTTCAGAGAGAATTACTCTATTGGTCAAATCAAAGCCGGGGTTACAGGTCCGATGGACACATTCCCCGGCAGGGGGATAATAATGTAGCCGGGGGCTCAGCCCCCGGTAGCATCCCTACCAACAACCCTCAAGCCCTGGCAGGGGCGAAAATGATTAAAACACAGATGCTTCCGGAATGCAACTATTTTGCTTTCACCTCTTTGATGGTGGCGATCAGTTCCGGCAGCACGGTTTTGAAGTCACCGACAACACCATAGTCAGCGACATCCCATATGGGTGCATCTTTATCGTTGTTGACCGCCACGATATATTTGGAGGATGAAATACCTCCCACATGCTGTATGGCGCCGGAGATGCCGCAGGCGATGTAAAGCACGGGGGCTATGATTTTTCCGGTCTGTCCGACATGTTCACCATGGGGTCTCCATCCCTCATCCGACACCGGTCTTGAGCAGGCGGTAGCAGCTCCCAGCACTTCGGCCAGCTCTTCTATGAGGTAGAAGTTCTCCGGGCCTTTCATACCCCTTCCACCCGAAACAACGATTTCTGCATCGGTGAGGAGAAGCTTGCCGGTTGTTTTGCTGACATCTACAAGCCGGATATCGCTCACTGCATCCGACACGGCGGGATGGAACTCCTCAATGGCGGGTTGCTGCGGCAGAGGTTCAGCCACTCCGAATGAGTTTTGGAGGAGGGTAATCACTTTGATGGAGGCATTCACCTGCACATGGGCATAAGCCTTCCCGGTAAAAATAAGCTTCCTGACGGTGAACGGATCAAACGATTCCGGCAGCCCGACCACACCTGTTACCAGTCCTGCCCGGAGGCCTGCAGCCACACGCGGGGCAAGGGCCTGCCCCGTGATATTGTTGGCCATCAGGATGATAGCTGCCTGTTCTTTTTCAACGGCTGCTTTCATGATGGATGCATAAAGGCGGTTGTCCAGCACCGACACATCACCGGTACCTGCACAGAGTATCCTCGTTGCACCGTACCCGCCCAGTTTCTCAAGCTCAGCTGCTTCAACCTTTCCGATAGAAAGGGCTACAACCTCTGTATTTAGTGTCTTTGCCAGTTCCTGTGCATAGGTAAGCAGTTCGAAAGCTGCTTTTTTAAAGACACCATCCCTGTTTTCTGTATATACCAGTATTGCCATTTTCTTTCAATTAAGGTTTCAGATCAGTTTAGCTTCATTATGCAATGCATCCACAAATCCTTTGATGTTTTCCGCATCAAATTTCCTGCATGCGCCTTTGGGTTGGGGCAATTCAAAGCCGATGAATCCGGTCAGCGCTTCCGTCTCAACCGGTTGGACCACATGAAGGGGTTTTGTCCTTGCCATCATGATGCCTCTCATCGCCGGGATCCTTGGTTCGATGGCAATTCCTTTCTGTACAACCGCAAGGAAGGGCAGTCCTGCTTCCAGTATTTCGGTTCCCCCTTCGATTTCCCTGTTGACTTTCACTTTCCCGTTTTCCAGGGAGATAGATGATACAGAAGCGAGCGAATTATATCCCAGCAATTCGGCGAGCATCCCTCCTACCGCTCCTCCGTTAAAATCTGATGAATCACGTCCCACCAGGACGATGTCGTATTGACCTTCCCTGATGACGTTGGCCAGTTGTTCCGCCGCATAGAAAGCATCCCGGGGCCGGGCATCCACCCTGAAGGCATTGTCTGCCCCTACAGCCAAAGCTTTCCGGATGGTCGGCTCCGATTGGACCGTCCCCACATTGGCCACCGTTACCATCTCAATGGCTCCTCCCGATCCCTCTTTCAGTTCCAGTGCTCTTGTAAGCGCAAGCTCATCCCATGGATTGATGATCCATTGGACACCGGTGTCATCAAACGCCGTATTATTATCCCTGAACCTGATCTTCGTTGTCGTATCGGGTACATCACTGATACATACCAGAATCTTCATAAACAATGATTTTAATGATTTTCTTTTATTTCAACAAAGCACGGGAGATCACGATCTTCTGAATCTCCGAAGTACCTTCGTAAATCTGGGTGAGTTTGGCTTCCCGCATCAGTCTTTCCACATGATATTCTTTCACATAGCCATAACCGCCGTGTATCTGCACAGCTTCCGTGGTGACCTCCATGGCGATGTCGGCAGCATATTGTTTGGCATAGGCACTCATGATGCCATAGGGCTGGCCTGCATCTTTCAGCCAGGCAGCTTTCAGGCAGAGGTTCCGTGCATTTTCCACCTTCACAGCCATATCAGCCAGTTTAAAGGCAACAGCCTGGTGATTACAGATTTCTGTCCCGAATGCTTTTCTCTCCCTGGAATACTGGATGGCACGTTCCATGGCCCCGGAGGCTATGCCCAATGCCTGGGCTGCGATACCGATCCTTCCCCCGTCGAGGGTCTTCATGGCAAAGGTAAAACCAAAACCATCCTCACCAATCCTGTTCTCCTTCGGCACTTTTACATCTGTAAACATAACCGAATGGGTATCGGAACTTCTCATTCCCATCTTGTCTTCGTGTGGCCCCAGGGAAATACCGGGCGAATTCTTTTCCACGATGAATGCATTGATCCCTTTGTGGCCTTTTTCAGGATTGGTGTGTGCCATGACAAGATAAACCGAGGCACAATTCGCATTGGTGATCCAGTTCTTGGTTCCGTTGAGAAGGTAATGTTCACCCATGTCAACAGCGGTTGTCCTCTGCCTGGTGGCATCGGAACCGGCTTCCGGCTCGGAAAGCAGGAATGCGCCTATCTGTTCCCCCCTGGCCAGCGGCCTGAGGTATTTATCTTTTTGTGCTTGGGTGCCATAAGTCTCCAATCCCCAATTAACCAGAGAATTGCAAACCGACATGATCACCGCGACTGAGGAATCGATTTTGGATATCTCCTCCATCGCCAGCACATAAGAGATGGTATCCATACCACCACCTTCATATTCAGGAGATGTCATCATGCCCAGAAAGCCCAGCTCTGCGAGCTTTTTGACCTGTTCGGCCGGAAACCTGGAAGCAGCATCTCTTTCAATGACATCATGTAGTAATTCACGCTCTGCAAAATCCTTTGCAGCCTGCTGAATCATTTTCTGTTCTTCAGTAAATTCAAAATTCATGGCTTTTCAGTTTTTATATTGATATTGGTTTGATTCCCGTTTATCTGCATACAAACCTACTAAATTTCAGTTAATAAACAGTTGGATTCTTCATATCTTAAAAAAAACAATACTATTTCACCAAAGAGAGCTGATAAAACCTGTCATCAGCTCCTCAACCTGTTCCTTTTTCTCCACGTGAGGGATATGTCCGCAGTTGGGGATAAAGGATACCTGCACGGTTCCCCCGGCATGGCGAAGTTTTGCGGCGAGTTGTTCTACGGTGCCGTACTGGTCGTCTTTCCCCTGGATGGCCAGCAACGGAGCTTTGATCAGTGGAAGCTCCTCCAGAATATTCCATACCGGCGCTTCCTCCGAAAGCCATAGACCGGTCCACCCATAAAACAGCGTGTCGGTCTTGCTCCCATGGTATTTGGCCAGCATTTTTTTTAAAGCACCCTGTTCATATTCAAAAACCAGATTCCTGATCCCCTCAGCGGTAATCCTTTCACAGATCACATGGTCACTTTCGCTGATGACGGCAAAGGTCTGCTCCGGAAACCTGGCTGCAAACAGCAAAGCGATCGTACCTCCGTCACTATGGCCGATCAGGATGACTTTATCCCTGATTTCCAGCTTTTCCAGTAGCTCAGGAAGAAAGATATGGGCTTCGGTGTGCATGTACAACAGATCATTGGGCTCCGGTTTGATTTCAGATTTTCCGTACCCGTAGCGATCGTACACAAGGGCAGGGCAACTGCACCGGGAGGCGATCCATTCCGGTAAGGACCTCCATTGTTCCACACTACCAAGACCTTCATGGAGAAATACCAGCCATGGCCTTCCGGTGGTGCCAGCAGCTTCCCGGATGATTTTGCAAAAGAGCTCCTTTCCGTTTACCGATATGTATTTCTCTTTTATCATCCTGATGCCTTTTAGAAACTCATTCCCAGGAGATGGTTTCCTGCCTCGTTATATTCATCGATGATGTTTCGGATTATCTCGGCAGCGGGTTTGATCTCTGTAATCATACCGGAGGCTTGTCCGATCTCCAGTTCACCCTCCTTCAGATCTCCATCGAACATCCCTTTGGCAGCCCTCCCCTGACCGAGCAACGTCAGAAGCTCTTCGGCTGGGGCGCCGTTCAGTTCTTTTTCATGGATGCTGAAAAAGAAGTCATTTTTTAACAGCCGTACCGAAACCAATTTTTTCAGGGAGAGCATGGTATCCCCTTCATGTGCTTCAATAATTTTCTGTTTGAAGGCGGGATGGGCAGAAGATTCCTCAGAGGCGACAAAACGGCTGCCGATCTGTACGCCGTCAGCACCCAGGGCCATGGCTGCCAGCATTCCCCTGCCGGTGGCAATACCGCCGGCAGCTATAAGCGGTATCGTGCCAACAACCTGGCGGATGGTGGGTATCAGCACCATGGTGGTTGTTTCCTCTTTCCCGTTATGCCCGCCTGCTTCAAAGCCTTCGGCGACAACAGCATCAACGCCTGCCTCCACACATTTTAACGCCCCTTTTGAATTGGCGACCACATGGGCTACCCTGATGCCATGCTCCTTCAGCAAGGGTGTCCACCTGACGGGATTACCGGCTGAAGTAAAGACAACCGGTACATTTTCACCGATACAAATCCGGATAAACTCCTCCGCATGGTCGAAAAGCAAAGGGATATTCACGCCAAACGGCTTATCGGTGGCTGACTTACATTTCCGGATATGATCCAGCAAGACAGGTGGCGTCATGGATCCCGATCCGATGAGGCCCAGTCCACCGGCGTTGCTCACAGCAGAAACCAGGCGCCATCCGCTGCACCAGATCATACCGCCCTGGATAACAGGGTAGCGAATGTTGAACAGTTGGGTGATTACATTCATGATGTTCGTTTAAAAGATGAGGTACCGGCTGATCAGGAGGGAGGTGTCAACCGGCCGGTGCCATGCAGGACAGGAAAGGCCCTTTTGTCAGACTGTTTTCCTATAGACGACAGAGACCAGTGTTTTGTCATCCCCGCCCATATTAATGGAGAGGCCATAGGGTTTGTCGGCCGGGATGGCAATCTGGGCAAGGCCTGCTTTGCCGGTCAGCTGTTCCCATATGGTGACTGCCTGATGGACGCCTGTTGCCCCTGTCGGGTGGCCCCATCCTACCAAACCGCCTGTGGTGTTGAAAGGCACCTTGCCGGTGCGGGAGGTATTGCCTTCAATGACGAAATCAGGCCCCTTGCCATATTCCGCCAGGCCGATGGCTTCCACCGCAAGGATCCCTGCTATGGAGAAACAATCGTGACATTCCACTGTGGCAATGTCATCTTTGCTGATGCCAGCCATCTCAAGTGCTTTTCCTACGGCACTTGCTGTGGTTTCCAACTTTGTCGGATCGGATGGAGGGGAGGTAATATCATACTCCGAGATCCCCAGTCCGATGATCTCCACAGCTTCACTGACGTTGATACCACACCGTTTCAACCCCTCTTCCGAAACCACAGCGATGCCGGATGCACCGTCAGAGACTTTGGAGCAGTCGAATACATTGAGGTTTTCAACGAAGGTGAAGGGATTGGGCTTCGTCATGCCCACCGCCATAAGGTCCTTGGTTGTATTGTGGTGTTCCTGTGCTGTCGGGCAGAGACGTGCATTTTCAATGGCGTTTTTATACCATATTGCCATGGCCTCACGTGTTTTGTCATAGCCGAACTTCTCATAATAGGCACCTGCCCTGTCGCTGAATTTTCCGGGAAAGAAATGGGCGTGCCCGTTCTTCCGCTCTTTATACCAACCGGCAGCTGCCAGGATATCGGCGCCATACACTGCTTTCACGGAGTTTTGCACCTCTACGCCCAGCACCAGGACAACCTCGGCCGTTTCAGCGAGTACCGATTTAATTCCAGTAGCCAGTGCCAGTGCACCCGATCCGCACGCTCCCTCAACACGCACACAGGGCTTGAATTTCAGCCCTTCGTCAATATAAGGGAAAAAGCCAGCCAGATTTCCCTGTTTGTTATATCGGGCAGCAATGAAATTCCCTACCACACATTCATCCACATTCTGTGCGCCGCCAATCTGCTGCAGGACCTTCTCCCCTGCTTCCTTCAGATATTCTTCCAGGCCAGGTCTCGGTTTTTTCGGATGAAATTCTTTCCTGCCACTGCCCATCGAAAGGGTGTTGTAGCCGGCAACCATATATATTTTTCTTCTCAGTTTCATGATCTTATCCTCCCAGTTTTAGTTTATGTAATCGTTAATCGGGCCGTAGGCGTGGAAAAATCCTGTAAGCAGCACCGTATTCACATCTTCTGGTTTGTGAGCCACCATCTCTTTCACCAGATTTTCACCAATTTCCTTCGATCTTCGCAGATAGTCAAGCGCCATGGTTGCACCCAGGGTGCCTGATAACTTCATATTGCTAAAGTAATTCCTTAGCATGGTGTCTTTGCCACGGTCACCCACAACAACCCGCCAGGGGGCATGCCCTTCCGGAAGCGGGCCCAACTCGGCGTCACACTTTTCTGAGAAATCAGCCAGGTTTACGTAACCTCCCTTGTCGATATCATAAATGGCAACAGGGCGTCCCTTTTCATATTTCAGGAAACCATCTTTCTGGGAACCGTCGAAATGCTGTCCCCCTTTCACGCCTGCCTCCATAAAACGATCGAGCAGCGGGCTATGGATGTCTTCCTTTTCCACATATGGATTCATCACTTTCATGATAAACTGGCAGACATCGATACCTACATAATCAATGAGCTGGAAGATGCCCATAGGGCGGATCATAAACTCCTGACTCACTTTATTGACCATATAGACCGCTTCGGCAAAGGTATGGTTCCCGGTCAGCCGGTTGAGGAGATGCATGCCGAACAGGGCGTCACGCATGAAATGGCCATTCCCGATGAAACCAGCAAAGTCGTAAGAAGGCACTTCGACTTTGCGCATGTTCCGGATGAACTGCGTGACGAATTCTGCCAGTTCCGGCTTTGAATTCTCTGCCCTGATCACTTCGACAAGTTTCTGGACAGCAGGTGGATTGTAGAAATGGACACCCAAAATGCGGCCATCCAGTTTCGCCTCTTTGTCGAGGTAGCCGATGGGTATGGAGGAGGTATTGGTAAAGAACCATGGAGAGATCTTGCTGTTCTGATTGATCTGGGAAAACAGTTGAATCTTGAGGTCAGGGTTCTCACTGGCGGCCTCGAAAATGACATTGACCTCGCAGGCCGATTCGATTGTGGTGACCGGTCGTATGATATTCATTACATCGCGGACATACGCATCGATGATCTCCGCGTTGTCGATCAGGTCAGGCCTGTCGGCATACATGGACCTGAGGAGGTTGATTTTCTTTTCAGCAGCCTTGACCAGCTGAACCTGGATGTATTTCATCAGTCCGGTAAGTGCTTTCTGACTGATGTCCAGCGCATAGATGATGTACTGTTTGTCTTTGTTTTCGGGCTTTAGGCTCAAATCAGCCATCTCCATGGAGGTCAGCAGCAGGATGCCGCTCCCCATTTTACCGGCTGCCCCGATGACCAGCACGTTTTGTAATCTTTCTTCGTAGTTCATGTTATGGTTGTTTTTTAAGGATGATACGTTGTGTGATACAGGTCTATCCAATCATCCATCACAACTGAAGGATGACCGGAAGTGGTTTTTTGCTGCCTGTGTTACCAGTTTGGTTTTCTCTTTTCGAGGAAGGCACGCATTCCTTCTTCACCTTCGTTACCGAACAGTGAACCGAATTCGGTAGCTTCCAGTTCGCTGCCCTCCTCAAAGCTCACAAGAAATCCTTTTCTTGCGACTTTCTTCACTTTTTTAACTGCTTTAGGCCCTTTAGAGGCAATTTTGACAGCGATGGCCAATGTTTCGTTCATCAGTTCAGCCGGCTCAACCACTTTCTGCACAAGGCCGATACGCAGTGCTTCATCTGCTGTGATCATATCTGCCGTCATCAGCAGAAACAGTGCATCTGCCAGGCCGACAAGGCGGGAAAGTCTCTGTGTGCCGGCATATCCGGGAGTAAGTCCAAGGTTCACCTCGGGCTGTCCGAATTTGGCATAGGTGCTGGCAATCCTGAAATCGCAGGCCATGGCCAGCTCACATCCGCCACCGAGGGCAAAGCCGTTCACAGCTGCAATCACGGGTATTTCCAGCTCCTCAAGACTGGAAAATGTATTCTGCCCTTTCTTTGAGAAAGCATACCCCTGCACGGGATTCATGTCCACCATCTCCGAAATATCGGCGCCAGCAACGAAAGCTTTACCTTCACCGGTAATGACCAGGACTTTGATATCGGGGTGATCATTCAATGAGTCGATAAAATGGTCCATTTCCGCAAAGAACCGGGAGTTCAGCGCATTCATAGCCTCGGGGCGGCTGATCGTCACAATGGCAATATTATTCTGATAATCAACCTTTAAATTCGTATATTCCATAGCGTTTTGTTTTTGGATTATTATCTTGGAACCAGGAATCGATGTCATTACACATATTCCTTCACCTCAATCTCTTCTTTCAGTGCAAGAAGGGCATTGAAGGAAAGGGCTTCCATCTCCCCTTCACCCGGGAAGACCTTCACCGGGGCGATATGGGCCACCCTTTCGGTGATCGACTCAGTGAGCATATCACTATAGGCAAGGCCACCCGTAAGCAGGATGCAGTCTACCTTTCCTTTCAGGACTGTGCTTAACCCTCCGATCTCCTTGGCGATCTGGTATGCCATGGCATCATAGATCAGTTTTGCCTTTGTATCCCCCTGGTTGATCCTCTCTTCGATTTCCTGGGCATCATTGGTGCCCAGGTATGCGACCAGTCCACCCTGCCCTTTGATCTTTTTCATGATCTCAGCTTTGGAATATTTGGCTGAAAAGCACATTTCCACCAACTGTCCGACAGGTACCCCGCCACTCCTTTCAGGCGACATGGGACCATCACCGTTCAGGCCGTTGTTCACATCTATAACCCGGCCGCCACTGTGTGCACCTATCGATATTCCCCCTCCCATGTGAGCTACGATGACATTCACATCTTCATACTTCAGGTTGAGGTCACCGGCATACTTGCGTGCGATGGCCTTCTGGTTGAGGGCATGGAGGAAACTTCGCCTGGAAAGTTCCGGCATACCTGAAATCCGGGCTATCTCTTCCATCTCATCCACACAGGTAGGATCAACGATCACGGCAGGCACATTGTCTCCTGCCTCTTTGGCCAGCTCATACGCAATAAGGCCTCCCAGATTCGACTCATGCTCCCCCATCGGATTCCGTATATCCCTGAGCATCGCCTCGTTTACCCTGTAGATACCGCCCTGGATCGGTTTCAACAATCCTCCACGTCCCACCACAATTTGAATACTCTTCATGTCAATCCCCGAATTATCCAAAACATCCCTGATCATCTTCTTCCGGTATTCCAACTGATCGACTATCTTTTCAAACTTCGACAGTGTTTCCTTGTCATGCTTCACATTGATCAGAAGCACACTTTTCATGTTGTTATAAACAGCAATCTTGGTAGAAGTAGAACCGGGATTGATGGCAAGGATATGTCTTTCCATATAAAAAAGGATTTTAATGTTAACAACTCCTTCAGAAGCGGTTTCCGGAACAGTCAGCCATGCAATGCCTGGATTGGGTAGGGCTTTTTGATGCCATCCGGAAAGGACTCTTACTTGCAAAACTAAAAAAATGTTTTAATCCTACAACATAAGAGTCAGATGTCACCAAAAAAAGTTAAGGTCACAGGGGCGCTTTCTGATACAATCTTTATCTTTACACAGTGTTTCCAGTATTATAAGCCATAACCTATTATCAGAAAAATGATTGTGACAGATTTGTACAAGCCGCAGAACCACATCAGGATCCTTACAGCCACCTCTCTGTTCGACGGACATGACGCCTCCATCAATGTGATGCGCAGGATCATTCAGACCACTGGTGCTGAGGTGATCCACCTGGGGCATAACCGTTCCGTCCAGGAGATCGTTGATGTAGCCATACAGGAAGATGTGCAGGCTGTAGCCATAACCTCTTACCAGGGTGGGCACATTGAATTTTTCAAATACATGTACGACAGTTTCGTGGATCGGGGTTTCGGGCATATCAGGATTTTCGGCGGGGGTGGCGGTGTGATTCTTCCCGATGAGATAGAAGAGCTTCACCAGTATGGCATTGCAAGGATCTATTCCCCTGATGATGGGAGGGCCATGGGGTTACAGGGGATGATCAACGACCTGTTAATGCAATGTGATTTCCCAAGGGGAAAAGATATTGGGGTAACACTGGACGATATCCGGAAACAGGATTTCAATGCCATTTCGATGCTGATTTCTGCCGTTGAAAATTATCCTGATGAGATTAATTCAATGATGGAAGTGGCCGATCGTGAGGCTGCGGGATCGAAGGTTCCAGTACTTGGTGTTACCGGGACAGGGGGATCCGGGAAGTCATCGTTGGTAGATGAATTCATCAGGCGTTTTCTGCATGACTTTCCTGACCGCAAAGCAGGTGTGATCTGCGTTGATCCTTCCAAGCGCAAGACCGGAGGGGCGTTGCTGGGTGACAGAATACGGATGAATGCTATCCACAATCCCAGGATCTACCTGCGTTCCATGGCAACCCGTCAGTCGAACCTAGCCTTGTCAAAATATGTACGGGAGGCGTTGAATATCCTTAAGTTGGCTGGTTTCGACCTGGTAATCCTGGAGACATCGGGCATAGGCCAGTCTGACACGGAAATTGTGGAGCACAGCGATATGTGCCTGTATGTAATGACCCCTGAATTCGGGGCTGCATCGCAGCTTGAAAAGATCGACATGCTGGAATATGCCGATATCATCGCTCTGAATAAGTTCGATAAACGGGGTGGGTTGGATGCGTTGCGGGATGTCAAGAAGCAGTTTCAACGCAACCATCACCTCTTCGACCGGCCTGCCGATACAATGCCCGTTTTCGGAACCATTGCCTCCCAGTTCAACGACGCCGGAGTCAACCAGTTTTATTCTGCATTGATCGAATTACTGAATACCAAACTGGGCACCTCTTTCATCCCCGAAAATCCCCTCCTGGGAGAAATACCCGAGAAAATACACATCATCCCGCCAAAAAGGGTGCGGTACCTGTCAGATATTTCCGATACCATCCGTGAATACAACACATGGGTAGATCGACAGGCAGAGATAGCCCAGCAGTTGTATTCCCTCAGGCAGAGCATCGATCTTCTCTCTTCAGAAAAAAAGACAGGGAATGAAGAAAAAATCGCCGCCCTTGAGGAGAAATACAATGAGCTCTCTGCTTTTCTCGAAGAGGGAAATCATAAGATCCTGAACACCTGGGAAGAGAAGGTCCGTTCTTACAAGGACGAGTATTATCTTTTCAAGGTACGTGACAAGGAGGTCAGAATAAAAACACATAGCAAAACCCTTTCCCATCTTGAGATACCCAAGATATCCCTGCCTAAATACAAAGGTTGGGGTGACATCCTGAGATGGAACCTGAAAGAGAATGTGCCGGGTGCATTTCCATTTACAGCGGGTGTTTTCCCTTTCAAGCGTGAAGGGGAGGATCCCACGCGTATGTTTGCCGGTGAAGGGGGGCCGGAGCGTACCAACAAGCGTTTTCATTATCTTTCCAAAGGTCTGCCAGCCAAGAGACTCTCCACCGCTTTTGACTCCGTTACCCTTTACGGTAATGACCCTCACCTGCGTCCTGACATTTACGGTAAGATCGGCAATTCCGGGGTATCTATCTGTTGCCTTGACGATGCCAAGAAGCTCTATTCAGGGTTTAATCTCTGCAATCCCAGCACCTCTGTCTCCATGACCATCAACGGGCCTGCCCCCATGCTGGTGGGTTTCTTCATGAACGCCGCCATTGACCAGCAGTGTGAGATATATATCAGGGAGAACGGTCTGGAAAAGGAGGTCAACAAAAAAATTGACAGCATCTACAAAGCCAAAGGGCTTCCACGCCCCGTGTACCAGGGGAAACTGCCTGAGGGCAACGACGGATTGGGACTAATGCTCCTGGGGGTCACAGGAGACGAGGTTCTGCCGCATGACGTATATGAAAACATCAAAAAATGCACAATGTCAGTCGTCAGGGGTACGGTCCAGGCCGACATCCTAAAAGAGGACCAGGGACAAAATACCTGTATCTTCTCCACCGATTTTGCCCTGAAGCTGATGGGTGATGTGCAGGAATATTTTATCCATCACGATATCCGTAACTTTTACTCGGTATCCATCTCCGGCTACCACATTGCTGAAGCGGGCGCCAATCCTATTTCACAATTGGCTTTTACCCTTGCCAATGGATTCACCTACGTGGAATACTATCTTTCAAGAGACATGGATATCAACAAGTTCGCACCCAACCTGTCTTTTTTCTTCTCTAATGGGATTGACATCGAGTTTTCTGTCATTGGCCGTGTGGCCCGCGGCATCTGGTCAAAAGCCATTAAGAACAGGTATAAGGGGAACACACGCTCCCAACAGCTGAAGTATCATATACAGACCTCCGGACGTTCGCTGCATGCCCAGGAGATAGGTTTCAACGACATCCGCACCACCCTTCAAGCATTGTATGCCGTTTATGATAATTGTAACTCATTGCACACCAACGCATACGATGAAGCCATTACTACCCCTACCGAAGAATCGGTACGCCGTGCCATGGCCATCCAGATGATCATCAACCACGAACTGGGATTGGCCAAGAACCAGAATCCGCTGCAGGGATCATTCATCATCGAAG
This sequence comes from uncultured Lentimicrobiaceae bacterium, assembly GCA_964652685.1. GTDB lineage: Bacteria > Bacteroidota > Bacteroidia > Bacteroidales > SKPS01 > SKPS01. The sequence goes on from CAZZBS010000006.1 coordinate 36,961, forward strand.
AGCTTACCGCCCTTGTGGAAGAGGCAGTGCTTTCGGAATTTGACCGTATCTCTGAACGGGGTGGTGTGCTGGGGGCCATGGAAACAGCTTACCAGCGAGGAAAAATTCAGGATGAATCACTTTACTACGAACATCTGAAACACACTGGTGAGCTTCCCATCATGGGGGTCAACACCTTCCTTTCCCCGGAAGGATCCCCCACCATCATCCCCGACGAGGTAATACGCTCAACACCGGAAGAAAAACAATACCAGATCGACATGCTGGCCAACCTGCACCGGTTCCATGGTGACAAGGCGCCGGAAGCGATACGGAATCTCAAACTCAGTGCTGTGCACAACGAAAATATCTTCCACCAGATCATGGAGGCCACCAAATACTGTTCACTGGGCCAGATCACCCAGGCGCTCTACGAGGTCGGGGGGCAGTATCGGCGGAACATGTAGAGGTTTGGGCCAGGGAGCGGAGCGCGTGGAACTTAAAGGGTATTTTTGTTTTCTTTGATGAGATAACCGGTGACTACTATTCACGTTTTGCAGTTACTGCGTGCAATCAGCATAATTCCCAAAACAGGGTATAAAGCATGGATCTTCCATAACCCTCTACATCCATTGCTAAGTAAAATATTCAGCAGAAAAACGTTGGCTTGATTCAAATAATGATCATCCCATCTGGTATGCGACGTATTTTTACTAGCTTTTGCCCCCTATGCCCCACGCCCTATGCTCTCAGTGTAAATCGCCAGCTGCAATACCAGTGCTCCGGATGGGCATCAGGCGGACAAGCGATACATTCGGTGTGGATACGGCTGTCGATGGTTTCGGCGAAAGCCCTGTATTCAATGGTACCCGCTGACTTACAAGGGTAATCATCCAGCCCTTTGCGATTCCTGGCCGATTGTACACGGCAGTCCACCATCCTGAAAACAAAACTACCGTCGGCCTCTTCGGTTATCTCCTGCTTGTTGACCGCCGCATAAAGCCGGTACTGCAATGCCTTTTTCAACCCTTCCAGTCCTGGTTGGGAAGGTAACTTCAACATCCGTTTTGCAGACCAGGCCTCCAGGGGGGAAAACTGTCCCCAGCATGAATCATTGCAACGCTTGGCATCAAACATCCCATAAGCCCGTTCTACCGCTTGAAACCAGACACCGTCATTGGCCAGCCAGTTCACTGCGACAGCCTCCTTCAATGCCTCCAGTTCGTTGCTGCCCATCTGCATTATGGGTGACGGAAGCTGCTCCTCAATGTCAAAACCCAACACCCTGGACAATCTTTTCAACTGGATTTCATAACTCTGGTTGCATACCTCATGCATGATCTCCATGGCCTTCTCCCGGCCGAACTGATGCTGCACCTCGGCATACCACAAGGCATGGTGCATCATCGCACGGTGCATATAGTCAAGGATCAGCCGCACCGTTTCAGATTTCGTCATTGCTATCGTCATTTCCTTTAAATTTTGATGTTCAGTCTGCTAAGCTAAGCATTCTGCAGAACCGGGCTTCAGGAGAAAAATTTTTGGATCACCTTTTCTACCAGGGTACGGATTTCAGCCGGTGAAGGAACAAGCTCTGCAGTGGTGAAGGTACCATAATCGGGATCTATCCGATCATACACCATTCTATACAGATCGAAAACGATTTCCAGGCTTAGGCGATATCTTTGGGAAAGCAATGGCGATATCTTTTGTATCATATCCGACGTTTCCTGTCTGAACTTGTCAGCCAGAGCGAGATACTCCCGGATCATAGACCTGAAACCTTCCGTCAGCGGTTTTCCATCTGCCATATTGCGCAGGCATCCGACAGTCAGGCCATGTTTTTCCATCATATCTCCGGCAAAATAATTCAGGTTATGTTGCTGATCTTTCTGAAAATCACGGATTATATGCACAAGGTAACTGAATATGGCACAGGGTGTTGCTACATCACGGACATCAAACTCCGGGAGCTGGAACCCCGGCGAGCCATTCCTGAGCCCGCTCAGGTGTACAAAGATGCTGGCGGGTGCCACCGAAGCACCCTGCGCGTAAAACATAAAATCCTCAAGGGTCGGGAAGGTGTCATTGAAGATATCAAATACCATCGACCTGGCGAAATCCCTGAAAGGCCAGAGGGGAATACGGTATCTTTTTACCGTTTCCATAAGTTCAGCATGGTCCGGATCAGCATGGTCCGGATCAGCATGGTCCCCATTCATGAACATAGCCAGCCAATTTTCTACCAAGACGTTAAACACCTCCTGTTGATCGGACGCAATGGTCCTGTGGTTTGCCTTGTGGTCGTCGATCAGATCGTCAATCCTGCGCATGATCCTGTAACAGATGCAGGCGGCCTGGTAGCGCTCCGGTTCCCAGAAGTTGGCTGCAATGAGAATATTGGGGTGATCGATGACCTTGTTGAAGTCGATGGATTTGAAAATCTGTTCCGCTTGTTGTTTTTCGTTGTTCATTTGAATCAGGTTGACAGATCAGCAATATGATTTCCAGTAGGATTTGGGTTTTCCTGAATGATACGTTCTGAAACGAGTTTTGCCGATAAAAGTACATTGGGTACACCATTGCCCGGATGGGTACTTCCACCTGCAAAATAAAGGTTATGATACCGGCGGTCCCTGTTATGGGGTCTGAAATAACCCATCTGTAGAATGTTGTGCGCCAGGCTGCCGAAAACCGAACCGTGGGTAACATTGACAGCACCTTCCCAGTCGGCTGGTGTACAAACGACCTCGAAATGTATATGTTCTTCAATGTCTGTCAGTCCGGCTGCTTTGAGTTTCCGGATGACTGCCCTTCGGGCATTCTGCTGTAAAATGTCCCACTTGTCGCGGTTGGATGGTGCTACATGCCCGGCCCCAATGATCACGGTAAGTGCATCACACCCCTCCGGGGCTGCCGTCGGATCGGTGCGAACAGGAGCATGGATGTAGAAACTCGGATCCTCGCCAATGGATTGATCCCGAAAGATCGTCTTGAGCCCCTCCCTGAACTGGTTTGAAAGAAAGATGTTGTGGTGGGCAAGTTGTGGATATACCTTGCTCACACCCCAGTGAAACACCAGGGCAGAACAGGAGTAGCGCTTCTTTTCAAGATGACGGGCTGCTCGCGATGGTGGGAGCAGCTCACGGTACACATAGGGAAGGTCGGCATTGGCGACTACAATGTCGGCTTCTGTAAAGCTACCATTCCCGAACACCACTCCCGTTGCTTTGTCATTCCGCACAAGGATTGAGATTACCGGCTTCACCGTGTGGATCTTCACACCCAACGATTCAGCCATCTGAGTCAGCTTTACTGTCAGGGCGTACATTCCCCCTTTCGGGAAAAGGGATCCATCGGTCAATTCAACAGCCGGTATCATCGAGAAGAGGGCAGGTGAACGGTACGGGCTCTGACCTACGTAGATATTCTGAAAAGTGAAAGCCATCCGAAGCCGGTCATCACGGAAGAAATGCCGAGTATAGGAACTGTGACGAATATAGGTTTTCAGTTTCACCAGCAGTAGAACATTGCCCAGCCGTATGAAATCGGTCAGCCTTAAAAAATTCCTGCCAAGCAGCTTATCGGATGCCAACCTGTACATTTCGTACCCTTTGTGAATATAGTCCTTTGCCTGCCTGAAACTTCCCTTCTCCAACTTTTCAAGCTGTTCCTCCAGACGGTCCATATCGGTGGTAAACGCCAGGCGGCTCCCGTCATCATACCAGAGGGTGTAAACATCATCCATTTTCGCCAGTTCCATGTCCTTATCCAGGTCTATTCCCATATCCCGGAAAACCGCGCGGTAAACCTCCGGCATTAAAATCATGGTTGCACCCGTATCGAAGCGGAAACCATCACGTATAATCTGTCCGCAGCGCCCACCGGGATAAAGGTTCTTCTCGAAGATCGCGACCCTGAAGCCCTTCTTCGCAAGGAAAACGGAAGTGGCAAGCCCTCCGATACCCGCCCCGATGATAACAACCCTTTTGCTTTCTTTCATCAGAATAGACAGCGTATAATTACCCGCCCACTACCAACAGCAGAAGCACAAAAATAGAAAGTAATCGGATACAAAGGAAAATGCCGTGAGAATGGGGCGAAGAGCGGAGAGTTCAAAGGAATTCAGTTCCCTAAAAGGACTTTGGCATAGTTGGTTCCATTCACGGTGATGATCTGAAGGAAATAGGTGCCTGGCTTGAGGCTGGTGAGTTTGACGGGTTCATTGTCGTAACAGGTGAGCAGGTATTGACCAGCAGCGTTGAAAAGCCTGGCCTCAATATAAGGGATGCTGATGGTGCAATGATCCTGAGCCGGATTAGGGTAAACCAATGGAGCGGGACTTTGCTGATGCCGGGGCAATCCGATGGAGATCACCTGCACCGTTGCGGAGGTGGAATCTGACTCATTACAATGGATTGCTGTGAGGGATACCGTGTAGGTATTGTTCTGGTTGTAATGATGAACCGGGTGTTGCAGCGTAGAGGTTTGCCCGTCGCCAAAATCCCAGGAATATTGTGTTGCATAGGCAGATAAGTTGGTGAAAACCACGCTGTCGCCCTGTACCAGAAAACTGAAAGCGGCCACCGGGTTATAGGTTCCGACGAACCAGTAACTGAGGGAATCATAGACCACCGCTTTGGCTGCATTCCTGATGACAGAAGCATCGGAAGGAGAAAGGGAGCCGTTGTAAGTAATGAGTGTGGGGTCTTTCCTGAAGATGACAGAATAGAAGCTGCAGGCAGCCGCGTAGGAACCTGCTGCGGATGGATGGCTTTCATCGGGTTCATAAAGCTCAATAGCCGGGAAATTGTTACGGAGGTACCGCCACAGGGCTCCAACCGGTGATACGATGGCTTTATTATCCTGTGCCATCATCATATACCTCAGGCGCAGCAAGCTGTCCATGCCGGTATAGGTGCACACCGGTGGCCAGTTTGCACAATTGGAGGCATCCCCGTTTTTTCGTCCCCAGGTCATATAGAAAATGGTCTCCGCACAGGGATTATGGAGGTTGATCAGACTGTCGAGTATCCGGGCATAGGGAAATACCTGGTTTTGTACCTGCGACATTGGGAAGGATGGAAGCTGGCTCTGCTCCTGGAGCACGACAAAATCCCAGGATCCGGCTGCTATTAGGTTCAATGAGGTATTATCTCCGGAATGACCCTGATACGTAAAACCACCTGGCGTGTTGCTGTTCCATGTTATTGTATCGCCGGCAGAAAGAGCAACATCCTCCACCAGCCCCGGTAAATTATTGACAGTCGTATAGCTGTTGCCTAGAAAAAGCACGTTTTTTTCCCCCTGTGCCTGTATATAAGGTGCTATAAGACAGAGAATCCCTGCAAAAATGGCTGTGGAAAAGATTCTTATCATCATATCCGGATTGATTAACCGATTTAAACCATGCATAAAACGCCGCAAAGATAGCACAGAACACCGAACATCCAACCTCCAACTTCCAGTATTCGACATATCAACCCCCAGACCTCATTTTCTTTACTCAACAACCTACTCCTTACCTTCCGTGCCCTCCGCTCTATAGACCCCTGCACATAGGTAATGCACCACCTCATCATCCAGGGTCACCTCTCCTGAATGGCCACGGGCGAGTATCTGCACAGCAATGTGTTCTTTTTCCGGTCGCACATATTCCATTAAAGACATGATGGGCCCGTAACCGCAAATAGAGATGCGATAACGGAGAACGGTATCATAAAACCCTTCTGTATCAAGCCGGATGATATGTTCAATAGCTCTGTCGTCCAGTTCTTTACCTGCTTCAGGAGTTACAAAATGGGAGAAATCGGAAGAGGCGATGATCAAAGCTTTCCTCCCTTCTGCAGAAACAGCTTCACGCAGCTTTTCAGCCATCTTCCGTGCTTCATGATGGCCTATTCTGCCCATGGCAACAGGAAGGATCATGAAACCACCGGGAAGAAAATGCTGCAGCATGGGGACTATCACCTCTGCCGAGTGTTCATAACGGTGGGCCTCTGCGGATCGTTCAAAGCCGAGCCTATCTCCAAGTGCAACATCCACTGCCACGACACCTAGCGGGGTTTGCCATCCCTCATGCATATCCAGCGCAACCGTCGGACCGATGCTGGTATGGTTGGGATGGAGGATGATCACCGTATCGAACGTTTCGCCTGATGTTGCAACAGCCTGAAAAAAAGGGACGGCAATTCGCCCTGAATACCCATAGCCCGCGTGTGGCACAATACCGCCGATAAGCTTCGCAACCTTCTCAGCAGGTGGCAATGGATCAGGATGATATGCCATAAAGCTGCTCAGAAGTTTCTCCAGGTGCTCCCTTCCGGCAGGATAAAAACTACCGGCAACGGCCGGACTTCTGATTTTCATGACTTTACATTTATATCCAACGAATAATGGCTGCTCCGCATGACAGACATGACCCTTCAGCACTCAACCCTTCGATGGATGTGTGGTAGTTGCAACGGCTGATCAGCTTACTGCCGCATCGGTGACAATAGGTTACAGATCCTCCGGGATGATGAATGTTCCCGGTATAGGTGTAAGAAAGCCGTTCATGTGCCTTTTGGCAGAACCTCTCTATCCATCCGGATGGGGTGGCCGGGGATTTCATCCTGTATTGGGGAAAATAGCGTGAAACATGAAGAACCGTCTGTTCCCCGAGCTCCCCGACAATCCACCCGGTGAGCTGATCAAAAAGTTCAGGATCGTTATTGATCCCTGGAACCACCAGATGTGTGACCTCAAGGTGCCTTCCTGCACGATGGATGGCCTTCAGGGCACGTAGCACCGGCTGTAATGATCCACCTGTAAAACGCTTGTACAGTGATCCTGAAAAGACTTTCAGGTCAACATTGAAGGCATCCATAAGTGGCAGGACCTGCTGTAACGGTTTTGATGCAATGAAACCATTGGTGATCATCGCGGTGACCATACCGTCCTCTTTCGCTCTGCGTGCAATATCCATGATATATTCCAGGTTTACCACCGGCTCATTGTAAGTGAAAGCTATCCCCATGTTTCCAGGGATACTCTTTGCTATCATGATCACCTCTTCCGGTGACAGATGCTTCAGCTTTTCGGGATTCTCCGGAATGCATTGCGAAATTTCCCAGTTCTGACAAAAGATACAGTGAAGATTGCAACCGTACGAGCCAAGCGAAAGGATGCTTTTGCCCGGATAAAAGTGGTACAACGGTTTCTTTTCAACAGGATCAAGGTGCAGGGAGGATACAATCCCGTATGTCTTTGTCATTAATCTGCCACCTTCGTTTAAACGGACATGGCATTTCCCCTCCTCCCCTTTTAAAAGCCGGCAATGGTGCGGGCAGAGAAGGCACTGAATCCTGTTTTCACCACAATCCTTCCAAAAAACTGCTTCATGCAGTCCCTGAATCCATGGCATAAATGAAACGATGTTTCCATCCAAAGATAAATCTTTTAAGAAAAAGAAAACGCAGTTTGCCTGACGAATGATCATTACGCGATACCGATAGATAAGAATGAGGTTCAATCTGTTTCCTGAGATGTGGCTTACCTTCAACTGCATCCATTTCCCATAAAGAATATTCCAGCATGAATACCAGGAAGAGGAGCGGGTAATCATCGGAACAGGATCAGGAATAAGTTTTAAAAAAAATAACATTGTTCATTATATTATCATTATTTATTATTTTTGCAGCGTTAATTAAACTATAAATGACTATGAAACATAAAGAAATTCAGGAAGAAAGGATGCGTGGATATTTTATTGAAGCCACAAAAGCTATCATCAAAGGGGAAGGGATACGTGGTGTTAATGTACGATCTGTCGCTGATCATGCAGGATATTCCTTCGCCACGATTTACAACTACTTCCGTGATGTTAACGATCTCTTGTTTCACTGCGTCCAGGACTTTCAGCAGGAATGTGTCAGATATTCCGGGGAACAGGTTGGAAAAAGCAACAACTGTCGTGAAAGGCTTAAGGCAAAGGTCGCGGCTTACATCAGGTTTTTCACGGAATACCCTGGAATATTCGAGTTGTTCTATACTGCCCGTGCAGGGGACCTCGGTAATCGTGAGAGAACCCTGGATATCATCGATACATCCCTTGATGAAGTGTGCAGGCCTGAATGGGAGTATTGTCTCCAACACGGAAATGTTACAACTGAATCATTGGAGCATGTCAAAACGCTGTTAAGATATGCTGTTGCAGGCATACTGCTGATGTATATAAACCGGAGAAGGCCATCAGATTATACCGTGTTTCTACGGAAATGCGAACAGATTACCGGTAGTATCCTGAAAGATCTGTGAAAACCGGATGAAAATTTTTCCACATAAGCATCCCTTATCCTGATTATTTTGTCTAATAAAAGAAATCCGACAAAATGACAGTGCGCCGGTGAGGTATGGTAGTTGCCGGCTGGCACTACGGGGAATAAGCAACCGAAGTCATGATTGACCTTGATAAAATACTCAATATCAGGCCGGCCACAATGAAGCCAACACAGGGAAGGATTCTCATCAGCAATCCTTTCCTGTTGGATTATTTCTTTCGGCGCTCCGTCGTGTTGCTCATCGACCATGGCGAGGATGGATCTTTTGGCGTTATCATCAATAAGCCACTGGAATTCAATATTAAGGATTTCAATACTGCTTTTTCAGAGGCGGGGTCACAGGTTTATTTGGGGGGACCTGTCAAGAGTGATGGTCTTTTTTACATGCATACCATGGGTGAGGTGATCCCTAACAGTCTGAAGGTAATGGATGGTTTATGGTGGGGTGGAAGTCCTGAAACCCTTGAACATATGATCAAGATAAATCCCGAAACCGTTTCCGGGCAGGTTCGGTTTTTCCTGGGTTATTCAGGGTGGGTCATCGACCAGCTCAACGAAGAGATCGTCAACAGGTCGTGGGTGGTGGCTGAAACCGGCGCCGATGAGATCATGGGGGGTGCTACCTCAACCTTGTGGACTGACAAAGTGCGCTCACTGGGGAAGGGTTTTGAAAGTTGGCTCCGCTTACCTGCTGACCCGTCGTTCAACTAAATTTCCTGCATTGTCTCCGGGACTATTATCCTGGTTAAGAGAATAGCCGTTGTATTTTTGTACCTTTGGCGTGTAAGGCTATGCGGAAAAATTCATCACACATTTATGGACAGGGAACTTGCAGCAAAACGGATTGAATCGTTGAAGGAGTCGCTCGAGGAACATAACTACCGGTATTACGTGCTGGCTGACCCGGTCATCAGCGATTATGATTTTGATATGATGATGCATGAGCTGGAGGAACTTGAGCGTTCATACCCTGAGCTGCATGATCCCAATTCCCCTACCCAGCGTGTAGGCGGCAGCATTACGAAGGAGTTTGCCACATTTGTCCATCTCAGGCCGATGCTTTCATTGGCCAACACATACAGCAGGGGGGAATTGCTGGAATTTGACCAGCGTATCCGGCGCAGCATCTCCGCTTCTTTCCATTACACCGCTGAGCTCAAATTCGATGGGATAGCCATTGCTTTACATTACGAACACGGAAGACTTGTCAGAGCTGTAACGAGGGGCGACGGTGAAAAGGGGGATGATATTACAGCCAACATCATGACCATAAGGGCCGTCCCATTGAAGCTACGAGGGGAGGGCTATCCGGATATCCTGGAGATGCGTGGCGAAGTGGTGATGCCGGTGGAGCAGTTCCGACAGATGAACCTTCAACGGGTTCAGGTTGGAGAGCAGCCATTTGCCAATCCCCGCAATGCGGCTGCCGGAACCCTGAAGATCCAGGACAGTGCTGAAGTAGCCCGCAGGCCTCTCGACTGCTATTGCTATCACATGCTGGGAGATTCGCTCCCCTCCGTAAGCCATTACCAAAACCTGGATAAAGCGAGGAGCTGGGGCTTTAAGATATCTGAACATCTCAGATATTGCAATACAGTTGAGGAGGTTCTGGATTTCATTGAGGTATGGGATGCTAAACGCCATACTCTTCCATTCCAGACCGATGGTGTGGTTGTCAAGACCGATGAACTTCCTGTGCAGGATTCGCTTGGATTTACCGCAAAATCGCCCCGATGGGCCGTTGCGTACAAATTCAGAGCAGAACAGGCCCGCACCAGGTTGAAATCGGTAGAGTTCCAGGTGGGCAGGACAGGGGCTGTCACCCCTGTTGCCAACCTTGAACCCGTTGAACTCGCAGGCACCACCGTTCAACGTGCAAGCCTTCATAATGCTGACATCATCGGCAACCTTCAACTACATTATGGCGATATGGTACTCGTGGAAAAGGGGGGGGATATCATACCCAAGATTGTTGGTGCAGATGCCACCATAAGAAACCTCTTTTCAGAACCCGTATCCTTTCCGGAAACCTGCCCCGCCTGCGGAACCACTCTCATCCGGAATGAGGGGGAAGCACAGCATTTCTGCCCTAACGATACCTGCCCTCCCCGTCTTAAGGGGGCCATTGAGCATTTTATCTCCCGCAAAGCTATGGATATCAACAGCCTGGGAGAAGGAAAAACGGAACTCCTCTTCAATACAGGCCTGATAAAGAATGTGGCAGACCTCTACGACCTGACCTACGATAAACTGATCGGACTTGAAAAAACGTTAGCTTCAGATACTGACGGTAAACCCAGGAAAATAAGCCTGAAAGATAAAAGCGTCAGAAATATCCTTGACGGAATTGAAAATTCGAAAAAAGTGCCTTATGAAAGGACATTATTCGCTTTAGGGATCCGGTTCGTAGGGGAAACTGTTGCAAAAACCCTGGCAAAGCACTTTCCCTCCATCCATGAACTTCGCAGTGCGACTGCAACAGAGCTTATTGAGGTGCCTGATATCGGAGAACGGATAGCCCAAAGTGTTGCGGAGTGGTTTAACCGCCCAGACAATGTTGAAGTGCTAGAGAGACTTGAGAAAGCGGGCGTGAATCTCTCCGCAGAAAAACAGGAGCATGTCACAACATCCGGCAAATTACAGGGATTAAGTTTTGTGGTAAGCGGTGTCTTTGAAGGAATGGAACGCAATGCACTGAAAGAACTCATTGAGATGCATGGAGGCAGGAACCTTTCCACAGTTTCATCCGGTTGCAGTTATCTTATTGCAGGCAGCAACATGGGTCCATCCAAAAGGGAGAAAGCCGAAAAACTGGGCATACCGGTCATCAACCTGGAGCAATTCCAGGCCATGCTTACCTAGTCGGTTCAAAAAAAAATTGTATCTTGTAGCCATAAGCTGCTCATGATAACACGAAAACAGGTGCATGAGCAAAAAACAGGCATCGATATGACATTGATACAGAGAGCAAAACCTACAAGAATAAATGCCAGATCTCAGAAACTCATCGTGGAATTGCTGGAACGGCATCCATGGATTGAATCCATTACGAGACCGGATGATGATTATGAAACCTGGTGTTCTTCCCTGCAGGCCTATACGGAAAACCTGCTGCAAATCCTGAGAGGCAGTCAGGGTGTTTCTTCACAATGGAAAGCATGGGCAGCGGAACGTATTCTTGATTATATTGCAAACAGGGACAGGCAAGTCAAAGATCCCTATCATGGCAACCAGCTTGTCAATTATGATCCCTTTCAACCACTCTGGCGGGCACTCTTTCACGGAGTCACTGAAGGGGGGGAGTATTATTTCAAGGACATGATGAAGCTTTTTGACCAGCTTACAGGTTATGCAAAGGCTCCTGAACCTTCGCCTGAGGTTTTAAAGACCTGGATGAAACGTTATCCGGGTGGCCTTGACGAAGAAATCATCGCCATCAGAAAAAAGAACAAGGAGAGAATCATCCGGAACATAATTGCCATGATCGATTCCGGCAAGGTGATCTCAAAGCAATTTGTTTTCCCTGACGGCTCTTCCTATCAGGAAAAGACAGATATTGTACATGAATGGTGGAATAACAGAACTTTTCATCTTCGGTTTGCTATTCGCGATCCCGAAACGTTGAACATGATGCTGGATTATTCATTATCGGAGGGTACTATGCGGATTTTACGGAAGGCAAAGGAGGAGGGCATCCCCTTTTTCATCAACACCTATTACCTATCCCTGCTGAACACGGCAGAAACAACACGTTATATAGGTTCTGATCTTGCCATCCGGGAATATATCCTATACAACCGCGATATCATTGAAGAATACGGAAACATCGAGGCATGGGAGAAAGAGGATAAAGTAGTGCCTGGCAGGCCCAATGCTGCAGGATGGATCCTCCCCTACCACAATAATCTTCACCGCCGGTATCCTGAGGTAGCCATCATGATCCCTGACACCATGGGAAGGACCTGCGGTGGTTTGTGTGTTTCGTGCCAGCGGATGTACGAGTTCCAGTCGGGGGGATTGAATTTCAACCTTGACAAGACCATTGAATATGAAAAATGGGGTCAGAAGCTGGAAGTGATCATGAAATATTTTGAGGAAGACACACAGCTACGTGATATCCTGATCACGGGGGGTGATGCGTTGATGAGTCGTGACAAGGCATTGAAGCAAATGTTCGGATCCATTCTTCAGATGATTGCCCGGAAACGGAAAGCAAATGAAAATCGGCTTAACGGGGAGAAATATGCTGAGATAGTCCGGATCCGGTTGGGCACCCGCCTTCCTGCTTATCTTCCGCAGCGGGTGACAGAAGACCTGGTTGAACTTTTGGCCGACTTTAGAAAAGAGGCAAGGAAGCTTGGAGTAAAACAATTTGTCATCCAGACCCATTTTGAATCGCCCATGGAGGTAACCCCGGAGGCTACCCGGGCAATACAAATGCTCACGGGCGCCGGTTGGCTTGTCACCAACCAGCATGTTTTTACGGTTGCTTCATCCCGACGCGGGCACATGGCCAAATTGCGCGCAACACTTGCCAGGATAGGTGTAATGCCCTACTATACCTTTTCGGTAAAAGGATTCCTGGAGAACAGGCATAATTTCGCTACCCATGCCAGGCTGATGCAGGAAAAGCATGAAGAAAAGGTTTTCGGATTCCCCGGGAAAGCCCTTTCGAAGCAGATCATGGAAAAAGCGACCGCCGGGCGGCTCTCAGCGGTAGAAATCGCCCTCATCCTGAAGCAACAGAAAATACCCTTCATCGCCTCCGACCGCAGCATGATGAACCTTCCGGGAATAGGCAAAAGCATGACCTTCCGTACCATTGGCATCACGCCGGACGGAAGACGGATCCTGGAATTTGATTACGATCATTCACGACCGCACAGCCCATTGATCGAAAAAGCTGACAAGGTTGTGATCGTCGAATCCAAACCCGTAGGAGCCTACCTTATCCAGGTTGAAAACCTTGGTGAGGATCCGGCCTGGTATGAAAGCATCTTTGGTTATTCTCAAGGCACCAGTGAATCTTTGTTTCCCCTGTTCGAGTACCCCCCTTACCCCTTTCAGGTCACAAGACGCCTGAATCATTATGAAGACATCACCAGCGGATGACCCATATCAATTCCCTGTAATCTTAAACTCAGTCCTTCTGTTCTGTGCCCTTCCCTCTTCTGTCTTGTTATCGGCAATGGGAACAAGGTCAGCATATCCCTTACAGCTAAGCCTTGCAGGCGAAATCCCCTGGGTATAAAGAAAATCCAGAACAGCTTTTGCCCTGTTCTCCGACAGGGTTTCGTTATACTTCCTCGTTCCGGTGTTATCGGTATGTCCTCCGATCTCAATCTTCATGGTGGGATTTTCCTTCAGCAGACTGGCAAGGCGCTTAAGCTCAACCATTGATTCGGGTTTGAAGGTATATTGATCATGATCGAAGAATATGTTTTTCAGTACCACCGTTTCCCCTTTCCTGATGGGCTGAAGCGGGATATCCTTTTCATAAGGTTTTAGAGCTGTGGCATTTTCGGGCATTTCGAAATGATCGGAATAAAAGAGATATTCATTTTGATTGACATTAAGTGCCCATGCCTGCCCGGAGGGAAGTCCCAGCAGAAATTCACCTGTTATGGGATCAGAAAAGGAGCTGGCAACCGTTTCACCGCTCTTCAGGTTGATCAGTTCAAACCTGGCTGTCAAAGGTTTGGTCGTTTCAGCATCAAATACAATCCCTTTCAGATAGGTCACAGGATAAGGCCTTAAGGAAGGATCCAACTCAAAGGACCAGATGTCGTGGCCACCATAACCGCTCTCACGGTCACTGAAAAAATAACCTGTCTTGCCTGAGGCGCCGATAACAAAACCGGCTTCATCTTTTGATGTATTTACGGGATAACCCAGATTCACAGGATCGCCCCATTCTCCTTCAGGTGTTTTCCTGCTGATAAAGATATCGAGCCCACCCATACCCGGATGGCCATCCGAAGAAAAAAAGAGGGTTTGTCCGTCAGGATGAACAAAAACAGACAATTCCCTTCCTGGTGTATTGATATTGACGGGAAGCGGACGGAGAGGGCTCCATTTCCCCTCGGCACCCATCGTGGTTATAAAGATATCCGAGTTCCCGGCCATCCTCCCCGACCTGACGGAACGTATGAAATACAATGTTTTTCCATCTGCATCAAAAGCAGGTTGCGATTCCCATGAAGAGGTATTAACCGTTGAGCCCAGGTTTACAGGGACTGTCCAGCTGCCTCCGTTGCGGAAGGTGATATACAGATCACAGCTGCCATAACCATTTCTTCCATGTCCATAAGAACCCATGATCTCACACATGGTAAAAACGATCATCTGTCCGTCGGGTGATATCGCAGCTGCCCCTTCATTGAAACGGGTATTGATGACAGATCCCAATTTCCTTGCAGGTTTCCAAACATAATCACGAAACTGGCTGATATACAGATTCTCATCAATACCATCCGGATTGTCCTTTTCAATATCCGCACGGGTAAACAACAGTTGTTTCTCATCCACTGTCAGACTCGGATGAAATTCATCCAGGCTGCTGTTGATCCCTTCACCCAGGTTTGCCGGGTTGAACATGACCGGATTTTTCATGGCATGGATTGCAAAATGGCAGGTGGCAATACTTCTTTCAATGGCCTGCAGGAGGTTCTCAGACTGATCAGGAAGGGTTTTATACCGGTTAAGCACCAGCAGCGCCCTTTCATACCTCTCCTGCCCGATATACAGGTTACCAAGATGATAGAGGTTGGTTGGATAAAAACCGGGATTGATTGCCACGGCATACTCCAGGGCCAGTATCGCCAGGGAGTCCCTGCCTGTATCCATTGATATTTCCGCCATCAGGATATAGGCCTCGATAAAGGAGGAATCGGCCCTGATTGCTTTTCCAACCAGGTTCAATGCCTGTTCGATCTCCCCTTTCTGATATTGTTGCACAGCTTTATCCATCGCTGCCACAGCTCTCTTGTTGCGGGAGGTCCACTGGCCTGATGGCTGTGCCATAACAAATACCTGTAAAATCAGCAGAAGAAAAAGAAAAAACAGTGTACGCATCTTTTACTTTGATTGGACATCATTCCTGCCGGCGATGAGGGATATCATGGCATTCCGATGTATTTATGACTTTGCAAAGATAACATCCAGGAGGGATTCATCAGTATATATTCCACAATGGCAGGGGTGATCCTGTTTCTAACCGACCATTCGGGCTGAAGATACAAGAGACAATTTCGAGACACCTTTTGTCCGTTGGTTTCAGCCCAGCTTAAATCATCCTTCGTTTCAACGACTACTTTAAGTTCATTGGCGATTGCGAAGAAAGGCTCGAGCGGGGGTTCCTGTTTTTTCGGGGAGAGGCAGATCCAATCCCATTGTCCTGATAAAGGACAGGCCCCTGAAGTTTCAAGATAGGTGACATAACCCTCTTTTTTCAGCGCTCCGCAAAGCGGATCCAGATGGTTTTTAAGTGGTTCGCCGCCGGTAATGACCACGTGTTGAATGTCATAGATCAACACTTCAGACAGGATCTCATGAAGTGGTTTCTGAGGCCAGAGATCATGGTTCCACGATTCCTTTACATCGCACCAGTTGCATGCCAGGTCACATCCTGCGAGGCGTATGAAGACCGCGGCTTTGCCGGTATGAAATCCTTCACCCTGCAAGGTCTGAAATATCTCCATCACCGGAAGATATTCCCCGGTTGTCTGTGTTGGGATTAGTTTATCCATACAATACCAACCCTCCTTTCCGGAGTTGGATGATCAGCCATAGACCTCCTTTTTTGCTGCTTTGAGGGTGTTCTGTAAAAGTGAAGCTACGGTCATAGGGCCTACGCCACCTGGAACAGGAGTGATCATGGAGGCCTTTTTGGAAACCTCATCATAATCAACATCACCGATCAACCGGAAGCCACCTTTCGATTCCGGTGAAGGGATTCTGTGAATGCCCACGTCAATGACCACTGCCCCCTCTTTGACCATATCCGCCTTCACGAATTCGGCTTTTCCGATGGCAGCAATCAGGATATCTGCTTCCCGGGTAATTTCAGCCAGGTTTTCGGTGCGGCTGTGACACAGGGTTACTGTTGCATCACCCGGTTGTTTTTTCTGTGACATCAGGATAGAGACCGGCAAGCCTACGATATGGCTGCGTCCCAGCACCACACATTTCTTCCCGGAAGTTTCAATTTTATACCTGCTGATCAGTTCCATGATACCATGAGGGGTTGCCGGCACATAACAGGGTAATCCAAGCGCCATCCTCCCCACATTTTCAGGATGGAATCCATCCACATCTTTCTTTGGATCAACGGATTGTATGACAAACTGTTCATCAATGTGAGGCGGTAAAGGAAGCTGAACAATGAAACCATCCACTTCCGGATCATGGTTTAAAAAGCGGATGGTTTCCAGCAATTTTTCCTGTGAGGTCTCTGCCGGCATCCTATAGACCGTTGAGATGAAGCCAACCGATTTTGCCTGTTTTTCTTTTCCTGCCACATAGGTCTGTGAAGCCGGATCGTCACCCACCATGATGGCAGCCAGGTGCGGTGCATGCTGCTCCTTATCAATCATGGAGGCTACTTCACGGGCTATTTCTATCCTTATCTCTTCCGATATCTTCTTTCCGTCGATGATTTGCATGGATGGGATTTTTTTTGATGGTTGGATGGTTGAGGTTGATGTTGCTTCTTACCGGTTCCTGTTTTCTCTACCTGCGGCGCATGCCTTGCATATTGCGCATGGTGCGAAGTGCTTTATTCCCTCCGCCGGCGGCGGTGATGCTCCTCATCATTTTACGGGTATCCTCAAACTGTTTGATCAAGCGGTTCACATCCTGGATTTCGGTTCCCGATCCTCCTGCAATTCTTTTCCGTCTGTTGGCGCTGATGATCTGGGGATTTTGCCGCTCTTCCGGGGTCATTGAAAGGATGATGGCTTCGATGGATTTGAAGGCATTATCATCCAGGTCAATGTTTTTCAGCGCCTTGCCCATTCCCGGGATGAGGCCCATAAGGTCTTTTACATTGCCCATCTTCTTGATCTGCCTGATCTGTTTAAGGAAGTCATCAAAATCGAAGGTGTTTTTAGCCAGTTTACGCTGTAGCCGGACAGCCTCCTCTTCATCGAATTGCTCCTGTGCCTTTTCGACAAGGGAAACGATGTCCCCCATGCCGAGTATTCTGTCGGCCATACGCTTCGGGTGGAAGAGGTCGAGTGCATCCATCTTCTCTCCCACCCCGACGAATTTGATGGGCTTGTTGACTACCGACTTAACGGTAAGGGCAGCACCACCCCTGGTATCGCCATCCATCTTGGTGAGGACCACACCATCGAAATCGAGCACATCGTTAAATGCACGTGCCGTATTAACAGCATCCTGACCGGTCATGGCATCCACCACAAACAGGGTTTCATGGGGTTTGACAGCGGAATGGATGTCTGAAATTTCTTTCATCATCACATCATCGATGGCGAGGCGTCCGGCGGTGTCGATGATGATCACGTCCCTGCCGGTCAGACGGGCGTGGTTGATGGCATTACCGGCCAGCTTGATCGGGTTCAGGTTATCCTGTTCTGAATAAACGGGCACATAAACCTGATCCCCAAGCACCTTCAACTGATCAATTGCAGCAGGACGATAGACGTCACAGGCAACCAACAGCGGTGCTTTGCCCCGCTTCGTTTTCAGGTAGTGCGCAAGTTTGGCTGCGAAGGTGGTCTTCCCGGATCCCTGTAACCCTGCCACCAATATCACCGATAGTTTGTTCTTTATGTTGATATCACTGTATTCGCTACCCATCAGCTTTGTCAGCTCATCATGCATGATCTTCACCATGAGCTGTCCGGGGGAAACCGAAGTCAGCACATTCATCCCCAATGCTTTTTCCTTTACCTGGTTGGAGAATTCCTTGGCAATGTTATAACTTACATCAGCATCCAGCAGTGCTTTCCGCACATCCTTCAGGGTATCAGCAATATTGATCTCGGTGATATGACCCTGGCCCTTCAAAACTTTCAAGGCACGGTCGATACGATCACTCAGGTTTTCAAACATATACTTTTTGTTTACTTTAAACCAGACCGCAAATATACTAAAAAGCCATACGGGAATTTAGTACTTTTGCACGCTCAATACAATAAGAAGAACCGGAGACATTCATCATCCGCCCCGAAAGTATGTGGTCAGCGATAGTACGGATACTGTTAAGAAACCGGATTGCCATTCTGTCGGTCATCTTTGCCATTACCGCTTTCATGGCCTACCGTGCCACAAAGCTGGAAATGGATTATGAGATGGTCCAGATGCTGCCCGAAAACGATCCCACCTTCGAAGCTTACAACAAGTTCAGATCACTGTTCGGCCAGGATGCATCCATGATGGTGATCGGCATGAAAGACGAAAAGATACGTGAACTCAGGTATTTTCAGCGATTCTATGATTTTACGGAGGAGATCAACAACATCAAAGGGGTGGATACGGTTCTGTCTGTGTCAAAAATCTATACGATTGTCAAGGATACAATAAGCAACCGCCTCAACCTGGTCAATATTGTCAGCCAACGGCCCTCCACACAGCAGGAGGTTGACAGCATTTTCAAACATTTAGACAACCTCAGGTTTTACCACGGCTTCATCTTCACCGAAGCCAAAGACGGCACCTTTGTTCACCTGATGGCCATCACCCTCAACCAGAAAATCCTGAACACCAAAGGAAGGATAGCATTTGTCAACGAGGTCAGGCATGTTTCAGAGAAATTCACCAGGGATACCGGCATTGATCTGCACTATTCAGGGATGCCTTTTATTCGTACCTATGTCATGGCCAAGGTAAAGGGGGAAGTTTCCATTTTCATTGCCCTTGCTGCGTTGATCCTGTCAGTCATCCTGTACCTTTTTTTCAGATCCTTCCGGGTGGTGGCCGTATCCCTGCTCATCGTCGGAATCGCCGTTATCTGGGTGCTGGGGAGCATGGAACTGATGCATTTCAAGATCACCATCCTTACCGCCATGATCTCACCCCTGATTATTGTCATCGGGATACCCAACTGCATCTATCTATTGAACAAGTATCACCAGGAATATAAAAAACATGGCAATAAGATTAAGGCCCTTTCAAGGGTGGTACAACGGGTGGGCAATGCAACCTTTATGACCAACCTGACCACAGCGGTTGGATTTGCAACCTTCATCATCGTCCGGAGTGATGTCCTCAAATCGTTCGGGTTGATAGCTTCCATCAACATTATGGGGCTTTATATCATCTCCCTGGCGCTGATCACCATTATCTTCAGCTATCTCCCCTCTCCGACCAGCCGGCATATCAAACATCTCGAAAGCATTTTTTTCCGTAAGGTTGTCAGTCGTCTGATCCGTATCGCCTTTGATCACCGAAAATATGTTTACTGGGGAACAGGTCTCATTCTGATCATAACAGCTATCGGCATATCACTGATCAGCACAACCGGAAACGTGGTGGATGATTTGCCTGAACGTGATCCTACCTACCAGGACCTGATGTTTTTTGAAAAGCATTTCACCGGAGTTTTACCTTTTGAACTGAAGATCGACACCAGGAAAGAAGACGGGGTTTTCAGCCAGAACGGCCGAACCCTTTACCAGATCAGCAGATTGTACAGGGAATTGCAGAATGATCCCCAGTTTGCAGATTACCTTTCTGCCCCTCTGTCGGTCATTGACGGGATCAGTTTTCTTAACCAGGCGAACCATGGTGGTGATCCGCAATATTACCTGGTACCATCCGCCAGTGAACTGGCTTCCCTCAAGCGTTACCTGAGCAGGGATTCCCTGAACACCAATGCATTCAAACCATTTATCGATTCCACCAGGAGGTATACCCGTGTCAGCATGCAAATGGCCAATATCACCTCAAATCAGATCAAACAGATCAAGGATTCGCTTGAACCCCTGATCGACAGGGTATTTAATCCTCCCCGATGGTACAATGCCGATTTTGAAGAAGAAGAAAGCCTTATCACCCTTGTTGAAGCATTTAATGCAGGTGGCAATCAGGGTGTCAATGCAAAAACCACAGAAAAGGTGAATCCATTCACCGCACTTCGGTGGAAAAACTGGTCAGACAAACAGAAGGATTCTGTCCTGGCATATTACAGGCTCCCGGACTTGTACGAGGTTGTACCGACGGGCATGGCGGTGGTATTCCTGGAGGGGACACGATTTCTGCTCCATAATCTTGTCCAGAGCCTCGGACTTGCCATACTGCTCATCACCGGTTTCATGATCTGGCTCTTCCGCTCTTCACGGATGGTGCTGATATCACTCATACCCAACATCATCCCACTACTTTTCACAGCTGCCATCATGGGCTATACCGGTATTCCCTTAAAACCCTCCACCATCCTGGTATTCAGCATCGCATTCGGGATTTCCGTTGACAGTGCCATCCACTTTCTGTCT
The DNA here is from genome assembly GCA_964652685.1 of uncultured Lentimicrobiaceae bacterium. Taxonomy (GTDB): domain Bacteria; phylum Bacteroidota; class Bacteroidia; order Bacteroidales; family SKPS01; genus SKPS01. Next base: position 57,719 of record CAZZBS010000006.1, read on the forward strand.
AAATTCCGTCAGGAACTGAGGCTCAACCGGGGGAACCAGCGTAAAAGTGTGGTGCTCGCCCTTCGGGAAACCGGTTTCAGCATGATGTACACCTCCATCACCATTTTCTTCGGATTCTCTATTTTCATCGCCTCCGGTTTCGGCGGGACAAAAGCCGTAGGTGTTCTCGTTTCACTGACCCTGTTACTGGCCATGTTCACCAACCTTATCCTTCTCCCTTCCCTCATCCTGACCCTGGAAAAACGGATCGAAACCAAAAAACTCAGGAAATCCCGTATCCAGATCTTTGATGATGAAGAGGTGCTTCGTCATGAGGATATTGAACCTGAACTTCGTAAGCTTATGAGAAGAAGAAGGATGAAGAGAAAGAAATAGCTCTCACACAGTGTTGTTGCCACAAACCTCTGGATGAATCGTACGGAAGAATTACTGGTCTGTCCACTGCCAGAAGTCAATTTTCCCTGCTAGCTTAAGCAGGCTTAAAGTGAAAAGGATTGGCCTGTACCCGCCGATAACGGAATAAGTGTTACGGGGAAAACTGGTGGTGATTTGGGAGAAAAGTCATACTCTTAAAATGGGAGTTGGTTTTTGAGGGTTTACACCTTTCATCTACCCGATTGCCTAATTTCCTGCTCCTGTTTTATTCAGCATTTTTTTGGGCATGTTGTACTATTAAACAGAAAAACTGAAAAAATATTTACAGGTTTAAATGGGAAAATTAGCAGAGACTGACTTTATCAGGTTAATTGGTTATCTTTGAAGGGGGGAAAGGGAATGCAAGAGATATCAGAAAAATATGATGTTTTCATTTCAAGACAAATATTAATAATACACCGATTATCCATGGATGAACAACGCAAAATCCTACGCATCTTTCAATTGATATCCCGTCTCAGATCACCAATTGGATGTTCGAAACGTGCTGCAGCAGAAGATTTTGAGGTTAGTGAGAGAACTATCGAACGCTACTTTTATTTATTGCGTGATTTAGGATTTGAGATCATAAAGGTTCATAACCGTTTCAAAATTGCACATGTTGACAGGAATTACCTGAAACATGAAGAACTGATCATTTTCAGTCTTGAAGAGGCTGCTACTATAAGAGATGCAATACTTTCCTGTTCAGAAGATGGCCCTGTAAGGAAAAGCCTCCTGGAAAAGATCTATGCCCTGACAGAACTGAACGAACTTAGTGAAACAGTTTTTAATCAGAATGTAACGAAAAACATTAACAACCTGCGATTGGCAATCAACTCAAAAAAGCAGGTAAAACTGAAAAGGTACAGATCAGCGGAATCGGAAAATGACAAAAACTATCTTATTGAACCTCTTAGATTCTATCATTATTTTAAATACCTGGTGGCTTATGATGTGAATGCAAAAACTGTAAAGCAGTTTAAGACCGAGCGTATCGCCCATGCCGAAATAACGGAAAAAGAGTGGGAGAACGAAAAATCACACATACAATTAATTGTTGATCCGTTTGGGATGAAAGGGCCGGAAGAATTTGCGGTTAAGTTGCGTTTGTCGAAGAGGGCAAAACTTTTACTGGAAGAGGAGTATCCCGATGCAACACCAGGCCTGACCAAAACAGGATTATACTATTATTGGAAAGGGAAAGTTGTGTCAATGCAGGGTATAGGGCGCTTTGTTCTGGGGCTTATTGATGAAATAGAGATCATGAGTCCGGAGGAATTAAAACAACATATCACAGAAAAAATAAAAAAAACAAACATCCGACAGTAATTGACGGAGAGGATGTGTAGATTTGTTGAATAATTTGATATCTTTTTGACTTGAAAATTAATGTCCATAGTTTAACCTTACATTGAAAATGAATTAATACGCTGATATTAATGAGATTAAGAGTTTTTATAAAACCGATTCAGGATTCACCACATATACTGCCGGTAAACTATCAATATCCAGTCTCCTCATGGATATATAAGACCATCTCACAGGGTGATCATGCCTTTGCATCATTTTTACATAAGGGCGGATATGGTGAAGGCAACAAATCATTCAAATTCTTCACATTTTCAATGCTGAATTTCTCATCGTGCCATTATCAGATCAATGGTGACCGGCTTGAGTTATCTGATGGAATAATATCAATTGATATTTCTTTCCTCGTTCCTGAAGCATTATCACATTTTGTGACCGGTATATTCTGCAATCAGGAATTTATTCTGGGTGATTATAAGAGCAAACTTCTGCTAAAGGTTGTAACGGTGGAGGCAATCAATGAGCCGCAAATGAAAAGCGAAATGTCACTTCGTACAACATCTCCGATACTTGTAAGTACAAAAAACGAAGGCCGGAAAGCAGCCAGATATCTTGACCTCACGGATGCAGATTATTCAAACCTGATAATCGGAAATCTGGTAAGCAAATATATTGCAGCAGTCTCGGCAGGTCTAATCATTCCGGATACTACAGGTATGAAAGAATACAATGATGAAACTTCGATAAAAATAAACAATACACCCCGGAAGAAAGGGATAATTATTAAAGCCGGCACCTCAATGCAAACCAAAATCATAGGTTACATGTATGATTTCACAATAAAGGCACCACCCCATCTGATCCGTATTGGCTACCATGCCGGATTTGGAGAAAAGAACAGTCTGGGAATGGGGTGTTGTGAGGTTATCACAAATAAAGAGTTAACATCAGGATGAACTATAAAGAACTATACAAACGATCTTCCGAAAAGCTGAAGCTGCAGTTTCTGGATGCCATCATCAGCAATAATTCAGATCTTCAAACCAGCTTTGTAAACTTTGCTGATGCAACAAACCGGAAAGAGGAAGACTTTCCCTATGAACGGTTTGTTGACATTATTAATAAGACAAAGGAGATCTACCAGCGTGAATTCGAAGCTGTAAATTTGGAGGATCCGGACTGGGATCATTACACCCCACCCCATACAGGGTACATCGAAGAATGGGAACAATATCAACTGGCAAGCGAACAGGAGCTTAGTGCCATTTTCCATCATTTTCGTGATAAGGCGACTGATCTGGTGATCTGTCAAAACATCAGTGAACTCACCGCTATGATGATTGGGCTATTTCTTGCGGCAAAGAACACTGAAATTGATGATCCGTTGGAATCATTCGAAAATATTAACGATCATCTACTTCAAGAATACAAAGAAACAACAACTTATATCACAGAGAAAGTCAGTTTTTCAGCGATTTCCGATCATTCAATTATGCATACTATTGGGTCGTTTTTCCAACACTTAAGTGAATCAGATTTAGAAAAAGAATCTTATGCATCTGTTTTCGAGGATTATCTGATATCATTGGCAGGCAAAACAACCCTGCCGGAGAAGATACTGGATCAACTTGACGATTCCGATATCGACAGAAAGGTATTGCCACGTCTGACACTCTTGCTGACCGGAATGACCGGAGAGCAAACAGAATGGCTTCGTTTGGCCCGGGCTTATTATAAAGGGAATGATGAAATTTCCCGGCAACTGTTGAAAAATTATTATGAGCACGACCAAAAGGAATTCCAGGTTCTGGCGAAGAAGTTGTTTGAGTTGAATCACCATCACTGGGCTCCGGTTTTAAGTGATATGGTAACCCCGGATTTAAGTCTTGATCTGTTTGTTAAGGTGTACCTCAGGTTAGTTTATGACAATCGGGAACTGAAGAACTATTTGCAAGTCAGGCCATTTCTTTCTGAACCTGATAAAGAGAGGTTTCTTAGGGAGATTGACTGGGACAAACCCTTTAAGGTTCAGGTTCTGGAGGTAGAGGAACGCTATGAGGAGATCAGACAGATCGTTGAACGCAATCAAAATTACTGGGTGTATACCAGTCTGATTCAGCCGATACTGGGGGTGTATCCTGAATTTTGCTTCAACAGCATCAGACAAACGATATTAAAAACCATTTCAACTGAAAGGGGACGTAGTGTATATCAGAGGATTGTCGAATGGCTTCAGTTGGCAGACACCATCCCCGGCTTCAAACCCCAAATCCGGATACTTGCACGCGACCTGTACCAGATCAAACCCAGCCTTCCCGCCCTCAAAGATGAACTAAGGAAAGGCGGGTTGGTGTGAGGGGGGGGTGTAATCAATTAAACAAAGTGCATATGAAAGAAACGTACAAAACAATTAACTACGAATGGCTGATCCGCCCAACGGGCGACCCGTTTGCCGATGCAGGTGGTTTTGCCATTGAATATCTTTCGGAGAAATTCCCCGAAAAGGATATACTTGAACTGATTAAATATGCAACTGTCGACAATTACATTTCAACATGGAAAGGAAAGTTGCATAGCTACTATCATGGCTCAAAAATTACAAATCCTTCTATCAAAACAGAAGGAGCTAAAATTGAAGGTACCTTGAAAATGTTTGAAGCTATTATCGGGGAAAGAGAAGAATCTGAGGTTGGATTTTGCCGAATTAGCGGAAGAGAAACAAAACTCTATAGCTTAGGGCGAGAAAGTATGATGCTTTCTGGTTCTGGAGGATTCATCAATTTTCATCATTATTTTGATGAAGGATTACGAATGTCGAAAGAGATTGTAATTAGAATGTTTTTCATGCCACTGGGAACCATTCTTTTGCAAGGTAAGATTGCATTACTATATAGCAATAGTTTGGATGTCGTAAGATTATGGGTTCGGGAAAACTGTTCAAAGAACTTTTCTCGAATTGGGAAGCCGATACAGGCAGAAGATGACGCAGGTGCATTAAAATCAGAATTTACCAAAATTCCTAATGCATTATTCTCATTTGTAGACAAACTGCTTTCAACTAATCCAGAAATTAAAAAAGATACCTCTTTGACCTTATACCATTGTTCGAATTTCATTACGAAATCTGAACTTCAGATTTTCTTGCTTCCGGCAAAAGTCTTTTTATTCTACAGAACTTGCCTGCAACCTCGCTTTAAAGAGGATTGGCAAAGGTTTGTACACTCACATTACTTTGATGGGAAACATAAAGGCGCTAAATATAACCTACAATCAGGGAAGTACGAATTGGTAAAATCAAAGGAAACCATGGTTGTTGATTTCGATGATTACAAACAATGGTTTAACCGGATTTTGAATAAACTTTTAATAGATGAAAACATTCGACCTGAAATTTTACGTTGGTCGCGCAAGCATCCATTCAATTTTGAAATAGTATCAATCTATCAACAAAACATTATAGGTATGAAAAAAGAAACCATTATTAAAATCAAAGAATTGGCAGCTTTCCTTGTAAGGGAAAAAGATGTCGACAAAATCAAAAAGCGCATTAAGGCACTCGACGGTGCTAAAAATGCGTCGGCTTTGCGCCGCTTTATTTTAAAAGACGTAGTTGCCGCAAACTATGTGACCATGAACGAAAATCCAATCGTTACAGTCGATGACTACGTAAATTATCTGTTCCCCGATGGCTCTTATTGGGCCGAAATCAGGGATATTCTGTTGATCGCCATCTATCAGGAGTTACATGAAAGGGATTTAATATCCGAAGAGCTTAAAGTAGAATTAGATTCAGAAGTTGAAGAAGAAGAAATTAACAATTAAACCAAATAAACCATGAAAAACATTAAAACACAAGGATTTGCCTTGATTGACGTAGATGTAGTGGCATTGAACAATGCCGGGAAAAACACACAAAGCAACAACGACAATGCAATTGCAACCAAATCCATCCGTAAAAATGGTCGTAGTTATGTGTATGTATCAGGCCAGGCTTGGCGTTATTGGTGGCGCGAGGCGTTACAAAAGAATGCAGGTTGGGCTTTGTCTCCAATTACCCGCGATGGAAAAATTGCGTTTACCAATGCTAACCCATTGAAGTTCCCAGATGATGACGTGTTTGGTTACATGCGTGCTGCTAAGGATGCTGAACTGGATGAAAACGGTGAACCAGTAAAAGACAAGAAGGGAAATATCAAAATGACCAACGTAACGGTTACGCGCGTATCTCCGCTTAAAAACTCGGCAATCATTTCGGCAGCCAGTGTTCGCCCCGAAGAAAACTGGTCGAGCATGTCGCGTCAACAAGGCGATGCAGTTCCTTACGAGAAACAAGAGTATTGTGCCATAATGAAAGGTATGTTTAGTCTTGATCTTTCAATGGTTGGTACTTTTTCAAATTACGACCGAACAGGTTATAAGAATCTTTCAATTTCTCTTTTGGAAGAAGCCATAAAAGATGGAGCAGAACAAATCGATGATCCCTTTGTATTTGATGCAAAAGGAAATCCAAAGAAAATGATTCGATTGGCAAAAGATGTCCGCAAAAAAAGGGCGAACGACACCATTCAAGCTCTCAAAACCATTGCAGGTGGTGCCATGCAAACCAACAACATGGGAGATGTAACCCCCAAATTTGTAATTCTTGCAACCACAATAACCGGCAACCACCCATTTAGCCACATTGTGGGGAGCAAAGGGCAACGCGACGAAGAAGTGGTCTTCAATTTTGAAGGATTGGTTGAAGTATTGAAAGATTACAAGGACACTTTCGAAGGAACTGTATTTATCGGTCGCCGAAGCGGTTTTATGGACGAGATCGCAAACGACCTAAGATCATTGGAAGGGATGAATGACATTCCTGCCGTGAAAGTACTACCGGTAAACGAGGCCATCGACCAGTATTGCGAACAAATGAAATCACAAATTGAATAATGAGAGCATTCCGTATCAAAATAAACTCGTGGACTTCAAGCTTCAGGTATCCCAATTTGATGAGTGCCTTTCAACCAACACTTGAAGTACCGCCAGTGAGTACGGTTATGGGCTTAATCAATGCTTCATCAGGTAAGTATTTGGAGGACCGACAAATTGAATTGGGCTATTATTTCGAATTCAAAATCAAGGCTGTTGATTTGGAAACAATTTATCAGATTTCAATACATAAAACGAAGAAAGAGAAATATCCAGAAAACGCAGCAATATCGAATGTAATCCAACGCGAATTCCTTTACGATTGTCAATTGTTCCTTTATTTAACCGACGAAGTATTGGTTTCCTGTTTTCGCCAACCTGCATACCAACTTTTATTGGGACGAAGCGGTGATTTGGCAGGAGTTGAAAGCATCAAAGAAGTGGAATTGCGAGAAGTAAGTAATGCCCGAATTGCAGGGCAGGTTGTCCCTTTCAATGGGAACTATCTGCCTGGTCAAATTCAGGCTCTACCTAAATACTTCAGCAATACAATTCCACGAAAAAATTTGGAAACCGAACCTTACTCTGTAATCTCCTACAACAATCCTGTCAACTCACAATTAACCGGATTCAGGTCTGAATTGGAAGAATTCGATAGTGATATTTTCTTTCACAAGTTTGAAGTATGACAAATAAGAATAAGGAGGTTCTGGCCAAATCGGAACCTCCTATGCCTCTAAAGCAACACATTGATGAATGCCTGAACGTGTACGAAACGCTGCAAAAAGCATTTGGACGCTTGTCTGTGAAAGACATAAATCGTTTCTGGGAGCTTGTCCGTTTGGGCATTGTATTTCACGATTTGGGGAAATCGCACGCTGGATTTCAAAAGATGCTAAACGGCAATTCCAGAGATTGGTATCACCAAAGGCACGAATTGTTTTCAGCGCCGTTTGTCGATCGGTTGGATTTACCGGAAGAAGATAAGCTGATTGTAAAGCTGATAGTTGCGGGACATCACAAAGATTTCAGTTTTCTGTTCGACCATATTCAACATGGATACAAAACGGGTGAGGATATTTTTTCGCTAACAGAGGATGGAAAGCTGGATTGGGAGGAAGAAACTCGGAAAATTGACGATCGTTTTATTCAATCGTTCCTCAATGAGTACGAAGTTTCTTTGAAACCAAGCCCGCTCGTCTTGCCCATGCAATTGGTAAAAGATTATGCGCGCAAACCGATCAACACATCCAGCATCAATTTCAGGGAACTGCTTTTGGCTGCGGGGGCGCTAAAACAGTGCGACCATTTAGCTTCGGGCGGCATTTTCAAAGTGAATGTATTAGAAGAGAGACATTTCAATTTCTTGTACGAAACAAAATGGGTTCCTTATTTCCACCAACAAAAGGCTTCAGAAACCAATGGAAACATTGTGCTTACGGCTCCTACAGGTTCGGGCAAAACAGAAGCATCGCTGATGTGGCTTCATAAACAAATGAAAGAGAACGGCCAAGGACGGACATTTTACATTCTGCCGTTTACAGCTTCCATCAATGCCATGTTTGAAAGACTTGACGAGAAAATGCAAGGCAATAATGAAATTGTGGGATTGGTTCATGGCAAGCTTACGGAATACATCGAAAGTCGTTTTGGCGAAGAAACATATAGTTGGCAAAATGAGAAATTGAAACATGAATTAAAAAATAGCTTCCGCGCATTGATTACACCTTTAAAAGTAGCAACACCTTTCCAATTGTTGAAATCTATTTTCGGATTGAAAGGCTTTGAGAAAGGGATCTTCGAAATGAGTGGAGGTTACTTCATTTTCGATGAAATTCATGCCTATGACCCCGAAGTTTCAGCGCAAATCAAGGTTTTGATTGAATTTGCCTCTCAATTCCTGAATGTGAAAGTCTGTTTAATGACCGCCACTTTACCAACATTTTTGAAAAAAGAATTTGCCGATGCCATTGGCGAATATTCAGAAATCAGTGCTGATGCCGAGCTTTACCTATCGTTTGTGCGTCACCACATCAAAGTTGCCGATGGGTTACTTTTGGAACACATCGGTGATATTCAACAAAGGTTAGATGCTGGAGAACGAGTTTTGGTAGTCAGCAATACCGTTAGGCAAGCTCAGGATATCTACAATCTTTTGGAAGCTTCAGAAAAAGTGTTGCTCCACAGTGCATTTAATGGAACGGACCGCAACCGAAAAGAAGCAGAACTGTCGTCGGACGACGTTAAACTTTTAGTGGGAACGCAAGCTATTGAGGTCAGTTTGGATATAGATTACGATGTGATCTTTACAGAACCCGCCCCTCTGGATGCCTTGTTGCAACGCTTTGGACGTGTAAACCGCCACCGTGTATACGGAAAATATCGTCCACCATGCGACTGTATTGTCTTTGCAGAACGGAACGACGTAGATAAATACATTTATAAGAATGAGGAGGTTATTGTTCGAACCCTCGATGCACTCAGAACAATTCAATCGAAAAATTCAGGAATAGTTGCCGAAAATGAACTTCAATTCTATATCGATCAGGTTTATCCCAATTGGTCGGAAAACGAGAAAGAAGATTTCGATCGGGTTTATATGCATCTAAGTGCTGATGTTCGGGAGAATCTTTCTCCATTTATCTATTATCCGCATCGCGAAGAAGAATTTGAAAAACAGTTCGATGGAATTAAAGTTCTTCCATCAAGTTTGAAGAAAGAATACCAGGAACTAATGGAAGCAAATAAATTCATCAAAGCCGAATCGTTAAAAGTGTCAATCACCAGAAGGCGTTTTGCATCCTTAATTTCAAAAGAAGGGATTTGCCGTGAGGTTTTGGCTTTTCAGCTGCTTAAAAAAGAAGAGATCAAAGAACAACCTTTTTTCATAATTGACAGGAAATACGACAACGAGTTAGGCCTGCAATTGGATGTTGAACAAAAGAATTATGATGCTCTAATTTTCTGATGCAGGCACTGGTTATCAAAATAATAATAAATTGTTACATTTCCTCTAACCCCATGAACCGATACATTGAACAGTTGATTGAAGATTTCCGAAGACAGCGGCAGATTGTTAGGCCTCCGAATGAGATCTGGGAGGGGATTGATGCGACAGATCCGTGTGAGTTGGAAGACACTGCATATGTTGAAGAGGTTATCTATGGGCAGAAAGAACTGCTTTCGGATATTACCGGCATCGAACAAAACCTGCTGCCGCCTCTCCGAAAACTGACCCGCGAGCAGGCCGCAACCCTGGCAACCGAAATGGAATTGCTGCTCAACCATTACAACCTCTACCCCGATTTCCCGGCCAATTTGCCGGGGCACCTTAGGTACCCTCTACTGCGTAAATTGTGGGAGATGGAATTTGTGGCAGTCTCCTTTGGCGAGAATCATATCGAATTCTGCGATTATGACGAATCTAAATGCCCTTTCCCTGAGTATTGCACCACCTGCGAGGAATTCATGAAAGAGGAAGAGATCGGGCCAAAGGCCGGGGATCTGTTTGATGACCTGGATGTTGACGATTTGTTGAATGTTGATCCAAATCAGGATTTATGATACAAAAGAGATCATTAATTTCTGATTGTGGTATTAAAATTCAATATCATGTCCCTACGGGACATAAAGGTTCTGGGTTGGGTATCCTGTTCTACCAATATATTATCCCTACGGGATATTTTTTGATACCAAAATCAGAGATCACCCCGCATCCCCTCAGGGATGTAATATCGGTAACCTACCATGCATTCAGCCAATATCATGTCCCTACGGGACATAAAGGTTCTGGGTTAGGTATCCTGTTCTACCAATATATTATCCCTACGGGATATTTTTTGATACCAAAATCAGAGATCACCCCGCATCCCCTCAGGGATGTAATATCGGTAACCTACCATGCATTCAGCCAATATCATGTCCCTACGGGACATAAAGGTTCTGGGTTAGGTATCCTGTTCTACCAATATATTATCCCTACGGGATATTTTTTGATACCAAAATCAGAGATCACCCCGCATCCCCTCAGGGATGCAATATCGGTAGAAACATGCCATCACCCGGCAACCCCACATCCCGT
>CAZZBS010000006.1:68535-126070 GCA_964652685.1 uncultured Lentimicrobiaceae bacterium
TGCAATCACCCGGCAATCCCGCATCCCGTCAGGGATGCAATATCGGTAGAAACATGCCATCACCCGGCAACCCCACATCCCGTCAGGGATGCAATATCGGTAGAAACATGCAATCACCCGGCAATCCCGCATCCCGTCAGGGATGCAATATCGGTAGAAACATACCAACACGCGTCTGCCCTGCATCCCGTCAGGGATGCTATATCGGTAGAATCATGCCACCACCCGGCAACCCCGCATCCCGTCAGGGATGCAATATCGGCTTGAAACATCATTCATTATTAATGACCACAATAAAACCAACCCAATAGAAACAAATAAAAACAAACCACCATGGTAAACACCTACACCCAAATCCACATCCAGACTGTATTCGCGGTAAGCCACAGAGACTGTGTAATCTCCCCTGAATGGCAACCAGAACTTTTTAAATACATCACAGGGATCGTACAGAATAACAAACACAAACTTCTGGCCATCAATGGAATGCCCGATCATATCCACATTTTGCTCGGTTTGAGACCCTCACAATCGATCTCTGATCTGCTTCAAGACATCAAAGGAAGCTCCTCCACATGGATCAATCAAAAACAATTTCTCAAAACCCGCTTCTCATGGCAGGAGGGTTATGGTGCTTTCTCATATAGCAAAAGAGAGCTTCCCAACCTAATCCAGTACATCATTAACCAACAACAACATCATCAAAAACAAACATTTATCAACGAATACATCAGTTTGCTGAATGAATTCGAAATCGATTTTGACGAGAGATATCTCTTCAAACGAGTTGAATACTAATCTCATAGCATATTATTCAGCTCAAAAATACTACAATCAACCATCTTTCTGAATACAAATAAAAATTGAACATCACCGGCACCCATATCAACTACTATCTGGTTTGCAAACGCAAACTGTGGCTCTTCCATCACCAGGTGCAGATGGAACAAAACTCCGAACTGGTTGCAATGGGCAGGTTAATTCATGAATCGGCATACTCCAACCGAAATGCCCGGTACGAGGAGGTTGAAATTGGTGGCATCAAGGTCGATTTTTACGATCCCAAAGTGAAGGTTGTGCACGAAATCAAGAAAACCGCCGCATATGAAGTGGCGCACGAATGGCAGTTGAAATACTATCTGCTTGTTCTGCAACAACATGGGTTTGGTGAGGTATCAGGGATTCTGGAATACCCCACCCACCGTCAAACGAAAAAGGTATCGCTTACCGCAGAGGATCAACGTCAGCTTGCCAATATGGTAAAGCAGACGCAGATCGTGGCAGAGCAAGAATCCTGTCCTGCCATCATCAAAACCAAAGGGTGTAAAAAATGTGCCTACCACGATTTCTGTTTTGTATCTGAACCCCTGAATGCCTGACATCATGAAAAAGAACTACTACCTGTTCAATCCCGGAAGGCTATCACGTAAAGACAACACCCTGAAATTCACCCCTGTTGATGAAAATGGGATTGAAGGGGCACCCCGTTTTCTTCCGGTAGAAGGAGTGGATGAGTTCTATGTTTATGGAGCGTTGGATGCCAATAGCAACTTATACAACTTCTTAGGAAAAAATCAGATACCTGTGCATTTCTTCGACTATTACGAGAACTACACAGGTTCATTTATGCCGAAAGACCAGTTGTTGTCGGGTAAGGTGTTGGTGGAGCAGGTGAGGTTCTATCTCAGCAAAAAAAAACGTACGGAGATTGCCGGGTTACTGATACAAGGAGCCTCACACAACATGATGAAGAACCTTCGGTATTATGAACTCAGAGGTAAGGAGACCGGAACAATCCTGGCCGACATTATACTTTTAGCTGAACAAATTCGCAACGCCATCAATACACAGTCGTTGATGGGAATTGAGGGGAACATCCGGATGCGGTACTATGAAGCATTTTCGGTGATCATCAACGATTTCGAAATGGGGCTAAGAACCAAACAACCTCCGCAGAATGAGGTAAATGCATTAATCTCATTTGGCAACATGATGTGTTACTCACAGTGTCTGCGGGCGATCCATCAAACCCAACTGAACCCAACGATCAGCTACCTTCACTCGCCAGGCGACAGGCGTTATAGTCTCGCTCTGGATTTGGCCGAAATATTTAAACCGGTGATTGTCGATCGGATGATCTTCAGTATGTTAAATCGAAAGGAACTCAAAGAGAACGACTTTGACCACAAGCTTAACAGAATAACATTGAAAGAGACGGCCAGGAAATCTTTCGTGGAATCTTTTGAGCAACGACTGAATGAGACCATTCATCATCGTGGTCTGGGAAAGAACGTGAGCTATAAGTATTTGATCCGCCTCGAATGCTACAAATTGATCAAACACATACTGCAGATTGAACCATATAAGCCTTTTAAAATGTGGTGGTAATAAAAAACAAGGATATGTATGTAATTTTGGTATATGATATTGGAGAAAAGCGGGTAGGAAAAATGCTCAAATTATGCAGGAAATATCTAATTTGGATACAGAATTCGGTGTTTGAAGGCGAAATTACGCCAGTAAAGCTAAAAGAACTGATCATAAGAGCAAAAGGAATTATGGAAATGGAGGCCGACAGTTTAATTATTTTTAAATCCCGGCAGGAAAAATGGCTTGAGAAGCATATTGTAGGGACTGAGCGTGGTACAACCGGTCAGATGATCTAGTCGTCGATGCTGTATTCGAACCTTGTTACGGATAAGGTTAGAAACACGCAGCAGTTCGACATGTTCATTGACATCTTGATTATCAAATCATTCTGGGTGTCGTCGAGCTTTTTGGAAAAAAATAACTATATGGGATCGACGACCAAAGAAATAAAAAATAATTATCTTTGCTATCTGGAAGCCTTGAAAACAGGCGTTTTTTAACGCCTGTTTCAACGGCCTTTAATCGCACCATATTGGAATTGAAACACGGTCTTCCCGGCTCCTCTGCCCAAAATACCATAAGACCTTTAATCGCACCATATTGGAATTGAAACATGGTTTGCATACCATACTCGCATGGAGTGTCATATTTCCTTTAATCGCACCATATTGGAATTGAAACTGAGAAAGGGAAGATGACCACCGACAACCGTACAGCGCCTTTAATCGCACCATATTGGAATTGAAACAGGTTATCGTACAACTCTATAAGAACGATACCCTGACCTTTAATCGCACCATATTGGAATTGAAACGCGATAGTATAAAGGCCTACCGCAACTACATAATTCCTTTAATCGCACCATATTGGAATTGAAACAATATTTATTACTTGCACGATGATTAGTATTGTGGGCCTTTAATCGCACCATATTGGAATTGAAACCCAGGACATCCACTTGTGAGCGATAACATCTTCCATCCTTTAATCGCACCATATTGGAATTGAAACCTACTCCTGAACCCTAACCATTTCTCTCTATCTTCATCCTTTAATCGCACCATATTGGAATTGAAACACTACAAGCAGTCGTACCATAAGGTAAATCGGTTAACCTTTAATCGCACCATATTGGAATTGAAACTCACCAGAGGACAAGAAATTTACTTGGCTGCTCAAAGCCTTTAATCGCACCATATTGGAATTGAAACAACTAATTGTAAAAAATGCTCTTATGGTGCCGATCCTTTAATCGCACCATATTGGAATTGAAACCAAAATAGAATTGTTTTATAAAGTTATAGCATGATTGCCTTTAATCGCACCATATTGGAATTGAAACTTAGGTGAGTCTATGACCCCCGAAGCCCCACCCATCCTTTAATCGCACCATATTGGAATTGAAACATCAATTGTTCCTGCTTTAAAATCTGATTGATGGTACCTTTAATCGCACCATATTGGAATTGAAACATAATATGCATTATGTTAAGTTGTTATGTTCGCAAACCTTTAATCGCACCATATTGGAATTGAAACCAGTGGTGGGACGCTGTTATTCCAAACGCTTTTACTCCCTTTAATCGCACCATATTGGAATTGAAACAATCCTTTAGCAACCCATTGTTTTTCAGTTTCACCGTCCTTTAATCGCACCATATTGGAATTGAAACTTCGATAGTCATTTGTATTTTCATGATCTTATTGGTTTTCCTTTAATCGCACCATATTGGAATTGAAACAAACCACAACCACCGGTTTTTTTTGCTTGCGCCTTACCTTTAATCGCACCATATTGGAATTGAAACAAGAGGTGCGCAGCATACATCCGAAGGCTGATGACCTTTAATCGCACCATATTGGAATTGAAACGATACACCCACTGTATCTGGAGCATCACCGCAAACAGCCTTTAATCGCACCATATTGGAATTGAAACAATTCATAGTTATCAAGGTCCTTAATTTTCAGGTTCCTTTAATCGCACCATATTGGAATTGAAACAGGTATATTCATTGCTGAACATTTCCAGCATTGCATCCTTTAATCGCACCATATTGGAATTGAAACATCCGTTTCCCTCTGACGAGTTGATGGCCCGGTTCCTTTAATCGCACCATATTGGAATTGAAACCGGGCATATTAAGTGCCCGCTTATTCCAGGGTCGGCCTTTAATCGCACCATATTGGAATTGAAACTTCGTTGTGAGTAATCGGAAAATGCTTCGATTTTAATCCTTTAATCGCACCATATTGGAATTGAAACTTTACTCAGTTCCCGGAAATCTTTAATGTCGTCTTCCCTTTAATCGCACCATATTGGAATTGAAACGGATAAGCAGGCCGCCGGCGAAGATCTGCAGCGGACCTTTAATCGCACCATATTGGAATTGAAACCTTCTCTTTCCCCTGGTCGTTCTCGCGTTCGTATTCCTTTAATCGCACCATATTGGAATTGAAACTCAAACAGTGCAATGCGATCAGCGGTTGCAGAGGCCCTTTAATCGCACCATATTGGAATTGAAACTATGCAGGGCCTCATAAAAATGGTCAAATATTTCACTCCTTTAATCGCACCATATTGGAATTGAAACAAACAACAACTGGTACAATTTTAAATCAAATGATTCCCTTTAATCGCACCATATTGGAATTGAAACATAACCGCCTTGATCTTAAGAGTCTTGACGATTCTGCCCTTTAATCGCACCATATTGGAATTGAAACGGGTGTTCATCACCTCGGTGCGTGCCGGCTGCCGCCCCTTTAATCGCACCATATTGGAATTGAAACGTCATAGGCGTTGTAACGTAAAATGTCGTGAGCTCCTTTAATCGCACCATATTGGAATTGAAACAAATGTTCAAAGATACCGCCACCTTTGCCAACATCGCCCTTTAATCGCACCATATTGGAATTGAAACATACCTGCTCTTTTTTCTTCTTCTGCTCAAGCTGACCTTTAATCGCACCATATTGGAATTGAAACTTTCAACCCCTGAAGCCCTGACAGTTGCCTCATCACCTTTAATCGCACCATATTGGAATTGAAACAAATGATCCCTTCAACCTTAAGGTCAAGGTTGGGGCGCCTTTAATCGCACCATATTGGAATTGAAACTCAGCTTTGGCGATAACCGTCTGGAACAGGGTGCCCCTTTAATCGCACCATATTGGAATTGAAACGATAGCAAAACAAGTCTCAAGGGCATGAGCAAGAAACCTTTAATCGCACCATATTGGAATTGAAACGCAGTCGGAGTATTCGACAGGGTACTTACGTTTGTATGCCTTTAATCGCACCATATTGGAATTGAAACACCTGAATTGTGCGACCCGACCTCCCTGTTTTATTTCCTTTAATCGCACCATATTGGAATTGAAACGTCCCATTCTATCTCCCCCTTAGCGTTTTCAACCTCCTTTAATCGCACCATATTGGAATTGAAACATAATGACAACAGGCTGTCCTGGAAAACGTTTGTTGCCTTTAATCGCACCATATTGGAATTGAAACCAATCCACTCTTCCAGCAGCTCATCTGCCAGCAGATCCTTTAATCGCACCATATTGGAATTGAAACATATTTGTAAGTCCTGAAAGTAATTCATTTACTGCATCCCTTTAATCGCACCATATTGGAATTGAAACTACTACTATATACTATACTTATTAATGATAATGATGGACCTTTAATCGCACCATATTGGAATTGAAACTTATTAGTGGTTGTGGTATTCCCCATTCTCCTTTTACCTTTAATCGCACCATATTGGAATTGAAACTCATCATCGGGGCTACCATCGTCTATGTTTAGCAGTCCTTTAATCGCACCATATTGGAATTGAAACAAAATGGTTTAAGAGGTTATCCCACCCCTCCAGGGCCCTTTAATCGCACCATATTGGAATTGAAACATGGTTGGAGATTTCGAAAACTCAAGCATCGTGGTCCTTTAATCGCACCATATTGGAATTGAAACTTCAATGGCCTCTTGGCAGGCATTGAGATCTTTAAGCCTTTAATCGCACCATATTGGAATTGAAACGAGGATTCGGTTGAGGTTGACACTATCTTTGATGACACCTTTAATCGCACCATATTGGAATTTAAACCCACAAACATTGCCAAAAAACAAGCCGTAGTATTTTCCTTTAATCGCACCATATTGGAATTGAAACCAAAGGTTTTAAGTTGGTATGGTTTGTAAATACAAGACCTTTAATCGCACCATATTGGAATTGAAACAGATCATCACCGGAAACTACATCGGGTACCGTGTACCTTTAATCGCACCATATTGGAATTGAAACGGAGTATCGCAGGGAACCTTTCACACAGGGGTTCTTTATATTGCATATTCCGGTGATATTGCCTACCCATCCAGGGATATTGACCCGGAAATCCTTAAAAAATGACCTGGAATCCTTTTGTTCTCTCCATATTAATATCAGTTAGGATTTTATCCACAAATCTTTACTGACAAGATATGGTTTTCCGAAGGCTCACAATTGGTCAGGATCTGACACGGTTGAAGCTGAGTGCTTTCAGCAACCAGCGGGGTAAAGGTTTTTCGGGATTCCGCTTTTTCAGGTCCAGGTACCAGCCCAGTTTTTTTATGATGGGGATGCGATAGGTTTCCACGAATTCAATCAAGGTACCATCGGGATCTTCAATATAGCTGAAATGCCCGGCAGCCTGCCCCATATCAAAACTCTCAGCGCTGTCGACCGTAAACGGAAAACCATACTCCCTGCATTTTTCCCTGAGGTTTTTCATGTTACTGATATCAAAGCAAAGATGGATGAAACCGGGATCGCCCCACATCCGGTCGCGGTATATCGCAGCAGGCTTTCTCCCCAATGCCTGTACAAGCTCTATTTCTGTGTCGCCAAGCAGCGGGCTGAAAGGCCCCCTGCGTGGTCTGGAATGTCTCAATAATACCCTTCGAAATCGACCTTCCGATCCCTCAACGGCTTCCAGGTCAAGAAAATGCCCGGTGATATCATATACGATTTCATCATATTGCAAAATATCCCTGTAAATCCGCAGGCTTTTATCAATATCCGAAGAACCGATAACCGCCCCAAAAACACCTCCATGAGCGAAAGGCCTTATTCTTGAAAAAAAACGGTCATCCTCCATGACCTGAAAGATGTTGTTCCAGGGATCACGTACAAAGAAGTGTTTACGTTTTGAAGGGTCTCGCTGTAAATCAGCAGATACGTCAGCGCCATTCGCTTTCAATGCTTTCCATGATTGTACAGGATCATAACTTTTTATTTTGGTAATATGGATACCTGTATCGCCAAGCTGATGTATGTTTTCAGCATACTTTGGGGTTTTACCCTTATGTTGCCAGATTTCAAAACCTCCCCCACCCTGCAGATTGAAAGCCAGCACTGCATGCCTTTCCCTCGGCTTTCCTTCTGTATAGGGAAGCATAAGGGCTGCCACGCTTTCATCATCAAAGATCCTCACATCAACCCCCAGGTTTTTCCTGTACCATTTCCAGGCTTCATGAAGATCATTTACCCCAATCCCAACCTGTTGAATTCCTACGATTGAATATTTCATGCTATTATTTTTTGGGATGATGGTCAGACTGCACTGACCCGCATCGCGAGTTTTCTGTACACATAGGGGATGAAGCGTCTGAAATAGATCATCAGGATGTCTGCACCGCCGATATAGACCTCCCAATGCTCTCTTTCGATGGCTCTAAGATACCTGACAGCACATTTTTCAGCGGTCATCCCCTTTGCCTGCCCGGGATCCATCCTGCCATTTCTCATCCCTTTACCTGTCAGTGCATTGAGGGAGATATCGGTTTTTATCCGTCCAGGGCAAACCATGGTAACACGTATCCCTTTCGATCTTAATTCAAGCCCAAGTGTCTCAAAAAAACCATGGAGCGCATGCTTGGAGGCCGAGTAGGCCGACCGCATCGGAAAGGCCAACTTACCTGTCAGGCTGCTGGTGACCGCAATATGGCCGAAACCCTGTCTTATCATGGCAGACAACATGAGCTTGGTGAGATGGACCTGGCCGAAGAAATTCACCTCCATGATCTGCCTTTCCACAGCAACCGTGGTCTCATGGGCCATACTGCGCTGGCTGATACCGCCGTTGTTGATCAGTACATCCACACCGCCATAGCGCTCAAGAACATGAGAGGCGGCTTTTTCAATCTGCATGGAATCACCCAGATCGAACGACACCACCTCCACCCGGGTGCTTTCGCACCTGACCTCATCTGCGAGTTGTTCAAGCTTTCCCTCGTTCCTGCCCGAAACAATCAGCAAAGAAGCAACCCCTGAGAGACGCCTGGCCATAGCCTCGCCAATCCCCGAACTTGCTCCCGTTATCCATATTCTTTTATTCCTTAACTCCATATCATTATCCTATCAATATCAAATCTATACCGTAATACCCTTATACCCCTGATCCCCGTCATTCTCCAGGTCGGTCAGCTGGGTGGCATCAGCCGGAATGACCACAGAACCGGTCTTTGCAGCCAGCTGGTGGAGGGTGCCGAAGCGGATGGCCGTGGGTGTATTCGACAGCGTGAATATGGCTCCCTCCTCACAGGCCTTTTCAGCCACTTCCCAGGCAATCGGTTTTTCATCCAGCGGACCGAAAATGATCCCCTTTTTCCCTTTCAGCAGATTATATGTCATACAGAATCTTTTAGTTATGGTATAAAAAAGAGAAAATTGTTTCAGTTCTTCGCCGGTCTGTTCTGATGAAGAAGTTGCCTGGCATTGGCCAGCGATTCTTTGGTAGGTTCATCGTCACTAAGCATCCTGGCAATTTCATACTCCCGCTCTTCACCCGACAGTAGTTTAACTGAAGAGACCGTACGGCCATTTTCCTGGCTCTTGGTTGCCAGATACTGGAAAATCCCTTTGGCGGCGATCTGCGGAAGGTGTGTGATGGCGATCACCTGCATGGTCTTACCCATCTCCTTCATGATATTCCCTGTTTTGCCAGCGATTTCTCCCGAGACACCGGCGTCAATTTCGTCGAAGATGATGGTCGGTATTAGTTTTTTGGTCGAAAGTACCGACTTGACGGCCAGCATCAGCCTTGAAAGTTCGCCTCCTGAGGCAATCCTGCTGATCAGGTCGGGTTCACTGCCCATATTGGCGCTGAAACGGAAGGTAACCGTGTCGGTGCCGTCGGACCCGGGTTCCATCAGAAGGTCAAGGGTTATCCTGATCACAGCATCCGGCATCCCAAGCTTATTTAACAGGTTCTCCAGATGCGCAGTCAGTGGTTGTAACGCTTTCCGTCTTTTATCGCGCAGTGCGGCTGCCTGCTGCCTGATCTCTTCCAGGAGGATGCTGCATTGCTGTTCAGTCCTCCGGATGGCATCACCAGTGTTTGTCTGCTGTAACAAACGGTTGTCCAAGTCATTCCGGAGCCGGATGAGTTCTTCAATCCCATTGACACGATGTTTCTGAAAAAGATGATAGAGATGGCTCAGTCTTTCGCGCTGTGCTGACAGTTTCTCCGGATCATCAAGCACCTGTTCATTTGTATGAAAGATGTCTCTCCTGAGGTCTTCAGCTTCGAGATACAGGGTTGCGAGCCTTTGTACCAACGCACCGATGGAACCGGTATTTCCAAGCTTTTGCAGGGAATCTGTCAGGTTTTTCAACGTGGCCAGGAATTCCAACGGTTCACCCTCCAGCAGTTGTTCAATCCGGTACAAGGTTCCCCTGATTTCTCCTGCATTTTCCAGGAGGCGGCACTCCTCCTCCAACTCAGTCATATCCGCCACATCAAGGTTGGCAGCAGTAAGTTCTTCAAAAAGGAAAGCATCATAATCATGCTGTGCAAGCTGCCTTGCATAGGCATTTTTCAGCTCCTCCAGCTCTGCACTTAATCTTTTAAAAGTTTTATATTGAAATTGATATGCATTCACATCCTCCTCGATGCCGGCAAAAGAGTCGAGCATGGCAAGCTGAAAGTCGCGGTTATTGAGCACCAGGATTTCATGCTGGGAGTGGATGTTGATAAGCCTCGAGCCGATGTCACGAAGCACCTGCAGATTCACCAGTGTATCGTTGATGAAGGCCCTTGATTTTCCGGCCGGATTGATATCCCTCCTGAAAATGGCCTCCTCCTGATGATCAAGGTCATGGGATACAAAGAGAGGTTCAAGCTGATAGGAGGCGATATAAAAAACGGCCTCGACAATACATTTCTTCTCCTTATCCCACAACACCTGGGTATCAGCCCTGTTGCCCAGTACCAGCCCAAGTGCACCCAGCATAATGGATTTCCCCGCTCCCGTTTCACCGGTGAGGGTTGAAAATCCCGCTTCAAAGCTGATATCAAGCTGCCTGATCAGGGCGTAATTTTCAATGGTCAGGCGTTTCAGCATGGAGGTTTTTATGCAATGTATGATTGAAATGCAAAAATAGGAAAAATAGCTTCAGATTATCAGGTATATTGTATCGTGCACATAGTCAAATAATCCGGTTAAATAGCCCAGCCCCGCCGATCCATATCTGGTATCCCCAGGGATCCAGCCTGCATCGCAGGATTTCCTCCACCCTGATGAAAGTTCCATCAAAATAGTTGTCGAACAAACCTTTATGTACTCCCAGTTCGATGCTCACCTCTGCCAGTGTCGCCGAAAGGTTGAACACCGACAGCACTTTACTGTTTTCCCCGTCTCTGACAAAGGAGATCACCTGATCAGGCCTGTCATTCTCCAGCCACTGTATGGGAGCACCATATTCCCCATTCCACAATGCCGAATGGTGCTTTTTCAGTCTGATCAACGATTGATAGAAATGATGGTGAAGGATGGTATCCCAATGGATTGCATCTTTATCAAAGAAACTCAGCCTTCTGTCCAACCCTGCTTCCTGCCCGCTGTAAATTAGGGGGATTCCCGGCATCAGCCAGGAGAGGACGGTAAAAGCTGGTACCGCTGCACCCATCCGCTCGTACTCACTTCCGTTCCATGAGTTCTCATCATGGTTGGTAATGAAATTCATCCTGAACACCGAACGGGCAAACACCGAATCATTCCACGCAAAATGATCCCGGAATTCCTCTGGGCAGGATTCACCCTTTGCCACCCTGTTCATAAGGTGATGCAGTTTCCATGCATAGTTCACATCAAAGGCATAGCTTATCAATTCTGGTTTGTCTTCATCTTCAGCCACCATAAAAACCGGCCTGATCTCCTCCAATGCTTTGCGAGCTTCTTCCCAGAAAGAGGTCGGTACAAGTCCGGCCATATCACAACGGTATCCGTCAATATCCACCTCATTCACCCAGAATTTCAATGCTGCGATCATGGCTTCCCGCATCTCAGGATTATTGTAATCCAGAAAAATAACATCTGACCAGTAGTCGGGTGAAAAGAAACTGCCATGCTCATCCCTTTGGTAATACGCTGGATGCAGTTCGGTCCATACATGATCCCATGCCGTGTGATTAGCCACCCAGTCGAGGATCACTCTCATGCCCATGTTGTGGGCCTTCTTTATCAGGGCCTTCAAATCGTCCAGGGTGCCGAATTCCGGATTAACCGCACTATGATCTTTAACCGCATAATAACTTCCCAGGGTACCTTTACGGTGCATCATGCCGACCGGATGGACCGGCATAAGCCACAGGATGTCCACACCCATATCCCTGAGCCGTGGCATATGTTCCATAAAAGCCCTGAATGTCCCCTTTTCTGTGTATTGCCTGATATTTACCTCGTAGATGACCGCATGCCTGCTCCACACCTTAAGGCTGCCGACTGTATTATCACTCATGTATCGTAAACTTGCGTTATATTTGTTGCTGTGATCCAAGAATCGCGCTCAAAGGTACTATTTATTGCGTTTTCAGGTTCTGACCACAGAGTATGACCAGGTTCTCAAG
Organism: uncultured Lentimicrobiaceae bacterium; assembly: GCA_964652685.1. Taxonomy (GTDB): domain Bacteria; phylum Bacteroidota; class Bacteroidia; order Bacteroidales; family SKPS01; genus SKPS01. The sequence continues at coordinate 80,803 of CAZZBS010000006.1, forward strand.
TCAGGGTCAGCTTTCAGTGACATTACATGCAGGATAGATTTTTCATCATAACTGCCAGCAAAGATTTATCAGGAATGAAAAGCTTAGGATTGACAAGATGAAGTACAAAAAGATCCAATCGCTCTGGCAAAAAATATATCCGGATAATGATCAGGAACAGTTGTCCGGTTTGTTGGCAGATATTGACCGTTTTACAGCAGAATGCAATCTGCCGCACCATGAGCCGGCATGGTACAAGGAGGTTGTCGTATATTCTCTGTATGTTGATCTTTTCAACAAGGATTTCAGGGGTTTGGATGAGAAGCTGGATTATCTGGCAGACCTTGGGATAAGCTGCCTGTGGCTCCTTCCGATCCTCGACAGCCCGATGCGTGATGGTGGTTTCGACATCCGTGACTTCCGGAAGATCAGGAATGAGCTGCTACCCGGCGTGGATCAGGCCGAAGCTTTTTCCGCTTTCATCACCAAAGCCCATGACCGGGGGATACGGATCATCTTTGATATCGCCCTTAATCACACCTCTGATGAACATCCCTGGTTTGTAGAATCCGCAAAATCTGAAAAGAACCCTTTTCGCGATTTCTATATCTGGCATCATGACGATCAGAAATACAAAGAGGCCCGCATCATCTTCCAGGGCATTGAAAGAAGCAACTGGACAAAGAAGGGTGATGCCTTTTATTTCCATCGTTTCTTTGATTTTCAGCCAGACCTCAATTACCGGAATCCTGCCGTTCTCGTCGGTATGTGCCGCAACCTGCTTTACTGGCTCAGGCTTGGGGTGGACGGCTTCCGGGCAGATGCCATCCCCTATCTCTGGAAGGAGGATGGCACCTCCTGCGAGAACCTGAATACCACCCATGATATTGTAAAATTTTTTCGTGCAGTGTTGGAAGTGGCCAGGCCACATACCCTGCTGCTTGCCGAAGCATGCCAGAAGCCCCATGAGGTTGTAAGATACTTCGGCGACGGAAATGAATGCAATGCCGGTTACCATTTTCCGCTGATGCCACAACTTTTTAAAAGCATCGCCATGGGAGATGCGAAACCCATAACCGATATCCTTGATCCGGATAACACCCCTGCCATCCCCGACACCGCCCAATGGTTCACCTTTTTGCGTTGCCATGACGAACTCAGTCTTGAACTCGTATATGTTTCTGAAGAAGACAGGGCATACATCCATGAACGGTACTGTCATGACCCGGTATGGGATTTCAGGGAAGGCCAGGGAATATCGGCAAGGCTTGCAGAACTGCTGGAGGGTGACCCGCGAAAAATCGCACTGGCTTTTTCACTCATGCTCACCCTGCCGGGCACACCAGTGATCTATTACGGGGATGAATTCAGTAAGATGAACGACACCGGCTATTACAGGCAACAGGTGCAAATGACAGGCAAAGACGACAGCCGTTATCTGAACAGAGGGAAGATTGATTGGGATGAACTGAAAACCCTCCTCGAAGACGAACACAGCCTGCCTTGTCAGGTATTCTCCGGACTTGCCCGGATGCTGGCTGCACGAAACAGGTTTCTGTGCTTCGGAAGGGGCGACCTGAAATGGCTTCAGGCAGATTTTAAACCTGACATTGCTACAGGCTCCGTTCTCACATTTTCCCGTAGCTATAAAGAGGAGAAGGTGATCATCGTCCATAATCTGTCGGATACTGCCCTCCGGGTATCCATCCCGGATGTGGGGAATGTTGCATTGGGGCCATACGGTTACCGTTGGATCGAAGCTAAAGGGCAACTGTAATACATAAAATCCTCTTAGAGATTATAAAAGTGAGCCGGATCAAACAAAAACCAATACACAGACTGCCTTTCAAAGCCGTAATATTTGACCTTGATGGTGTGTTGACAAAGACAGAGCTTTTACACAACCGGGCATGGAAGGAGGTGTTTGATACATATCTGGAAGAGAGGCAGAAACTTTATGATGAACCCTGGATTCCTTTTTCGCCGGAAGAGGATTACCTGAGCTATGTAGATGGCAGGCCACGGTTTGAAGGTGTACGTTGTTTCCTGGGATCACGCAACATTCAACTTCCATGGGGATATCCTGAGGACGATCCGGAACAGGAAACCATCTGCGGAATTGGCAACCGGAAAAACTCGGTTTTCAAACGGATCCTCGAAACGGAGGGGGTTGAGGTTTATCCATCCAGTATTGAACTGATCCGCAAGCTTCGTTCGGAAGGGATCAGGGTCGGTGTTGCATCCTCTTCCAGGAACTGCAGGAAGATCCTGGATATTGCAGGACTTCATCCGCTGATTGAATCCATTGTTGACGGTGAGGTAAGTTCAGCGCTCGGCTTAAAGGGGAAGCCAGAACCGGACATTTTTCTGCAGGCAGCTTCCAACCTGGGAACAACGCCCGATGAAACGATTATTGTGGAGGATGCCCTTTCCGGTGTGGCAGCAGGACGAAAAGGCAATTTCGGACTTGTGATCGGAATTGCACGGAAAGATAATCCCAGAGACCTGTATGTGCATGGTGCTGATATCGTTGTGAAGGATCTTGATGAAACAGGATTTGACGGAATGGTCAGTTGGTTCAGGGAAGGGCTGGACAAGGACTGTTGGTCACTGACCTATCATGATTACGATCCTGCGCAGGAGCGATGCAGAGAAACTCTGTTATCCATTGGCAACGGTTACATTGGGAACCGTGGTGCCCTGGAGGAGGTTGAGCCCGGTAAGATCAACTATCCGGGCACCTACATTGCCGGCGTGTACAACAAGCTCTCTTCACAAGTATCGGGAAAGGAGCTCTGGAATGAAGACCTGGTGAATGTGACCAACTGGATTCAGGTGGGTTTCAGCATTAGCAGGGGAAAGTGGTTTGACATCAACAATACCACCCTTCTTGAAATGAAGAGATGGCTTAATTTCAAGGATGGCATGCTCAGCAAAGAGATGACCGTTAGGGATGCAGAAGGAAATGAGACCCTGATCTGTTCCCGGAGGATAGTCTCCATGCATAATTCCAACCTGTCTGCGATCAAATATACCTTGAAACCGCTGAATTATTCCGGCTTTGTCACCCTGAAGTCAATACTTTCAGCCGATCACATCAACGATGGTGTAGAACGTTACCGCCGTCTGAACCAAAAACACCTGCTCCCGGTGCATGAATGGGTATATGGCAACATGCAGCAAGTGGAGGTTGAAACGAGCGGATCGGGGATCAGGATCCTTGAGACATCAAAAGTAAATGTAACTGTTAACGGAAAAAATGCGGATACAGTCATGAGCGGGGCATGCCGGAGAGGGGTAGCTGAACTCCTGATGAGAGTCCATGTCACAAAAGGTTCCCGTCTAACCCTGGAAAAGGTGGTGCACATAGAACATCTTAGGCGGGACGAGAAGGGAAGTAATGATTACGCTGATATTCTCAACCGTGCAGGCAGTTTCAGTGACATAGCCATGGCTTCTGCCAAAGCGTGGAAAAAGATCTGGAGCCGGTTGGATATCAAAGCAGAAGGTGACCGGCTGGGACAAAAGCTGCTGCGCATGCACCTTTATCACCTGATGTGCACCACCTCCCCCAACACCACAGGGGCTGATGTTGGCATACCTGCCCGGGGGCTTACCGGGGAGGCTTACCGTGGACATATTTTCTGGGATGAACTCTTTATTCTTCCTCTCTATTTTCTTCATTACCCCGAAATAGCGCGTTCAGTGCTGATGTACCGATACCGCAGGCTTGACGCTGCCCGTCAATTAGCCCTGGAACATGGGTACGAAGGTGCGATGTATCCCTGGCAAAGCGGTAGCACCGGGGAGGAAGAGACCCAGCAGTATCACTACAACCCGGTTTCCGGAACATGGGGCGAGGATCAAAGCTCCCTCCAACGTCACATCTCTCTCGCCATTGCCCGAAACATACTACAATACCATCATATCGTACAAGATCATGATTTTATGGTACGGTTCGGGGCAGAAATACTTATTGAGATATGCCGCTTCTGGTGCAGCCTTGCAAAGCCCGATCCTGAAACAGGTCAATATTCCATCTCAAATGTGATGGGCCCTGACGAATTTCATGAATATGATCCCAATACCCCAGGCAAAGGATTAAAAGATAATACCTACACCAACGTGATGACTGCATGGCTTTTCAGGGAAGTCATAAACCTTCTCCATACCTTCAAACCCAACCTATACCATCAACTTGCCGAACGGCTGAAACTGCGGCAGGTTGAAACGTCTGTCTGGAAACATATTGCAGAAAACCTGTTCCTTGCTATCTCTTCTGATGGTATCCTTGCCCAGTTCGATGGTTATTTCGGATTGCAGGAGGTCGATTGGGAGCGATACAGAAAAAGATATGCTAATATTGGCAGGTTGGACCGCATCCTGAAGGCTGAAAATATGTTACCGGATCAGTATAAAGTATCAAAACAGGCTGACACCCTGATGTTATTTTATAACCTGGAGGCTGAAAACGTAACGCAATTAATCAGTGGCATGGGATACAGGCTTCCGCCTGATTATCCGGAGCGGAACATGGCTTATTATCTCCCCCGCACAACCCATGGATCCACCCTGAGCCGGGTGGTACATGCCTCCCTGGCTGTCGATGCCGGAGAGTATGACCTTGGATGGCGGTTATATCGTGAGGCTCTCGTAAGCGACTATCACGATATTCAGGGCGGTACAACAGCTGAAGGGATCCATACCGGGGTCATGGCAGGTACGGTGATGCTTGCGATGACGGCGTTCGGAGGGGTAAACTTCCATGGGGATATGCCCCGGATCAATCCAAAGCTTCCCCGGGAATGGAAGAAACTGACCTTTGCATTCACCTTCAAAAGGGTGCATTATCATCTCTCTGTGACCCATGATCAGGCAGAAATCACGGCAGACAGTGAATCTGCGGTACTTTTCAAAGGAAAGGAAATAAAACTGACTTCAGGTGTAAGATACATCCTGGATTAATCGAAGGATGATGCGGGTAGCTGTATTTTTCAGACAGCGTTGCTGACTGCCGGAACCCGGTGACGGACCAGGGCGAAAATGCCGAAGAGGACAGTGGTATAAAAAAGATCACCCAACAGGGTATTGATAAAGGGTGATATACCGGCATTGCCGTCATGGAAGAAGGCCAGTCCAGCAAGATAAGCCTGAAGCAACCCAGCTGCATCCTTGGTGTAAAGTGGCATGGTGAGCCATGATCCGAAATTGGTGATCAGGAAGAAAATGACAGAAGCGGAAACAGCCGCCAGCGCGATGTTAAGGGCAGACTGTCGTTTCCTGATGTACATCCCTATCAGCACGGTAATGGAAAAGGCAACATAGACCGGTATCATGGTGGCGTGTAAACCAAGGATGAGATCGGTCAGCAAGAGGGCGGCCAGGGGAACCAGGAATGCGTATAGTTTCCCTGAAAAACGGGCACCCCCGAACAGGGCGATGGCAGCTACAGCGGTGAAGTTGGGCCAGTGTGGGATGAGCCGGCTGAAAGCAGCAGCAAGGATCAGTGTAAAAACAACGAGAAATCCGGGTTTGATGCGTTCCATATCTAATAATTAATCTGATTATCAATCATTTTTTAAACTTCGTCCTGACAGCGTCATGGGTCAGAAAGTAAAAACACTTCTGCGCAAACGTAATGAAAAATCAGGAAACAGACAAATTCACAAATCGAAGTATTTGCTGCAAACCGAAAGCAGAACTTTCATCCGGATGGGTTTGACAATAAGGTCGTCGCAACCGGCCTGAAGTACTTTTCCTTTGTCGTTAGACATTACATACGCAGTCTGAGCAACGATAGGAATACCGGATTTGAATGACTTGATCTGCCTGGTGGCTTCATAGCCATCCAATTCAGGCAATCGTATATCCATCAGGATCAGTGAAATTTCAGGATGAGCATGCACCATGTCAATCGCTTCTCTCCCATCTTTCGCCCATAGCAGTTTCACCCTGGTCTTCTTTAGAATATTGGCAATAAGGATATGATTGGCATCCTCATCTTCGACCAGCAGAATGGTTTTGTGACTCCAGTCAATATTCCTTGTCAGAATGTTATTATCTGTTGCAGACATATTGAATGTTTATGGTTAGTAAACAAAAGCTTGTTTTCAACCTTCAAAGATATATATTAAAAGATTAAAAACACAATGCAAAATTCAGCACAAACAAAGCCATTCGTGTTTATTTGCCGATTTTATCTTTGTCGTGCCCTGTAGGTGTTGGCCCCGGCTTGGCGATGGAATCCCTCATATCCGTATCGGCTTTTATATTCTGGATTTTGTAATAATCCATGATACCGAGGTTTCCCTGCCTGAATGCTTCAGCGATGGCTTTGGGTATTTCTGCTTCTGCTTCAATCACCTTGGCCCTGGCCTCCTGTGCCCTGGCTTTCATTTCCATCTCAATAGCCACTGCCATGGCCCTTCTTTCTTCCGCCTTTGCCTGGGCAATGTTCTTATCGGCGTTGGCCTGATCCATCTGAAGGACGGCACCAATGTTTTTCCCAACATCGATATCAGCAATGTCAATGGAAAGGATCTCAAATGCTGTTCCTGAGTCAAGCCCTTTCTCAAGGACGACCTTTGAGATCGAGTCTGGGTTTTCAAGCACTGATTTATGGGATTCTGCTGATCCGATGGATGAAACTACCCCTTCACCAATCCTTGCCAGAATGGTTTCTTCACCAGCGCCCCCTACCAATTGTCTGATATTGGCACGCACCGTAACCCTGGCCTTGGCAATGAGCTGGATGCCATCTTTGGCCACAGCAGCCACCGGGGGAGTGTTGATCACTTTTGGGTTAACCGACATCTGAACTGCTTCGAACACTTCACGGCCAGCCAGGTCAATAGCAGTTGCCGTGTTGAAATCAAGCTTGATGTTGGCTTTGTCGGCTGAAATCAATGCGCTGATCACCGATTTTACGCGCCCGCCTGCAAGATAATGCGCTTCCAGCATATCGCGGCTGATGCTTAGCCCTGCCTTCGTGGCCATGATCATGGAATTTACGATCAGCGACGGTGGAACTTTCCGCCAGCGCATGAAAACAAGCTGGAACAGATTGATCCTTACACCGGACAGAAGGGCGGTAAACCATAAACCTACCGGGATAAAGTATAAAATAAGCCACAATCCGATCAGTGAAGCAATACCGATCAGGACATATACAACAGGTTGCTGTATTAAAAGAAGAAAAGCCATTGTCTGTGTCATAAGATTTGGGTTTTAGAATTTATATTGTTACTTGTTAGTTGTCACTGGTTGAAGTTTATACCTCTCACATCTCACATCTCATTTCTCACATCTCGCCTCTCTCCTCTCTCCTCTCCCCTCTCGCCTCCTTCACATATATCTGGTTCCCTTCAATCCTGGAAACAATAATCTCTTTTTCCTGATCGATGAATGCTCCTCCTGATTTAACTTCATAGTATTTCCCGTTGATCTGGGCTTTACCCATCGGAGCAATCCTTCCAACGGTTATTCCTTTGTCGCCAACATGAATTTCCTCCGTATCCACAACATTAACCCTGGCTCTGATATCTGTTTCAAGAGAAATCTTCTTCCAGGTTTTCGAACGCAATGAGAACCATATCAGTAGAATAGAAGCAAAAAAGGTTGAAATCGTGGCGATGATTCCTGCCACCGTGCCATGATCGGCAAATGTCCTGAATAAACTGTAAACAATAATGGCAAATCCGAAGAAACCGACCACTCCAACACCGGGAATGACAAGGACTTCAAGCACCAGCAAGACCATTCCTGCTATAATCAATCCAATAATAATCGCCCATTCCATACCTTCTTCAGATTTATATCCCGGATTAATGATGAAATTACTTAATTTCAACGATTAATCCTTTGTTAACCATTGTGTTATGTTTATCTTTCAGCGCATCAAAGTCACCTTTTTTCACACAGCATTTGCCATTGAAATGTGCTGTCAGGGCGCACTGCTCTGCCTGACAAAGATCATGTCCGCAAACATCCATCAGTACATTGATCACAAAATCAAATGTATTGACATCATCATTAAAAAGAATAAGTTCCCGTTCCTGCGGAATAACCTCCATATTCGACCATTGAGGATCCGGTTTCACTTGTGTCATATCAAACTGCATTCTCTGTTTTCAAATCCGGTATTTCAGCCGGTATCTATCCTGCTCCGTTACGATTGCCGTAGAAGAACCACACAAAAGTAAACTACTTTTTTGAGATTTCCCCTTTTTTAAACTTCATTTTTGATTCTTCTCCACGTACGAGGCGAATTATATTTTTCTGGTGGGTCAGGGGAATGAAAACGGCTATGACGACAGCGAAGAGGATTAGGGATGGGGATTGGATATTCAATACAAATACAACAATAAAGGGGAATGCAAGGGCTGAGAGGATGGAACCCAGGGAGACGAATCCTGAGATCAGGAATACGATCAGAAAAAGGAGGGCAACCATGAGAAATGCCAGTGGATAAAGTGCGATCACCACACCGAACAATGTAGCAACCCCTTTACCGCCCCTAAATCCTGCATACAGGGGGAAGAGGTGTCCCAGCACCGCTACGACACCAAGTGACATCTGAAAGTTGACATACGCTTCCGAACCCACTTCAAAAAAACTGGTACCGGTTCCGATCATCACAGCAAGCCAACCTTTGAATGCATCGATGAGCAACACGGGGATCCCTGTCTTAAGGCCAAGCACCCTGATAGTATTGGTTGCACCGGCATTGCCCGAACCATGCTCCCTTACATCAATCCCGTGGAATATCTTACCTACCCATACAGCAGTCGGAATGGAACCAATCATGTAAGCTCCCCAGAGGCATCCTATTACTTTCCAGAATAGCATCACGATGCAAATTAAGGATAAAAATCATTTACTGACAACCGGTGAGATGACCAGAGAAAAGTCAGAAATCCCTTTCAAGTTCCTGAAACTTACGCTCAAAGGTTTTTTTCTTTCTGGGCGTTGATAAGGTATACATATACATCTCCCTGGTTTTCTCATCCTGGATCTTCCGCTTATCAGGTTTTGTGTCACGGATGACTTTATTGAAGGCATCATTACCCGATAGCACCATCATTCTTCCCCGACTATAATCGAAAAGGTACCAGACATTTTCGCTGACTTCGAGAAGAATGGTAAAGATATCGCCACTCTTTTCACGACTGATCTCAATCTTGCCGTCTACATAACGATTAATCTGCTTATCCTTCACATTGCCGATGCCCACGGGTCCCTGGTATATAAATGACCTGGTATTACTGTTATAGTACAGTTGGATATCGGCAAAGATGATGGTTTTGTTCATCTCTTCGGGTATCTTCCGCATGGCGCCATAGAGGCTAATTTCAGATGAAAGATCCTCTGCCCGCCTTGAACCAACCCAGTAGTTGAGAGCATACGCATAAGCGTCCGTGTTAAGGCTTACACCCAGCCCGCCGGCGCTTTCCAGGTCTTTGACGAATACCCTCAAGGCCTGATCGGAAAACAAGAAATCGATCGCCATGATCAGTTCCATGGACAGTGAATCGTTCCGGTAATTGTAATCGGCTTTGCCCAGGGCTTCCATTTTTAGCAGCCCCATTTCTTCACCGATCGCAAGTTTACCTTCACCATGGATATTACAATCATCAGTGTTCAGGCTCACATAATTGCCCGGTTTGGTGATGTCCTTCAGCTTGCTCATGTTTGAGACACGGTAGGTGGAAGTGCTCTCGTCGAACACCAGGAAGCCATCTGCATAGATAATCTCTTTATCGGCCACCCGCCCTTTCTGATCGAAGAAGGCTGGATAGACATCGGTGGTGTCCCGGGAGACCAGAATACCGGCTGCCAGACCACGGTAATTAAGGTTAACAGGCTTGGAGGAAACCGGGATCATGACCTCCAGCGGATTGATCTCTGCGGTAAACCTGATCCATTCGCGTTGCAAGGTATCACAAAGATGCTTTATCCTGGCCCCACCTATAAAAGTCAGGAACTGGTTGGCCGACCTGAGCACCAGGTCACCCTGGAAGTCAAACCAGGGACTCAGGGAGAATTGCTGCTCTTCCTTAATCGTCCCTTCACCGGTCGTATGAGCGCTCTTGTCAGCATAAATACGATGGAATGGTATCTTCTGTTTTTCTCCGGTTACATCCACATAATCATACATACCCCTGGCTTCGAACTGATTCAATCCCATGATGCTCGCCGTCACATCGTAAAACCTGTGATATTTGGTCTGCAGATTGGTCAGCAACCTGGCATTGTATAAAGTATCCATTTCTGCCTTCCTGAAAATGGTTACCTTTTCCTTATCCGGAAAAACAGCAGCATCTGCCACCCTGATGAACTTAACTCCAGTGGCATCAATCACATTCTTTTTCCTGTCGTATAATGCTTCGATGGCAAAGAAACGCAGGCTGTCCTGAAATGGATTGTTAGATATAAACTCTGATCCCACCATCTGCCTGTCTACGAGTTCCTCCATGGTCAGGCCTTCCAATTCTTCAAGCCCGGTCGCAGAGGTATTCTGTAGTTTAATGGTTTCTGCGTTCATATGCCACTCGAACATATCGATGGAGGCGATATACTGATTGATCAGGAAATTAACTTTGGATGCGCCACCATTGGAGGTAAATGAACCCACCTGCTTATCAAAGTTGACATTCACCTTGTAATCATAAGTCATCAGCTCATAGCCCTCCTTGGGAAGAATCCCGACTTCGATGTCGGCATACGTGGCTTTAAGCCTGAAATCACCATGCGCTGCATCAATGGTTCTTTTTCCGAAGATAAACTCCCGTGAATCGATCTCAGCATCTTTGATCACCATGGCGCCGTTGCCCGAAGAACCGGCAGGTGTGAGGATAAAGTTCCCGTGAAGGGTTGCCTGCCCGTTGAACATTGCAATGGGATTTTCCTTCAGCCGCCTGTATTTGTCTTTATGGTTTATCTCCATTCTGTCCTGGTAAGGAAACCAACGCATGTTCACATCGGCAGCCATAAGATCGGGGAATTCGACCTCATCCCCTCTTTCCGCTACCGTATATTTTTCCAATACAGCGATTGTGCTGTCAGGGGTAAAGAGGTAATTGTCAGAGGCACCTCTTGATGTCAGATAGGTAAGTTCTCCCTGGCCATAAAAACCTTTGTTGCTCAGGTCAATGGTCTTGAAAAACCTTCCTTTCCCCTGGTATGCGGGAAGCCCTGATCCAGGGGTTTCATACACAAATCCCAGGGAATAGTCCGGCCTTACCTTCAATGGAGGTGTCAGGTCAGGAAAGATGCCCGCAGAAACCAGGGTGCCCTGGAGCATGAATCCCTCGGTTGAGAAGTTGGCCAGGCTGTCAAACTCAAAAGGATCGATCCTGTAATAAAACCTGTCGCGTGTATAGGTTCCCTTCTGTATATCCTTGCTGTCATAATAGGCATAAGCATCTGTCGTACATGTAAATATCGGATAGCGCGGATAGTCTTTCACTCCTGACTTGTTCTGAGGATGATCGATGGCAACCTTTCCGCTCAGGTCGGTCAGTTCTGTTTGCACCAGTCTTTTTCTACGCTCCCCCCTGGTATCCAGGTCATCCGGATCAAAAGAATTAACATAAAAGGTAAGGCTTCTGATATCGGGGGCATCAATTGAAAAGTTCTGATAATCAAAATGGGCATCCTTTACCTTGAAGCGAAAGAGGCCGATACGCATATTACCGCTGAAGACAAATGAACGGTTTTTCTGCATGGTGACATGTCCCTGATCAGGTTCTATAAATACATTCTGGGAGTCAGAAAGCTGGATGGCCTCCTCCAGTCCGTAGATATCCATGTTAAGATTGTCAAGGTCAATCTCCGCATTAGGTATGCCTGGACCGGTGGCCGAATAGAACTGCATGACATCGTAGTCGATGAGGCCGGCAAATGCCATTAAGGTGTTGGCGACTTTATCCTGAATGATGAACTCCCCTTTGTCAATATTATAATCAATATATCCCTGGTTGGCCAGCGAAATGAGCTGCATCATGACCTGCACGGGATCCATTCGGAGGAATGCAGCATATTCATCCAGGGAGATATCCTTTCGGCCCACCCTCATCTGGTACTGGCGAAGCGGAAATAGCGGGTTCTGTGCGTCGATGCCACGAATTTCATCGAAACGCATTCTGCTGTAATAGTCGCGGGATTCGAAATAAGCTTCGCTGGCACCACTGATCCCTGCCTCACGTTTCAGTTTGATCTTCCCTTCATCCATGTTCCAGTGCAATTCCTCCCCTGCCATGTCCACACCATGATAGGTGTTGAAGAAACGTGACTGGCCGGTTCCCACTTCCACCGTATACATTGACAGTTCACGGGTGTCGTCCCTGAATGTCACTTCCAGCCCCGGGTGATAGATCGAATCTTCTTCCAGATAGATCACCACCCTTGCCATGGCGGAGGATACCCTGTCGGGCCGGATGGTGAAAGAAGCGGAGGTCACCTTGACCGCAACTTTTCCCTTGTACTTGAAATGGAAAACTGCCGGATTATTGAGATCACCGCTACCCATGAACTTGGCTCCCTGGAAAGCATATCCTCCTTCATAATCAACATTCCTGAATAATTCCGGGACTACATAACGCTTGCTGTAACTTTCGAAACGGGGATAAGATGCTGATGCGGTATCTTTAAAATACTGTACGTTATCCGAAAATTTACCGAGCTGGGGTTCTTTGAAAAGACGGGTATTTGTGAACAAGACAGAATCCGCATCAAACTTGCTGAATTGCGTTCTGATCCGGTATTCCCGCAAGGTAGCGTACACTTCATTTTCATCAAAGCCCACCCTCGACCAGGTTACCTTGCCTCCTATCCCCTGCCAGCGATGGTCTATCGGGTTATAGACCCCCTCTGTCCCATATATCACGGAGCTGTCATTGAAAGCATAACAGATCAGGTCGGTATTTCTGTAAACCAGGCCGATTTCTTTGTTTTCAAAGGTAAATTGGAAATCATCGCTGGTGGTTCTCCACTGCAACAGGTTGGAGGCATAGATCATGTTCCGGGTAAGCAGTGCATCTGTGAAAGAAAGGAAATCCCTGAACTCACGGGGTTTTTTATCCGCTATATAATTCAATGCCTGGTTCCATGCCTCAAAACTTTGTTCCGAATGTCCTGACTGGGCCATTTTTAGGGTAATCGGCAAGTAGTCCATGAAATTGGGATGTGGCTGCATCTTTTTTTTGAGCATCAGGTTACAGGTGCTGATCACCATCATCTGCTGTTCAAGGGTAAAAGCGTAATTCCATTCTGTCTGGTATGTTTCCATCAGACGCAGTGCCTCTTCACGCTTGTCTTTGTCCTTATTAAACTCTTCCTGCAACCAGGCCGACATCTCTTCCACGAAGCCGCCCGGGTTTTCGTTGAACTTTTTCTGGGCCGACAGCTCTTCCGGTACAAAAATGAAGACTGTCATGCATGTCAGCATAAACAGCAACATGCATGTTTCTCTGATGTTGGTACGGTAATTCCTCATGGATGTTTTCTTGTAAAAAGTAATGATGACCAGTTTTCTGCCTGTTTGGTACCTGCAGGCAACATGCCGGAGGCGGTCGCAGCATGGTACATCACATCTTCATCCGTAGAAAAAAAACCGCTGATGAGTATCATGCCATGGTCATCCTTCAAGACCCTTTCGTAAACTGAAAGATCCTCCAGCAGGACATTCCGGTTGATGTTGGCCATGACCAGGTCAAATCGGCGATTCAACTCTTCCAACGCCCCGGCATCACCCTGTATTGTCATCATGTTATGGATGTTGTTCCGCTGTGCATTTTCCATGGTATTTTCACAGGCCAGGGGATAATTGTCGATGGCGGTCACCGAGGTGGCATTCTTCCGTGATGCAAGGATGGTAAGGATCCCGGTCCCGCAACCCATATCCAGTACCTCTTTGCCCGCCAGGTCCAGTTCCAGAAGCCACCGTATCATAAGGACGGTGGTAGGGTGATGGGCTGTCCCGAATGACATTTTAGGTTCGATCACAATATCAAAAGCAAGGTCCGGTCGTGGAGGGTGGAATGGGGCCCTAACGCCACATACACCATCTACCACCACGGGCGGATAGTTCTTTTCCCACGCCTCATTCCAGTTCACTGTTTCAATAGGTCCATGATGAAATGATGCAGAAAAAAGCCCGCTATAATGGTCAAGTATTTTCTGCACCACATCCCGGTCAAAATCTGTTTCCTGTATCCAGGCATTCAGCCCCGTTTCCGTTTCCTCAAAACTCTCAAAACCGGCTGAAGCAAGTTCCGCTATAAGGATCTCCCGCCCCGGCAACAAAGGATCAAGATTAAAAACGGTTTCAATATAATCCATTAAAGATCAGATCGATTTAACGACAGCAATAAAATCAGCGGCATTGAGAGAAGCGCCTCCTATCAGTCCTCCGTCCACATCGGGCATGGCAAAAATACCGGCAGCATTGTCCGGTTTGCAGCTTCCTCCATACAATATGGGAATGGTTGAGGCAATCTCTTCATTGTATTTCTCTGTAAGGCAATCCCGGATAAACCGGTGCATTTCCTGTGCCTGGTCCGGTGTGGCATTGTGACCCGTACCGATAGCCCATACCGGCTCATAGGCAACGATGACATGCCCGGTCTGATTTTTTTCAAGATGAAAAAGGCCATCCTGCAACTGTTTCCTGACGACATCAAAATGACGGCAGTCCATTCTTTCCTGCAAAACCTCCCCGACACAGAATATTACATGGAGCCCGGCGGAGATCACCTGGATGACCTTCTCTTTCAGGATGGCATCATCTTCCCCGAACCATGCCCTTCTTTCCGAATGACCGATGATGACATAGCTGGCCCCTGCAGAACCGATCATGGCAGCCGAGACCTCTCCTGTGAAAGCTCCTGCCGGCCATGCTGCAGCATTCTGGGCAGCTACGTCAATATCCTTATACCACTGTGTAAGCAAGGCTACATCCCTGAGCAGATAAACCGGAGGGGCCAGTATGACCAGCGGGATATGACCGCTTCTGGTGATTACTTCTCCCGATAGTCCCTGAACGATATCCTCAGCAAGTTGCAACCCCTCTTCGTACAGCTTGTTCATCTTCCAGTTGCCGGCAATAATCTTATTTCTTTTCATTTTTGTGATTACGTGCTATGTGATCGGTAACGGCCATTGTTCAGTGCTGATTGGCGACCGGTGCAAAGGCATCCAGTACCCCTTCGACCTTTAAGGTTTGAATATCGGGAATGTCGTTGTAATGCCATTTATCGATGATGTAACCGTTTTTCAGCAAAAGAAGTCCCGGATTGGAGCGGATAACCGTTTTTAATTTAATGATATCGGCAGAATAATGTGGTATCCGGACCCCAATCTCCTGCAAAAAACTTTCTGCTTCATCATGAGGCGAGCTGGTAATGGCAATGGACTGTATATTTCGCTTAGCCGCTTCCTCAATGAGTGGAATGATCTTTTTGAATGATTTCCGGTTCGCATACCGGATATCCTGCATGATCAGGACAAAAATAAAATCTTTACTGCCGATGATTTTGGAGGAATGATCCATGCCATCCGATCCTAAGATTTCAAAAGCAGCTTTCGCTTCCTGGAACTCCTGGATGATTTTTTTCTCCTGCCTGACAAAACCATCCTTGATAAAAGGCCATATCGAGCTGTCCTGGTATGGCAGGGTCTGTGGCGAAAAGGACATCTCTTCCCCGGTGAGCTGATGTTTGTAAACAAGTGTTATTTCGGCTTTTTCTGGCACAGGCAACATGTTCTCAGAAATATGGGCACCTTTGTAGAAAGGCCTGAAGTCGAAAATAGCCAGGTGATTATAGGCATATTGCATGGTGGATCCAATGATGATGATACCAAGAACCGTGATGACTGCCTGTTTCCAGACCTTGGTATTATTGATGAATTTCTTTCTTGTCAGGAACAGGATCAGGACAAATACCATGATCACCACGTTTTTCCAAAAGGTCTCCCAATTGGTCATCACGATGAAATCACCAAAACAGCCGCAATCGTCAACCTTATTCGAAACAGCCAGCCAAAGGGTGAGAGGTGTGAACAGCAGCATGAAAAACAGCACGAACCAGGCATTTACTTTCGTCCATATATTGAACAGCAACATCCATCCGATGATGAATTCGGCAGCAATAAGCAGGAAAGCCAGTACCAACGCCCCATCCATCATCCATTCAAGGTTCATGGCAAGAAAATAGTCCCCGAACTTATAGGTGGTCCCCATGGGATCCACCCCTTTAACAAATCCTGAAAAAATAAAAACCAGACCAGTTAAAATTCTGCTAAAATTTCTGATAATTTTCATAGTAAATACAATCTATTGTTGGTTTATCACTTTTTCTCCTTATTTTCTTTCAGTTTGATAAGGGCAAATACTGCATAGTTGATGATATCATAATATCCCGCTTCAATCCCTTCTGAAACCTGTGTTTTCCCTTGGTTATCCTCTATCTGTTTGATCCGGAAGATTTTCATCAGGATAATATCGGTAAGGGAACTGACCCGCATATCGCGCCATGCTTCGCTATAGTCGGTATTTTTTGACTGCATAAGCCTTTTCGCTTCACCAAAGTATTGATCATAAAGGGCAAGCGCTTTATCCTTTTTGATCTTCACATCTGCCAGGGAGGGTTTAAGATCACACTGGATGAGTGCCATGACGGCATAATTGACGATACCCTCAAATTCTACCGCTATTCCTTCGTCAACAGCCATGGATCCTTTCATCTGAATACTTCGGATACGTTGTGCTTTGATAAAGATCTGATCAGTGAGGGAAGAGAGTCTCAGTACTCGCCAGGCAGTCCCGTAATCGTTCATTTTAGCTTCAAAAACGGTCCTGCATTGCTGCATGACGTCACCATACTGGGTTAATGTATGCTCCATAATAATCCGGTCACTGATCCATTAAACAAAAAAAACCTGTAGGTTTGCATTAAAATTCACAGGTTATCATTAATCAACGGGCAAACGCCGATTTCGTGGCTAAAAATACGCATTTTTTGCAACATGCAAGCTTAAATTGCAACGGGAGGATGATCAGTCTGGCCCGTCCCCTTGTCATGGGAATTCTGAACCTCACCCCTGATTCATTTCATGACGGTGGAAGGTATGACAATAAGGCCAAAGCGCTGGTGAGGGCATCCCAAATGCTGGAAGAGGGAGCAGACATCCTTGACCTGGGCGGCGTTTCTACCCGACCAGGATCGGAACCTGTTTCGGAAAAAGCTGAATTGAAAAGGCTTATGCCTGTTCTGGAAGGGATTCTCCTCAAGCATCCGGATACCCTGATCTCGGTGGACACCTTCCGTGCATCCGTTGCTTCAAAAGCCGCCACCACCGGAGCTGCCATCATCAATGACATCTCAGGTGGTACGATGGATGCCGGCATGTTTGAAACCATTGCACGGCTTAATGTACCCTATGTGCTGATGCATATGCAAGGGACGCCGGCCACGATGCAGTACAAACCCGGATATGTCGATGTTACCCGTGAGGTGATCCGCTGGCTTGCAGACAGGGTCATGCAACTGCAGCAACTTGGTGTCAATGACATCATCGTGGATCCGGGTTTTGGATTTGGCAAAACCATTGCCCATAATTTCACCCTGCTGCGGGAACTTGAATTTTTCAGCATCCTAGGCCTACCTCTGCTGGTTGGCATTTCAAGGAAATCCATGATTTACAAATCGTTAAACATCAATCCGGAAAAAAGCCTCCCGGGAACCATTGCCCTTCATTACCATGCATTGCTGAAAGGGGCATCCATCCTGCGTGTGCATGACGTGAAAGAGGCTGTTCAAACCATCCGAATGTATGAACTTCTGCATGAATTACATTAATCATCCTCCTTTGTTATGATTACTTTCATCCATACTCTTCCTCTTTTCATCACCTTCAGGCTGATCGATGTTCTGGACATCGTCCTGGTGGCCCTGTTGCTGTACATGTTGTATAAACTGATCAGGAAAACGGTTGCCATGAATATCTTCCTGGGTATTCTGGCAATCTACATCATCTGGAAACTGGTCACGGTATTTCAGATGGAATTGCTCAGTGACATTTTAGGCCAGTTTATCAGTGTTGGGGTCATTGCCCTTCTGATTGTTTTTCAGCAGGAGCTCAGAAAATTCCTGTTACTACTGGGTACTCCCAAATTCCTTCCTGAACCCATCAGCAGATTTTTCAGGACCAGACAGAAGGATATTGAATTTGCCCAGCAGAATACCGAGATCCTGGTCAGGGCAACAGAACTGATGGGAGAAGAACGCACCGGGGCTATCATCATTCTGGCGAGGGACAACAAGCTTCCTGATATGGTCAACACAGGGGTGGAGATGAATGCCATGATCAGCGTTGACCTGATCAGGTCGATCTTTTTCAAGAACAATCCCCTCCATGACGGGGCGGTGATCGTGGACCGTGATAAAATCAGAGCTGCAAGGTGCATTCTCCCTTTGTCGGGCAATAAGGAGATACCTGCTCATTTCGGTCTTCGCCACCGCGCCGGAATAGGGATAACCGAGCAATCGGATGCCATAGCCATCATCGTATCCGAAGAAACGGGTCAGATATCCTATGCGGTCAAGGGGAAACTCAGGCACAGCGTAAAACCCTCCGACCTGAAACGGATCCTGCCAAAAGAACTGGTCAAATAGCCCAGGGGATCACTGGCAGGCTGCTGTCATTCCACAACCTCTTCAACGGGCTCTTCCTCCATTTCCTGTTCCATCCCGTGGTGCCCCCCCTTTCTCATGATGTACAGGAATTGCTCCTCTTCGTTCATGCCAAGGGTTTCTATACCAAACCTTGCCCCCTCAGCGAACTCACTTTTGGGATATTCATCTAACAACTTCGTGTAATACTCCCGCGCCATGACGGTATCCTTCATGGCATCATTGGCAATCGAGGCGACACGGAGATAGAGATAGGGTGTCATATCATTTTTGGGATGAACCTTCATCACCTCCATGAAGATATCAAGGCTTAACGGCATTTTCCCCAGGGTCCATGCCAGTTCACCCGCTTCGATGTGATAGGGCAGTGTTTGTTTATCAAAAGGAACCCAGTAAAACTTGTTTGAGAATGACCTGAAAGCGGCAACTGCCTTTTCAGTGTCCGGATAACTTTTCAAGACACCATTGGCGTCATAAAGCTCTTTCCGTATCCGTTCCACTTTGTTCTTTTCATACAGATACAAACCACCGACGGCCAACACAAAAATGACAATGATAACAAAGATGATCCATACTTTTTTCATGGAATTGATGTATTAACGTTTAACATTCGGAAATTTCATTTTGTATGACTGGATTATTTTTCCCCTGGAGATATCGCTCAGCCTTCTCTTCAGCATGATCTTCCGGATATTGCTGATATGATCGATGAACAGGATTCCCTCCAGGTGATCGTATTCATGCTGGATGATACGGGCCATCATACCATCGAACTTTTCTGTGAAAAACTCAAAGTGTTCATTCTGGCAGCGGATGGTTACTTCAGACGGCCGTTCCACATCTTCGCGTATCTCGGGTACACTCAGGCAACCCTCTTCAAAAATCCATGGTTCCCCCTCTTTATCAAGGATCCGGGGATTGATAAACACCCTTTTAAGTGGGTATTTATCCCCTATTTCCCTGGCATAAGGAGCTGCATCAATGATAAAAAGCCTGATGTTAAGTCCGATTTGCGGGGCTGCTAAACCGACACCCGCAGAAGCATACATCGTTTCATACATGTCGCCGATCAGCTTCTCCTGTCCCTGATAATCCGATCCGATATCCCCGGAGACTTTCCTGAGCAAAGGGTGTCCATAAACATATACCGGTAAAATCATCTTCTATACACTTTATTTTTTAAGTTTTGTGATTTGGCTGGTGTCAGCATCCATGAATGATTGCAGGAGTATCGTCGCGCTGATCCTGTCAACGAGTGCTTTGTCCCTTCGGGTTTTCATCTTTGGTGCAGCTTCCCTGATGGACTTTTGGGCTATCAGGGAAGTATAACGTTCGTCATACCGGATAACATGGATACCCGGAAAAAGTTTGCGGAACCTGCCAAGGAATGCATCAACAAATCGCATGGCATCCGAAGGGGTGCCGTCCGGCTGCAATGGATGACCTGCTATAACCTGGTCAACTTCATTTTCTGAGAAATAGGATTGTAAAAATACCCAAACATCCTTGATATGAACCGTATCCAAAGGAGTGGCAATCAGACGTAAAGGGTCTGTCACTGCCAGACCTATACGCTTTTGTCCAATATCTATGGCAAGCAGGCGTCCCATTGCGAGGCAAATGTACGATAAAAAATTCACCTCACCCCCTACCTCCTCTCTTAATGATAGTGAATTGATAATCTGTGCTTTACTTCCTTCTCCTTAAGAAGAAGGGGCCAGGCGATGCCCTGAGCCTGTCGAAGGGGGATAAGGTGATTTCAATACCGGGGAATAAGTTGAAGGCTCAATGGATTTTCTGCATCCGTTGCCGCAACGAACTTCCAATATCTAAACAGCAACAAGTAATCAACTGATATTTTTTCTACTTTTGGTTTCCTGTTCGGCCATACTGACTTTCATCCCGCTGCTGAAATGAAATTGCTATCCATTATCATTGTGAATTACAACGTTTCACACTTCCTGGAGCAGTGCCTGTTATCGGTTATGGCGGCCTGCAGGGGGATGGATGCAGAGGTGATTGTTGTCGACAACAATTCGGTGGATGGTTCCACGGCAATGGTCAGGGAAAAGTTTCCCCAGGTCATCCTGATCGAAAACAGCGATAATGTTGGCTTCAGCCGGGCCAACAACCAGGGGATCAGCATTTCGTCCGGAAAATATGTATTGCTCCTTAATCCTGATACCATCGTTCAGGAGGACACATTGACGCGCTGCACCCGTTTTATGGAATCTCATCCTGACGCCGGGGGTCTGGGTGTCTACATGGTCGATGGCAAAGGGAATTATCTTCCGGAGTCAAAACGCTCATTACCCACACCTGCAGTAGCTTTTTACAAGATATTCGGCCTTTCATCCCTTTTCCCCAAATCAAAGCGTTTTGGGCGCTATCACCTCAGTTACCTTGATAAAGATCAGATCCATGAGGTGGAGGTGTTATCAGGCGCATTCATGATGCTAAGGAAGGAGACCCTGGACATGACGGGATTGCTTGATGAGGCCTTTTTCATGTACGGTGAAGACATAGACCTGTCTTACCGTATCACCCGGGCTGGTTTTAAGAACTATTACTTTCCGGAAACCCGGATCATCCATTACAAAGGGGAGAGCACAAGGAAAAGCAGCCTGAATTACGTTTTTATTTTTTACCAGGCGATGCTGATCTTTGTCAGGAAGCATTTTCCCGGAAAAAATGCCCGCCTGTTTTCCATGATCATCCACCTTGCCATCTGGTTCAGGGCCTCTATGGCACTGGCAAGGCGCACCTTCATGAAATTGTTGTATCCTTTGGTTGACATAGCCCTGCTGTGGGGGGGAATCTGGCTCATCAAGGAATACTGGGCATCCTATGTCAGGTTTGGCCTGGGAAGTGACTATCCGCAGGAGTTCATGCTGATGGTAGTCCCTGCTTATATCATCATCTGGCTGGCATCCATGTTCTTCAGCGGAGCATATGACCAACCCGTCAGTATCGGTAAAACCCTCAGGGGAATGGGCGTGGGAACCCTCATCATCCTTATTGTGTACGCCCTGCTTCCTGAGTCCCTCCGGTTTAGCCGTGCACTCATTATCCTGGGATTTTTCTGGGCATCCCTTGCTTTGACATCTTACCGCCACCTGCTCCATCTCACCGGTATCCCTGCCTTCCGCACCGACAAATACAGACAGCACAGGATCGCCGTCATCGGCAGCCAGGAAGAGGCGGAACGCGTCACTGCCCTGGTCAGAAAGTTACACCCTGATGCCGGATTTATTGGCACCGTGGATCCTGATACCTTCTCATCTTCACCCGGCAGCATGGGTAACATACTCCAGATCGGGGAGATCATCGCCGTATATTCCATCAGCGAACTGATCTTCTGCCTGAAAGACATCGAGGCAAAGAAAATCATCGACCTGATGACCACCCAGCTGCATCATAATGTTGAATACAAGATTGCCCCACCCGAAACCGCTTACCTCGTTGGCTCCGGATCCATTGATACCCGGGGGGAACTCTACCTTTTCAACATCAACACCATCGCTTCCAAAACCAACAGGCGCAATAAAAGATTCCTCGACCTGTCTACCTCCCTCCTCTTCATCCTCCTGCTGCCTCTCACCATCCTCTGGCAACGCCACCCCTTCGGCTTCATCCGCAACTGCACCGGGGTCCTCATCGGGAAAAAAAGCTGGGTCGGATACCTTGCCTCTGACACTGATCACAAAGGTCAGTCATTGCCATCTATCAGAAACGGTGTTCTTCACCCTGCGGATGGGATACGGATAAAGATCGAGGACGAAAACATGCTCCATGCCCTGAACCTCATCTATGCAAGGGATTACCACCTTCTTACCGATATAAAAATCATTCTGAAAAAATTCCGGCACCTTGGAAAAAGGATATAGAGCTTCAGGCTCTTTATGCTGCTGGCACTGCAAAGAAGTTCACCCGGAAAGATAATCGGTGTCAATCGTTAAACATTATATATCCGATATTGTTAATACCTGATGAAGATGGTGAGCAACGCTACCTTACAGACTTACCTCAACACAGATGATTACAGGTGTATTAATAATGGACATTCCCATAAACCCTTTAAGAAGTAAGAGATGGCCGGATATGAAATTGTGATGCCGAAACTGGGTGAGAGCATTATTGAAGCAACCATCACACGTTGGCTCAGGCAGGTTGGAGAAAAGGTCGCCGAGGATGATCCCATTGTGGAGATCGCGACCGATAAAGTAGATTCGGAGATCCCTTCGCCTGTGGAGGGGATCCTGGTCAAGCGGCTTTTCAATGAAGGCGAAGTTGTGGCTGTGGGTAAGGTCATCGCCCTCATTGATACGGGCGAAAGCGATGAGGTGGCATTGATGAAGGAGAAGGTAACCGAAGAAGCCGAAGGATTATTGCCACAGCTGTCAGAATCTGAACAGGCGCTGCAAAAAACTGCTCCGGAAGCACAAAACGTCAGGGGAAGTCATGATACAACGGGCAGGTTTCTTTCTCCGTTGGTAAGGAACATTGCGCGTACCGAAGGAATTACCCATGAGGAGCTTTCATCTATCCCCGGGTCAGGCAAAGAGGGGCGTTTGACCAGGCAGGATCTGCTTGCATACCTTGGCAGGCGTAAAGGTATGGCAGAACCCATTCCCACCGGAGCCGGTTCCCTGTCCTCTTCGGCAGCACCTTCCATCACCATAGCCGGAGGTGACCAGGTGGTGGAGATGGACCGCATGCGCAAACTCATTGCTGATCACATGGTGATGTCGAAACAGGTTTCACCCCATGTCACCTCTTTCATCGAGGTGGACATGACCCGTATCGTGCAATGGCGCGAGGAGAACAAGGCAGCCTTTGAGCGACGCGAAGGGGAAAAACTCACTTTCACCCCTTTCATCTTTGAGGCGGCGGCAAAGGCCATACGGGATTTCCCGGGTGTCAACGCTTCGGTTGACGGTAATAAGGTAATCCTCCGTAAGCGGGTCAACATTGGCATGGCCACTTTGCTACCCAATGGCAACCTCATCGTGCCTGTGATCCGGGATGCAGACCAGAAAAACCTGGCCGGACTGGCCAGAGCGGTAAACGACCTGGCTGCCCGTGCGAGGGGCAACCAGCTACAACCCGATGAAATCCAGGGGGGCACCTTCACCATCACCAACCTGGGCTCCTTCGGGAGCCTCACCGGAACACCCATCATCAACCAGCCCCAAGTGGCGATCCTGGCGGTGGGCGCCATCCGAAAGATGCCGGCCGTGATTGAAACCCCTGAAGGGGATATGATTGCCATACGGCACAAAATGATACTCGCGCTTACCTATGATCACCGTGTGGTTGACGGTGGCCTGGGAGGCCTCTGCCTGAAGAGGGTGGCGGAATACCTGGAGGGGCGTGAGTAAGGCTAAAGGCTAAAGGCTAAAGGCTAAAGGCTAAAGGCTAAAGGCTAAAGGCTAAAGGCAAAAGGCTAAAGTAAAAAGTGAAAAGAACAAGTAAAAAGAAAAGTAATAAGAGTTTATTTCCCGGGACATTGCGCTGATATGCAGTTGATAGTGAGAATCAGCATCACACCATCGCATCATCCTTTGCTTTTCACAAACCGAAATACGCCTGATTCACCGTTACGCCCGATGATCCTGCCCAGGAACAGGCCTGGAGGAAGGCTGCTGATATCCACTTCCAGCTTTTGCAGGTTGATTTGCATGGGGACTTCGATGTGCTTTATTCCCTGTATACTGTAGATCTGCAGGATGCATTCCGGAAGATCATTTCCTTCCGATGCCTGCAGGGTGATCGAATGGCTGGCGGGATTCGGGTAGGATCGGATCACCATTCCTGTTTTATCATGTTTGGTGATGGCGGTGCAATCTACCCACCGTACTTCGGTTGTTTTCTGACCAGAGAAGGTGCCGAAGGTAACGGTGCAGGTATAGGATGCCGTACCGGCAGAAGAGGGAAGGGTGATGGACTGGGTGACGGCGCCGGTGCTCCACTGGTAAGTTGAGAAGCCTGCCCCGGCATCCAGTGTAAACGAAGAGCCTATACAGGCATTGTAATGATCATCAAGCACAGGTCTGATCACCACCTCATCGGCGCCGATATCGGGATGCAATGGGTCTCTCAGATCACCGTCGAAATCATGGGTAACCGAAGCAATGGGAATTCCGGCACTCCGTGCCAGGGTATCTCCCGGCTGCAGATGCAGGTCGTACGGTTTGCTGAAAAGAGGGATGCCCCATTTTGTATGAGTATCCATCCCCATGTTTTGCCATGCAGCGAAATCGGGGATGGCAGCTATATTGGTATCACCGAATGTACAAAAGGGGGAATTGGAAGGGGAATACAGGACATTGTTGTCTGAATTAACTGATGAGAATGAAATATCAGCATGAAACAACGGTCCTTCAGTAGCAATAAATATATTGTTCTTCAGTTCGTTTACATTTTCAAAATAGCCAATCGCAGTGTATTTTGCTTTTAAGGTATTATTATACATTGAAAGAGATGCTCCACATTCTGAGAAGATACCTGCTGCTGAATCGGCAATAATGATGTTGTTTCTGAAAACAGCCATTTGATCAGCAATCCAAAACAAAGAAATCCATTTACCTTTCAAAATAATTAGGTTGTTTTCTGCAATAATTGTTGAATATATTGCATTATGTCTATCAAGTATAAACCGACCTTCTTTGTCTGAGAATATTGTATTGTTGGCAAATTTGCATGGACCAATTTGTCCAATGCAAGCTATAATTGAATTTGAGTTTTGGTAAAATGAATTGTTATCAATAATTGCATTTGATGTATTGACGATTGATAATCCCTGGCAACCATTAAAAGTATTGTCAGATACCCACAGAGTGTCAAAATCCTTTGCAGCAATTGAGTAAGAACTGGTATGGCAACTGCAACTCAATGAATTAAATATACATCCATTTACATTAAGTTTAATATGATTTCCACCTGTTGCTTTTATGCAAGTTGGATATAATCCTGTAGGAACAAATGTAATATTTTTAAATATTACATGATCCATGTCACCAATCATAATCAGATAAGCCGTTGAATAGTTTTGCATATCAAAGGTGATTATCACATCATTGCTGCTTGATTCCGATTCGATGGTTAAATTGTTCTGGTAGCTGTTTCCGGGGATGTTACCTATAAATATCTGTTCCCAATAGGTACCTGCGTAGATCTTAAGGGTTACCGGGCCACTCATGCCCCGCTGTTGCAGTTGTTGCACAGCAAGGGATGGGGTGGCAAAATCACCCTGTGGACCGCCCACGATATAGGCTCCGCTCATGGGTTGGGCAAAACAGGTTAAGCCTAATAGTTGGAATATGATAATGATGCAATATTTTTTCATGGTTTCAGCTTTTATCATTGATATGCAGGGGCATGCAAAACGATGCCCCTGCTATTGTATCTGTTATTGTTTGCAAATCCTGAATGATTCGGCTCTTTGTCCGGATACGACTTTTGCGAGGTAAATGCCGGAGGGTAAACCTGTCAAATCAAAACCAATTTCCCCGGCAGGCTCTTTTAGGGTGTTGAGTATCCTGCCACGGGAATCGTACAATGAAATGGAAGCAGGATTCTTGTCCCGGGGTACTTTACAATACACCATGCCGGAGGTGGGATTGGGATAGAAAACCGGTTCGGATACCGGCCTGGATTTCCTGAGATTTGGATTGGTGCAGTAACTTGCCTTGTATTTGATCTCTTCAGATAAAATATCGTAAAAGGTATATAGGTTTTCATTGTAATAGGAAAACCTGCCGGCAATGGAGGGTTTTTGATGATTTGAGTTGGTGGCATAATTCACAACGGAATAGTCGTCAGTTGGTGTCCCGCTCAGTGAAAGAGGTAGTTTAATGACGTGCCAGAAGTTTTGTGGGATGATTTCACAAGGTTTATCATAATACTCCCATGCAACATGGATGTTGTCACCACAGTAGGTAATCACTGGTTTGCTGTTTTCATAAGGAGTAGTATCAAAACCTGGTGGCGGATAACTGTAATTGATACCTTTAAGTAATTGTAAATTTCCATTTAAAGAAGTAAAGTTCCATATTTCGTAAACATACTCTCCTGTTTTATCATTGAAGCGAAACACATCCACTACCATCGAAAAGTCAAAAGTGTCCTGCAAAAGAGCAGGCGCCGCTATCCGCGGATAACCTACGACCATACTTGTAAAGGATCCGGGATTCGGGGTCCTGTTTGGATATTTCAGGGTATCGAGATATCCCTTCGTCGGATCGGTCAGGCTGTCAATATAGTACTGCAGGACTTGAAAACTCCAGCTTCCATTGGGCTTTTCAGCAGCAAATGCAAATGAAACAACGGTGAATGTATCCGTTTGCCCTTCATAAAGATATAAAGCCACATCCGGTTTATGATAACGTGGGTCGCCGCCTATACAGGGTTTTATGACCAGTGTTGAAGAAGTATCCAGCCCTTCAATATTACAAGCTTTCGCAAAGATAGTGTTGTTGTTTTCCCAGGTGACAACACATCGTATATCTTTGTACCGATGGCTAGCATCCACATTCGGATTTGTACCCGGCCCGAAACAGAAGGGGCCAAACTTGTTAACAAACTGGTTGTTGTCCCATTCTTTAGAACAAACATAAATGTTCCCGTTCGCCTCATACGCGATTAGTGCAATAGCCGCTCCTTCACTTAAAACAACATCAGGATCAAAAACACTTGGATTACTAATGCCGGTATCAATGGGGATTATTCCAGAACTGATCACAATCCCACCTGCATCATCAAGACTCCAGAGAAATGCAGGATCGTCACCATCCCAGACCATAACTTTCATATCCAGGTTTGTATACAAACTGTATTCGGCAATATCATTCCCTGTGTTCTGAACATTCGGTGTATGAATATTGATATCCTGTGTGAATGCAGGATAAAACTATGCGAACATAACTTTAACGGATAAAGAAATGATCGCTAAGATAGCAAGATGTTTCATTTTGTGTATGATTTGCGGGGTTAAAAAATGAATGACAGAATGATCCATGAAGCCATATAGTCTTTACCAGAGCTACATCTGTGATAAAAGACTATATGGCCAATCATTCAAAGTCATTCTTCCCCAACCGAAAGATCGATAACGTATGAGGGTATTGTTTTCTTCGAAGGTAGATTGATGGATTTTTACCGAAGCTCTCTCTCTCTACGGCAGCGCGGATTTCAGGAATCCGGCCATGCATTTCAGGCAGCCATGGAAAATGTAACAGCATGGCAATGAGGTTGACCATCCATGTTTCCGGTTGAATGTACGAGGAAAGAGGGAGTAAACCATCAGAATAACCTATAGCCATATCTACATAAGATATTGAAGCTATAAAGATACAACGAAACCAACCCGAAGTCAAGGGAATATTGCTGTTTTTCAATGATTTGTTAAAGATTTTTTATGCCGGCACACATTTACACATTTTCCTGCCATCCCTTCGGGATTGGAAAAACGAAAGGACTGTTCATCGCAGGAAAAGATCAGCATCGATCAAATGGCCTTCTTTACAAACATTCCGGACATCAGCATGCCAGCCCCCTGGATACGGAGGATATAAATACCATCAGGCAGGTGACCTGCGCTGAGGGTGACATATTGCTGGTTACTCACCTCGTGTCGGATCACTTCTGTTCCATATACCGAAACCACTGAGATCAATTGATTGCCATCGGCTCCGGAGGGCAGCGTTACCATCATGTTATCGATAACAGGATTAGGATATACCGTTAAAGCTGACCATTGTTGCTTCCCTTCCATGCCGATGACAGGCCCATCGTAGGTGGGAGGGTACGCGAGTCCGTTGATCATGTGATCATAAGGAAGGCCCAGAGAAGCACACAGAACCGTACCGGCAGCATTTGTATGATCCAGGCGGTAAAGCATAGGCCCGGTCATTCCCTGCCCAATGGCGGAAATGCAAAGGCCGGTACCATCTTCAATGGTTGCCAGGCCATACAGATACGGTGAACTTATCGGCAATGAAATGGTACCTACGACGCTCATACTAAACGGATTCAGAATGATCCTTTTAAGCACACCCATGAAACAGACAGCATATAGGGTATCGTTCATAAAAGCAAGATATCCCACAGTTTCACTAACATTTCCCAGCAATACATGGGTGCCTGAAGCTATGTTGTACCGGTATAAATTTCCACTCCCTGAACCACAGTTGTGAACCAGGTACAGGTTTCCATTCCGATCACTGGTCATGGCATTGCCGGAATATTCGATTGCAGAACCTATCTGACTGGTAGACGCAGTGGAGGTATCCAGAACAAATATCCTCCCGGGTACTGTGCCACCCTCCTGGAGTAATCCGTACAACCTGTTACCCTGCCAGGCAATATCATCAAAAGTAGTCACCTGTGAGACTTTCATTACAAATTTACAATGACAGGTAGAAATGTCAATCAAGTGGATATCTCCATAGTTGGTCACCGCAAAGATCTCCTGAGCATTGACGGAGACTGAAGCTAATAAAATAAGTAAAAAGGTCGTAATCAAATTTTTAAAAGATCTCATCATGGAATGGTTTCTTGTATGTGATGCAGGTTACTGCCCGGAATACTACCAAATTACCGAAAAATTGTTATCTTAAAGTCTCATTGGGTTTCAGGCGTAACAAAAGTAAAACATCATGTTGAATAATGGATATGCTCCTGCTGATTTGTGGCACCACGATGGTTGCAATACTGCTATGCAGAAAAAAAGTTATGCACCTGCAGCAAAGCAAAAAGTATATCCCTACATTTGCCATGGTAAGTTGACCCATAATCATAACAAAGAAGAAATGTTACACCACCGGATACAATTAAATACACTTCCAACCTATCGTTTTATAATCCCGCTTCGCTCAGCGGGATAGCAACCACAAATGATTTTGTGTTGTTTCACTCACAACATCATTGTGTCTGCTCACTTTTTACTATCAACCAATAACTTTAGCCTTCCCATGCTCAACCTTACCCGCCCTCTTGTTTTTTTCGACCTTGAAACCACAGGTGTACACGTCGGATCGGATCGGATCATACAGATATGCCTGCTGAAGATAATGCCTGACCAGTCGGAGGTGGTCAGGAATTATTTCATCAATCCTGAAATGCCAATCCCCGCCTCTTCCACGGCTATTCACGGTATCACCGACGAAGATGTGAAAGATATGCCTACCTTCAGACAGCTTGCCAGCGAAATTGCCACCTTCATCGGGAACAGCGACCTGGCAGGGTACAATTCCAACAAGTTCGATGTCCCTTTACTTGTAGAAGAATTTCTGCGCACCAATACAGAATTCGACCTGAAGAACCGGAACCTGATTGATGTTCAGAACATCTTTCACAAGATGGAGCAACGAACGCTCATTGCAGCATTCAGGTTTTATTGCAACAAAGAACTGGAAAACGCTCATGATGCTGAAGCCGACACCCATGCCACCATGGAGGTTTTTAAAGCCCAGATAGAAAGATATAAAGACACTGAATACACCGATCCCTCCGGCAGGGTGAGCAAACCCATCGTGAACAGGATGGAGGCGCTGGCCGAATTCTCCCTGGCACAACCCAAGGCGGATCTGGTTGGACACATCGGCATCGATGAACAGGGAAGGGAGGTGTTCAACTTCGGCAAACACAAGGGTAAACCGGTAGAGGAGATTTTCGCTTCCGAACCGGCATATTACGACTGGATGATGCAGGGTGATTTCCCACGCAGCACCAAGAAGGTGATTACAGCGATCAAACTTCGCGGATTCAATAAAAAAGGTGTGCAAATCAAATAATCAGCCGTATGAAAATCATTTGTATTGGCCAGAATTACCGGGCTCATGTGAAGGAAATGCATGGAGAAATACCCAAGGTTCCGTTATTCTTCTGCAAACCCGACTCAAGCCTACTTTTACACAACAAACCTTTCTATTACCCGTCATTTACCCGTGAGCTTCACTATGAAGCTGAAATTGTGGTGCGCATTGACCGGGTTGGCAAACATATACAGCCAAAGTACGCCAACCGGTATTATCAGGAAATAGCGCTTGGTATTGACCTGACTGCCCGCGACCTTCAGAGGCAGTGCAAAGAAAAAGGTGAACCGTGGGAAATTGCTAAAAGCTTTGAACATTCTGCGCCACTCAGCACCTTTATCGACATCGAAGAGGAAAAACTGGAAATCGGCAACATCCCTTTCCACCTGGACCTTAACGGCAAAACTGTTCAACAGAGCAATACCTCCGACATGATCTTTCATGTGGATGACATTATTGCATATCTCTCACAGTTCATGTGCCTTAAGACAGGTGACCTCATCTTCACAGGAACACCTGAAGGCGTAGGCCCCCTTGCTATCGGCGACCTGCTGGAAGGCTATATCAATGGAAGAAAGATGATCTCTTTGAAGATTAAATAAGAGGCGAGAGGCGGGAGGTTAGAGGCGAGAGGTTAAAGTGGCAGGCGACATGGTTTGGCGAGCTTGCAAAGCCAGATCATTGTCGATTGCCATCCCGCTGAGCGAAGCGAAGCGGGAGCGAGAAGCGAGAGGTTGCTGGTTAATGGTTGTGGTCCCTGAGTTTGTCGAAGAGCCGGTCCCGAAAAATCGAAAATCTTTGATTTTCTATCTCGTATTTAGATGAGACGAAGATCCATCCCGGGCCTTAGCGTTCGCCCGGTGGGATGGCAACCAGGTAGGTTTTCGTTTCACTTCGCTCACAAAACCATTGTACCTGCTCACTTTTGAGTTTGGCTTTGTGTTAACATATTTTAACAATGGATTACCGTGGTATTCAGCGGTTCAACCTACTTTTGTGGCTGAACCCATAAGAACAGGATATGTCTGAAATTCATACCGATATAAAAGAGCTGAACGATCGGATCGCCAGCCTGAGTCAGTTTGTGGAGGGAATCCGTAAGGAGATGGACAAGGTCATCATCGGACAGGAAGACCTGAAGGAGAGCCTTGTCATTGCTTTGCTGGCCGACGGGCATGTGTTGCTGGAAGGGGTTCCCGGGCTGGCCAAGACACTGGCTGTTAAGTCGCTTGCCAATATCATGGATGCAAAGTTTTCACGCATTCAGTTCACACCCGACCTTCTTCCTGCCGACCTTATAGGGACCATGATCTATTCCCCGAAGAGTGAAGAGTTCAAAGTTCGCAAAGGACCTGTCTTCGCGAACCTGATCCTTGCGGATGAGATCAACCGTTCTCCGGCCAAGGTGCAAAGTGCGTTACTGGAGGCGATGCAGGAGCGCCAGGTAACCATCGGTGGTACCACCTACCCGTTGCCGGAACCTTTCCTCGTACTTGCCACCCAGAACCCCATCGAACAGGAGGGTACCTATCCGCTGCCCGAAGCACAAACCGACAGGTTCATGCTCAAGGTTATCATTGACTATCCGGGGCAGGAGGAAGAAAAACAGATCCTGCGCCAGCAATCGATCAATGAACTGCCCTCCAACCAGGTGATCCTTACACCGGCTGAGATCATTTCTGCAAGAAAACTTGTCAGGGAGATTTACCTGGATGAAAAAATTGAGCAATACATCACTGATATCGTTTTCGCCACACGATTTCCCGCCCGATACAACCTTGATCATTTCAGCGGGCTTATCCATTACGGCGCTTCTCCCAGGGCGAGCATCTACCTTGCACTTACCGCCAAAGCATCCGCTTTCATCAACCACAGAGGTTTTGTGATCCCCGAAGATGTCAGGAATGTCTGCCATCAGGTGCTTCGCCACCGCATTGGCCTGACCTATGAAGCACTTGCTGAAAACCTGAGCAGCGAGGAGATCATCACAGATATCCTTAACCAGGTGGAGGTACCCTGATCCCATGATTGACACTGTCACAATACTGCAGAAAGTCAGAAAGATCGAAATTCGCTCCCGTGGACTTTCAGACCAGATCTTTACAGGGCATTATCATACAGCCTTCAAGGGGAAAGGCATGGCTTTCAGTGAAGTGCGTGAATACCAGTATGGCGATGCCATCCGTGATATCGACTGGAACGTAACTGCACGGTTCAACCATCCCTATATCAAGCTATACCAGGAAGAGCGGGAACTGACCGTAATGCTCCTCATTGATGTCAGCGCCTCGAACCTCACCGGTTCCGGCAACCGCATCAAACAGGAACGAATCACCGAGATCGCAGCACTCCTTTCCTTTTCCGCCATTAAAAACAACGATAAGGTAGGCGTCATCTTCTTCTCGGATCATATTGAAAAGTTTATACCACCCAAAAAGGGTCCACAGCATATTCTACTGATCATCAGACAGCTGATTGATTTTAAGCCATCCCATGAGCGCACACACATCTCAGAAGCGCTGCGTTATCTCACCAATGTGATCAGGAAAAAGTGCATTGCATTTCTGTTGAGCGATTTCATCGATCATTACTACGAGGATGCATTGAGGATTACCAACAAGAAACATGACCTGGTAGCCGTCAGGGTGTATGATCCGCTGGAGGTGGAACTGCCAGACATTGGGCTGGTCCGGTTCACCGATAAGGAGACAGGCTGGTCTGCATGGATTGACACAGGATCCGGACAACTCCGTAGTTACTATCGGGATACCCAGTGTGCCTCTGCAGCACGTCTGGCCCTCGCCTGTAAGCGGGCAGGTGTTGACCTGGCATCTATTTCAACAGATGAGGATTACATCAAGCCACTTATCCGGCTTTTTCAACAAAGAGGGGCACGCAGATGAGATATATCCTGTCCATATCCACCCTTGTTCATACAGGCTTGCCGGCCATCCTGTTCCTTATCCATTCTCCTTTACTCATGAAGGGGCAGGAGGTGTCATTCCAGATTTATACCGAACGCAATGAATACATGATCGGGGAATATGTGCCGGTACGCCTCTCTGCATCGGCTGACAGGATGCTTTCGTTGCGCTGGCCTACCATCCAGGATACATTGCCCGACGGACTGCCTGTTCTTAAAGTGAATCCCGTCAATACCGTCAGGGAAGCAGATGGCATGGTCCAGTTCCGGCAAACAATCATTGTAAGCGCCTACGATTCAGGTCATTATACCATTCAGCCCATTTTGCTCTCCTATGAAGTTCATGGCTCCAATGAGATCAGATATGCAACCACAGGTCCCGTGCAGCTTAATTTCAAGCTTATGACAGTTGAACAGGAGTCCGATATCCGCGACATCAAGGAGCCTATGTCATTGCCACACACTTTTTTGGACTTTTTACCCTGGATACTTCTAGCACTGCTATTGGTGGCCATCGTTTGGATATTAATAAGATTCCTCAGGAAACATCGCACTGCCAAACCGAAGACGATTTCTTCGGGGAATGAGGAAAAGCCAAGGCAACCCTGGGAGGTGGCAATTGCCTCGTTGGAAAAACTACGTGAATCATCACTCCTGCAGGAGGGCATGGTCAAAGATTTTTTTGTGGCACTGACCTTAATCTTCCGTAATTACATCCGCGACGGCTTGAGCATCAATGCCCCTGAATTCACCACACGTCAGACTCTTAAAAAACTCTCATCGCATAAAGCCATTGATCGTGAACTTCATGAAAAATGCAGGGATATCCTCCACCTGGCAGACCTGGTGAAATTTGCCAAGTCAAAACCCGATGACACAAAGTGTCTGGCCATGCTGCATGAAGCCATTGATTTCGTTATCCGCACCACACCTGAACACGTAAGCACCAAACCGGAGGAGGTTGAAGAATGACTACAGGCTTGTACATAACAGGACTGTATTTTGCCCATCCGTGGTGGCTGGCACTGCTGGTCGTTATACCTGTCTGGTTCCTGCTACAGCGTCGTTTCAGAAGGGATATCTATCCGTCTGTCAGATTCCCGGACCTTTCGGCAATGCATGCAACCGGACACAACCAACGTGCTATCTGGCCAGTTATAGTTCGTATTTCATTCTTTACAACCCTGTTCCTGCTGATCGTTGCCATGGCAAGGCCTCAGCTTCCCATGCGGCAACATGGAGATCATACGGAGGGAATTGATATCATGCTGACCATGGACATATCATTAAGCATGCTGGCCCGTGATTTTTACCCTGACCGCCTGGAAGCATCCAAGGATGTTGCTGCGCGTTTTATCAACCAACGGGGCCCGGACAGGATAGGACTGGTGGTGTTTGCGGGGCAGACTTTTACCTTATGCCCCCTGACAGCCGACAAAGCCGCATTGATTACCCTGCTGCAGCAAGCGCAGGCCGGATTTATCGAAGATGGTTCCACCGCTATCGGCGACGGAATAGCCACAGCCATTAATAGACTGCGCGACAGCAAGGCTAAAAGCCGTGTGATTATCCTGCTTACCGACGGAGAAAACAATGCAGGCAATATTGATCCGCTTCAAGCTGCTGAAATTGCCTCCCTTTTCGGGATTAGACTTTATACCATCGGAGTAGGCTCCCAGGGAACTGCCATCGGTCCGGTACAAATCCTGGACGGCAATCTGATCTTCGGGCCCGTGGAGGTCAATATTGATGAAGGCACGCTGCGCAAAGCTGCCGAAATGGCAGATGGCAAATACTTCAGGGCAGAGGATGAAAATGCCCTTCTGCAGATATATGGTGAAATCGATCAACTGGAGAAAAGCCGGCTCGAAATAACGGAACAACATGCACGCCTTGAACTTTTTCCCTGGTTTATCCTCACCGCAATGCTCCTGATGTTCGCCAACTGGATGATCAGGTACCTGTTTGTTAAAATGATCCCCTAGCCATGTTACAGTTCGCATTTCCACAACTCCTATGGCTTGCAACGCTGATACCGCTCATGGTATTCATGTATGCAGGATACCGCAGATGGCGGAAAAAGAAACTCATGAAACTCGGCAACCGGGATGTGCTGGAACAAATCCTGTCAGGCACCAATACCAGGCATCATCATACCAAATTTATACTTCAACTCCTTGTTTTCGCTCTTATGACCGTTGCAGCAGCCCAGCCAAGAATCATTCTGAAAAACCAGAAAAAAACAATCAGGAGCGCCGATGTGATGATCTGCCTCGATGTTTCAAACAGCATGCTGGCTGAGGATATCAAACCCAACCGACTGATCCGGGCAAAACAGGCCATCTCCACGCTGATACGCCAATTTGGAAATGAACAGGTTGGACTTATTCTGTTTGCCGGTGAAGCTTACATCCAGGTGCCCCTCACCACTGATAAGACCACGGCAGCCATGTTGCTTGGCAACATCTCTGCAAGCGATATCAGCAACCAGGGAACAGCCATTGCAGACGCCATCAGTCTGGCCGTCAGATCTTTCTCTGAAAACCGGGACAATCCGGCCTCTCCCCGCTGTATCATCCTGGTGACTGATGGTGAAGACCATGAAGGGAGTGTGACCGAAGAAGCAAAACTGGCAGCTTCAAAGGGGATCGCAATTTTTACCGTAGGTGTAGGGGAACCTAACAGTGTCCCTTTGCCGCTTTATGAAGATGGCATCCTCACCGGGTATAAGAAAGATCATGATGGCAACACCATCCTTTCATCCATGAACCCAAAGTTGCTCAATGACATTGCTGACCTTACAGGAGGTGAGTTTATCCTTACATCCAACCTGAATGCAGCCATGCAAAGGATCAGGTCAGAAATCATAAAACTGGGAAGCGGTAAAAGGGAGATTATGGTTCCGGGGCAATATGCTCATCAGTATGGTTGGTTTGCAGGACTGGCACTGCTGCTGCTGGCGGCAGAGCTCCTGATACCGTACAGGGGAAACAGGAAAGGAATTATGGAGAGAATAAGCTTAGATAGTTAAGGGATATAAGTAAAAAGTCAAATATAGATACAGGAAGATAAAGATGATGATATACGATCAGTATATATTGAAAAGGTTAGTGGTGGTCATGTTGATGTTGCTTGTTACGGGTCCCTGGGCGATCGGTCAGCAGGGGGCCAGGGTACAGTTACGGGCAGGAAATAAAGCCTATATAAAGCAGGATTTCAAGGGTGCTGAACAACATTACCGTAAAGCGTTGGGGAAAGATCCCGGATCGCTGCATGCCCTGTACAATCTTGGCGGGGCACTTTACAAACAGCAGCGGTTCAATGAGGCAGCTGACCATTATGGAGCGATTGGGGACAGGGAGATTGATTCATTGACCAGGAGCCGGATCCTGTATAATCATGGGAATGCTTTGTACAGGCAGGTACTGGAAGGAGGTTCATCTGCCGGAGAATTGCTGTCGAAAAGCATTGAGGCATACAGTCAAGCCCTCAGGTACAATCCGGAAGACGTGGATGCACGTTACAACCTGTCAAAGGCACTGATGCAACGTAACACAGTAGCAAAAAACCAACAGAAGAAGCAACAGGATGAGCAACATGAAAGGGACAAGCAGAAACAGGAGCAGTCATTGCCTGAATCATCCAGGCGGGAGGAACAGGATAAGCAACCTGAAGCACCACCACATGAAGCGGGAAACATCAGCCGGGAGGATGCAGAACGGATGTTGAATGCCATCCGCGAGAAAGAGATGAAGACAGCAGAACAGATCAACGAACGAGAAAGACAACGGAGCACATCGGGAAAACTTCGTGACTGGTAATGAAAAGCTTATGAAAAATCAATGGACACTTATATGGGTATTCTTCCTTCTGGGAATGGCCTCCTGGTATTCTGTGAGGGCGCAGGGTGCCGGCGTTCAGTTCAGCGTGGAAGCGCCTGATGAAGTTCAGACAGGCATACCATTTCAGGTGGCCTTTGTCCTTAACCAGGAGGCAGATCATTTTGAAGGGCCCGATTTTAAAAACCTCACTGTGCTGGGCGGCCCGGGATATGCTGAAAGTCGTTATACCTCCTTTGTCAATGGCAAGAGGACCAGTGAGCTGAAGATCACTTACACCTATGCACTGAAATCTGACAAACCGGGCAGGTTTGACATCGGACCGGCCCTGGCCCGGATCGGCCGTACAACATACAAGACCAAATCCTTCACCATAACAGTGACCGGGAGTATTCAGCCCGGGGCACCACAGCCCGAAGACAAGGGATCCGGTGGCGGCGATATCTTTATCCGTACACTTGTGAGCAATGACAAACCGTTTAAAGGGGAGGTGGTGGTTCTTACCTATAAATTATATACACGTTTAGCAATTAATAATATAGAAAGGATCAAGCTTCCATCCTATAATGGTTGCTGGTCGGAGTCCATCGAAACAGGGAAATATAATATTGTACAGGAGCAATACCAGGGAAAGCCTTATAACACACTGATCCTGAACCGAACCCTGATCATTCCGCAACGCCCGGGAAAAATCATGATTGAACCTGCTGCGGTCAGCATTCAACGTGTGGTGGAACGTACGATCAACCGTCAGTTATGGGTAGGTGTGATGCAGCAACGCGTCAGGGAACTCGTAGATAATGAAATCAGGAGCAGTTCGGTGACATTGGATGTCAAATCGCTCCCAACCTCGGGTGAGCCGGTCGGATTCAGCGGTTCAGTGGGAGTTTTTACCCTCTCAGCCAGTTTGTCCGGGGAGAAGGTGATGGCAGGCGAACCTGCAGAGCTTACCGTGATCATTACAGGGAGCGGTAACATCAAGCTACTCGAAAAACCGGAAGTCCAGGTTCCGGAAACCCTCGAACTTTTCGATCCGGAGATTACCGGAGACATCGCTGTTACAGCATCCGGCATGTCGGGAACCAGGGAGTATTCCTACCTGATCATACCCCGTGATTCCGGCAGGTACATCATTCCCGGCATCAAATTCAGTTATTTTGACCCTTCCACCAAAAGATACGTGCAGCGCACAACAGACCAACAGATCCTCATGGTTGCCCCCAATACAAAAGGGATTCAGTTCAGCACACCAAATATGGTAAAGGAGGATATCCGCTATTTCGGCAAGGATGTCCGCTATATAGCCCCCATATATACCCTGCCATGGGGAAAGGGCCTCACACCGGGCTCATGGCTGCATCTCATGGCCATCATCATCCCGCTGGTTATCCTGGTTTTGTTGCTGATCGTTTACCGTAAAAGGATCCGAATGCATGCTGACAAAGAAAAGATGCGTGCCCTTAAGGCAAAGAAAGTGGCTGACAGCCGGTTGAAAATGGCTGCCCGGGCCATGGAAAAACATGATGTTAACCATTTCTTCGAAGCGATGCTGGATGCCCTTTGGGGTTATGCTTCAGACAAGCTGAATATCCCTGTTGCTGAACTTAACCGGAACCATGTCAAAGAATACATGATACGAAAAGGGGTCGAAGAAGAGGTCATTGACCAGTTTATTGATGTAATCGATCAATGTGAATTCTCACGATATGCCCCTCCTGCAGAAGCGTATGCAATCGAAAAATACTATGTGACCGCTGAACAATCACTTACTGCCCTGGAGAAAAAAATTCAGTCGGTCATCATTAAGGAGGGAAAGTAATCATGAAAACAAAGATATACCTTCAGGTTTTGGAAAAACAATCGAAAGGCTTTACCCGACTGATTAAAATCATCATGCTGTGGATGTCGATCCTGTCGTTTCAAAATGGTTTTGCCCAGCAGAGGGATAGTCTTTTCAACATTGCCAATCACGAATACAAACAAGGTAATTATTCGTCGGCAGCGATGATCTATGAAGATATCATTGCATCTGGCATCCATGCACCGGAAATATTCTATAACCTGGGTAACTGCTACTTCCGGTTACAGCATTTTGCAGAAGCGATTCTCTGGTATGAACGTGCCCTCAGGGGCGATCCCCGCAACGAAAGCATCAGGTACAACCTCACCCTCGTTAACACCCTGATCAAAGACGATATGCCACCTTATGAAGAGCTTTTCTTCATAACATGGTGGAAAGGATTGACCTCACAACTTCCAACCTCGTCGTGGATCGTACTGCATATCCTGTTATTCGTTGTATGCCTGATCCTCACAGCCATTTTCCTGATTGTCAGAAAAGCAAAACTGAAACAACTGGGTTTTCGGGGAGCTGTTTTTTTCCTTGTCCTCTCCCTGGTTTGCCTGGCTTCCGGTGTACAAAGGGATTACGACACACGCCTTAAAAAAGAAGCCATCATCATGACAGAAACCGTGACGGTTAAAAGCGGGCCCGGAACAGGAAGTACAAGCCTGGGTGATTTTCACGCAGGCACCAAATTACGTATCCTGAGTGAAAACGATGGCTGGTTTGAAATCAAAACAAGCGACGGCCATATAGGGTGGCTTCCGGGAAAAGATCTGGAGTTGATCTGAAACTATTGCCCGGTGCAACCCCGGGTTGTATCCTTTACTGCCTTGTAATCACCTGAGACGGTCAGCAGCTCGCACCTTCATCTCATCTTTACGTATCCTTCCATTGGCAAGGTAAATGAGGATGGCGGGAATCAGAGGCAGGTAAGCACCTATGTGGTAAGCCGACTTCATCCCCTCTTCCAGGTTGGCTGTCCGGTCAGTGATATAAAAGATCGCGGCAATGAAAAGAATGTTAACGATCAGGGCTATCCTATTAATAAAAAGCTGTCTGATCCTGTTGTTGTACAGAAAGATCACGACAATGGCCAGAACCGCCAGTATCCCTCCGAGAACAGGTATTATATACCATGGTGGCATTGACATAAACATAACAGTTTCCGGCATAACGTACCCTTGCATGTAAAGATAAAAAAGACCCCCGGAAGACTTGAACGAAGCCAGCGGGAAAATAAGCATTACAACAAGGGCTACGGGAACAAATAAAAGGTAAAGAGACTGTAGTCGCTGTATCATTTCTTTCGGATTTTGGTGATGAGCAAATATAAAGTTTTAACCAATATGAGAGAGCTCCGATGAACATCTTCGCAATCTGTCTAATGAAAAAATCAGGACAATGGTTTTTATATGATTTTTTTTGTATTTTTGCACCGTCGTTCAAGACTTTTCTGATCATTTTATCATCATACCCTTTCATTGTTTTTTGATCCGACAGGTTTCACATCTGTCCCAGTAATTATCCACACATTTCTTATTTATTTTTATTGATTATGTATGACATTGTTGAACTCAGCGGAAAACTGGTTAATGAGCTGCGTGATATAGCCAAGACCATGAATATTAAGAAGGCTGAAAGTCTTAAGAAGCAGGAACTTATTTTCAGGATCCTGGACGAACAGGCGATGCTGCCAATCAGCATGCAAAAGCCTGTGAACCAGGAAAAGATCCGGACAAAGCCTGAAAGGCAAAAGAGAACCCATGACCGGGAGCCTAAGAAGGAGCAGATACCTGAACAGGAAAACAGGGCGGAAGAATCCACCGAATCCATCAGGAGGCACATCACCATCATAAAAAAACCGAAAACGGAATCACTGGTAACCGAAGAACTGCCGGGAGACAGGGAGGTGCCTGCATTCATTGCCCAGGATAAGCCTGTGGAAGACAACCTGCCATCTTCCACCGGAGAAAGTAAAGTACCGGAGAAGAAAAAAAGGGGAAGGGGAAGGCCCGCAAAGAACAAAAAGCTTCCGGAAGGTGTGTCAGGTGAAAAGGTGGATGAGTATGGACACCAGCATCATGAAGTGATTGATGTGGAAAAAGAACTGGGAATTGAACCCGGGTTACCGGATGAGCCTGAAACTGAAGTGGTTGAATTAGTACTTGATACAGAAATGAAGATCAAAGAAGATGAAACGTCTGTTACAAAAAAAACAGAAACCATCGAAGATGAAACTTCTGACGAAGATAAATCTGATCTGGAGAAGTGGGAACAGAGGCAAAAACAACGCGATGGTGGATCTGAGCGCAAGCAACTCCATACCAGAATTCCAAGGCAGAATGAAATAGTGGGGGAATTTGAAGATATTGCAGAAGCCGAAGGTGTACTTGAGATGATGCCCGATGGTTATGGATTTCTACGTTCATCGGATTACAACTATCTCAGTTCCCCTGACGACATTTATGTATCCCAGACGCAGATCAAGCTATTCGGTCTGAAGACAGGCGACACGGTAGAGGGAACCATCAGACCGCCCAAAGAGGGGGAGAAATATTTCCCGCTTATCAAGGTTTACAGGATAAACGGCCGTTCGCCGGAGGAGGTGCGCGACAGGGTGCCCTTTGATTTCCTCACACCCCTTTTCCCCGAAAAGAAATTCAAGCTTACCGGCCATCCGGGTGGTACGATTTCAACCCGGGTCATCGACATGTTCACCCCTATCGGCAAAGGGCAGCGCGGTTTGATCGTGGCACAGCCCAAAACCGGGAAAACCGTCCTGCTGAAAGAGGTAGCCAATGCTATCGCAGCCAACCATCCTGAAGTTTACCTCATCATCCTGCTGATCGATGAAAGGCCGGAAGAGGTGACTGACATGGCCCGCAGTGTCAGGGCTGAAGTGGTATCCTCCACTTTTGACGAACCGGCAGAAAGGCATGTGCGGATTGCCAATATCGTACTCGAAAAAGCCAAACGGATGACCGAATGCGGGCATGATGTTGTCATCCTCCTCGATTCGATCACCAGGCTGGCCAGGGCCTACAACACCGTCTCCCCCGCATCAGGTAAAGTGTTGTCAGGTGGTGTGGAAGCCAACGCCCTCCATAAACCCAAACGGTTTTTCGGCGCTGCCCGTGCCATCGAAAACGGAGGGTCCCTTACCGTCATCGCTACCGCCCTTATCGATACCGGATCGAAAATGGACGAAGTGATCTTCGAAGAATTCAAAGGTACCGGCAACATGGAACTGCAGCTCGACCGCAAACTCTCCAACAAAAGGATCTATCCCGCCATCGATATCGTGGCCTCCAGCACCCGCCGCGACGACCTCCTGCTCGACAACGCAACCCTCCAACGGATCTGGATCCTCAGAAACCACCTGGCCGACATGAACCCCATCGAAGCCATGGAATTCCTGAAAGATAAAATAAAGTTCACCGACACCAACGAGGAGTTCCTGATCTCCATGAACGGATAATAAGACAAGCTTTACCAGAAGAGAGCTCTATGAGATCTTTGATCTTTCATTATACATCGTTGGATTTCAGGCGGGCAATCCTTCACTTTGCATTTTTTTTCCAACTGCTGACATTATCCACCCGAACTGCATCCGGGCAGGTGATAGATTCCCTGCAGTTCACCATACAACAACGCTTTGACACGGGTGTGGTACTGCTGGTCAACAACAACGGACTGATCCCCCTCCGGAATTACAAGCATCAGCGGCAACTGAACATCCTTACCGGTGAAGGTTTTTCGGAAGCTGATGCCAGGAGGTGCTGGGAATGGTATGGACGCACATCCATTGCCAGTTTCAATGGAAGGCCCGACTATCAAACCATACATAACATCCTGGATGCTATCCGGGGTTATGATCAGATATTCATTCACCTGATGCCCACCGACAATCAGTTTTCCCAGCAGATCATCAACTTTATTGAAATGATCCCTGAAAAGGGAAAAACCGTACTGGTCATCTACGACTCCGAAACGCTTCTCGGGCGCATCAACGGTGAAAAAGATTTTGCCGCCATTGTGCTGGCAGATGAGCCCCGGCTTGAAGCGCTGTCAGCCGTTGTCCGAGGCATCTTCGGAGGTATCCCTTTCACCGGCACCACCGTTTCCGGCATGGGTATCCATACCCGGCAGACACGGATCAACTTCAGCTCCTCATGGGTATCAGGTATCAACCCGGTGAAATTCGCCACCATCGATTCCATCGTGGCCGAT
Source organism: uncultured Lentimicrobiaceae bacterium (assembly GCA_964652685.1). Classification (GTDB taxonomy): domain Bacteria; phylum Bacteroidota; class Bacteroidia; order Bacteroidales; family SKPS01; genus SKPS01. The sequence continues at coordinate 124,128 of CAZZBS010000006.1, forward strand.
GCCATGGCACGTGGAGCTTTTCCGGGATGCCAGGTGCTGGCTATCCTGAAAGGGAATGTAATCTATGAAAAAAGCTTCGGATACCATACATGGGACAAGCAAAGGGAAGTATTACCAACCGATTTGTACGATCTGGCCTCCCTCACCAAGATACTGGCAACCACACCGGCGCTGATACAGCTGGAGCATGAAGGGATAATCCAGGTGCATCACAGGCTTGGCACCTACCTCCCCCTTGTCGGAGGATCTGATAAAGAGGACCTGAAGATCATGGAAATCCTCTCCCACCGCGCCCGCTTACAGGCCTGGATTCCCTTCTATAAAATGCTTGTCACCAACGGTCATCCCGACACAACAATCTTCAGCAGGCAGAGCAACTTCCACTACCCCGTGCAGGTATGCGACAGCCTGTATATCACCAGCTCCTATACCGATACCATGTTGCAGATGATTCAAAGGTCCCCGTTGATAAAGAAACATACCTACCTTTACAGTGACCTGGGGATGATCCTGTTGAAATATGCCATCGAAGAACAGACGAAAGTTCCCTTTGAAGAGTACCTTGATAACCGGATCTATGATCCGCTGAACCTGTTTTCCATGGGTTTTAATCCCTTGCGGTCATATCCTGCAGGATCCATTGTGCCGACCGAAGATGACCGGTATTTCCGCAATTGCCTTGTGCATGGTTTCGTGCATGATCCGGCGGCCGCTATGATGGGAGGTGTTGCCGGTCACGCCGGGCTCTTTGCCAACGCCCGTGATGTGGGGGTGCTGATGTACACCCTGGCCAACGGAGGGGAGTATGGTGGTGTACAGCTCTTTAATCCCGGAACCATCGATGAATTCAACCAGCGCCATTACCGGAGGATTCGCCGGGGACTGGGTTTTGACAAACCGGAAACCACCCCGGGATATAAACCCAACGTCACCTCCTATGCTTCACCTTCCAGCTTTGGCCACAGCGGCTTCACCGGAACCTTCACCTGGGCCGATCCCGACAAAGACCTGATTTATGTGTTCCTGAGCAACCGTGTCCACCCTTCAGGTGAAAATCCGTTGCTTACCCAACTGGGAGTCAGGGCAAAGATCCATGCAGTACTGTACGAAGCCCTTCCCCAATAGTTAGTTAGAAAGTTAAAAAGTTTGAAAGTCCGCTGCGGCGGAGGTCTTCCGTCTCCGGTCTCTTACTCTCACTCCCAACTGCGTAGCAGTGCCATCCCTAAAGAGGAAAAACATGTAATTGAAAAACCGGCAATTCCATTGACCTATTCAATCATCAGACTGGACAATACCGCGAATGCGGAATGGAACAACAGCAGGAGTGTGCGTATTGAGCAAGAGGAAAAACCCGTGCTCTTGCTGTTTTGTCCCTCAATATCTCGCTGAAAAAGAATATATTTCTCTTGACTTTTGGTTGCTTTTGTTGTATCTTTATTGCTTCCATATCTTATGTAGATATGGTTATAGGTTATTCTGACGGTATGTTCCCTCTTTCATCGTACATTCAACCGGAAATATGGATAGGCCAACTCATTGCCATGCTGTTTCTTATGGCATGGCTGCCTAAAAGGCATAGCCGGATTCCTGAAACCCGCTCTGCCGTAGAGAGAGAGAGAGAGTAGCTCTCTCATAAGATGGATCATCATTCCGGTTCGAAACAGGTCTCCCGATTCCATGATACATCATCTTCATCTTTGGATTGATCATGCAACCATGTTGATTGAAGAAAAATGACAATGCGCACACCGGTAATCAGGTTGTCAATCAATCGTAGCAGTAATAAAACCAGTTTATTAACAGAAAGACGACTACCCATACTTTGAAAATTATCAGAAATGGGTGTCTGATTCCAAAATCTCCAATATCATGAAACCACGAACGATTTTTATAATTCCCCCTATTCTTAGGACAGAATATCTTTAAAATTAAGTTTATTATCC
>CAZZBS010000007.1:0-121274 GCA_964652685.1 uncultured Lentimicrobiaceae bacterium
CAATGAATTTTCGTCGCAAGCTTGAAAATTCATGTCATCTGCACACGCTTCACCGCTTAACCGATTCACCGGTTCACCGATTCACCGGTTCACCGATCAGACAATTCACCCCCGTCTCGTCCTTCGGACGATCCGGGATGGCATCTGACAATGAATTTTCGTCGCAAGCTTGAAAATTCATGTCATCTGCACACGATTCACCGCTTCACCGATTCACCGATTCACCGATTCACAGACTTTACAACGATCAACCAAGGCCACAAGTTCAGGCTGCAGGTGTGAGCTTTTAATCCACCCTTCTTTCCTGTCATTCCTTTTTCTGTTTTGCAATCAGGCCTTCAAGCCCTTCGATGTTTTTTACCACATCTTTGTCTTTCTTGTAATCGGGTATGTTCCTGAGGGTTTCAATGGCCTTCTCATAATCGCCCATTTTATAGTAGGCCCCAGCCATCGCTTTACGTTCCTGCCTAAGGTCGGGCACCATTTCAATCATGTATTCAAGGCACCCGATCATTTTCCTGAACTCCCCGTTGCTCTTTACAGTATCCCCTTTCTCGCTGTATAATGTTCCGAGGTCGTTGTATATCAGCCCCATGCGGCTGATTGTCCAGATATTTTGCGGGAAGAGTTCCAGGGTGCGTTCAAATCCCCTGAGGGATTCGTTGTACCGGAAGAGTGCCGCCTCCTCCTGCCCGGCTGCCAGCATCCGCTTGCCAATCTGGTAGTCAGACTTTGCGACATAATATTCGGGCGGGTAGGCCATGGGATTAAGGCTCCGGAAGGAATTCATCGACTGCTGCGCATATCCGATGGCCTCTTCGTAACGCTTGTTGTTCTCGGCGGCAATGGTCTTTTTCATCAGTTTTTCCATCTGTACCGAATGATAACCGTAGATGATACCGAAGGTTGTCATTGCCAGGATGGTGATCATCAATACATTGCGATTCGGCGTGTAACGTTTCGGGGGTTTGATCTGCTGGTTCATCACGATGGCTGCAGCTAAAAACAGGGCCAGGTACACGGTATGGTTGATCCGTTCGTAGGGGAAGGAGAAGAACGAGACGCTAAGATAGCCGAACATTCCGATCATGATCAGCAGCGCCAGCACCCGGTCATGCAGGTGAGGGCTTCTGAAGAACACCCTGATAAGGCACCCCATGGCCAGGCCGAAGATCGACAGGTACAGTATCAGGGCAAACATCCCCTTCTCGGCCCATACCCAGAGGAAATCGTTGTGGGGCCTGCCCCAGTTTAATGCTCCGATTGACCGAAACATCCCTTTGCAATAGGGGGCGATGAGCAACTGCCAGTTGCCGGCCCCGACGCCATGGTAGGGCTTTTCGCTGATCATTTCCATGGTCGCTTTCCATACTTTAATGCGATTGATGTTATGTTTGCTATCGGGATTGGTGATGTTCTGCACCCTGCCGACGAAGGAGTAGTCGTCTTTCTGTTTGGGTTGTGAGTTGACATAGGATATGCCGGCAATACCGGTAAGGATCAGTGCGGCGGCGATGATCCGGAGGGCTCTGGGGACCCTGATCCTGGCCGGGAAGAGGATGATCATGGCAGCCGCCATAAACCCACCCAAAGCCAGGCCGACCCACACGGAGCGTGTTTTCAGCAGTACGATCATCAGCAGTGTGATGAGGGTGGTGATGATGGCCGCCACCTGCCACCCTTTCCGGCATCGGTAGATGGCATAGCCCAGGAAGGGGAGGAAGAGCATGAACTGGGTTGAGAGTTCGTTTTTATGTGACATGATACCGGTCACAAGGTAGACCACATCCCTGTTGCCTGTAATTGTTTTCACGCTGCTGAGGAACACCTTGTTATAGTATTGCACCAGGCCGATCACGATGGCGATGGCAGCGGAGATGATCACAAGGTGGAGGATTTTTTTCTGCCAATCGGGTGTGGAGGTGAAGATCACCGCTGCATAGAGCAGTACGATGAGGAACAGGGAGGTACGCACCATGTCGAAAAAGCTTTCGCGGTGGTTCATCGCCCAGAAGGCCGAGGCGATGGTGATGAGGAGGTAGGCCAGCGTCACCGGGAAGATCAGCGAGCGCATGGGTGTAAAATGGAACCTGTTGAACTGCTTTTTTGCGAGCAGGATCAAGGTAAAGGCAAACAGAAAGATGCTCAGGGCCATTGTGCGTGGCATGAGGGTGATATCCATCGCCTTGTTCAGGTGGAACAGGGGGATAAATAAAACAAGGAACCCGGTGAAGAGGTAGAACATATAGGCCGGTTCACGCTTGGGTGCTGCCTGTTTCGCTTTCTGAGGTTTCCTGTTTTGTACCGGTGGCTGTTTTTTCATGGTCTTTGAATTAGGGTCGGAAGAAGGTGAGGATGCAGGGCAGCTCTTTGCAATGCTTCGCCCCGTCAATCCCATAAAAGTTGCGGGTGACTTTCGGTAATGCTTTGTAAACCATAGCGTTGATAATGATTGCTTGTCTTCGTGCCGCCCATGCCGGAGTGGGGTCACGGGAAAGGCTAAAGCCTGTGGATCGTGTTCACAGGCTCCGGCAGGAGGTGAACAGCAGGGTTCCCGGGGTTACCGGGCCGTTCACCCATATATCAGGTATCTGTCTGTCTGCGCAACATGGCTATGGTTATGGAACAAAGCACACCGGGAACAAATTTAGCAAAAAACCCATTAAAGGGTGAAAAATGAAAAGTGGTCGGAATAACCCGGATTATTTCTATTTTTGCACGGTATAAGCAATAAAAGGCCGGGATTGTTGTTTAGGATAAACCGGTCAGGTCAACGAATTGCGTATGAAAATAAGGGAGGTATTTCGTTCGGGACGTTTTCTCATGCATCTGGTGATGATGGTGGGCCTCACCCTTGTTCTCTTCTGGCTTGGATTCAGGTTATTACATACTTACTCCCGTCACGGCAGCGTCTATGTTGTTCCTGACCTGAAAGGACTGACATACGGGGAGATCATGGACAACAACGCCTGGGATAAGTTCAACATCGTCGTCTTTGATTCTGCGTACGATAATTCAAGGCCGGGGGGGGTGGTGATCGAACAGGATCCTCCGGCGGGTACCGAAGTAAAACGGAGACGGACCATCCATCTCACCGTTGTATCCAAACGGCAGGAGATGGTCTCGTTGCCCGATATGGGCAATACGGCACGTTCCGCCAGGTCGCAGCTTGAGGCCTATGGGCTGACTGTGGGTAAAGTCATCGAAGTTCCCGGTGAATACCAGGGTTTTCTCCTGGGTGCTTACTACCTGGGAAACAAGGTCACGGAGGGAAGCAAGATACCGAAAGGGGGCAGGATCGACCTTGAAGTGAGTGTCACCACGCCCATTGGGGACAGCCTGCAGGTAACAGATCCTGAAGATGACCTTTAAACGATTGATTGGAATTTCTAATGGATCCGCACTGACATGAACTACTGCAAATGTTTTTATGCTCTCATGATCGGCATGATGGCCGTTGTTTTTCAACCGTTATCTGCCCAGGAGGTGATCACACCCCTGATGGTAAACCCTGTTCTGGTTAATCAGGTACCGCCGGTTTCATCCGCCAGGATCACCCTTTCGTTGCCTTTTATCGAGGATTTTTCCGACGGGAAGTGGTATCCGGACACTCAGCGCTGGCAGAACGCACAGGTCTTTGTCAATGGTGATTACCCGGTACGTCCCCCCTCCGTAGGTGTAGCCACTTTTGACGCCCTGAACGCCCGCGGTGCCATTTACGATGTAGCCACCTCCTTTCCCTTTCCTGCCGATACCCTTACCTCGCACAATATCGATCTGGGCACCCTCAAGCAATCCGATTCGGTCTTTATGAGCTTCCACTACCAGCCGGCAGGGATCGGCAATGCGCCGGAAAGGGACGATTCCCTGATACTGGAGTTCTGGTCAGCGGCACTTCAACAGTGGATGCATGTATGGGCCGACAGGGGGAAGACAATGGATACCTTCCTTGCTGAAAAGGGGAAACACTTTGCCATGGTGCTGCTGCCGGTCGACAGCCAGCTGTTCTTTTCAGCTTCATTCAAATTCCGTTTCCGTAACTATGCCAGCATCACCGATGCCTCCCTGCCCGACTGGGGGGGAAATGTGGATATGTGGCACCTCGATTACATCGTGATCAACAGCAACCGGAGTATGGTTGATACGGTGATCAGCAACGACATTGCATTCCGTGATTACCCGAAATCCATGCTTAACAAGTATTTCAGCATGCCCTGGAACCAGTACCAGGCCAATGCGGCGGCAGAAACAAAACACCAGGTCGCCGTTCCTTATACCTCTTATTACGTCGATAATACCTTCGTCAACCAGATCTTCCATGTCAATTCACTGACAGGGGGGACCTCCTATACCCCAACCCCCTATAATTACGGAAATATGATGATGCCGGTGGATACAATTGTGATCCCAAAGCCTGCCACCGGATTCGAAACCTTTGTTTTCTCCGCACCTTCTGCCCCCTATGCCGATTTTGAGCTGGTTGCCGCCGTTTCACCCTTCAGTGTTTACGAAACCATCAAGACCAATGATACGGTACGGTTCTACCAGAAGTTCTATAATTATTATGCTTATGATGACGGCACCCCCGAAGCGGGATACGGGTTAAGTTCCTCCAATCCCAATGCGAGGCTGAAGCTGGCATTGCGGTTTGATCTCAATGTACCTGATACCCTGCGTGCCATCCAGATGTTCTTCAATCAGACGAAAGACCAGGCCAACGAGGATTTCTTCACCCTGACGGTCTGGAACCATTCCGCGGGGCTACCGGGTGACACGCTGTACACCGAAGAGGAGTTGAAACCTGTTTTTGTTGAAGGGATAAACCAGTATTACGGTTATATCCTGAAACGGCCCATCCCGGTCAGCGGTACCTTTTATGTCGGGTGGCAGCAGAATACGGGTACGATGCTGCACCTTGGGATGGACCGGAACCAGGATTCGAGGGAGAAGCTCTTTTTTAACATCGGCACCGGCTGGAACCAGTCACAGTACCGGGGTGCCGTTATGATCAGGCCCATCCTGGGGGATACTACGGCTGCGTGGATCAATGTCCCGGAGGAAAAGCCGGAACGGGGGTTGACCTTGTATCCCAATCCGGCCGGCACATGGCTTAATATCATAGAAACCGGAAGCCGCGAGGGGGAAGGGGAATACCTTCTCATGATGTTCAACATGCAGGGGCAGCGGATTGCCAATATGGTCGTAAACAACCGGTATGATGTCTCTGCCCTGCCGGATGGGATCTATTTGGTCAGGGTGCAGGAGGTACGTTCCGGGAACCTGCTGCACACCGCCAGAATAGTGATCAGGCACTAAACCCCCGATATGGATGACCCTTTGAAAGAAAGAATTGATCCGGAAGAGGAGCTGGTTTCGGCTGATGACCGGGAGCTCTTTGAACATTACCGGATTGTGGTTGACAAAGGGCAGGGATTGCTCAGGATTGATAAGTTCCTGATGACAAGGCTGGAGAATGCTACCAGGAATAAGATCCAGCAGGCGACCCGTGCCGGCAACATCCTTGTGAACGGTAATCCCATAAAACCCAATTACAGGGTCAAACCTTCCGATGAAATTGTTGTGGTTCTCCCTTCCCCTCCCCGTGAGGTGGAGATCATCCCGCAGGAGATCCCCCTGGATATTGTGTATGAGGATGATGTCCTGATGGTGGTGAACAAGCCTGCCGGCCTTGTGGTGCACCCCGGGTACAACAATTATGACGGAACCCTTTTAAATGCGGCTACATGGTACATGATGCACAAGCGGGGGGTAGAGGCTGTCGAAGCGGTACCCTGGCTGGTTCACCGGATTGATAAGAATACCAGCGGTTTGCTTCTGCTGGCCCTGGATGAATACAGTCAAAGCCGGCTGGCACGCCAGTTTGCCGACCGGACGGTGGATAAAATTTACCATGCATTGGTCTGGGGGCAGCCTGAGCCCTCCGAGTCGGTCATCACCGGCCATATTGGGCGGGGGCAACGCGACCGTAAAGTGATGGAGGTGTATCCGGACGGCTCACAGGGGAAACACGCGGTGACCCACTACCGGGTGATCGAAAAGTTCGGGTATGTAAGCCTGCTGGAATGCAGACTGGAAACCGGCAGGACACACCAGATCAGGGCCCACCTGAAACACATTGGTCACCCCCTGTTCAATGACGCAGCTTATGGTGGCGACCGCATCCTCAAGGGAACCACCTTCTCCCGTTACCGGCAGTTCATCGAACAATGTTTTGCCACCATGCCCCGACAAGCCCTCCACGCATTAAGCCTGGGATTTGAACACCCGGTAACCGGCAAACGGATGCATTTTGTCTCACATCTTCCGGAGGATTTTAAACAGGTGCTGGATTTGTGGAGGAGTTATTCCATGATGTGAACCTGCCTGTTATGCTTCATAATCGTGCTTTTTAACCTGATCTGACATTTTCTGTGCAACCAGGGAGTGTGGATGTTTTGTTTACTTTTAATATCATTTTAGCAGAACAAAACTACCCTACGGGTGTTATAAGGACAAATACAGATCATGAATGCAGTGACGAACCGTTATTCTATCAAGGACCTTGAGAAACTTACAGGTGTAAAAGCACATACCATCAGGATCTGGGAGAAGCGCTATGGCATTGTGCAGCCGGAACGCACAGAATCCAACATACGCTGCTATTCCGATTGTGACCTGAAAAGATTGCTCAACATCTCCATCCTGAATAAACGGGGCTTTAAAATTTCGGCCCTGGCCAATCTTTCAGGAGAAGAAATAAAGGACAAGGTGATGAACCTGGTTTCTGACCATCACCTTTATGAAGCGCAGATCGAAAACCTGGTGCTGGCAATGATTGACCTCGATGAGGGTAAATTTGAAAAAATTCTCAGCAGTGCTGTGATCGAAATCGGATTTGAAGAGACCCTGATAAGGATTGTCTATCCGTTTTTCATCAAGATCGGATTATTATGGCAAACCGGGGCCATTACCCCCGCACAGGAGCACTATGTGTCGAACCTGGTAAGGCAAAAGATCATTGCAGCCATCGAAAACCTGGAAATAAAGCATCCACCGGCTGCCAAACTGTTTATCCTGTTTCTGCCCGATCATGAATACCACGAGTTGAGTTTGCTTTTCTTTTCATACATGATCAAGAAAGTGGGGCACAAGGTCATCTATCTCGGTCAATCCACACCCCTGGAGGATGTCATCAAGGCGGCTTCTATACACACACCGGATTACCTGCTGACCACCTTTACTTCTCCCATGCCCCATATTGACATTAAGGAATATATTGCCCTGCTGAGCGAACCATTTCCCGGCATCCGGTTGTATGTTTCAGGATTGCAGCTGGCGGAAGAACATGCACAACTGCCGCCCCAGGTATCGGTCATCAGTGATCTGTTCAGGTTCAAACAGCAACTGTTTGAGCTGCTGCGGTAACATTCCACCATTCCCATTTCCTTCCTCTGGTCTTTTCAGGGTTTCTGGTAACTCTCCCGTGGCAGGGTCAGCGACCGGAATGACCGGTTGAGGATGGCCATTTGTCCGGGCAACCCCTCATTTTTTCATGCAAATATTAACATTTATGAACATGTTAAAAGAAATGGAATAAAAAGGGTTCATATATTAAACAAAATGAATGAAGGTGTAATTTATAATAGAAGCATTTTATACTCATAAAAAGCATAAAATCAATATAATACAAAATACATTATTTAGAATAATTCTGTTTTGTTGAAAAAAAAGCTAAACAAGATTTGGATTTGTGTTTATATATGATGTATTTTTGTTCAACAAAATTAAACATCCGGAATCATGACAGCTATTGAGTTCAATTACCAGGTAACAGGATTAAAGAAAAACCTGGAATATTTTGCTTACAGTCTGACAGCAAACCAGGAAGATGCAAATGATTTACTGCAGGATACTTACCTGAAGGCATTGACTTACCGCGACAAGTTTGTGAAGGAGGATAATCTGAAAGCATGGATGTTTACCATCATGAAGAACACCTTCATCAACAACTACCGCAGGAATGCGAAGGCCAATACAATCATTGACGGTTCGAAAGACCTGTATTATCTTAATTCGACGAAAGACAGCGGTTTTGCAGATCCGGCTTCGATGTACAACACCAAAGACATTGAGGCTGCCATCGCATCGCTGGAGGATGAGTATAAAATACCCTTCACCATGCATTTGAAGGGGTACAAGTACAAAGAGATAGCGAAACAACTCAACATCTCCATCGGGACGGTGAAGAGCCGTATCTTTTTCACCCGGAAGAAACTGATGTCGAAGTTGAAGGATTTTGCCTGACAGGTATTCGTCAATGCAGTTTTGACCCGATCAGGTGAAGGAACTCTGCCCGTGTCTTGTCGATCAGGAACGCTCCGGTAAAGTCGGAGGTTGTTGTTACTGAATTTTGTTTCTGAATGCCCCGCATGGCCATGCAAAGGTGGATAGCTTCGATCACAACGGCAACCCCGAGCGGGTGGAGGGCATCCTGGATGCAGTTTTTGATCTGTGTGGTAAGCCTTTCCTGCACCTGAAGCCTTCGTGCAAAAGCATCCACCACCCTGGGAATCTTACTCAATCCAACGATATGTCTGTTGGGAATGTAGGCCACATGTGCCTTTCCGAAAAAAGGGATCATATGGTGCTCACACATGGAGTATATCTCAATATCCTTTACGATCACCATTTGCCGGTAGTCCTCCTCAAACATGGCTGACCGGATAATCTCATCCGGGTTAAGGTTATATCCATGTGTCAGGAACTGAATGGCTTTGGCAACCCTCACCGGTGTATCTCTCAGTCCTTCACGGTCCGGGTCTTCCCCGATCGTACCCAGGATCTTCCGGTACAATGGTGCCAGTGTGGTTATTTTCTCCGGATTGTAAAGATCAATCTTTTCATAACCGCCTATCTCGTCAATGTTGTCCATCAGGTTCTCTTTCTTCATCATCTTGTATGCATGTTTTTGGTTGATATGAATATTGACCTTTTCTGGCAGGAACCCTTTTACCGTGAAGTGGTTCAAGAGGATTTTCCAAAGTATTCCACGAAATTATTTTCGGTTTCTTCCAGTCGTATCCTGTACAGGGTAGCCCCGGCCTGTTTTACCTCTTCTTCCAGCTCTTCCCAGATGGCAATGGCCAGGTTTTCGGTTGAAGCCATCCTGCCCTGCATGAAATCCACCTCCAGGTTGATGTTTTTATGATCGACCTTATCGATGATCCTGGTACGGATAAGATTGCCAAGCCATTTCAGGTTTACCAGGAATCCCGTTTCCGGATTCACCGGGCCCTCCAGCGTAACATACAGTACATAATTATGCCCGTGCCACCTGGGATTGGAACATTTGCCAAATACCTCCTCATTCATGGCATCGTCATACTCCGGCCGGAAAAGCCGGTGTGCCGCGTTGAACCGCTCACGACGGGTTATTTGGATCAAGGGCTTCATTACGATAATTTCTGTCCAAATATAAACGATTTCTAGCAAAAAAGAATCACAGTTAATGATATGCTCATATTTATATATCCGGAAGCTAAAACTTCAAAGGCGCCTCCCGGCGCCCCTGAATCATGAAATCGAACCAAACCCAAAAAAAACACAGTTTATATCTGTTTATATGATCAGGAATGAAAAAATGGAAAGAAAATCCCCCTTTGATCTGTTTTTTTTTGTCATTTTTGCAATAATTAAATGAGAATCACACGGATGAAAATTCTGGTCACCGGCGGAACGGGTTATATAGGCTCCCATACAGCGGTTGAGTTGCTGGTGGCGGGTTTTGAGGTGGTTTTGCTCGACAACCTCTCGAACAGCTATGCATGGATAGCCGACAGGGTAAAGGAGGTCACAGGGAAGGATGCCCCCTTGTTTGAGGTTGACCTGGCGGACCGTAAGGCAGTGGCGGATTTTTTTCAGCAACAGCATGCCTTCGACGGGGTAGTTCATTTTGCTGCCCTGAAGGCGGTGGGTGAATCCACGATGCTACCGCTGAAGTATTACCATAACAACCTCTTTGGCCTGATCCATCTGTTGCAGGAAATGCAGCAGCATGCCATCCCCAACCTGGTTTTTTCTTCAAGCTGTACGGTTTATGGTAATCCGGACAAGTTGCCTGTGGATGAATCTTCCCCTGTGAAGGAGGCCATGTCTCCGTATGGCAATACGAAACGGATTTCTGAGGATATCATCCGGGATGAGGTATCTGTCAGTGCTTTGCGGTGCATCGCATTGCGCTATTTCAATCCGGTTGGGGCCCATCCTTCTGCACGCCTGGGAGAGCTCCCGATCGGGATCCCCGATAATCTGATGCCTTACATCACCCAGACCGCCATCGGTAAACGGGATATGCTCCGTGTTTTCGGGGATGACTACCCAACGGCGGATGGTACCGCCCTCCGGGATTATCTGCATGTGTGCGATCTTGCCAGGGCACATGTCATTGCCCTGCAAAGGATGATCAGGGGTGAGCAGGATATGCCCTGGGAGGTTTTTAACCTCGGAACGGGCAGGGGATATTCGGTGCTGGAGGTCATACAGGCCTTTGAAGAGACCAACGGTGTGAAGGTGCCTTACCGTATCGCAGAACGCCGCCCGGGTGACATACCCGCCATCTGGGCTGATACGACCTTCGCCAACAACGCATTAGGCTGGAAGGCAACCAGGGGCATGGAAGAAATGGTACGGACAGCCTGGGAATGGGAGAAAAAACTATAAAAGGAGCAGGTGGCTCCTTATCATGTAAAGCGAAATAAATACAATAACATTAGCATGAAAACGATTGCCATCACCGGGGGAGCCGGATTTATAGGGTCGCATGTCGTGCGGCATTTCGTCAGAAAATATCCCGATTACAGGATTTTCAACCTTGATAAGCTTACCTATGCAGGCAACCTCGTCAACCTGGCCGACGTGGAATCGGAAAAAAACTATTCGTTCATCAAGGCGGATATCAATGATGACGGGCTCATTCAGCAGCTTTTTGCAAAGCACCGTTTCGATGCGGTGATCCATCTTGCAGCCGAATCGCATGTTGACCGTTCGATTGCCAGCCCGAATGAGTTTGTGTTCACCAATATTGTGGGTACGGTGAACCTGTTGAATGCGGCAAGGCACCATTGGAAAGAAAACATGGAAGGAAAGCTTTTCTACCATGTTTCCACCGATGAAGTATATGGTTCCTTAGGGGCGTCGGGATTTTTCACTGAGGAGACCTCTTACGATCCCAGGAGCCCCTATTCGGCTTCCAAGGCCAGTTCGGATCATCTTGTAAGGGCTTATCATCATACATTTGGCTTGCCGGTGGTGATCTCAAACTGTTCCAATAATTATGGCCCGAACCAGTTTCCGGAAAAGCTTATACCGCTATTCATCAATAATATAAGACAGAACAGGCCTTTGCCTGTATATGGTAAAGGGGAGAATGTGCGTGACTGGTTGTATGTAGTTGATCATGCGGAGGCCATTGACATTATTTTTCACCGGGGCAAGGTAGGGGAGACTTACAACATCGGCGGGCACAATGAATGGAAGAACATAGACCTGATCAAGCTTTTGTGCAGGTTGTTGGACGGGAAGCTTGGGAGGGAGCCGGGTACTTCGGATAAGCTGATCACCTATGTGACAGACCGTGCAGGCCATGATCTCCGGTATGCGATTGATTCATCGAAGTTACAGCGCGAGTTGGGATGGGTGCCGTCGTTGCAGTTCGAAGAGGGGCTGACGCGTACCATCGACTGGTATCTTGAAAACCAGTCGTGGCTGGATGCCGTGACCAGCGGTACCTATCAGCAGTATTATGATGAGATGTACGGCAACCGTTGAGCGGTGTTCATGACAGGATAAAATACTATTTTTGCAGCCCTGTTCTGATATCAATCTAAATTGATTTTATATGAGAGGATATGTTTTTCCCGGCCAGGGTGCCCAGTACGTAGGGATGGGCAAGGATCTGTACGACCGTTTTGATGAGGCCCGGACGATGTTTGAACGTGCCAATGAAATCCTGGGTTTCAGGATCACCGACCTGATGTTTGAGGGTACGGAAGAGGATCTGCGGCAGACAAAGGTAACACAGCCTGTCATATTCCTTCATTCGGTGATACTTGCCAGGATGCTGGGTGCAGGTTTCAGGCCTGACATGGTTGCCGGCCATTCTCTCGGGGAGTTTTCTGCCCTGGTGGCTGCTGGTGCTCTCTCTTTTGAGGACGGGCTGAAACTGGTTTACGCGCGTGCTATGGCGATGCAGAAAGCTTGTGAGGCAGAGCCTTCCACGATGGCTGCCATCATCGGCATAGATGACGAGTTGGTGGAGCGCATCTGCAGCGGGATTGACGATGTGGTGGTGGCTGCCAACTACAACTCTCCCGGGCAACTTGTAATTTCGGGTTCAATCCGGGGGGTGGAGATTGCCTGTGAGCGGATCAGGGAGGCAGGAGCTAAACGGGCCTTGCTTTTGAAAGTGGGTGGCGCCTTTCATTCTCCCCTGATGGAACCTGCACGGGTGGAACTTGCGGAAGCCATCCATCAGACACCCTTTATGCAGCCTGTTTGTCCCATCTATCAGAATGTGGATGGCCTTTCGCATACCCGGTCCGAAGAGATCAAAGCCAACCTCATCCTGCAGCTAACCTCCCCGGTACGGTGGACACAGATCATGCAGAACATGGTCGCAAAGGGCATGACGGAGCTTTTCGAAGTTGGCCCTGGTACTGTGCTTCAGGGACTGGTTAAAAAGGTAGCCCCGGAGGTCGTTGCTGTCAGTGCAACCCTTTCATGAAATTACCCTTTTACGGTATTTGCATTTGTAATCGGTTAAAAGATCACAGATGCCTGTTCAGAACACTTTCCTGTAGGCATGGCAGTAAGGTTTGCTGCCCGTACGATCATAATACCGCTGATGATATCCTTCAGCATCCCAGAACCTAGTAGCCGGCGTGATACGGGTTGACACCTTGTACCCCTTTTGTTTCAGGATTGACACCAGCTCGTCCAGGATTTTTTTCTGCTCATCATCAAGATAGAACACTTCACTCCGGTATTGTTTACCGATATCGGGCCCCTGCCGGTTGACCTGGGTGAAGTCATGGATCTCGAAAAAGAGGATGGCCAGTTCGCGGAAGCTCACCTGTGCCGGGTCATATACCACCTTTAAAGCTTCAGCATGTCCCGTCGTTCCGGTGCATACCTCTTCATAGTCCGGATGCTCTTTGTGGCCACCTGTGTAACCGACGGTGGTGGAGAGTATGCCTGGTTTTCGCAGGAAATGGTGTTCCACGCCCCAGAAACAGCCACCGGCAAAGATGGCAGTATCAGTCGTCTTGTTCATCTGGCTGTTGTTTTTGGTTTGAACACAGGAGGTGAATGCCCCCAGTGCAAATATCAGTATTATGGATTGAAAAAAAGGCTTCATGGTTGATGCTCCTTTCATCCCATTAAACCAATGAGGTATAGTTTTGTTTTGGGCAGGTCATCGTAAAAAGCAGCCTTGCTGGAAGGGGGAAGTACCTTTTTGCCGTAAAGGCCGGCATATCAAAGCTTAAAAACCGCGCAACGCCTGGTAGCGGGCAGCCCGCATCTGGTCCGGGGTTTTGACAGTGTCGGGATACAGTTCGGTTTCCCATTCGCCGTAAATCGCATTGGGCAGGATGATAAACTTCTCAGCGAAGCTTTTTTTCAGTTCATCCGTCTTTGCTATCCGCTCCTTTCCACGGGTTATCTCGAACACATCACTGAAATCATTGAGGTTATCACCGATCAGGAGCACAATTTCGAATTTGCCGGAAACCAGTTGTCTGCGGGATTCCTTTTGGGTCATGGTATCCCGGAGGAGCAGGTGTTCATTCCGGAATTCGGGAATACCGATGGATGCAAGGTTTGCCATGGTTGCATTCCGGAATTCCCCTTTCCGGTTGGAGATAAAGATGATCTGTACGCCAAGACTATTAGCCAGTTTGATGAACTCTACCGCACCGGGTACAGCTTCGGCGGAAGCTTTCTCACACCATTCATTCCATCTTTCCGGATAGTTGATGTTTTCCAGGATACATTCTGCCTCATAGGGTGAGTTGTCGAGCACTGTCTCATCGAGGTCAAGCACCACAGCCAGATTTTCAGGGTTACCTTTTCTTTTAACGATATGCTGAAGCCTGACGGTGGCGAGGTTATAGGCCTGGTAGCAGAGTGCCCGGTATTCAGGCGCTTTCTGATGATAGAGTACTGCCATCGTCAGATGGTCGTTTTCCGAAACAAAGGGCTGATCGCTTTTAAACGAGGCGAAAACCAGCAACAGCAGAACAATGGGGAGGGAGTATTTCATAGGCTTAAAGGGGACAGGGGTTAGGGGACAGGGGACAGGGGTTAGGGGACAGGGGGTAATCGGTTGATTTCCATTATCTGATCCCTCCGTTGGGGCGGATCCCTGGTTCCTCATTTTTTATATTTGTTATTGTTCAGGGTATCAGGGTTGGTGGCTGAAGTCCATGGCTGCGAGTCTCTCGTAGCTGGCATACCGCCATTTAGCATTCTTTTCGGCTGACTGGAACAGTTCCATTGCTATTTCGGGGAATGACTGTTTCAGTGACATATAGCGAACCTCAGAATGGAGGAATTCCTGAAACAGTTCCCATTTCGGAGGTTTACTGTCGAGCTGGAACGGGTTGTTACCCTCTGTTTCCAGTTCCGGGTTATACCGGTAGAGGTGCCAGTAGCCGGCTTGTACTGCTTTATCGGCCTGATCCTGGGTTTTCCCCATTCCATTCCGGAGGCCGTGGTTGATGCAGGGGCAATAGGCAATGATCACCGAAGGACCTTTAAAGGCCTCTGCCTCTCTGACTGCTTTGAGGAACTGGTTTTGGTTTGCCCCCATGGCAACCTGGGCAACATACACATATCCATAGGTCATGGCCATGGCGCCGAGGTCTTTTTTACGGATCCGTTTGCCGCTGGCGGCAAATTTTGCAACGGCGCCCACCGGTGTAGCCTTGGATGACTGGCCACCGGTATTGGAGTACACTTCGGTATCAAGGACCAGCAGGTTGATGTCGGTACCGGAGGCGATCACATGGTCGAGGCCGCCGTATCCGATGTCATAGGCCCATCCGTCGCCGCCGATGACCCAAACCGATTTTTTGACAAAGTACTGCCGGAGATCGGTAAGTTCTTTTGCTAGCGG
This sequence comes from uncultured Lentimicrobiaceae bacterium, assembly GCA_964652685.1. Taxonomy (GTDB): domain Bacteria; phylum Bacteroidota; class Bacteroidia; order Bacteroidales; family SKPS01; genus SKPS01. The sequence goes on from CAZZBS010000007.1 coordinate 15,176, forward strand.
GTGATTCACTTTTTCCAGCAGCGGAAGAATTTTTTCGGAAGCAAGGATGGATGCTTCACCGTCATGCATGGCAGTGACCCAATCCTGCATAGCTTCTTTCGTTTCGGCCGGAACATCTTCATTCATCAGCTTTAGCATACGATCCTTGATCCGTTCCCTGAGTTTAGCGGTACCGAGGGCCATCCCGAGGCCGTATTCTGCATTATCTTCAAACAGGGAGTTGGCCCAGGCCACACCTTTGTTATGTGCGTTGGCACTGTATGGTGTGGAGGGAGCAGAGCCGCCGTAGATGGAGGAGCATCCTGTGGCATTGGCCACCATCATCCGTTCGCCGTAAAGTTGTGTGATCAGTTTGATATAGGGTGTTTCACCGCAGCCGGCGCATGCGCCTGAGAACTCAAACAGGGGTTGGGCAAACTGACTGTTTTTAACACTCTTGTATTTATCCACCGGGGTTTTATATCCCACCTTTTCATGCATGTAGGCAAACCTTTCGATTTCAGCTTCCTGTGAGCCAAGGGTTTTGAATGCAAGGGCTTTTTGCGGAGATGAGCATACATCGATACAGTTGCCGCAACCGGTGCAATCGAGGGGGCTGAGTTGTATCCTGTATTCCAGCCCTTCGTAGGCAGCACCTTTGATGGGGAGGGTCACGGTACCTTCGGGAGCGTTGTCTTTTTCTGCTGCATCAAGCAGGTAAGGCCTGATGGCAGCGTGGGGACATACATAAGAACACTGGTTACACTGGATACAGTTTTCCGGTATCCATTCCGGTACATATACAGCGACCCCCCTTTTCTCATAGCGGGTGGTACCGGAGGGAAAGGAGCCGTCTTCACGGTCAAGGAATGCGCTCACCGGCAGGTCGTCACCTTTCATGGCATTGATGGGATTCACCACGTTCCTGATGAAATCGGGAAGGTGCGTTTCTCCGTTTGTTTTTTCCACCTTCAGTTCAGCCCATTCTGCAGGTACTTCCACTTTGGTGGGTTCACCACCCCTGTCAACCGCCTTATGGTTCATCTTCACGACGTCAGCACCTTTCAGTCCGAACGATTTGGTGATGAATTTTTTCATTTCAGAAACAGCCAGGTCGTAAGGGATAACATTGGCGATTTTGAAAAATGCCGACTGCATGATGGTGTTCGTGCGGCCGCCAAGTCCGATTTCTTCGGCAATGGCTGTAGCATTGATGACGTAGAAGTTGATGTTATGCTGTGCCAGGTATTTTTTCATGTGGTCGGGTAACCTTCTTTTGGTCTCTTCCACGTCCCAGATGCTGTTAAGCAGGAAAGTGCCATGGTCTTTGAGCCCTTTCAGCATATCATACTTATCGAGATAAGCAGGAACATGGCAGGCGACAAAATCGGAGACGTTGACCAGGTAAGGTGCGCGTATGGGCTTGTCGCCGAAGCGCAGGTGTGAAGATGTAATCCCTCCCGATTTTTTGGAGTCATAGGCAAAGTATGCCTGGCAATACTTATTGGTATTTTCGCCGATGATCTTGATGGAGTTTTTGTTGGCACCCACGGTACCATCGGATCCGATGCCGTAGAATTTGCCGCTGAAGGTTCCTTCCGGCACCACGCTCACTTCGGGTTGCAGCGGCAGCGAGTGGAATGTCACATCATCCACGATGCCGATAGTAAACTGGTTTTTGGGTTCGGTCAGTTTCAGGTTTTCGAACACCGAGATGATCTGTGATGGGGTAGTATCCTTGGAACTCAGACCGTAACGACCTCCGACAATAACCGGGGCATTGGCTTTTCTGTAGTAAACATCCTTAACATCCAGGTAGAGCGGCTCTCCGTTGGCACCCGGTTCTTTTGTGCGGTCAAATACAGCGATCTTCTTAACACTTCCGGGGATGACCTTCATCAGATGTTTTACCGAAAAAGGTCTGTAGAGGTGCACAATGATGAGTCCGGTCTTTTCACCCTTGTTGTTCAGATGGTCAACCACTTCACGGATGGTTTCGGTGACAGAGCCCATGGCAATGATGATATGCTCGGCATCGGGAGCGCCATAATACACGAAGGGGTGATATTCCCGTCCACACATGTTGCTGATTTTCTGCATATATTCCTCAACCACATCGGGTACCGCATCATAGAACCTGTTGGCGGCTTCCCGGGTCTGAAAATAGATGTCGGGATTTTGTGCTGTTCCCCTGGTTACCGGTTTTTCGGGATTAAGGGATCTGTCGCGGAATGCTTTCAGCGCTTTCTGATCGATCAGGGGTGCCAGGTCATCCTTTTCGAAATATTCAACTTTCTGTATTTCATGGGATGTGCGGAAGCCATCGAAGAAATGCAGAAAGGGGATCCTGGTTTTTATGGCTGCCAGGTGGGCAATGCAGGCTATGTCCATAATCTCCTGTACACTGCCGGTAGCCAGCAGGGCAAAGCCGGTCTGCCGTGTGCTCATCACATCGCTGTGGTCACCAAAAATGGAGAGGGCCTGGGCCGCAACACTCCTTGCCGACACGTGGAATACGCCTGGTAATAATTCACCGGAGATCTTGTACATATTGGGGATCATCAGCAACAATCCCTGGGATGCCGTAAATGTGCTGGTCAGTGAACCTGCCTGCAAGGCTCCGTGCAGCGCCCCTGCAGCCCCTGCTTCCGACTGCATCTCCGTAACCTGAACCGTCTCGCCAAAAATATTCTTCCTGCCATGCGCTGCCCACTCGTCGATGTTTTCCGCCATGTTCGATGATGGCGTTATCGGATAGATTGCAGCGTTTTCACTGAACATATAAGCAACATGGCTGGCGGCATAATTTCCGTCGCAGGTGATGAATCTTTTTTGATTTGTCATTGCTAATTTATTTTAAATGCTTCATTATTAAGTACTTTGCCGATTTAATAGAAATCTGCAACGAAATTACAGAAATTCCCTGATACCCATTTCATATTGATTTGAAAACTGAATCGGTTCCGGGTTATTTAGAACGATTTAAGATTGATGGGGTGATGTTTGCGGTTTTTTCCACTATTTTTGAACATCCTTACCCCGGGCTTGTTTAACACTATATTAAACATAACAACAGATCGTCATGGCAAAATTAAGCACAACCTACATGGGGATTAAACTGAAGAATCCTATCATCATCGGGGCGAGCAACATGGTTACCGACCTGAAGTTTGCCGCTAAGCTTGAGGAGGCCGGTGCAGCGGCCCTGGTGTGCAAATCATTATTTGAGGAACAGGTGCTTTTTAAAAAGATCCAGCTTCAGAAAGACCTGACAGCCTTTGATGAAATCCACGCAGAGATGACACGTCTCTTTCCTTCACTTGAGCATGCAGGTCCACGCATGTATCTGGCGAACCTTAAGTTGATATTCTCTTGAAATACAAAGATTTTCATACCTCATACCCGTTGAGATAATCCCCTATTTGATCCAAACAGTGTGATCTTTCCCGGCAATTTTGAAGAGAAGGTTGGTTTTACAGCCCTGCGTGACATGCTGATGCTGGAGTGCCGCAACGGCATCGCACGGCAGTATGTGACAGAGATCTGTTTTGAAGATAGGCATCTTTCCGTGGCGACCATGTTGGGCCAGGTGGAGGAGTACCTTTCGATGATGAGGGAGGTATACGGGCATCCCGATCCTGTTGTGGAGGATTTCACTTTTCTGCTTGAAACCATCATGATTCCCGGTTCCTGGTTCGAACCCGAATACCTTCCCGGGTTTCATGATGCTTTGTCAGGCATCCTGGATTATACGGACTATTTCAATAGGAATGATAAGTTGCCCTATTTGCGTGATCTGACGGCCGGCGTAGTGGTGGACAGGGAGGTGGTGGGGAAAACCGGCAGTTTACTGGATGAAAAGGGGGAGATCAGGGATTCTGCCTCCCCTGAACTTGCCCGGATCCGGAAAGAGATAGTGACGGCCCGTGCACGAAGTGAACGGATGTTGCGCAAGATCCTGAAGGAGGGTATTGCGACGGGTGTCTTGCCCCGGGATACGGAGGTGACGTTGAAAAACGGCCGGTATGTTATACCGGTTCCGGCTGCCCGAAAACGCCAGATCAGGGGTTATGTGCATGATACATCGGGTTCAGGGCAGACATTTTACATTGAGCCGGCTGAAGTGATGGAGCTTTTCAATGAGGTCAGGGAACTGGAGCTTGCGGAAAGAAGAGAGATCATCAGGATACTCATTGATCTGGCAGACAGGATACGCCCACATCTTCCGGCATTGCATGAGGCATTCCGATATGCCGGCATGCTTGATTTCATCCGTGCCAAAGCCAGATTGGCCTTGAAGATCGGCGGAAGCAAGCCCCGATTGGAGGATCAACCGATCATCGACTGGAAAAAAGCCGTACATCCCCTGCTGTTCCTCTCGCTCAGGGAACAGCAGCGTGAGGTGGTTCCACTCGATATCCAACTGGCTGACCCCGATCGCATCCTGATCATTTCAGGTCCTAACGCCGGCGGTAAGTCGGTATGCCTGAAAACGGCCGGCCTGCTCCAGTATATGTTGCAGTGCGGATTGCTGATCCCTGTCCATCCCAATTCCACTTCGGGCATTTTTTCTTCTCTCTTCATTGACATCGGTGATGAACAATCGATCGAAAACGACCTTAGCACTTACTCATCCCATCTGCTGAGCATGAAATATATGCTGGAACATGCTGACGGAGGTACCCTTTTTCTGATCGATGAGCTTGGAAGCGGCACGGAGCCGGGAACAGGCGGGGCCATTGCTGAAGCCGCCCTTGAGATGGTCGCCGGAACCGGCGCGTATGGGGTGGTGACCACCCATTATGCGAACCTGAAGCTCATGGCCGGCAAGGTTCCGGGTATATACAACGGAGCCATGCTTTTCGATACGAAGGAGATGAAGCCTTTGTACAGATTGCGGACAGGCCGGCCGGGAAGCTCATTTGCCTTTGAAATCGCGGCGAAGACAGGGATGCCCGATAGTTTGCTGAATCTGGCCAGGGAGAAGACCGGCAGGGAGCAGTATGAATTTGATTATCAGATACAGCATCTTGAATCGGAGAAAGAGCAACTTGAAAGCCGGCGGCAGGAGCTTGAGGTGGCTGATGCTTTTCTGGCTGAGATGATCGGGAAATATACAAAACTATACCAGAAGCTTGAAGGGTCAAAGAAAGAGATCCTTCAGGATGCCACCCGTGAAGCCAAACGAATCCTGGAACAGTCCAACAGCTTGATTGAGCGTACAGTGAAAGAGATCAGGGAGTCGGGCGCTATCCGTGAAGAGGTGAAAAAGATCAGGACAGTATTCAGGAAAGAGGCGGAAAGACTGATCCTTCAGCCCCCTGCAAACCCTGATCCCGGGCGTTCAAAACCGGAAGCGATCAAGGTGGTTGATGAAAACCGTGCTGCAGAAGAAAAAAAACGCCTTGCCGAAAAGTTATCCCCGGAACAGCTGAAACCGGGCGACTGTGTGAGCATGAAAGGATTCACACGGTCAGGTGAGGTGGTGAAGGTGACAGGCCAGAAAGTAAAGGTGGTGTTTGGTGATGTGACCATGACCGTCCGCTCCGACCAGCTTGTATATGCCAGCCCGGAATCCCGGATTGCAAAACCGGTCAGTAGCGGGTTTCATGCGGTACTGAAGGATCTTGACGACAAACGGACACACTTCCGGTCCGATATCGACGTACGTGGATTACGGGCAGAAGAGGCAGTGAGAAAGGTGAGAGAGCTGGTGAATGATGCTGTGCTTCTTAATGTGAAAAGCCTCAGGATCCTGCACGGGAAAGGAGATGGGATTCTGAGGCAGGTGATCAGGGATTTGCTGGCAGGCACAACGGAGGTAAAATCATTTCAGGATGAACATGTGGATAGGGGAGGGCATGGCATTACCCTCGTAACATTGCATTAATACATAAAGAAATGATGCGGAAGAAAAAATTCACTGACTATATCGGTTTCGGGGGCATTGCAGGTATCATCCTGGGTGCTGTGGCCGGATACCTATATTATTATTACATCGGATGCAGATCAGGCAGTTGTCCGATCAATTCCAATCCTTATATATCTACCGTCTGGGGAGCCCTGATCGGGTACCTGCTGGGGGATATATTTAAAAAGAGGGCCCCAGGGGGGGAATCCTAGCTGCCCGGATTAGGCAGACTTCCATGGTTTCTTTCCTCTATGACACAAGGATTATTTGTTACATTTACGGACTGAAAAAATCCTGGTGATAAATGTTTAATCTTCTCCGGGTCAATCTTTTAGCAATAATGAAACAACTCACATTTTCCACAGGCCTCCTGTTTCTCATGGTTGTTTTAACAGGTAAGTATATCCATGCCCAGGATCAGGAAAGGACCAGATTTAAGGATGACTCACTGCAGGTAATGACTGCTTTCAACATCAGGCAGGCTGCATTCCGGAACCATGAAGGGGTTGTTCTGTTCGAGGCCGGTCAGCATGAAAAAGCTTTACCCTTGCTGGATGAAGCCTGCAGGCTTCATCCCGATTATGCGGATGCCTTCTATAACAGAGGTGTCGTTCAGCTGGCTTTTAGCCGACCTGCGGAGGCCTTGCTTGATTTTGCCGTTGCCATACAACTTGATGCAAAGCCTGCATACTACCTGGGGCGAGGTATTCTGCAACTTGAAAGGGGTGACACGGTCATGGCGATTTCTGATTTTCAGAAGGTGATGCAGCTGGATGGGAGCAACATTAAAGCAGCATCCTGTCTTGGTCTCATCCATTTGGATAGAGGATCTTTTCCTGAAGCGATCGATGCGTTCAATCAGGTACTCAAAACAACTTCTTCCAGCACTATCGCATTGAACGGAAGGGCATTGGCATGGCTTGCTTCCGGGGATACCCTCCGGGCCATAAAGGATATTGAATCATCGCTTGAGGCAGATTCCGGTCAGGTGACACTTTACCGTCAGATGGGTCATATCCTGCTGCATCAGAACAGGTATGGCGAAGCGAAGGAGGTATATCTTGCTGCCACCGGAATCGATCCTGAAGATGTCTTTTCGTGGAACGCGCTGGCTGTGATCAGTTTTTATATGAAGGATACCGATACGGCCATGTATTATTGTAATCTGGCAACCGAAACTGATCCGGGATATGGGAAAGCCTGGAATACAAAAGGTAATCTGTTCATGCTGAAAGAGGCATATCAGCAGTCAGAGGCTTTTTATTCCATGGCACTTCAACTGGCTCCTGAATTATATCCGGTTTATTACAACCGTGGGGTTTGCCGGGAGATGCTGCGGGATGTGGCTGGGGCCTGCAACGATTGGCAGACAGCCGGGGAAAACGGAATAAGTAAAGCAGCAGAATATTTTAGCCTGATCTGTGAATAATTCATCCAAAATGAAAAGCATTATCCTGACATTTCTTATTATTTTCTTTGTCCTTATCAGTGTTGCACAGGATGTACCCTTCACCAAAGCATCCTTTCCTGAAAAGAAGAAGGAGCTTTGCGCGGCGAAGAAGCAGTTGAAAAAAGGGAAGAAACTGGCCTCCAAAGGGATACAATATCATTCCGAAGCACTGCAGCACCTTATGGCTGCCGATACTTTCAATCCCAACAGTGCTAAACTGAATTATCAGATCGGATCCTTGTTGAGCAGTGGTTTCGATGCTCACAATGCTTTACCTTACCTGGAAAAGGCCATAATCCTTGATTCTGCGGTTACACCCGACATTTTGTTCCTGCTGGGCAGTGCCTATCACCTGAATCACCGTTTCGGGGAGGCGATCAGGTGTTATACATCTTTTACGTCAACCCTTACCAAAAGATCGGCAAAGCGGTGGAAGGGAGAGTTGCAGAGGCTGAAAACACAGGCGATGACAGGGGACAGCCTCATGAACCAACCTGTCCATTGCTTTATAGACAATTTGGGTGACAGGATCAATTCACAGTTTCCTGAATATAGCCCTGTGTTAAGTCGTGACGGGACGAAGCTGTGGTTTGCCTCTCGTCGTCCGGGCAGTTACATTGAAGCAGATCAACTCCCGTCTGAGGATATCTGGTACCTTGCAAAACTGGGCAGTACCTGGTCTGAACCGGTCAATGCCGGGCCACAGCTGAATTCGGAAAAACATGAAATACCGGTTGCCCTTTCACCTGACGGTAATGTATTCTATTTCAGGTATGCAAAGTCAACAGGGGATATCTGGCTGATGAACCTTACGGAAGGGAAGAAAGCAAAACGGAAGGAGATGTCGGGGCGTACCAATTCTCCCGCCAACGAGACATGTATGTGTTTCTCTCCCGATGGGAATACCGTATGGTTTGTGAGTGACCGTAAGGGAGGGTATGGGGGTAAGGATATCTGGATGATGAAAAAAGGCCAGCGTGGCAAATGGGCAAAACCGGTTAATGCCGGCCCTGTTGTCAATACCCGTTTGGATGAGGAGTCGCCTTTTATGCACTCAGACGGGAAGACGCTTTATTTCAGTTCCATGGGGCATGATGCGATCGGGGGTTTTGACATTTTTTCCGTCCGTTATACTGATGAGGGATACACTGAATGCAGAAACCTCGGATTCCCTGTCAATTCAGCTTCCGATGACATTCATTTTTCGCTCTCCGGCAAGGGCAGCGTGGGATTCATGGCTTCATGCCGCCCGGGTGGCCTGGGGAACTTCGATCTTTACAAGGTTACCTTTTCCGGGGAGGAGAAGTCGTTGCTTTATCTGACTGAATCAGTTGAACCTCCGCCGTCTGCTCCCGGGATAAGGGATATCGGGCCGGTAGAGGCCTCCGATCCGGGGGCCCCGATGGTGTTGATGAAAGGGAAAGTCTGGGACGAAACAGGATCGGTTCCGCTCAATGCCCTTCTTACGGTCACAGATCTTACCACCGGAAGGCTGGTGGCTGCTTTTCAGTCTGATTCCCTGACAGGGCAATACCTCCTCAATCTGCCCGTGGAATCCAACCTGGCACTGTCGGTGATATCTTACGGTTACCTTCCTTTTTCCAACCGGCCGGCAGTAGGCGCAGCGCTTCCGTTTACCGGGATGGAAAAGGACTTCTTTCTTAAACCGATAACCCCATACCGTCATTTCGACCTGGTCAACCTGGGTTTCAGCAAGGATGATCCTGTATGGAGCAGCCCATCAGAACGGGAACTTGAAATGCTGGTTGATTTTCTGCAGATGCATCCGCTGGTTAAAACGGCCATCGAGGGGTACCTGATGCCGGACGAAACAGATACCGGGCTCCCTCAAGCCAGGGCACAGGCGGTAATTACCTATCTCCGAAAACAGGGCATAGAGGCTGACAGAGCCATCCTGTACCAGCAGGAAGACAAGGTTGATGAACAGGACCCGGTTGAAAAAATCCCCTTACAGGCTGTAAGGATCCACGTTGTTGCATCGGGATAAAAAAATACCTTTGCAGGTGCAATATCTCTGCAGGGTTTCGTTACCCTTGGTGATTTTTTTTATTTCTCCCGGGTTATGTCAAAAAACTTTTTTTTCCTTTTCCTTGCCTGTCTCATAGGGTATGCTTCCTTATTTGGCCAACAGCCATCACGTGTCACCATTCGCGGGGTGCTTCAGGATACATCAGGTGTGGAGGTCATCACAGCCACGGTTATGCTTCTTAATCCTGCCGATTCGACGCTCGTCAATTACACGGCCAGTGATAAATCGGGCGCATTCAGGTTCATGAATGTCAAGAATCAGCCTTACCTGCTCAAGGTAAGCCACATCTCCTTCATGCCTGTGCAGCAATCCATCGAAAGATCTGATGGGCCTGAGGTGGACCTGGGAGTGGTTGCACTTACCCATTTTTCGCAGGTGCTGATGCAGGTGGTGGTTCGTGAAGCCAAAGCTCCCATTCGTATTCATGGTGACACCATTGAGTATGATGTATCCACCTTCAAAATTCCGCCTGGTTCAACGGTCGAAGACCTGCTAAGGAGACTGCCGGGCATTGAGGTGGATGCTTCCGGCAATATTTCTTCCCAGGGGAAAGATGTGAAACGGATCTTTGTGGACGGTAAGAGTTTTTTCGGTGATGATCCTACAACGGTCACCCAGAATCTTGGCTCTGAAGCCATTTCCAAAGTCCAGGTGTACGACGAGAAAACGGAACAATCGAAGCTGACCGGCATTCCTGATATGGCAAGGGATAAAGCCATGAACCTGGAACTCAAGGAAGAGTTTAAAAAGGGAACCTTCGGAAAAGCAACCCTGGCCGGAGGCACCGAAGAACGATGTGCTGCCAAAGCTAATTTCAACCGTTTTGATGAAAAACGCCAGTTTTCATTCATCGGATATGGTAACAACATCAACCAGAGTGGCGTGAACTGGGAAGATTACCGTGAGTTCAAAGGACAGACAAGTTTTTCACAATACGATAACGGCGATTTTGGTTTTTCCGATGATGGCAGAGGGTTTCGTTTCAATTTTTCCGATATCCCGATCAGCCGTGATTCCGATCGTGGCTACTCCACCAACTTTGGTGCGGGTACAAACTATAATTACGACAATACGAAGACAAAATTCAATGCCAGTTACTTTTACAGTGAGTCAACACTAAACCTTAAGCAGCAGTCGCTTAAAAAGACATTCCTTCCTGACAGCACATTCTTTACCAACGATACGCTGAGTATGTCGGATTACCGGGGGAATCACAGTTTCGCTTCAAGGTTTGAACATGAGATCGACTCCTTAAAAGTGCTCATTGCCAAGATCAACCTAAATTACCTGCCCACGCTGACGAAAAACGCAAAAATTCAGTGGTTCAGCAGTGAAAGTCTTCTTCCCGTCAACCTGCTTGCATCCAATGATACGACAGACAACCGGTCGTTCAGGCTGAACTCAGCCGCCATCTATGCCAACAGGTTTAAAAAGAAAGGGAGATCATTTGCTGTCAGTGCCGGCTATAATCTCAATCAATCAACAGGAGAAGAAAACCTCTTTTCATTGAACAGGTTTTTTGCGGCTACGAGTCTCGAAGAACAGATAAGGCAGCTCAACAGCAACGAAAACATGTCCGGGACTTTGAAATCCAGTGCCATCTATTCCGATGCACTTGCAAAACGATGGTATTTGGAAAGTTTTTACAATTTCAGGTCAACGACGCAGGAGAAGAATACCCAGGTGACCAATCCGTTACTTCTCAACGACCAGCGTATCGACAGTCTGAGCGTCTTTTTCCGCAATACGGTGATGTATAACCGTTTGGGAACCTCCTTGCGGTATGCTTTCAAAGGAGCAAACATTTCCGTGGGGATTGCAGCCCAAAACCTTGACCTTGAAGGAGCCTATGCACAGGATGAGGGGAAATCCTGGCTGAAGGCACCGCTCAAAAGATCCTTCTTCAACCTGGTGCCTAATGTGAGTATCAGCCAGGAATTCCCAAACAGGTTATGGCTCCGGGCTGATTACAGCTATGAGGTAACGGAACCCTCCTTTTCAGACCTTCAGCCCAGGCCGGTCATCAGCAATCCTTTGTTCAGGAATGAAGGCAATCCCGACCTTAAACCCGAAACTTCACACAGTTTAAGTTCTTCACTTAACTACTGGGCGCCTGAATCATTTGCCAATTTCGGGTTGAATGTCAATTATGACCTATACGACAGTCGGATCGTCTATAATCTGGTTACGGAGTTTATTGACTCTGTCGGTTACCGGACTACTACCAAACCGGAGAACGTCAAAGGGGGGGATAACTTTTCTACCTGGATGTGGACAAGCATACCCATTGTGAAGACAGTACTGACCATCAACCTCAACGGAAGTTATTGGATGGGTACCTCCAGGGCTTATGTCAACAACATCCTGAATGAAACGGGTAACATGGGTTATTCCGGTGGCTTTGGGGTGAACCTGACACCCGGCAGCAAGCTGTTGCTCAGCGCCAATGCCAGGGTGAGTTTCAGCGATATCAGTTATTCCATCCAGAAGGAACAGGATCAGCATATTGAAAACCATTCGATCGCAGCGACCGTCAGGTATCAATTCATATCCAAGACATTTTTTGAAAGTAATTTCAGCTACAATCTTTATCGCAACGACCGTTTCGGCTTCGACCAGTCCATCCCGCTCTGGAATGCTTCAGTGCGAAGGATCTTCGGTGCGAAGAACAGGTGGGAAGCCAGACTGGCCGCCTTTGACATCTTCAATAAAAGACTTGGGATCAGCCAGTCCGGGGCCGGAAATTATGTGCTGCAATCCACCTCTAACACCCTTGCAAGGTATTATATGCTCAGTGTGAGTTACAATATCAGGGGATATGACCTGAAAATGGAAGGCGGGCGCAGAAGACACCATTTCTGATGACCTGTTTGCTGACAGGAGGGTAGTATAAAACAGATTTCAATTTAATACAGATCCTTGACTATGAAAAACATAACCATCATCCTCCTTTTTCTCGCACTCCAGTTCCCGGTATTTGCCACCCTTAGGGCACAGGATTCACTGACGGCGGTGGAATATATGATCAGAATGGACTGGATAAAAATGATAGAGGGTGTTGATTATATTCCGCCGCAGCAAAAAGAACGGGCCCGGTACATGTATAGCAGCCGCCACAGTTACAGTTCATATTCAATTCTTTTTTATAATGATTCGGTTTCATTTTATAAAGATGATTTTGAAAAGGTCGAACATGACGGGTATTCATGGTTGAAAGATCCTTACATGGTCAGGCGGGATTTTCTGAACAGGGAAATCCATGATGTGATCACCTGGCTCAGGAAGGTGGTAATCATAGAAGACACGCTGATATACCCGAATTGGAAAATCCTTAATGATGTCCGTGAGATTGCAGGCCATATCTGTATGAATGCCATGATCACCGACACGGTGAAGGGGCAGAAGATCGTAGCCTGGTTTGCCCTGGATATTCCTTCCAGTGCCGGCCCTGAGCGGTTGTGCGGTCTGCCCGGACTGATCCTCGGTGTGGAGGTGAACAACGGCGCCATGGAGATCATGGCGCAGACCATCAGAACAGAGGTACTGACCGATCAGCTCACCATGCCCACCCGTTTCGATGGCCGAAGGATCAAAGGGAAGCATATTTCTGAAGCCGATTACCAGGCCAGGGTGGCTAAGTTTATGGATGAAAAAAGGAAAGAGCAGGAGTATCCGTTTTGGGGAATCAGGTATTGATATGGTAATGTGATGATAGGATGATGTTTTGGGCGCTTCAGGGAGTTGGAGGTTTTTCCGGGTTTGTTTGGTGTTGTTGTGTCATCATCACATCACCACATCATCACATCATCCCGCCCAATTCTTCCGGTCGAGGCTACGGAAGTGGATGGCTTCAGCCATGTGGTGGGCTTCGATGTTGGGGGAGCCTTCAAGGTCGGCAATGGTACGTGAGACCTTAAGTATCCTGTCATAAGCCCGGGCTGAAAGACCGAGTTTTTCCATGGCATTTTTCAGGATGGCGGAACCGGCCTGATCGGTTTTGCAATATTGGCGTAATGCTTTGCTGTTCATGTGAGCATTGCAGTATATCCCCTCCTGTCCGGAAAATCGTTTTTCCTGGATTTGTCGTGCTTTGATCACTCTTTCCCTGATCACATCACTTCTTTCACTCACGGAGTTACAGCTGAGTTCGCGGTAGGGTACAGGGGTAACCTCGATATGGATGTCAATACGATCCAGGAGCGGTCCTGATATTCTATTCAGGTATTTCTGCACCACTCCCTGGCCGCACACACATTCCTTTTCGGGATGGTTATAGAATCCGCAGGGGCAGGGATTCATGGAAGCAATCAGCATAAAACTGGCTGGATAATCGACGCTGAACCTTGCCCTGGAGATGGTCACCCGTCGCTCCTCCATCGGTTGTCGCATCACCTCCAGCACCGATCTTTTAAACTCGGGCAGTTCATCCAGGAACAGCACACCGTTATGGGCCAGGGATATCTCACCCGGCTGAGGCCATGTGCCACCCCCTACCAGGGCTACATCGGAGATGGTATGATGGGGGGACCGGAAAGGCCTCACTGTGATCAATCCTTCTCTTCGGCGAAGCTTACCGGCAACAGAGTGTATCTTGGTGGTTTCCAGTGCCTCCTGGAGGTGAAGAGGTGGCAGGATCGAAGGCAGCCTCTTCGCCAGCATCGTCTTCCCGGCACCTGGTGGCCCGATCAGCAGGACATTATGTGAGCCGGCTGCAGCGATCTCAAGCGCCCGCTTGATGTTTTCCTGCCCCTTCACATCCGAAAAGTCAAACTCATAGTTGTTGATACCTGAAAAAAAGGTTTGCCGTGTGTTTACTTTAACCGGTTGTATCAGCGGTTCACCGTTGAATACCGAAATAACCTCCTGCAAACAGTCAGCCCCAAAGACATTCAGGTTGTCAACAATGGCTGCCTCCATTACATTGTTTTTAGGAACGATGAGTCCCTGAAAACCCTCTTTCCTTGCCTGGATCGCAATCGGCAAAGCCCCCTTGATGGGTTTCAGTATCCCGTCAAGCGACAGTTCTCCCATCACAACGAACTTTCCTACCATCTCATGCTTAATCTGCTCCGAAGCAGCAAGGATGCCAATGGCGATGGGAAGGTCATAAGCAGAACCCTCCTTGCGCAGGTCGGCAGGAGCCATGTTGATGACGATTTTTTTCCCCGGTAGTTTGAAACCAATGAACTTCAGGGCCGATTCAATACGTTGGTGGCTCTCTTTCACCGCACTGTCGGGAAGCCCTACCAGCATGAAGTTAACCCCCTGGTCTATGTTCACCTCAACGGTGATCGTGATGGCATCAATGCCCAGAAGGGTACTGCCAAATGTTTTTACAAGCATGACAGGGTCTTTACCTGTATGTATGCTTAACCTGTCAGGAAAGGAAAAAAAACGGGCTGTTTTTTCACTTAAAAGAGATGCAGATCAGAATATCAGTATCATCTGAGTCTGACCAGCACAGCATCTTTAGAAACGTGGTCCCCCACCTTGACCAGTATTTCATCCACAACACCTTGTTCATTGGTGAGGAGGTCATTTTTCATCTTCATCGCTTCCAACACCACCAGTTTATCCCCTTTTTTCACTTTGGCTCCCTCTTTCACATACAACTTTCTAATCACACCGGGTATCGCAGCTTTAATGATTTTATGGTCAAGAGGTTCGTAGGGTTTGCGGTTTTTATACTTCAGATGAAGGGCGGTCTTATATTGTGTTCCATCAATTTCAAAGCTTTCAAGCTTCTCTTCAGGGATAAGCCTGGGCTCATCCGGATAAAACTTCTGTTCGTTCATAACTTCCGATTTTTAGAAAGGAGGAATACCATGTTTTTTGGCCGGGCCTTTGACATCCTTGTTCCGGGCTATCTCAAGGGCATGAAGCACAATTTTCCGTGTGTCCGAGGGTTCAATGACGGCATCAACATAGCCGTAAGCGGCAGCAACGTAAGGATTGGCGAATTTTTCCTTGTATTCTTTGATCTTCAGTTTTCGCATTTCTTCAGGGTTTTCGGCTGTGGTGATCTCTTTTCTGAAGATGATGTTGGCAGCCCCTTCAGGGCCCATGACAGCAATTTCCGCAGTAGGCCAGGCAAAAACGAAGTCGGCCCGCAGGTGTGTGGAACACATGGCGATGTAACCACCGCCGTAAGCTTTACGAAGGATCACGGTGGTCTTTGGAACCGTGGCTTCACTGTAAGCATATAAAACCTTGGCTCCATGCCTGATCACACCGGCATGTTCCTGGTCGATGCCCGGAAGATAGCCGGGAAGATCAACAAGGGTGACCAGTGGAATATTGAATGCGTTGCAAAAGCGCACAAAACGGGCAGCTTTATCTGATGAATCAACATCCAGTACACCTGCGAGCACCATGGGCTGGTTTGCCACAAATCCCACCGTTTGTCCGTTCATCCGGGCAAAACCCACCACAATGTTGGCAGCCCAGAATTCCTGGACTTCAAAAAACTTAGAATCATCACAGATCGCCATGATGATATTCCGTACATCGTAAGGTTGCTTGGGATTGGTGGGGAAGATATCATCAATCTTAAAGGAACGGCTTCGGGGATTCTTCGGTGGGTAAGGATCTGCTGTCTTGGTGTTGTTCCATGGAATATAACTAACCAGTTCCTTGATCTGTTCGAAGCATTCCTGTTCACTTTCAGCGTAAAAATGTGCGTTCCCGGTAATGGAGGCGTGAACTTTTGCACCTCCAAGGTCCTCCATTGAAATTTCCTCCCCGATGACCGTCTTGATCACCTCAGGCCCGGTAATGAACATTTTGGAGATCTTATCAACAACAAAAACAAAATCGGTGAGCGCAGGTGAATAGACAGCTCCTCCTGCACACGGGCCCAGGATTACCGAAATCTGCGGAATATAACCTGATGCCTGGGTGTTCCGGTAAAAGATCTCACCGTAACCTGCCAGTGAATTGACACCCTCCTGGATCCTGGCGCCACCTGAGTCATTGATGCCGATGATCGGGACCTTGAGCTTCATGGCGTGGTCCATGATCTTCGTGATCTTCTTGGCATGCATGTAACCCAGCGATCCACCGGCAACAGTGAAATCCTGTGCGTATATGCAGACAGGGTGCCCCTGAATGGCTCCCGTACCGGTGACTACACCGTCACCTGGCAGATACTTCTTGTCCATGTCGAAATCTTTTCCGGCATGTTCAACAAAAAGATCATATTCATGAAACGATTCTTTATCCAGAAGCGCCAAAATACGCTCCCTTGCCGTAAGCTTGCCAACTGCCTTCTGTTTCTCAATTGCCTGGGATCCACCACCCTGGACCGCCTCCTTCATCCTTCTCTTAAGATCGGTGGTCTTGGTTTTTAATGACATGATAATCAGATTTAATGATCAATCGGTTAATGGGTTTTTACACGTCCTGGCAGCCAGGATTTATCAAGGATGCAAATATAAATAAAAATAACCCGGAATAACTTTTTCCGGAAGAAGGGGATGCGTCGGCTGTAATACACAGTTGTGGAGCACGTTATAGATTGTTTGTTACAGGTTACTTGTTGCTTGTAGGTTGTTGTTGATCTGCACCTCTCCTTTTGAGGAGAGGGGCTGGGATTTAAGGATGTTGAAGGTTAAGGAGAGGATTCAGGTTATCATCAAAACTTTAAAATGTATCTTTGTCAGGTATGAATTTCACTTATTGGCAACACTTAACCAGCAACCGGTAATCCAATGAACATCGAGCAACTTCGTGAGTATTGCATATCGAAGAAAGGTGCCACTGAGGATTTCCCGTTTGATGACGAAACGCTGGTGATCAGGGTGATGAATAAAATCTTTGCCATTCTGCCGCTGGAGCGGGGTGCCTGTATCAACCTGAAATGTGATCCGGAGCAGGTAGTAGCCTTGAGGGAACATTACCAGGCGGTGGAACCTGCTTATCATATGAACAAACAACACTGGAATACGGTTTGGTCCGACCGTGATGCAAAAACCGAAGATATTTGCCGGTGGATCGATCATTCCTACAACCTTGTGGTGGCCTCCCTGCCCCGGAAATTAAAAAAAACACTTGAACATCTTTAATGATTGAATCAGAAGAATAATACAATATGCGAGTAAAAAACCGGAAGATGAAAAATGTGGCCGTAATTGCCGGAGGGAATTCAGGGGAGCATGGCATTTCGGTGAACAGCGCATCCCTTATTATGGAACATATCGACAGGCATCGGTTTCAGCCCTTTTTGGTGATTGTGAAGGGCACCGAATGGATTTGTGTAGATTCACGTTTTCAAATCCCGGTTAATAAAAATGATATGAGCATCAGCATTGATGATGACGCCATCAGGTTTGATGTGGTTTTCAATATCATCCATGGCACACCAGGGGAGGATGGCATGTTACAGGGCTTTCTCGATATGATGGGTATCCCTTGTACCTCTTCAGGCAGGCTTACTTCAGCTCTCACTTTCAACAAGTATATGTGCAGTCGTTATGTTTCGCAAGCCGGATGCGTTAACCAGGCCGATGCTGTCCTGCTCCGACAGGGTGCAGACTATTCAGGCCGGGATATACTGGAGGTAACGGGATTACCTTGTTTTGTAAAGCCCAACAAGGGGGGTAGCAGTGTTGGGATGTCGAAGGTGCATCATGCGGAAGAGCTGGATGTTGCTATCGGGAAAGCTTTTGAACAGGACGATGAGGTTTTGATCCAGGCATTTATCAAAGGAATTGAAGTAACCTGCGGTGTGTTCACCATGGGAGGAAATCTGGTTGTATTACCCCTGACGGAGATTGTCCCTAAAACAGAATACTTTGATTTCGAAGCCAAATATCAAGGCATGTCAGAAGAAATCACTCCGGCCCGTATCCCACGTGATCAGGAAATCGAGGTGAAGCGCATTTCTTCTTTCCTGTATCGCTATCTTGATTGCAGGGGTGTGGTACGGTTTGATTATATCCTGTCTGACAAAGGATTGTTTTTCCTGGAGGTGAATACCATCCCCGGTATGTCGAAAGAGAGCATCGTTCCCAAGCAACTGGCATATCATGGTTTATCATTTACCGATTTTATTACCTGTCTCATAGAGGAGGCCATGGTTCAGTAAAAGGAATGAGGACATTTTTCTCAGTGCCTGGTAACGGTGACTGATCCGGTTCTTTTCACCGGTCGTCATGGAGGCAAAGGTGCTGTCATATCCTGTTGGCCTGAAAACAGGATCATATCCGAATCCTGCACCCCCCTCGGTGTGGGAAAGAATTTCACCCTCCACGACACCCTCAAACATATATTCTTTGCCCTTGATGATCAGGCTTATCACCGTCCGGAACCGTGCACGCCTGTCATTGGATTTCTTCATCAGGTGCAGCAACTTGGTGATATTTTTCCCGGAATCAGCCTCCGGGCCGGCAAACCGGGCTGAGTATACCCCCGGAATGCCTCCCAATGTGTAAACCTCAAGCCCTGTATCATCAGCAAAACAATCTGTCCCGTATAAGGCATAGACATGGTGCGACTTAAAAGAGGCGTTCTTTTCAAGGGTATCCCCCTCCTCCGGTATCTCACCATGAAAACCCGTATCCGCAAGGTTTTTCAGTTCAATAGCACGCAGTAGACCCTCCTGTCGTAAGATGTCTCTGGCTTCATCAAATTTATGGCTGTTGAGGGTAGCCATCAGCAACCGCTGTTTTTCCATAGGTTCTCTTTTCTCGGATCTGCAAAAATATCATTTCATTACCAGGGCAGACCTCTTTTTTTTTACCTTTACATCTTTATATTGACAAACAAGATGAAGCGGTTCAGCGGGGTTTTCTACGAAAACATCAGGATTGCGTTCGGATCGGTCAGGAACCATATGCTGCGAAGCATTCTGACCATGCTGATCATCGCTTTTGGCATTACGGCGCTGGTTGGCATTCTTACAGCCATTGACTCGATCAGGTATTCACTTACCAGTGAATTCAGCAGGATGGGTGCCAATACCTTTTCAATCCGAAACCGCGATATGTTTTCAAGAGGGGAGGGTGAAACCGTCAGCAATCCTCCGATTACTTACCGTGAGGCCTGTGCTTTCAAAGACAGGTTTGCATACGGAGCAACGGTATCTTTTTTCATTTATGGCAATCAGCCGCTTACTGTCAGATATGGCAGTCAGAAGACCAATCCCAACATCTCCATGATAGGGGTTGATGAGCATTATCTGGAAACATCCGGCAATTCGCTGGATCGTGGGAGAAACTTCTCCACCATCGAGTGCGAGTTTGGCTCCGGTGTTGCCATCATTGGCAGCGTGCTGGCTGAACGGCTCTTTCAGATGGTGACGGATCCGGTTGGAAAGATGATAAAGGTGGGCAGTGCTAGTTACAGGATTGTGGGAGTCATGAAATCGCGCGGATCTTCCATGGGTTTTTCCGGGGATAACAATGTATTTGTCCCTGTTAATAACCTGCGCAGGTATTTGTCTGATCCGGGGCGCTCCTATCAGATATTTGTCAAGGTCCCGGATACCCGTTCCATGCAAGGAGCCGTTTCTGAAACCACCGCCCTGTTCCGGAAGATACGAAAGCTCGACCCGAGAGAAGCGGATGATTTCAGCATTGAACAAAGCGACAACCTCGTCAAGATGCTGATGGATAACATATCCACCATTACGCTGGCGGCAACCTTCATCGGCCTGATCACCCTGCTGGGTGCAGCCATTGGACTGATGAACATCATGCTCGTAAGTGTCACGGAGAGGACACGTGAAATCGGGATCCGTAAAGCCATAGGTGCAACCAGTGTCATGATCCGGAACCAGTTCCTGATCGAAGCTGTCGTGATCGGTGTGATGGGAGGAATCATAGGTATTCTGGGAGGGATGCTGGTAGGAAATATCACCACACTCATTACCGGTGGCAGTTTTATCATTCCCTGGGGGTGGATGATGTTGGGAGTATTCCTGTGTATGATCGTCGGACTGATCTCTGGCTTATATCCTGCTTCCAGGGCAGCCCAACTGGATCCCATCGAGTCGCTCCGGTATGAATGATGCCCCCAGACATGATCCTGACACTATCGCTTTTCAATGTTTGCCAGTTCCCTCTATCAATGTATCTTTGTTCATGATTGTAAGATAATACCTATGCGGCCTAAACTCTGCCTGCCACTTGTTGCAGCCGTGCTGCTGATGCAATCGCCGGTTACCTTTGCACAGGATATACTGCGTATTGAAATGGAAGCATCTAACCTTGCCCTGCCTTATTATACCATTCCGGCAGGTCAACAGGGGGTCATCATATTCAGAGGCATTGATATAAAGAACAGAAGGATCAGCACATGGGAAATCATTCATTATAATGTCCATTTCAAGGAAGTTTCAAGAAATATCATACACCCCTCCAACCTCGCTTCCTTTGCCGGTTGGGAGATCAGTCAACAGTGCCTGGCTCTGCTTTTCCTCGGGGAATCATCCGGATTTACAGGCGAAATGATCATCTATGACCTGGAACATTTGCATAAAACCAGCAAGCCTTTCAGTTATCCGGATTACGCCATCCAATCCCCGGCATTCATCCTGGCAGGAAATACCTTTTACCTCTGCGGCATGCGCCAGACGGCATCCAGAGGGTTATCCGGATTATTGGGCGCAAACCGCACAAAGAAGGAGGATAAAGAACTGTTGATACTTACCGGGAAAATGGATGCTGAAATCATGACACTGGAAACAAAAAGTATCCCTGACCTTCATGAGCTGGCATTCATCCAGCCCGATTTCCAGGGGGATGCTATCCTGATTGCCTGGAGGGAATACGCAGGGAAGTATAGTGAGATGCTTGCCGTTGGACGATACCGTCAGGGAGAGGAAATCAATCGCCTCGGCATGGTAAGGAACACACCCGAACATTATCTGATCGATTTCTGCTTTGTAAGATTTGGTGAAATATCCACAGCGCTGGCAGGCACCTACGGATCCAGGGATAAAAGGTCATGGAGAAGGAATGAATCAGCATCCGGTGAAGGGATTTTCTTTGCAAGATTCGATACTACTTCGGCTGAACAGGTAAGGTATTATCCCTTCACCTCTTTCAGGAATTTTGCCCTTGCCATGAAACAGAACCATTACAGGAGAAGTACCTCCTCCATGCGAAGTCAGCCAGGAAAAGGGAAAACTGCTTTTCGCATCCTGCTTCATGAAACACCGTATGAATTCAATAATAACCTGATTTTAGTCGGCGAATCGTATTATCCTGAATATGAATACGAAAACAGAACACAGTATTTTCCCACACCCTATTATTACTATGGGTATTATCCCGGATTTTATGATACCGGGGGCAGATGGGTTTTCAAGGGATTCAGGTATGAATATGCCATCGTCGTGGCATTTGATGAGCATGGCCGGCTGGTTTGGGAAAACGGATTTGAAACCTCCAATATCCTCAATCAAACCCTGACAACACGCCTGAGCCTGCTACCTTATGCTGATGAGGCGGTGCTGGTGTATGCGAATGAAGGGAGAATCTGGTACCGTGTGATCAGGGGAAGTGAAGTACTGGTTGACAAAGAGAGTTCATCTGTGGAGCTTCCTTCACCGGCCGAAAAGGTCAGGGAGCATTATGCGATGAACATGAAACCCTGGTACGACAGCTATTTCCTGGTCTGGGGCAGACAGGCCATCAGAGGGGCTGATGGCCGGTCGCGGACCGTCTTTTACTGTAACAAAGTGGCTTTTGAATAATACCCTGATGCTGATGAAATTCCACCACGCTCACAGGTTATCTGCTCCCTCCGCTTTTTTCTTTGTCCTCCTTCTACTGTTGTCGTCCTGTTCCATCACCAAAAACCTGGATAAAGGTGAATATCTGTTGCGCAGGAACAGGGTACAGGTGATGGCTGAAGCGGAGAAAGGGAATTTTACGACAGATGAACTGGTGCGGTACTACCGACAGAAACCCAATAAACGGATGTTCAGGGTGGTTGCCTTTCATGCAGCGGCTTATAATTTCGGTGAATCAATCCATCTTTCTGATTCTGCAGGATTTTCGAAGGTTCGCAAATGGGGATGGAAACGAAAGAACCGCTTCCGTAACTGGATCATGGAGAACGGTGAAGCACCTGTAATACTCGATACAATGGCTGTTGAAAGAACCACAACGCAACTCGCCTCTTTCCTTTTCACACGGGGTCATTTCTCGGCACAAGCAGAAGGACAGGTCACTTACAGGAAAAAGAAAGCGGTGGTAACTTACATTGTATATCCGGGTGAAGGGCACAATATACGTAATTATCGTGTGGATATTCCTTCCGAAGGGATCAGGAAGCTTTACCAGGAAAAAGAAAACCAGTCGCTCATCAGAAATGGTATGCCCTATGACGAAAAAGTCTTTCAACAGGAAAGGGACAGGATCACCAGGCTTCTCAAGGATAGCGGGTATTATCATTTTAATAAGGCCTATATCGTGATCGAGGTAGATACATTTATTGACGGTAATTTCGCAGATGTATTCCTGAAAATACTGGATCAGAGCTTTTATGATGAAGAGGTGAAGGACTCGCTGATCGTTAAGCCCCATGTCAGGAGCAGGATCGGCAGGATCTTTATAAATCCTGAATATGAAGGGGTATTTGTCCAGAAAGATTACCAGTTGATCCCCGTTGAGATTGAAAACAGGAAAACAGGCCAGAAAAGCAACTATCATTTTTATGCCTCAGGAGCGATGGATTACAAGCCTCACATCCTGATACGCAATATTCTGCTGGAACCGGGGCAGATCTATTGCCTGCGGGATGTTGAACGTACCTACCTACATCTTTCCGACCTGGGCAATTTCAGCAATATATCCATCACGTTCCGGGATTCGCCGGACCCTCCTGCTGGCCATGATACGACGGTGCTGTGGCTTGATTGTAGTATCAGCATGAGCCGACTTTCACAGCAGGCATATGATGTTCGAATGGATGTTACCAACAGGGCAGGCGATCCGGGTTTGTCATCCTACCTGGTATACCAGAACAGAAATCTGTTCAGGGGTGCGGAGCTGATGACCCTGTCCCTGAAAGGAGCACTTGAAGTGCAGAAAATTCTTGACAAAGACCAGATGGCTCATACCATTATCAACAACCTGCCATTCAATACAGTGGAACTGGGTGCTGATGCTGATTTCCGGATTCCGAAGTTTGTGATCCCTTTTCGCCTGGCAGGCCTGCCCAAGACATTCAAACCAAAAACCCGGTTGTCGGCCGGCGTAAATTTCCAGGAAAGGCCTGATTATAAACGATATATCCTGAAAGTAACCTCAGGTTATGAATGGCAGTTCAGGCAGAATACCACCATGGCTGTCAATCCGTTTGAACTTAACTCTGTCTCAATATTCCCCGATCCCTCTTTTATCGAAAAGATCAATGCACTCAATGACGAGCGGCTTAAGAATTCCTATTCCGATCATATCATCACAGCCATTACCTATTCAATGATCATTGATAACCAGGGGGGAGCAGCACGTAACCGCTATTCCTTCATCAGGATCAACCTTGAATCAGCCGGTTTCGTACTTGACCTCTTCCGCGACAGACTTAATTATTCGGTGAGTGAAGAGGGGATGGCCATGATTTTCAACCTGCCATATGCGCAATACATCCGCGGAGATATTGACTACCGGCAGTTTTTTCGATTGCGTCAGAAAGACCACCTGTTTGCTACCCGGCTTTACCTTGGATTGGGGAACCCTTACAGCAATATGGATGTCCTTCCGTTCGAGAAGAGTTTTTATGTGGGAGGTGCCAATGGGATACGTGCTTGGCCTGTAAGAACGATAGGACCTGGATCCTATCACGATGAAAACAACCTGACCCGTTTTGACCGCACTGGAGACCTGGGGCTGGAAGCAAGCATAGAATACCGGTTCCCTATATATAGTTCATTTCATGGCGCACTCTTCCTCGATGGAGGCAATGTCTGGTTGAAAAATAAAAATGACAAATATCCGGGAGGTGAAATTGCCATGGATCGTTTCCTTTCTGAAATAGCGATCGGGAGCGGATTTGGGTTAAGGTTTGTCACATTCTTTGTGATCAGGCTGGATGCTGGTATTAAACTTCGTGATCCCGGAAAACCCTCCGGGGAACGTTGGATGTTTGACCAGATCAGGCTTAAAAATATAAACTGGAATTTTGCGATCGGTTATTCAATCTGAAAGTGTGACAGGTCATGGAGGAGTATCATTCAGGACGGTTTGCCAAAAACCTGCTGCAGTGCTTCAGTTATGAGCCTACGGAATGCCAGCAGGCAGCCGTTGGTTTACTTTCCCGTTTCCTGTATGACCCGGAACCAGGTATCCTGTTCCTTTTAAAAGGATATGCAGGAACAGGGAAAACCTCGTTGATCAGTGCTTTTGTCAAAGTATTGGATACCTTGAAGATAAAGAACCGGTTGTTGGCACCTACCGGTAGGGCGGCCAAGGTGCTGGGATCTTATGCCGGGAAAAGTGCCCATACCATACACCGGTTTATTTACCAGGTGTACACAGCAGCAGATGGCAGCACGGTGATTGTCCCCCGCCAGAACAAGACACCCGATACAATATATATCGTCGATGAGGTCTCCATGATCCAGGGAACTGACGTTCAGGAAGACGAGGCATTGGCTTTCGGGGGCCACAACATCCTGGATGATCTTGTCCGGTTTGTTTATTCATCAGATAACTGCCGAATGATTTTTATCGGAGACCAGGCACAGCTGCCACCGGTGGGTACCATCATAAGCCCTGCATTGGATAAGGACTACCTGGAAAGCAGGTATAACCTTAGGGTCAACGTTCACCAGCTTGAGCAGGTTGTCAGGCAGGAGGCTGAATCGGGGATCCTTATGAACGCAACCGCATTACGCGAAAAGATCACAGCCCGGCACCCCTCCCTTCCTTTGCTGACCCTTTCAGGTACGGATGTGATACCGGTCAGCGGACAGGACCTGCTCGACGAAATGGCCTCTTCCTTCATATACCGGGATGACCATACCGCGGTGGTGATCACCCGCTCGAACAAACGGGCCAACATGTATAACCAGGAAATCAGGCGCAGGATCCTCTACCGCGAGTTTGACCTGGAGGGTGGCGACCTCATGATGGCCGTAAAAAATAACTATTACTGGCTGCCTGAAGAAAGCCCTGCCGGCTTCATCGCCAATGGAGATATGCTGGAAGTGGTCAGGATCAGAAACACCGAGGAACGTTACGGATTCCGGTTTGCTGACGCACTGGTCAGGTTGGTGGACTACCCGGACGAACCGGCATTGGAGGTGAAACTGTTGCTCTCTGCCATCTTTTCAGAAAATGCATCCCTGACAAGGAACGATCAGATGACCCTTTTTCATGCCGTCCGGGACGAAATTGCCCGGTCAACTGACCCTGAAATACCGAAAGGAGTCAGCGCCCACCCCTATTATAATGCATTGCAGGTAAAATTTGCCTATGCCCTGACATGCCATAAAACACAGGGAGGACAATGGGAAAAAGTATTCCTGGATCAGGGATGGCTGCCGGAAGATAAAATAGACCTGGAATATCTGCGTTGGCTCTATACAGCTGTGACCAGAGCGACAAAAAAACTGTTTCTGATCGGGTTCAGCGACCAATACCTGAATTTAACAGAATAACAAACCGGAACATCATCTTTTTCACTATATTTGCCTGTTCCAAGGGAACACCCATTGGAAATCCATACCGTGTAATGATGAGGATAAAAAATATACTGACAGTAGGATTTTTGATTATATGTTCACTCCTGGCAGATCCCGTTGCCGCACAAAAAAACATAAAAGATTCGGCAGTATCTGTCTGGTTTTTTCAACCGCAGATCAGTGTACAATTTCCACAGGGAGCTATGAAAGAACGCTTCTATACCAATACGGCTGTTGGTTTTGGCATTCATCGTAAATTCCCTTCCAACTGGCTCTTCGGTATTGAAATGAATTATCTTTTTGCGGAAAAGGTGCGGAATGAAGATCAGGTGCTTAAGAACATCACCACAAGTGAAGGTTTTGTGATTGATCAAACCGGGGTGTTTGCCAATGTCCATTTGCGTGAGCGTGGTTTTTACGGTGGCGTCAGGGGTGGTCGGATATTTTCCACCCCCTTCGGGAACCCCAATTCAGGCATCCTGCTTATGGGCATGGTCGGTGTGCTTCAGCATAAGATAAGGATTGAGGTGCATGAAAACACAGCACCACAGCTTGATGGTGATTATAAAAAAGGATATGACAAGCTTACCAACGGGCCCGCCGGTTCTATATACCTGGGTTATCTCCATTTCAGCAACCACCAGCTAACCAATTTCTCAGTGGGCGTCGAATATCTTGCAGCATCCACACGAAGCCGCAGAGATTATGATTTTGTACTCATGGGGAAAGATGAAACCCTGCGCAGGGACCAGCTCCTTTCCGTCCGTTTCACCTGGATCATACCTTTCTACCAGCGGGCTCCCAAAGATTTCTACACTAACTAACCAACGCATGTTCAGATTTTTATACGGATGTGCCCTGCGAATCTATGTGTTACTGATCAGGATCGCATCACCTTTGAATCCTAAAGCGAAAAAATGGATTACAGGCCGTAAAAACCTGCTCAGGGAGATACGACAACACCTGAACGGTACAGACAAGTTGATCTGGTTCCACGTCGCGTCTCTTGGCGAATTTGAACAGGGAAGGCCCCTGATGGAAGCTATCAGGAAAAAACACCCCGGAAAGAAAATCCTTCTTACCTTCTTCTCCCCCTCAGGCTATGAGGTAAGAAAAGATTATCCGGATGTTGATCATGTGTATTATCTTCCGATAGATACTTCAAGAAAGATGAGGGCATTCCTTGATGCCGTAAATCCTGAATCTCTCTTTATTATTAAATATGAATTCTGGTTTAACCTTTTTAATGAGTTAAAGAAACGGGACATTAAACTTTACCTGGTTGCCGGATTTTTCCGGCCCGGCCAGTACTTCTTCAGATGGTGGGGAAAGTGGTTCCTAAAAAATCTGCATGCCATTTCATGGTTTTTTTTGCAGGATACCCGTTCACAAGAACTTCTTAAAAACCATGGTTTTTCGAATATTACCGTGTGCGGTGATACCCGGTTCGACCGTGTTGCCCGCATTGCACAATCGGATGAAGCGGTGGTGCTGCCGAATTCTTTTCCCGATGGTTCACCGGTGATTGTTGCCGGGAGTACCTGGCCTCCGGATGAGAACTGCCTGTCAGCCGCAATAAAACACTTTCCGGAGGTAAAATGGATC
The DNA here is from genome assembly GCA_964652685.1 of uncultured Lentimicrobiaceae bacterium. GTDB lineage: Bacteria > Bacteroidota > Bacteroidia > Bacteroidales > SKPS01 > SKPS01. The sequence goes on from CAZZBS010000007.1 coordinate 42,804, forward strand.
ATCGCCCCTCATCAGGTGGATGAAGCTCATGTCCATCAGCTCATGAAACTATTGCCTGTCGGGACAAAGAAATGGTCGGAAAAAGAAATACCTGATGGAACAAGAATCATGGTTGTGGATTCCATCGGATTGTTGAACAGGTTATACCGTTACGCTACCATCGCCTATATAGGGGGTGGTTTCGGCAAAGGGATACACAATGTTCTGGAAGCCGCAGTTTATGGATGCCCCGTGGTTTTTGGCCCCAATTACCGTATTTCCAGGGAAGCCCATGACCTGATCCGGATGGGTGGTGGCTTTTCGATCAACCGGGAGGAGAAGCTTCTCGAAATTTTTAACGCGCTGTTGTTCAATAAAGAGATGTATAACGCAGCTTCGGAAGCAGCCAGGGAATATGTGAAGAGTGGTCTTGGCGCTACCGAAATCATTCTTGAAAAAACCGGCTATTCCTGATCCTTGTACCTGATAACCAGGTTGGCGTATAACACAGGTATGGAGGTGGGCTTGTCCGTGATCATCCCCTTTTCATCCAGCAGAAACATGACCGGTGTGACGGATACATTGAATTCGTCCACAACTGGTGATAAAAAGCCCATATAATCAGACACATCGGTCCATGTAACTCCGTAATGGTCCAATGTCTTCCTGAGTGAATCCTGTTCTTCAGCAAGCGAAAATGAGAAAATCTTCAATCCTTTCTCACTGTATTCTTTACTTATGTCGACAAGACCGGGTAGTACTGCTTCACAATGGTCACAGCCCAGACTCCAGATAAGCAATAAAGTGCGAGTACCCATTTCATCCTTCAGGCATTTGTATTCTTCTTTTATTGTCATCCCGCATACATCCGGAACCTCTGCACCGACAGAGGTGTTCCTGATGGCCTGGATCCTTTGCCTGTACACATCTTTCAGGGTAGGATTACCCAGGGGTGATTGCAGGTAATGGTTTTCCACAAGATGGATGAAAACTTTCTCCCAGATACCGATTTCGAAATTTTTAATGAAGAGTTCGATGCAGTATTGATAAACTTCATCATGGGCCATGGCTTTTTGCAGGATCTCATCGATCAGTTCGATATATACAGCAGAAGAGGGTGGTTGTGCGAAGTTTTTCATGTAATCATTGATCATGACATACAGCACTTCGGTGTGGAGCATCCTGGGATCGCTGAAGTTCATTCTGTCAAAGAAGTGTTTCCGGTAAAACTCCTTCTCGGAAGGGTAGGGGTTTCCTCCCCTGAGGAGATATTCCCGGTAATCGGGTTTCTGGAATGACCAGATCAATTTTGGGGCAAAGAGTCCCGGATGGTCAATCATCATCTGGTAAATGAATGCGAGCTTCCGGAATTCCAGCTGGTCGGCACGTTGCTGAAGTTCATCAAGGATCTTGGAGGGTTTGCCCTGTGAGGTATAATAGATCTCACGCCCTTTCTGAATGAGGTCATCCAGTGTGTCCTGTATCCTGAAATAATACTTCCAGTAATCAAACAGTAGCTTGTTTTCTGTCGAACCGTGTACCTGCATCGCTTCAATGATGGCCGGGAGGCGCGATTCAAGAATAACAGGTTCTCCTGTGAAGATGATATCGGTAAACAGGGTGTCGTTGAATACAATCTTGTAGACCCCATGGGGCAACTGTTCTGCCCCGTAAAAGGATACTGTTTCCGCCTCTATCTGACAGGAATCGATAGCAGTGACTTGACCGCCATAAACCTCGCAGAGCCAGGCCATGCTGTCATGCACTCCATGAAGTGTATAGTTGATCCGGTAACCCTCGGTGTGCCCCTGCGCCCAACAGGTCAGAGATACCGGAAGGAGGATCCATACAATAAGACGTTTGATCATACCAGGGATGATTTTTCCGATTGGGAAGGCAAAAATAGCAATAAAGCCGGTAACGTTGCCCGATAAATCGAAAGTGTGTGGCGGGCTATAAAAAAACCCCGCAGGAACGGGGTCAGGAGGGAAGTACCCGAGGCCGGGATCGAACCGGCACGGACACAATGTCCATTGGATTTTAAGTCCAACGCGTCTACCAATTCCGCCACCCGGGCAAAATCCTCTGTATAATGATGGCTGAAAATCAAACATCCGTATGGGAAAGGGCTATCTGATTTTCAGCCATGTTTCTGAACATAAGAACGTTTGATGTTTTGAGCGGAAAACGGGACTCGAACCCGCGACCCCGACCTTGGCAAGGTCGTGCTCTACCAACTGAGCTATTTCCGCATGACAGAATTTCGGAGTGCAAAGATATATGATAATTTCATTCTGCAAAAAAAAACATTCAGGACCCTGTTATAACCTCGCATGATCTAAGACAGGCTATCTCCGCTCTCCTGTCTCAGGGTTCCTGTTTGCACTGCAGGTGGTGGGCTTCACCTCTTCCCCTGCAGCAACTGTTTGATGCCATGCAGCTTCATAAGTGCTTCCACCGGTGTCAACCTGTCAACATCTGTATTCAGGATTTCATCCTTGATCTGTTCCAGTAACGGATCATCAAGCTGAATGAAACTGAGCTGGTATTTATCCTGTAGTTTTGTTTTGGCGTTACCCTGTTCAAGCAATTGGCCGGAATGGGATGTCTCAAGCTGTTTCAGGATATGGCCGGCCCGTTCAATGGTTTTGCCTGGCATGCCGGCGATCTGGGCAACATGGATCCCGAAACTGTGCTCACTCCCACCGGGTGCCAGCTTCCTGAGGAAAATCACCTTGTTATTCATCTCCTTAACAGTGACATGGAAGTTTTGGATCCTTTTTTTGGATTTAGCCAGCTCATTCAGTTCATGGTAGTGGGTGGCGAACAATACCCTGGGCCTGTAGAGCGGATGGTCGTGAAGATACTCGGCGATAGCCCATGCAATGGAAATTCCGTCGTATGTAGCAGTTCCCCTGCCGATCTCGTCGAGAATGATCAGGCTGCGATTTGAGATATTATTGAGGATACTGGCTGTTTCATTCATTTCTACCATAAAGGTTGATTCCCCCGAAGAGATATTGTCGGAAGCCCCTACACGGGTAAAGATCTTATCCACAAGGCCAATCTTTGCTGACTTTGCCGGAACAAAACACCCCATCTGCGCCATCAGGGTGATCAGGGCTGTCTGGCGGAGCAAGGCCGATTTGCCGGACATGTTCGGGCCTGTCAGCATGATGATCTGTTGCTTTTCCTGGTCTAGATATACATCATTGGGGATATATTTTTCCCCTTCCGGCATGTGGCGTTCAATGACGGGATGCCGCCCCTCCCGGATATCAATCCGGTGACCACTGTTGATCTCCGGTCGCACATACTGGTTCCGGAGTGCGATGCCGGCAAACGATAGAAGGCAGTCAATGCGTGCGAGCAGGGTGGCATTGAGCTGGACCGGTGCAATGTAATCATTCAGCGCCACCACAAGTGCATCATAGAGCTGTTGTTCAAGGGCAAGGATCTTTTCTTCTGCTCCGAGGATTTTGCTCTCGAAGATCTTCAGCTCTTCGGTTATATAACGTTCAGCTCCGGTAAGGGTCTGTTTACGGGTCCATTCCGCCGGCACTTTGTCTTTATGGGCGTTGGTGACTTCGATGTAATACCCGAAAACATTGTTGAAGTTCACTTTAAGAGAAGTGATGCCGGTATTGTGTATTTCCCGCTCCTGGACCTCTTTGAGATAATCCTTCGCCGAAGATGACAAACTGCGGTATTCATCCAGTTCATTGCAAATCCCTTCCCGGATAACCCCACCTCTTGCGATGAGGGCAGGTGGATCATCATTGAGCTCATGTCCTATGCGATCGGTCATGCTTTGGCAGAGGTTAATCTGTTCGCCGATCTTCACCAGGTGGGGTAATCCACTTTCCATACAAAGCTCCTTGATGGGTTCAATAGCCAGCATGGCACGCCTGAGTTGCACCACCTCCCGGGGGGTTGCACGACCGGTAGCCACCTTCGAAATAATCCTTTCCAGGTCGCCGCATTGCTTTAGCTGTTGGGTCACCGTTTCAGTAAACGAAGAATGGTTCAGCATGAATTCCACAATGTCAAGCCGCTCCTTGATGACCTGCTCATCTTTTAATGGAAGTACAATCCAACGTTTCATCATTCGTGAACCCATGGATGTTATCGTATGGTCCAGGACCTCCGAAAGGGTAACAGCATTGACATGTGGGCTTGCCAGAAGTTCAAGGTTGCGGATGGTAAACCTGTCGAGCCAGACATAATGTTCCTCTTCAATTCTGCGGATGGATGAAATATGATGGCAGCGGTCGTGATGCGTTTCGGACAGGTAATGTATGGCGGCACCTGCGGCAATGATGGCCCGTTCCAGTTCTTCAACGCCATAACCCTTAAGAGAGGTGGTCCCGAAATGTTTCAGTAGGCAGTCATAACCGAACTCATGGGTGAAGACCCATTCGTCAAAGGTGTTCATATAGTAACTTCCGAAATCCTCCTGGAAAGCTTTCACCTTATTTCGCTGGACGATCACCTCGCTGGGCTGGAAACTCTGAAGCAGTTTGTCAATATAATTCCGTGAGCCCTCTGTTGTGTAAAACTCCCCGGTGGAAACATCCAGGAAAGCAATGCCATGGATGTCAGAGGTATGGTGAATACTGCACAAATAATTGTTACGCTTATGGTCGAGCACCTGGTCGTTAAAGGCTACGCCGGGGGTTACCAGTTCGGTTACTCCACGCTTAACGATAGTCTTAGCAAGTTTCGGATCCTCAAGCTGGTCACAGATGGCCACCCGCTGCCCTGCTTTGACCAGCTTGGGAAGATAGGTGTCAAGCGCATGATGCGGGAATCCTGCCAGCTCTACGTAGGCTGCTTTACCATTGGCCCTTCGTGTGAGCACAATACCCAGGATCTTGGATGTGACAATGGCATCCTGCCCGAAGGTTTCATAAAAATCGCCTACCCTGAACAGCACCAATGCACCGGGATATTTCGCTTTGATGGTTGCATACTGCTTCATCAGCGGGGTCTCTTTATCTGCACTGCTACCTCTTGCCATTGGGATATTGGGTACTTTTCAGTTCAAAAATACGATTTATTACCGTGTCGGAAAGTGTATTTTTGCAGACAAAGGGTTTTTCCCTGCAGGTATTAACGGGACTTACATTGCTGCAGTCCGGATGGGTTGTGACATAAACGGTTCGGTTGCCGGAGTGTCCCGGAAATCCTGTTTGTCATTAAAACAATTTTACTGTGATGAAGAAATTGTCCATGCATGATTTGAATCGGCTATCACATGAAGATTTCAGGGATTCGCCCAAGGTTAACGTGACGGTTGTTCTGGATGATGTCCGGAGTATGATGAATACAGGTTCTGTTTTCCGGACTGGTGATGCTTTCAGGGTCCGCAGGATTTGCTTATGTGGTATTACGGCAAAGCCACCACACCGGGAAATCGAAAAAACAGCGCTGGGAGCTACGACATCGGTTGACTGGGAATATCATGAAAACTGTAGGGAATTGCTAATCAGGTTAAGGAAAGAGGGGGCACAAATAGTCGCTGTGGAGCAACTGGATGACAGCATACCGCTGGATGCCTGGGTGATTGAGCCAGACAAGCCGCTTGCACTGGTCTTTGGCAACGAGGTTAACGGGATCTCTGAAGCAACACTGTCGGTCTGTGATTACGGTGTAGAGGTACCGCAGTTCGGCACAAAACATTCCCTGAACATTGCGGTCACAGCAGGGATCATTCTCTGGGAAACATTCAGGCAGCTAAGGCGGCAGATCTCGTAAAAAAAGAAAGCCCTGTCATGGGTGGACAGGGCTTTCAATATTCTTGTGGCGGGATGGTTATTTAGCGATGAAAATATCAACCCTTCTGTTGAGGAACAGTCTCTGTTTGTTGGTGGTCAGCGGTTTCAATTCACCTGTCCAGCTTGTCATGAGCCTGCCGCCGTCAATGCCATATTCTTTCACGAGGATGTCCTTGACAACATTCACCCTTCTTTTACTCAGGTCGTCGTTGTACTCTGTTGAAGCGATTTCACAAGCAGAACCTACCAGTTCGTATTTCAGGTCGGGATATCTCTTCAGCAGGTTGGCAGCGATGGCAATCTTTTCTTGGTTAAGAGGGGTGACAAAAGTGCTGTTCAGTGCAAAGAATACACTGTAAAGGGCAATTGCTTCAGATTTCTTATCCTTTTCTTTAGGGATTGGGTTGACATTTTTATCGAACACATAGGTTCCGTCAGGGTTTCTTTCATACTTATCTTTTTCGATGGGCAATGCAACACCCTGGAAGTTTACGATGGCACCTTTTGGTGTGTTGGGTTCCAGGTCCATATAATCGGGGACACCGTCACCGTCTGAATCGGGGCTTTTCGTCCTCTTGTCATAGTCGGCCATCAGCACATCCACATCATCTTCGACGTCAGCCAACCCTTTCTTGAGGGAATCCACATCATTTTCAACTTTCTTGATCTTCTTAAGCAGTTCAGCCATGGTCGGGTCAACCGGGTTCCATTCGTTGGACTGGTCATTTTTGCCAAAGGTGTACTGAACCAACAGGTTGGTATAACCCAGCGCATCGCGTTCGCTGAGAACCCTGTTCATCACATCGAATTTATCGGAAGCTAGTTGAACCCTTGAAACCTCCAGGCCCACGGCAAAACGCTTGGTGAGTTTATATTTGAAACCACCCGCGATCTTCCAGGTAGCTTCGCTTTGCATGGTGGACTTGTCGCCTGGCTCGGTAGCCGTCTTCAGCTTACTGTTTTCATATCCGACACTTCCTATATAAGCTCCATCCAACTGGGTCAGCAGCGAACGGTAATGGCAATTGCCAACTCCCAGGCTGGTGTACACGTTGTATCTTTTATTGTAATGCCGCGGGAAGAAAAGATTCGACAGGCTCACTACCCCATTGACATCATAAAATAAGGCGGTGCTTTCCAGATATTTGTTGAAATGTGGCTCTTTCTGTGTGAACAATTTGCCGAAGGTGATATTGGCATTCACTCCGAAAATTGGATTGAACATTTTGTTTACACCCGCCATAAGGTCCCACGAGAAATCAGTGTTGCCGTTTTTCCTTGTGCTGTTGCCCGGATAAAAATAAGCCCGGGATGCATCACCATAATACTGGAACCACCCCCCCCCCAGATAAACTGCCCATGAGTTGTACTTGAATTCAGGATCAAGCGTCTGGGTTTCTTCCTGTGCGGATAATCCCTGTATTGCACCAAACACAAATAAAGCCGCTGCAAGTAATAATACTCTTATTTTCATTGTGTTAAATTTTGATTGCGATTCCGGCATGCTTGCCAATTTGGAAACAAAAGTAAGGTAAAAATGATACTAAACCAAAATTATTCGTTAAAATATTGAAACAAAATGCTATTTTTTTATTTTTTGTTAACAAAGTTGATAAACATTAAACAACCAATGTTTGAATTTGCTGATGTTGAATAATATATGCATGTGTAACGTATAAATCGGGATTTGGTTTCATCCGCTATCAACTTTTTACCCCTTCTATGGAACAATACGGGTGATACCCTTAGGAAATTCCTGGTGAAGGAATGGAATGATTTTGTTTATCTCTTCAGGTTTTGAAATAAAATCCCGTTGATCCATGTTCAGCATCAGAATGGGAAACCGGTTTTCCATTCTGATGTACCTGATATAAGCCTGGCTTAGTGCTGCGAGGTATTTATCACTGATATGTTTTTCATAGGAACGGCCACGGGTCCTGATGTTATCCATCAGCTTCCCGGTTTCACAGTGTAGAAAGATCATAAGGTCGGGTCTGGGAAGAGATGCTTCGATAATGGTGAAAACCTTTACATAGAGTTTGAAATCAATATCGTTAAGATTGTTCCTCGCAAAAAGACGTGATTTGTAAAGGTGGTAATCGGCGATGGTATGAGGCTGGAAAAGCGAGCGGTTCAGCAGTTCAGTCGAAAGTTGTTTGTACCGGTCGGTCAGAAAGGTCAGTTCTGTCTGCAAAGCATATCGCTCCGGGTCTTTATAAAAGAGCGGCAGGTAGGGATTTTCTTCAAATGTTTCAAGGATCAGGCGGCTGCCGGTAGCCGATGCCAGTGCAGAAGCTAACGTGGTTTTCCCTGCTCCGATGTTGCCTTCGATACAAATATACTGGTAGTGTAGCATTGAATTTCCCATCAGCATCAGAAGGATTATACCTGTTCATTCACAGTGGATCCGTTGACAAGGGCTACCAATCCCTGGTCATTACATGCACTCAGCATCGCTTTGACAGGGAGGTGCAAAACAGGATGGATAAAATCAGCTGCAAGGCAGGCAAGCGGTTCAAGAATGAACCTTCTCTCTGCCATCCGTGGGTGTGGTATGGTCAGTTCATCTGTCTGCAGTATGAGTCGATCAAAAAACAGTATATCAATATCAATAGGCCTGTCCCGGTAATGACCTTCCGGATCCCTTTCCCTTCCAAGTTCAGCTTCAACCTCACGATTGATGCGGAAGAGCTCTTCCGGGGTGTGTATAGTTGTGATTTGTGCCACCTGGTTAATGAAAGTATAATCAGAAATAAACCCCCATGGCGCAGTTTCATAAAACGGAGATATCTGCACAATGGCAATTCTTCTCTTTTCAAGCATGGCCAGTGCAGTGGAAATATTTAAAAACCTGTCGCCCTGATTGCTTCCCAGGGAAAGAAAAACGTTGTGCATAGGCTGATTAACCGGCAAATTTATGAAAAATGGATATACACAGTTAAATGGATTGTAACCTTTCCGGATTCCGTTCGTCTTAACCCTGAAATCCGGTTACTCGCATGACAATAGTATCCTGCTCTTTTCAACTATCTCTGCTGATCAGGATTTCAGGTTTATTTGTGTGATAAAAAACAGGAGGAGTGGTCATCCTCCTGTTTTGGTTATAGCAAAATATCCATCTTGTTGAACAATATTCTGTTGCATGCTTCTCAATTGCTTATTTTTGCAGAGTACTCCGGAACAGTAAAGACAGATCCGTTTGAGTGGGTTATGATCTGATCATATCTGTTTGTCAATTTAAACATATGCATTAAACGAACATTCAAATGCCATGAAACAGTTTTTCAAATTTATGTTTGCCTCCATGCTGGGGTTTTTTATTTCTCTCTTTCTGATATTTCTTTTTATGATCATGATTATCTCATCGGTGGCCTATTTTACCTCCAGAAGGGATGTGCAGATCTCTGACCCTTCGGTGCTTTATGTGAAACTGGATATGCCGGTTCAGGACCGTGGGACAAAAAACCCGTTTGATGCTTTTGGATCAATGGGGAGGATGCGCCCGATAGGATTGAACCAGGTTATCCGGAGCATCGAAAATGCCGCCAGGGATGACAGGATAAAGTGCATTTACCTGGAAATGGGAATGTTCCAGTCAGGAATGGCTACGGTTGAGGAGATACGGAACGCTCTGAAAGAGTTCAGGAAATCGGGTAAACCGGTCATTGCCTACGGAGAAAATATCAACCAGAAATCCTACTACCTGGCAACCGCAGCTGATAAAATTTATGCAAATCCGATGGGCAATCTTGACTTTACAGGTCTTTCAGCACAGGGTGTGTTCTTTAAAGGGCTGAGTGAAAAGCTCAAGGTGGAGATGCAGATCATCCGGCCGGAAAACAACAGGTATAAGAGTGCTGTGGAGCCTTTTTACCTGGACAGGATGAGCGAAGCAAACCGGGAACAGACAGCGCAGTTGTTGCAGTCGGTATGGCGACATATGCTGAAGGGGATCAGCAAAGCCCGGGATATCAGGGAAGACAAGCTGAATGTTGTTGCTGACAGCCTGCTGGCTTTCAGGGCTGTTGATGCCTTGAGTAACCGCATGGTGGATGGCCTGATCTACTATGACCAGTTTCTGGATACCCTTAGAAATATTTTGGGATTGAAAGACAAAGCCAGGATCAGCAGTGTTACAGTCGCTCAGTATTGCAAAGCAGACAGGCAGTCAAACAAAAAGGAGGGATCAGGGAAACTGAAACACGAAAGAATTGCTGTGATCTATGCCTCCGGCTCCATCGTCATGGGAGAGGAGGAAGATAGGGTAATCAGTGCGAAACACATTTCACAGACCATCCGGAAAGCCCATGAAGATAAAAAGATCAAAGCCATTGTTCTCCGTGTCAATTCACCAGGGGGTGACGGTCTTGCATCAGAGATGATCTGGCGGGAAGTCGCCCTTGCTGCCAAAGTAAAACCGGTGATCGTATCCATGGGAGATGTTGCAGCATCAGGTGGTTATTACATCTCCTGTGCTGCTACAAAAATTGTTGCCCAACCCAGCACCCTTACAGGTTCAATAGGTGTTTTCGGGGTGCTCCCGAATATGGAGCCCCTTTTCAGGGAACACCTGGGGATTACCTTTGATGAGGTTAATACCAATGAAAACAGCAATTTCGGAAGTGTCGTCCGTCCGCTCTCTCCCTACCAGTTTCAGTTTCTGACACGGTATGTGGATGATTTCTATACTCACTTCGTTACGCATGTATCTGAAGGGAGGGGCCTGTCCGCCTCTGTTGTGGACTCCATCGGCCAGGGAAGGGTCTGGTCAGGAACCGATGCACTGGAGCTCGGACTGGTGGATGAACTGGGAGGATTGGAAGAGGCTGTGAAACTGGCTGCCCATGAGGCCGGCATCAGCGAATATTCCGTGTTGGAATGGCCGGTACAGACAGATCCCTTCCTGCGGTTGATCCGTGAAATGTCGGGAGATGTTTCGGTTAACAAAAGCCTGCGTATGAAATTGGGGGCTGATTATCGCTGGGTTGAAATCCTTGCGACTTACAGCAGGATGAAAGGAATCCAGGCAAGGCTCCCATATGATATTACAATAGAATAACCTTGGGAAGGTTAACGGTTATGATCCCCCATCACAGGCCGGTAGTGTGAATCCCGCTCTGCAGGATTGAAACCTTCATCCTGTATCAGTTGCCTGAGTGAAGCCACATCCATGGCGGGATTCTGCTCCTCAGCACCGGCAGCCGTGTAGATCATGGTTGAATCATAAATGGTTCCGTCGAGATCATCTACCCCAAAATGCTGTGAGAGTTGTGCCATTTCCCGTCCGATCATCGGCCAGTACGCTTTGATGTGCGGAATGTTGTCAAGAAAAATCCTGGAAACGGCATAATTGCGCAGGTCCTCGGTGACCGAAACCTCCCCGGTGAACGACAGGGGATTATTGGCCTTCTTGTATTTCAACGGAATGAATGCCTGAAATCCCCCCGTTCTGTCCTGGAGTTCGCGCAACCTGGCCAGATGACCGATACGATGTTCATTTTCTTCGATGTGACCGTACAGCATGGTTGCATTACTGGGGATATTGAGCTTGTGTGCTTTTTCATGGATCTCCAACCATCGTCCGGCATCATCCTTTTCAGGGCAGATCCTTTTCCTGATTTCCGGTTCGAAAATTTCGGCACCCCCTCCGGGGATGGAATCCAGACCGGCCGTTTTTAGCAGGGTCAGGCATTCTTCCACCGGGATACCGTCACAGGAAGCCATATAGCTTATCTCAATGGCTGAAAAAGCTTTCAGGTGGACACCAGGCCTGGCATGACGAATAGCCGAGAGCATGTTTGCATAATGCCTGGTACCCCTGCCTGGTGCAACACCACCTACAATATGCAGTTCAGTGATGCCTTTTGGAGCCGATGCGGCAAGCCCCGCGATTTCGCTGAGGCTGTAATCCCATGATTTCCCTAAATTCCGCTCATTGTAGGAACAAAAACTGCAATTGTACACGCAGCGGTTGGTCGGTTCAATGTGGAAGTTGCGGTTGTACCAGGTGGTGCGCCCGTTGAACTTCCGGCGCACGTTATCAGCCAGGATACCTAACCAGGCAATGGGGGCCTTGCGGAACAAAATCACCCCTTCATCAGGACTGATCCGCCGTGATGTAAGTATTTTGTCCGCAATCCTTTGCAGGCCGGGATCTTTCACTACCGTTCGTAATATGTTCCCATCCGCTTCGAAGGCCTGCATAGCCAGAGTGATTATCTGATCACGATCTTCCGTGTGATCCTTGATTCACCTGTAGCAACCTGGAACAGGTACATTCCGGATCCCAGATGCTGCAAATCAAGTGTTTCCTGGATAAAGGATCCATCAGGAAGGAATTTTTCGAAAACGATCTGACCAATGGTATTGTACGCCGTCAACCGGATGTCGGATTGCTTGTTCAGGATCAGTTCAATATGGAAAATACCATTGCCGGGATTGGGGTAGATCGTAAAATCATTAAGTTCCGGAATGTCTTCGATGCCTGTGGCCGGAACGCAGCCGTTGGAGGTCTTTAAACCGCTGCGGTATGCATTCAATGCAGCAAGCATCCGTGTTTTCTGCCCGTTGGTGAACATCACCATGCAGGCATCGTCAACATAATCCATATAGTTCATGAACATCACACCCGGACTGTCTGGTGTACAAATATCCACTTGAGGATAGGTCGGGCATCCGTATAATTCAGATGCCTGGTTCGGTGTGTCATTCACCAGGTCACTGCCCCAGCAGGCACCGTTGTCATCCCCCCAGACATGGATCAGGTTAAACCAGTGCCCAATTTCGTGTGTGGCTGTCCTTCCTTTATTGTAAGGTGAACTGGCCCCGGTTGTGCCGAAATACTTGTAACAAATCACGATACCATCTGTCGAGGCAGAACCTCCCGGCGGTTGCGTATATCCCAGCACACCCCCGGTGAGGTTCACCACCCAGATGTTCATGTATTTTGTGCGGTCCCAGATGCTTTTTCCTCCAAGAGAGGTTGACTTGATCTTGTTGTCATCATTATAAGTAAAACTGCTCTGGGTAACCTCCGTCCTGGTTACACCATTGGTCCAGTTGCCCTGCGGATCACGCTGGGCAAGACAGAACTGGAACTCAACATCGGCTACCTTGTTCTGGAATGCTGCCGGGGTATTCGATACGTCTGTATTAAGCTTCCTGAAGTCCTTGTTTAAAACCTGGATCTGTTCCACAATGCGGCTGTGCGGAATATTCTGCGCAGTATTGCTGTACAGCACATGAACAACAACAGGGATGGTATACACCACTTTCTGCTGTCCGTTCACCTGTTCAGGATGGTCCTTGATCCATTGAATCATATCCAGCTCAATCTGTTGACGTCTCTCTAAAAATCCGGGATCCTGCCCGATCAGCATTTGAACATATTCATTATAGCCACATTTGCGGACAGGTATCTCATCTCCTTGATGCTGCCCATGCAACAGTACAGGAAGGATCAATAAAAGAATTACCAGTGTATTGATTCTAAACATTTGATTTCAGGTTGGTTATCTGCTTTTTAAGTTGTATTGTTTTCGTTACATCGTCATGGAGGATTGTAAAAACTCCCGGGCATCTCTTCGGATGCAAAGGTAAGGTTTTTCCCTATACAGTGGCCACAATACGCTTCCGGAAATCTCTCATCCTGTTGATGTAGAAACAATCATTATCTGGATGAAAATCTGCCTATTCTACAATCAGGATTTTCTGGTGGAATGGGCCGGATGGCAGCTGTAGCTCAAGGCGGTAGATACCCGGTGATAGTTGTGATATATCCAGGACGAAGGTCTCTCCGGATCCGTTGTCCCATTGCTGATTGAGAACCTGTCTTCCCTGCAGGTCCATGATGCTTACAGAAATCAACCGCTGGTCACATACGATATTAAGGACATCCCGCGCAGGAACGGGAAAAATACGGTGGGTTGGTGTTGTGTTTTCAACCATGCCGGGGCTGCCGACAACGATGTAATCATGCCTGTAGAGGGTGTCATGGCCTGAAAAGTTGGAGACAACCAATTGTACATCATAATTGCCAGGGATGTCGTATCGTATATCTTGAGGATGTTGCAATGTGGAAATCGAAGGATCGCCACCGGGGAAGTGCCATTCCCATTGATGCGGATTCCCGGCAGAATAGTCTGTGAAATCAACGGTCTGCCCTGCCAAAACCATGGATGGGGTTCCTGTGAACCAGGCATAGGGGAGTGGCTGAAGGGGCATGATAAAGATATATTGTGGTTTGGCAAGATATCCGTATCCATTTGTATTATAGCTTTTTAAACTTACAGTGTAAATGCCGGAAGCGGTATAGATATGCCAGGGGTGCTGAAGCTGACTGGAGTCTCCGTCCCCGAAATCCCACTTCCAATCGATTGGGTTATTACTGGATAAGTCTGTAAAAAAGATGGTGTCTCCCGGAAAAGTGATCATCGGGGTAGCGCTGAACTGAACAACCGGCAGTGGCCCGGTGACGGTGATATAATTGTATTTGGTAATACTGTCGGAGCCACTCATGTTCGAAACAGCGAGGCTGACATCAAATACTCCGGGATTACCATAGATATGTTGGGGATGCTGTTGTGCGCTTGTTTGCCCGTCCCCGAAATCCCAGTGCCAGGCGGTCGGGAAGTTACTGCTGTTGTCTGTGAAGGAGACCGGTATCCCCTGTGACATGATGGTGGGTGATGCCGAGAAAGCGGCAACCGGGGCCTGAATACCTGAAGGTATAAGTCCGATGATAGCGCCCTGCAGATAGCTGAAATGGTAGTTTGTCGTGGTAAGCGAATCAAGATAGAACCATCCGTTCTGGCTTCCGTTCCACCCCCAGTTGCAGTGAAAATGGTTGTCAAGTACCCCCTGATAACCGTCAATGACCCAGGCGTGCCCGACCTGAATAACAGAATCGGTTCCCTTGTAAATGATCGGGTGGGCGCTGTCAAGTTCAGCCCTGATCATGGATCCCCATAGCGAATCCGTATAGTTGTTCTTTTCCAGATACGCTGCAATGGTGTCAAAACCGAAATGGTCGGTCATAGCATCCCTGGCATTGACCATACCGGCGCCGGAGCCTGTCGGGCCGAAATCCATGTTTACCGATACGGCAGCATGATAGCATACCTGGGCAACAGCGCTGCTGGCAGAAGTCAGGGTAACAGGCATCGAACCCCAATTATAGTAAGTATTGCTAAAGTTGGCAGATTGGATTCCATATACCGGATGTACATAACCGTTTGATCCGGTGCCTTGTGGAGGATGGCTCCAGTATTTCATCAACTGCACCATCGAAATGGCAACACATCCTACGGGGACACGTCCGCATAAATTAGGTCCTACACTGGTATCAACCGGGCAATATGCATTGTAGTAACACCCTTGTCCCCAGGCAATAGGACCCAGCAGCGGAGGGACAGACTGAACGTATGCCGGATTAAACTGTGCGTACGGGGCACCATAATGTATCCATGCGGCCTGTGCCTCCGCTGTGGCAGGCAGGGAAAAGTCAATATGATGGAGGATCTCTGCAGTATACTTCTGCATCAGGGAACGGAAAGCCGGGGGTTGAGCGGTCTCATCCAGGTTGTATTGTCCGGTGAGGGAGTAACCTGGAACCGGGTAAACACGATCATCCCCGGATACAATGACAAAACCCTGTCCGGGCATTCCCTGGAAAATGTACATCACAACCAGTGAACCACCCGAAATGGTTTGTACATCCGAAATGGTGAACATGATGCCACCACTTCGCTCAAAGTAGAAATTGACTGCAAGCCGGGCAGCATCTTCCTGACTGACAGGGGCAGCAAAGGAAATGATACTGCAAACCAACAGTGTGATCGAAGTATAGAGTCTTTTTATCATAAACTGATGAATTATTCATTTCCACAAAGTAACAAATTTAATCCGGAATTGTCGTGAAGGATTATTTTGCTTTGAAAATATCGTACTTTAGCCGGCACTAAAATAAAAACAAATCTGTCATGACTGAAGCAATCAAACAATCATTGCGTGAATCCAAAGCTGCCCGGTGGACAGCATTGGTCATCGTCTCATTTATGATGCTATGCGGCTACTATCTGGCCGATGTGATGGCGCCGCTTAAAGGTTTGCTGGAACAGCAACTGAGCTGGACAAGTGCCCAGTATGGCTTTTTCACCAGTGCCTATGGCTGGTTCAATGTGTTCCTCTTCTTTCTGATAATCGGTGGTATTATACTCGACCGGATGGGAGTCAGGTTTACAGGGCTGATGGCTGCCATGATCATGGTATTGGGTATAGCCGTTAAGTATTGGGCGGTATCTACCCACATGCTTGATGGTCAGACATGGAAAATCCTTTGGTTCCATTCCAATGCCCAGGTTTTTGTTGCGGGACTCGGTTTTGCCATCTTTGGCGTGGGTGTCGAAGTGGCAGGGATCACTGTATCCAAGATCATCGTGAAGTGGTTCAAGGGGAAAGAGATGGCACTGGCTATGGGTCTTGAGATGGCCATGGCACGTATCGGTACAGGCCTTGCCATTGGCACTTCCCTTCCCATTGCCAAATGGCTCGGTCATGTCTCAATGCCACTGTTGGTAGGGCTTGTCATGTCATGCATCGGGCTGATTGCATTCATCATCTATATCTTCCAGGATAAAAGACTGGATGCTTCTGAAAGAGCTGTCAACCTGCAGAAAAATGTCCAACCTGAACCTGAAGAGTCGTTCCGCCTGAAAGATATGCTTTTCATTATTACCAACAAAGCCTGGTGGTTCATTGCCATCCTCTGCGTCCTCTTTTATTCAGCTGTTTTTCCTTTCCTGAAGTATGCCACCGACCTGATGATCAATAAGTTTTCAGTCAGAGAGGAATTGGCAGGGCTGATTCCGGCATTGCTACCTTTCGGGACAATCATCCTGACACCATTTTTTGGCAATCTGTATGACCGAAGAGGAAAAGGGGCCACCATTATGATCATCGGTGCACTGCTGCTGATCTTTGTTCATTCCATTTATTCCATCCCCAGTCTCAACCACTGGTTCATTGCATTTGCCATGATCATCACCCTTGGCATCGGTTTCTCCCTTGTTCCCTCTGCTATGTGGCCCTCTGTGCCTAAAATTATTCCTGAAAAACAGCTGGGAACTGCTTATGCACTGATTTTCTGGGTGCAGAACTGGGGTTTGATGGGAGTGCCTGCCCTGATCGGATGGGTCCTAAACAAATATTGCATAACAGGGTTTGTCATGAAGGAAGGGGTTGAAGTTGCCCAGTATGATTATACCCTCCCCATGATGATCTTTACATCCCTGGGTTTGCTTGCCCTCATTTTCGCATTCCTCCTCAAACGCGAAGACCGGATCAAAGGGTACGGTCTCCAGAAACCCAATATCGAAAGGTTGATCGAAGATTAACCTGAAAATACGATGTATGTGAAAGCCGGTATTGTCATTCATGACAGAACCGGCTTTCTTTATGATTGATCAACCACGATAGGGTGCTGTTGAGAATTCTACCTGAAATAGATATCTTTGCATGACAGAATCATGGCAAATCCAACGGGCACAATTCCACAACACCCGATGCAAACTGCAGGTGAACGGCATCTTCTGGTTTCTGCAACCTGTCTGGAGGTGAAACCCTTGCTGGAAAAAGTATTCCATCACGTTCCAGATGCATCACCCGGTAAGCCGATACCCTTACCGGGTACGGGCTTCGACCTGTTGATCACCGGTACAGGGATCGTGGCTATGGCTTTCCATTCTGCGCTTATGCTGCAGGGATCCATGTATTCGCTGGCGATCAATGCAGGCGTTGCCGGTTCATTTAATCCGGCCTTCAACCCGGGCACCCTGGTTTGGGTAATGAAAGATCGGTTTGCCGACCTGGGGTTAGAATCCCCTGATGGTTTTGTCACAGGGGAAAAACTCCCCATTACCCTGGCAGACAAACCCCCCTGGCAGAATGGATGGCTTGTACCGGGAATGCCTGCCCGTTTCCCGGTTGAAGACCTCCCGGCCTGTGTCGCCGTTACTTCTGACACTATCCACACAAAGCCCGATTCCATTCAGCGGATCAGGGACCTTTACCAGGCAGACATCGAAACCATGGAGGGTGCTGCATTCTTCTATGCCTGCTTGCAGAGCAATGTCCCCTGTGTCCAGATAAGGGCCGTCTCCAATATGGCAGCCCCCCGCGATGAAGCCAGCTGGCAACTGGATCGTACCATCGGAATACTGAATGACTGGCTTATCCCACATATAAGTACTGCAATATGAACCCGCTGAAAATCTGTTTTTCCCCTTGCCCGAACGATACCTTCATCTTCGATGCACTGGTACACCATAAAATGGACTCACAGGGATTCAGCTTCGACATGCTGGTGACCGATGTGGAGATGTTGAACAAAATGGCTGCCCTGGGAGAACCCGATATCATCAAAATAAGTTATGTACACCTGGCGGCGGTCTCTCATCATTATATCGCTTTGACATCGGGCGGGGCGATGGGCTATCATAATGGCCCTTTGCTGGTCTCCATGGCCCCAATAAAAAAAACAGAGCTGCGGAATGCCCTTGTGGCTATCCCCGGTGAACATACCACAGCCCGTCACCTCCTTCGTCGCTATTTCCCGGAAATAACCCATACACGGGAACTTCATTTCTCCGAAATAGTAGATTCTGTTGCAGATGGCATCGTTGACACCGGCCTGATCATCCATGAATCCAGGTTTACCTACAGGCAGAAAGGGCTTCATGAAATAGCCGACCTGGGTGTCCTTTGGCACAAGGAAACAGCACTTCCTCTCCCGCTGGGTTGTATCGTAGCCAAGCGTTCCCTGCCCCCCCAACACCTGAAACAGCTTAACAGCCTGATCGCAGGAAGCGTGCGTTTCGCCCTGAATGAACCTTCGCAGGCTTTGGGGTTTGTGAAAAAGTATGCTGCATCCATGGATGATGATATTATGATGAAACATATCGGATTGTATGTAAATGATTTCTCTGTAAGCGCCGGCCCTGAAGGAAAAAAAGCTGCCAGACTTTTGCTGAAGGATATGGGCCGGATGACTGAACCCCTGTTTGTGGATGAGATCAATGAACGGATCAATATTGAAAAAACTGCCTGATCCATTATATTTGCACGATGATGCAGGATCAATGATGTTAACCAGGCAATCTTACCCTATTGTTATGAAAGCAGGATGGTTGTTTGTCGTTTTGTTCGTTTTCCTTATTTCCTGCAGGCACAAAAACGAGAGCCTGCAACCGGTTGCTGATACATCGCAAACATTTGCCGATACCATTCAACCCGGCAGGAAACTGGCTTTCCGGGAGTGCAATGCCCTGGTGGTAGGTGAAGGTGTGCGGCTGAGATCCGCTCCGGATATTACGTCTGAAGTGGTTGAAAAACTGAATACCGGGGCTCTGTTACGGATCATCAGGTCAGGTGACAGCAAAGTCCTCCTTGGCCCTCACGATCCCTGTAATCCCGATGGATTTTCCTGGTGTGAGGTGATCGGATCGGGTGGGGAAAGGGGATGGATATACGGTGAGTTCATTTTCCGCCTCGTGATCAAAGGGCGAAATGATAGTCTGCTCGATAACCTCCAGCTGAAATTATTCAAACGTCATTACAAGTTCAATGAACAATGGTACAGGATGGGATTTGCCACAGCCCTCAGGTCGGCTGTGTTCCCCAAGGGAGATACTGCCTGTGTCCGGTACCTGATCCCTTTCATGTACCTGGAACAGGAAGGTATCGCTTACCCGCTGAAGTTCTTTCCCAACAAAAAAAATATTGTAAATATGGCAACCCTCACCAAAGAACAAGGGTACTTTCAGTTTACGAGGGGTGGCCTTCATGACGATTCTTTAGATGCATACAGGATGTTGGATGATGAACTGCAGCTGACCCTGGCCCGTCAATCCGATCCGGAAGAGGACCCTTTCAGGTATACCCTGGTCATGAAACCCGCCACAGGCTTCTTCTCTGTCATCCCAACTGATCCCGGCAGGGAATACCTGCCTTCGAAACAAAAAAAACAACCGCAATGATCATCATCACAGGAGCAGCAGGCTTTATCGGCAGTTGCCTGGTCAACAAACTGAACAACAAAGGACATTCGGCTATTGTTGTTGCGGATGATTTCTCCGACCCGGACAAAATGAAAAACCTCAGGGGTAAAAGTGTGGCCCATTTTGTCCATCGGGATGATCTTTTTGGCTGGCTGGAAAAGAACCATGCCTTTGTGGAGGCGGTCTATCATTTGGGTGCAAGGACTGATACCACAGAAACCGATCCTGCGATTTTCAATCGCCTGAACCTGGAATACAGTAAAACCCTTTTTTCAACTTGTACAAGATATAATTTGCCTTTGGTGTATGCAAGTTCAGCAGCCACTTACGGTGACGGTTGTCATGGTTATGATGATGAACACCGGAAGATTGATATCCTGGAACCGTTGAACCTCTATGGAAGATCCAAAAATGATTTCGACAAGTGGGTATTGAAGCAGGATTCGGTTCCCCCGTTCTGGGTAGGTATGAAGTTTTTCAATGTGTTTGGCCCCAATGAATATCATAAAGGAAGAATGGCCTCTGTGGTCTTCCATGCATACCATCAGATCAGGGATCAGGGCTTTGTAACTCTGTTCAGGTCACATAAGCAGGGAATCGCAGATGGTGAACAGAAACGTGATTTTATCTATGTAAAGGATGTGGTTTCTGTACTGTTGTTTATGATGACCACCAGGCCGGCTTCCGGGATCTATAATCTCGGAACTGGCAAGGCACGATCTTTTAACGATCTGGTAAAAGCGACCTTTGATGCATGCAGGATCGAAACATCCGTTGTATTTATTGATACTCCGGAGGATATCAGGGAAAAATACCAGTATTTTACCGAAGCCTCCATGGGGAAGTTGCGCGACATCGGATACAACCTTCCTTTCTTTGAGCTGGAAGAAGCAGTGTCGGATTATGTGAATACCTATCTTGAAACCGGAGATTATTACTGACCGGATTCCAACCGTTTCAGCAGGTACTGGAGGTTATTCCTGATTTTTGTAAGCCGGTTTACCAGTTCCTCCTTTATCGTGGGCTCCCGGTAAGATGCCTTCATGTGCATCAGCTCCTTTGTCTCTGCAAGTGAATGCCCTTCATCGCGGATGAGTGAAAAAATACGGGTAAAATACTCCAGGTCCTTGCTTGTGAATAACCTGTTGCCTTTTTTGTTCTTGTGTGGTTTGATGACGTCAAACTCTTCAGCATAATATCGTATGAGTGAGGTGTTGACTCCAAACATGGAGGCCACCTCCCCGATGGGGAAAAATAACCGGGTAGTGTCTTTATCCTTTAGAGGCATGCAGATAGCGTAGAACAGATTGGATGGATAAAAATAGAAAATTAAATTGAGTTATTGCCGGGTGATCGTATATACCATGACAGAATTTCCCCCTTTTCCCGATTTTCCCTGTGAGGTTGCCACCAACAACCTGTTATCGGGCGATATCGCTATTCCCACAGGATAAGAATCAGCCCTGATCGTGGTTATAAGTTTCATATCACTGCTCCTGATCACAACAATCCTGCTGAGGTTATTCACACAGGCAAAGATATAACTGCCATCACTGGTAACATCAATGGTTCGCACCCCAGGCCCGGCATAATAACTGGTCCAGTCACGGTAATGTATGATGCTGTCATTTCCTGAAAATACCGATTCAATCAGATCATGGAGCGAGGTGTACTGGACATTGCCGGTACTGTTTGTACTGAGAATGAGTTTGCCATGACTGATCAGCATGTGCCTGAGGTTTCTCTTCATTCCCTGGATCGTTGTTCTGTATCGGAAGGAATCGGTTGTAATGACGGCAATGCCTCCGACTCCCCCCATTTTCCCAACCAGCAACAGTTTCCCGTCAGGGGTAAATACGGTACCCCTGAGACAATTGCCGCACTCAGCATCTCTGTTTATCGTTCTGTTGTCGCCGAAATCATTCCGGGCCCGCTGGTCGATGATGCAATGTGCCACATACCTGAACAGGGCAGCTGAGTCTCTTTGAATATCGATGATTCCGACCGTATTGTCACCCCAGTGGGTGACGGCAATATACCGGTTATCGGGCGAACATGCGATCATTTTTGGTAGCGGGCCTGTAGGCATGACCCTAACGATACTGTCAGTTTCTGTATCAATGATGGCCAGGGCAGAAGGGGATTCTGCATTCAGATCGTAATCTCTCCGGTAATAGGTTACCCAAAGATACTTTCCTCCATGCGACAGGCAGCTTTCAACGGGCTTTCCGCTGAAAATGTTGTAATTCGTGCGTGAGGACTTGTAGGTATAATCAAACAGAGTATGTTCATTGTTGACAAACAGGGTGCTGTCTTCTTCGTCAAATATATGCTGGATCTCCTTTATCTTTTTCAGGCTGGCAGCATCATATACAACCGTTATAAATCCTTCAAGGGAATGAACGTAAAACTTTTTGCCGGAAGGGTGGAAGATGGCCGACTTGGGTGAATGGATGGCTCGGTCGTATTGATCGTTCCTGTTGCCAGGTGAAGGATTGTACTGCTGAAACCTCCTGATAAGCTGAAGGGCAATTTCACCGTTGGTAGGCATGGATTTTTCGCCGATTTCAACCCGGACAGGTTCATCATTGGGAGTCTGGGAAGAAACAGAAAAAGATATGGGAAACAGGAAAGCAATAATGAAACAGATGAATAGGTTGCGGTGGATGATCCGGGTCATATATTTCGTATGGTTTATGTTGAAAAAGAAATTACCGAACCCTTATCTTTTGCCCGATCTGTAAGATAGAGGTGGGTTTGAGGTTGTTGAGTTTTACCAGCCTGTTGACAGTAGTATGATGTTTCACAGCGATATGAGATAGTGTCTCTCCCTTTTTAACGACATGGTATTGTGCCCCGTGTCGACTGGTTTGGGGAGGGGCATCCATCTGGGAGCCTTTATGGCTTTTTGTGACTTTGAAGCTCTGGGCAGAAAGTACCAGGGTATCGGATTTCAGGGATTGCTGTTCAAAATCAATGGAGAGCATCGGGTCAAATGGGCGATCCCTGTAACGTGTCTCAAAATGAAGGTGGTCACTGGTCCAGGTGGCACCGGTGTTTCCCCCGGTACCGATCACCTGTCCCGCCTGTATGATTTGATCCGGCTCTACATAGATCCTGTCAAGATGTGAATAGTAGGTCTCTAATCCATTGAAATGCCTGATAATAATCAGTTTGCCATACCCTCCATTATTGGATTTGGCATACCTTACCTTACCATCGAAGGCCGCTTTGACCGGTGTCCCTTTGGCCAGTGCAATGTCAACGCCATTGTGAACCCTGCGCCCCCGCCAGCCAAACCCGGAATAGATCCGGTTACTGTGTGGCAAAACAAATTTCCGCAGTGAGTCCTGCAGGATCAGGATAGCTGTGTCGGTCGTTAATCCTGAAGCGGTGTTGTAAGAAAAGGTGATGTCATTGTTCCAGTGGTCAAGGAAAAGTGCCATCGTATCGGAAATCGCTTTGTCACGTGCTATGATCAGGCAATCGACAAGGTAAGCCCAGGTGTTGTTTTCATAAATCACCGCCTCTTTCCCCAATAGACGGATGGTGTCAATCACATTGGTTTCGGCCGTGGGTCTTTGTGCTGACACCGGCAATACCGTATGCAGCAGTAGCGTTGTTAATGCGACTGCATATCTGATCTTTGCTGGGAACATAATGGATGAAGGTTTTATTCCTGTATCAGGACAGGGGTTGGTTATCCCTCGAAGCAATCCTGATCACCTCTTCGTAATCAGCTGGTTTCAGGTCATTGTAGAAATAATGGATCGGATTGACTTTTTGGTTATTCTTGATTACCTCGTAATGCAGGTGGGGTGCCACAGAAAGGCCACTGCTCCCGACATAGCCGATCAGTTCACCTCTTTTGACATGTTTGCCGGGCCTTACGACACTGCGACTGAGATGAGCATACAAAGACTGGTAGCCAAAACCATGGTCGATCAGAACATGAACACCATACCCTCCCATGCCAGAAGAAGGCATTGTCACAGTACCGTCGCCTGATGCATAAACAGGGGTGCCTCTTTTCATTGCGATGTCAACCCCGGTGTGCATCCTCCTTGTACGGTAGATTGGATGGATCCTGTAACCAAATCCCGATACAATGTTTTTTGCCCCATCCCTGATAGGGACAATGGCCGGTATGCTGGCCATCATCTTCTCCTTCTGCCTGGCCAATTCAAAAACCCTGTCAAATGACCTTGACTGAACCACCAGCCGGCGGCTGATATCATCTACCCTCCTCGCAGTCTTTAGCAATTCATCCCGGCTGTTATACCCCTCAAGATGCCTGTATCTGTCGGCACCCCCGATGCCGCTGTTTCGTTCCGGTTCCGGTACCGGTTCCGCATTTAAGATAACCCTGTATAGATTGTCATCCCGGTATTCCAGGTCTGCAAGCACTTTGTCTATCTTATCCAACTGGTCAACAATAACCTGGTTCTGAAGTCTGTAGTGTTCTATCTCCCGCCTCAGGGCTTTCTCCTTTGGAGAATCAACCAGTTGAAAAGAAACGATGGTGGTGATAACGGCGAAAATGACCGCAATGATTACATAAGATCCCAGGCGCAACAACCGCTCTTTTAATGTTACCTCAACCCGTTCTATCTCCAGGGACTTGGGATTAAATTTGTATCTTGGTTTCGCCATTCGCTCCGTTCAGGTTATGTTCATAAGATGCTGCAAAATTATTTGTTTGGTTAACTTTGCAGCCCGGCCAGATGTTAATAAAAGTTAATCAATTGAAATTGAAATATATAACATGAAGGCATTGACCAGCCAGCAGATCAGGCAGCAATTTATGGATTTTTTTGTTTCAAAAGGACATAAAATATATCCTTCAGCTCCCATGGTGGTAAAGGATGATCCTACTCTTATGTTTACCAATGCCGGCATGAACCAGTTTAAGGATGTGTTTCTGGGGAACAGGGAATCCTCCTGGAAACGTATTGCCAATTCGCAAAAATGCCTTCGTGTGTCGGGCAAACATAATGACCTGGAAGAGGTGGGACATGACTCCTATCACCACACCATGTTCGAAATGCTTGGAAACTGGTCTTTTGGAGATTATTTCAAGGAGGAGGCCATTGCATGGGCATGGGAACTGTTGACAGAGGTTTTTAAGATCCATGGCAGCCGGTTGTATGCTACCGTATTCGAAGGGGATGAAAAGGAAGGGCTCCAGGAGGATAAGGAGGCACGAATGATCTGGAAACGCTATCTTCCGGAAGACCATATTTTATACGGATCGAAAAAGGATAATTTTTGGGAGATGGGGGATACAGGCCCTTGTGGACCTTGTTCGGAGATCCATATCGACCTGAGGGAGGAGAAAGACCGGAGGCAGCTTCCAGGTGCTACCCTTATCAATAAAGATCATCCGGAGGTGATCGAGATCTGGAACCTGGTGTTTATTCAGTTTAACCGTCTTGTGGATGGAAAACTTGTCCCGCTCCCCAGCAGGCATGTGGATACAGGCATGGGTTTCGAACGGCTTTGCAGGATCCTCCAGGGTAAGGATTCAAATTACGACACTGATATTTTTCAGCAGGTGATTTGGAAAGCCACTGTATTGGCTGGAAAGGAATATGGTGCTGATGAAAGGACCGATGTCGCTTTCCGTGTTATTGCAGACCATCTCCGGGCTGTCTCCTTCTCCATCGCTGATGGACAGATCCCTTCCAATGTCAGAGCCGGGTATGTGATACGCCGTATCCTCCGGAGAGCCATCCGCTATGGCTATACCTACCTGGGTTTCAGGGAACCGTTTATCCATCTGCTCGTTCCGGAACTGGTGGCACAAATGGGCGGTCATTACCCGGAACTGAAGGCACAGCAGCAGTTGATCACAAGGGTGATAGCTGAAGAGGAAATCGCATTCCTGCGGACATTGGAAACCGGGATCAACCTGCTGGAGCAGATGATCACCAGGCTTATGGATACCGGAAATAAAGTACTGGACGGAAAAACAGCGTTTCTGCTTTATGACACCTATGGTTTTCCCCTCGATCTGACTGCACTCATCCTTTCGGAGCATGGCCTGGCCGTGGATCAGGAAGGGTATACTGCTGAAATGACCAACCAGAAAAACCGGTCACGGGACGCAGCCAGGTTAGAAACTGATGACTGGACCATTGTGACAGAAGATGCAGAAGAGGAGGGATTCATCGGATATGATCAGACCGAATCGCTCATACAGATCCTACGTTACAGAAAAGTCATGACCCGGGATAAGGTTTTTTATCAGCTTGTCTTCAATAAAACCCCTTTCTATCCCGAGTCGGGCGGACAGGTGGGTGATAAAGGTATCATTACAGATCCTGAAACCCGGGAGAAGATACCTGTATTAAATACGAAGTTTGAAAACCAGCTGATTGTGCATCTGGTCGAAAAACTCCCGGCAGATCCTCATGGCCGTTTTACCGCAACGGTGGATGAAGAAGCAAGACAGAATACCGCGAGGAACCATTCGGCAACCCATCTTCTGCATCATGCATTGCGCAGGATTCTTGGGCCACATGTGGAACAGAAGGGTTCACTGGTGCATCCCGACTATTTCCGGTTCGATTTCTCCCACTTCGGAAAAATGACCAAAGAGGAGATCCGGGACACCGAAGAGCTGGTCAATGCTATGATCATGAATCCCTTGAGAAGGGATGAAAAACGTGATGTGCCGCTTGAGGAAGCAAAAGCGATGGGAGCTATGTCCCTTTTTGGTGAGAAGTACGGTGAAAAAGTGCGGGTGATCCGGTTCGGGGAATCGGTTGAACTGTGCGGAGGTACCCATGTGCTTGATACAGCTGAAATCGGGGTTTTTAAGATCCTTTCGGAGGGAGCCATAGCCGCCGGCATCCGAAGGATTGAAGCAATTACCGGGAAGAGCGCCAGGGCCTATTATGAAGAGCAGGTTGCCACGGTGCACGCGTTGAAAGAGCTTGTCCGCAATTATAACGATCCCTTGAGGAGCGTACAGGAAATGATGGAGAAAAACGATCGGCTGGAAAAAGAAATCCAGGAACTGTCGAAAGCAAAAGTGGCTGTTGCTGTCCGGGAAATCATGGCCGGGGAGACAATCCTTGCCGGCATACGCTTTATCGGCACCTCAACTACACTCTCTATGGCTGATATAAAGGACCTGGCATTCCGCCTCCGTGAATCAGAGTCCAATCTTGTCATGTTGCTTACCACCATCCATGACGAAAAAGCGGGGATCGCTGTTTTTGTGACGCCGGACCTTATCAGGGGAAAAAACCTGCATGCAGCAGATATTGTGAAGAAGGTGGCTCCGTTGATCCAGGGCGGGGGAGGCGGACAGGATTTTTTTGCTACGGCAGGCGGCAAAAATATCCAGGGATTAACCATGGTGATGGATAAAGTGAAGGATCTGATTCAGGAACCCTGATTGCTGACATCTCTTGATAACAGGCAGATAGCCATGGCTTCAATGGCTTTTCCTTCTCCGATGATCCCTATGCGTTCACCTGTCTTCGCCTTGACCGAAATATTGGCGGCCTCTGTCACAAGAATTCCGGAAAGGGATTGCTGAATGGCCGGTATAAACGGGGATAGTTTAGGCTCCTGCAGGTGAACGGTTGTGTCAATGTTTATGATTTTCCAGCCTTTTTCCCGCACCAGATCGACCACCTTTTTCAGGAAGCCAATACTGGAAACGCCTTTATATTGTGGATCAGTATCGGGGAAATGAAAACCAATATCCCTCAAGGCCAAAGCACCCAGGATGGCATCACAGATGGCATGGATCAGCACATCACCATCAGAGTGTCCGCTGCTTCCTCTCTGCCAGGGAATGGTGATGCCCCCCAGTACCAGTGGTGCCCCTTCTGTCAGCTTGTGGAGGTCTGTACCGATGCCGACTCTGAAATCCATCAGGTTGTGGTATTGTGTTGAACATGATTCGTCTATTTCCTACCGCCGAGCGCTTCGAAATCGAACAGGATGGAAAAACGAAGGGTGTTTTCAAGGGGATTCTGCTGCCCTGTTGGGATGAGATAGGAAAAATCAAGTCCGAATACATTCAGCTTCAGGCCAACACCCAGTGTAAAATATTTCCTGTTACCCTTGGTGGCATGCTCGTGAAAATATCCGGCACGGAATGCAAACTGCCTGTCATACCAGTATTCAGCGCCTATTGAAATGCTGATTTCACGGATCTCCTCCGTGAAGCCCAGGGGTGCATCTGAAAACGACTGGAAAATACCGGTCACCACACCCACATCATTGCTTTTGCCCTTGTCAATGATGTAATTACCCTGTTGGTCAACTTCCGGTAATCCTGTGGTATCGTTGAATTTGTACTGAGGGGGGGAGGGTACCAGCAACTTGTTGAAATCGACCATGACGGCGAGGGAATTATAGTCATCGAGTTCGGTTTCGAAGGCGGTGCCTATCCTGAGATTGGTAGGGATAAAATCTTTGGAAACCGTTTCGGTATAGGAAACTTTTGCTCCGATATTCGAGATATTAACACCAAGCGAATAAAAGGAATTTTGTCCGTTCAGTTTCATGGGCAGGCGGTAATAGGCGGCTACATCCCCTGCTACAGTCTGGCCGGCATTGGATTGCATTCCTCCGACAAATCTGTTGCCGGTAAGATTCGAGTAGATATAACGGAAACCAATGGCACCGGAAAAATTTTTGGTGAGTTTTGAGCTGTACGCAATGTCAACGGCATATTCGCTGGGAGAGAAGGTGCCGATATCCTGGCCGATGTCATTGGTGAACTGTATTTCACCCAGGGAAAAGAACAGGAGCGATGCTGAGATAGCATCCCGTTCGTTATTCAGCTTATAGTAAAATGAAAGATATCCAAGATCAATGTCATCCACCAGTTTCTTCATCCAGGGTGAATAGGAAACGGAAAATCCCATCTGGTTTTTTATGAATGCATATTTGGCCGGGTTCCAGTGCTGCGAGAAGGCATCGGGGGATGATGCGGCACCCGCGTCCCCCATAGCTCCTGAACGTGCATCGGGTGCAATCATCAGGAATGGGACAGCCGTGGTGATGGTGTTGATTTTACCCTGCCCGAATAGTCCCTGGTAGGTTGTTTGAGAAGTGGAGATCATTGCTGGTAAAAGCATCATTGCCAGTATGATCGCCCTAAACTTACATCTGTTGATCTTCATGAATATGGTCGTGTTTAATCGTGTGCAAAATTATGAAAAAAAACAATGGATTACCTTAGTATTACGAGCTTTTCAAATTTCTCCGTGCTTTTCAGCTCTCTGTTCCTGATGGTTACTTTATACACATAAACTCCCCTGGCCAGCCGGTCCCCGTAATCATCAAGTCCGTCCCACGGTATGGGTTCTGCCCTGAAACCAATGGTAGAAACCGTTTTTTGTATGGTTTTTACCAGTTTGCCGGATACAGTGAATACATCAATCCTGACATCAAGGTCGCAGCAGGGCTGATTATGCTCAAACCAGAATTCGGTGTATGTGGTGAAAGGATTGGGATAATTAAGTACATGGGTCAGTATCGGCTTGTCCGAGGATGCCACCACAAATTCGGTATAGGCTTCGGATGAGTTATTGAAGATGTCCCAGACTTTCAGATTCAGGTGATGGGGTCCATCTGCAAGATTGGACAACCCGTAGGTCACCGTACCCGAATTGTAGGAGTCGAGGTCAGCTTCATAATAATCGTTGAGGATGATCGATTTGGTTGAGTTCCCGTCCAGCACTGCCACGATATCATGGCCTATGCCGCTCCCGGAAGTGTTGATCCCATATTCATCCTTCAGAAGAGCCAGTAAAACGGGATTTGCATCCGTTGTGCCTCCGAAAACAAAGCTGGAATCGTTGAGGTAAAGCCTTATCTCAGGTCCTGTATTATCCGTGATGGAAACATCCGAGGTACCCCCAATAACGATATTATCGTAATAACCGTGTGCATCTTCTGTCCCGTTTTCTGCGTAATAGCTGATTTTCCCAAAACCATAAGCGTAGGCGATGTCTTTTGGGACAATGAATGAAAAACTGAAATGGCCATTGCTCACAGTGACTTTTCCTTTGAACAGGGAATTTTTTTGCAGCCAGAAATTCTTCGCATAACTTAAGGGATCGTTGGCGAGGGTGGTAAAAGTAGTTTTTTTATCCAGTACTACAGGGTAAAGGATGCCGTTGAAATCCTGCAGTACCTGGTCCTGCTGGTCTGTCACAATCCCTTTGACCGTAACTTTTGAGAGGGCTTTGAGGGTATCTGGCGTAGCACTGATCGCACTGTCGTTGATATGAGTCGTAACCACCTTGTGTTTCGGGTAGGCCAGCATCAGGGCTGGGTCACCAAGGACAACCATGTTTCGGTTACTGGATACCGAGCCGGATTCAATTTTCGATAACATGAAGACATCCCCTATGCGTGGATATAAACCATTCTGTTTCTTGAAGACATTTTTGTAAAAGGCAGTATTGAATGCATAGTTGCTGCTGGCAAAAGCAAGACGGGTAGTAGTGAACATTGCGATACCTCCTCCGTTTGGGTTCAGGTAAACATCCTCTCCTGCCGATCTCCTGGCAGGATCGTCAAAACGGCTGAATTCACAGGTAGAGGTCAGAAAAAGCGGCATATGGTAAGCATTGGACCATAAGAGGATATCTTCAATACGCAATATCCGTTCATGTGCCCAGCCAAGTTCTCCACCGTGCCCGATATAGTTTATAATCAGTGAACCCTTTTCAAGCTGCTTGTTAATGGCATCGTTCACATCAGGATAACGATGACCGCCCGATATCGATTCCTGTTTATAGGCGTCGATGTAAATCTTGTTCAGGTTATAAACCCCGTGGTTGGCATCACAATAGTCGGTAAGCAGTTCAGCCTGGTCAATGTGCAGGTTTGAATCTTCATCATCTGCAACGATACAGATAGTGTTCCTCCAATCGGCCAGAGGTTTCGTCGCGCCTGCTCCTGCACAAATGGTAGTGGCCAATAGGTCACTGTTATCGCTTATGTAACGTATCACTTTATCCACCATCTGAGCTGCCTCCTGGGCAGTGGCAACAGGAATCCTCCCAACGGCAAGATCAAGGGCACCGGAGGCATTCAGACCTTCATGGTCATCCAGCATGCCGTAAAAATCGTCTGTCACATAAGAATAGGCAGGGTGAAGACTTTCATCGGACTGGTAGGTCGGAATGAAATTCGTATTGTTTGCGAGCCTGTTCTTGTTATCATAAGATCCATCCCCGAAAAGCAAAAGGTATCCGGGTAGTTCGTCTGGCGTGACAGCCCTGTCATAGAGCATTTTCATAAAGTCCCGGATGGCGGTCGGATCCTGTTTCCCTGATGAAAACTCGTTGTAAACCATGCCGGGCGTAACCACAAGGCAGGAGAGGCCACTGTGCTGTTCGTGAATCCCGGCAAGCCTTTTAGCCTGGGTTAAAAATTCCGGGTGGCTGATAATGACCATATCTACCTGTTTGCTGCCCTGTAAATCCTGGTTGGTGACCTTTCCCATGATGTCTGCCGTCAGATAGCCGGTACCCTGGTGCGCAATAAATTCTCTGAGTACTTCTGCATCTGAAATGAATGAATAAATGTTGCCCAGTAGATTTCCCTGCACAAGTTCGGGGATGAGTGGGTTAGTGATGTCCCATATTCCGGTGGATGCATTGCTTTGGTCAAGAGAATACTGTGCCCTGTTACCCGGTCCAGTTACCCCCGTTTCCCTGAATACCATCTGATTCCCTGACATTCTCAGGGTTCGGCGCAGATTAACCAGAATATAGTCGAGCCATCCGACCGAGGAGGAAAGAGGCTTGCTGTATGTTATCGTTACCGGAATGGCGTTTCCAGAGGTATTGAAGGTGAGTTCTTTGAAGACCTGGTTGGCATACTGGCTGTTGTAACCCGTTGAGACATGAAAGATCCCTGCACTGGCAGAATGGGTGCCCGATTGAATTGTGACTGTACTTGCGGACAATGACCTTGCAACAAAAGAGGTTTGAATTTCCACGGGGCTCCCGGGATCAATATTCGGAAATGAAAAACTGAAAGAGTAGGTCGTGCGGATGTCAAATTCTTCTCCCAGCCATAGTTTGCCCGACTTGATAAGATTAAGTGAGTCGTTTTCATAGATAGCATAATCACGGAAAGATGTGACAAAATGGGTTGGTGCACCCGAAGGAGGTAACTGGGGCTGGATCCGTAAACCCGCTGAATTGCCTTTGGTCAGGTAATAATAGTTGTGATCATCGTAGAGATGTTTCCTGTGGATAAATCGTTGCTGAAGGGTATCATACAGCCATTTGCCGGAACCTTCACCATAAAACAGGATGTAATCCCCTGGGTCAATACTTCCATCTCCTCCGTCAAAAACCTGAACAGCCACCTCCTGTAAACCATCTGGCCGGATGTCACCAGCCCTCTCAGGCAACATCCCACCTCCCATTCCAAATAACCGGATTTTGGATGCATTTCCCCCTGTCATACCCATAGAGGTAAGCTGGTTGTAATCCAACCGGTAAACTCCCCTGCCGGATACCCGGAGCTTATACCATTCACCGGTGGATAATACCGAATTGCTTTTCGTTGTCCGGAAAGAAGGGGAGGGAATCTGTGAAACATCTGCAACTTCTTTATGGCTGAGCCGGAAAGAAACGATCCTTTCAAAAGAACCGTCCGCTTTTTTCCTGATGGGTATAACGAAAATGGCTGAGTAAGGAACTTTTCGAATGATCCGTTTTTCTGATTCAATCCTGAATTCATCCCCGATACCGGCGACATTTCTGAGCAGGGAACTTTCATTGTCAGTAAGATGCGCTGTTTCGGTAACTTGCAGGTTTGTCTCCAGCCGCGTACCGGTTCCCTGGTGTTTTACCAGTCTATGCCACGCCGGTATGTTCATGTCGAACGGATATACCGCCTCCGCAAACGTAAGCCTGCTGAAAGATTCGGTTTCACTGATCCGGATATATTCGATCCCCTTCCATGCCAATTCAAACGTGGCTTCAGTAATCCGCTCCTGTCCCTGTAACAGAGAGAATGGGAAAAGTATGAATGATAGCAGAAAAGCACAGGCGGGAAGGCACCGTACTGGCTTGTGGGTCATACACAATGAACCGGATTGATGCATGTTGATTACACAAAAATTATTTCTTGAAAAACAATGTTGCCAGACTGTCAATGAATGGTTAGTTAACAGAATATTATCCGTTTTATTGTGTTTTCTAAACTCGGACATCTTTTCCTGATTTTTTTTCGGATACAGCTTAATGATGGGAGATGGTAACAGGCTTTTTCCGGTTGGATTTTTAAGGAAACAGGGCTGATCCAGACATATGGTTATAATTTAGAATTATTATAAATAAGTATGATTCATGCAGATTGAGTTATATCAGGATCATTGATATGTTATTTCAATATAACAGGTATCTTTGGGTCAGGTTCAATTCAGGTAGTTGGAAAATATGATCAAATATCAAAAAAAATGAAACCTTCAGGGAATACCGGTGTATAAAACAGAAAAAATAATCGGTATTTTTTTTCGCTGATCTGGTTTTCTTACATTTTCAGCCTATTGGGTAATGTTGACTGATGAGAGTAATATTTTTCAAATGAAAATGTTGCTGTATATGGTGTTAAAAAAATATTGTAATATTGTAAACTGAAAATGTCAGGAAAAAGAACCCGATCAAACAATACAAGGTGAGAAGAATCATTATATCCCTGATGGTTGCGATAATTCTAATAGGAATGACAACGCGTGGCCCGGCACAGGATCCGCATTTCTCGCAATTTTATGCAAATCCTATCTATCTGAATCCTGCGTTTGCAGGAACCAATATTTGTCCAAGGCTGATCATGAACTACAGAAACCAGTGGCCTTCCATTCCCGGTGGATTTGTTACCTATAATGCCTCCTATGATCAGTTTTTTCAGAAAATCAGCGGGGGGGTTGGTGTGATTGCCATGTCGGACATGGCAGGGGAGGGGGTATTAACCCACAATTCTCTCGGGCTGATGTATGCTTATCATCTGGGTCTTGATCAGCGTGACAAATACAATCTCAATTTCTCGATCCAGTCTTCATTTTATTCAAAAAGCCTTCAGTGGGATAAACTTACCTTCGGCGATATGATAGATTCCAGGGATGGTTTTATCTATTCCACACAGAATATACCGGGGAATCAGAATGTAACCTACGTGGATTTTGCTGCCGGTACGCTTTACTATACCTCCCGTTTTTATGTCGGGGTAGCCGTTCATCACCTTACCGAACCTGACAATTCGTTTTACAATGCAGCAGAACATAACTCGGTGCATTACAGAAAAATCACAGTCCAGACAGGTTATGAAATACCCCTTGGTGCTAAAAGAGGGGTGTATCAGACCTCCTATCCAAGTCTGTTTCCCAGTCTTATCTATCAGCAGCAGCAACAGTTCCATCAGTTGAATTATGGCCTCTATTTCAATAAAACCCCAATGGTTGTCGGTTTGTGGTACAGGCAGTTCATGTCAGCACCTGTCGGGGGATATTCGGATGCCGTTGTCGGACTGGTAGGTTTCGAATACGACAAGTTTAAGATTGGTTATTCGTACGATGTGACCATCTCTGAATTAAGCAATGTGTCCGGTGGAGCCCATGAGGTCTCATTCACCCTGAAGTTCAACTGTCCTGAAAAAGGGCCGAAATACAGAGCAATAAAATGCCCGGTCTTCTAGTTAAAGAAAAGTAAATCCAAATACGCACAGATGATGAAACCGATGAAATTCATTACAGGAATTATATTTATTACTGCAGTCGCCTCCTTTATGCTGGTGACCTCCTGTGGGAAGCCAAGATCCCGTACAACGGGATGGGACTATAACAACCCTACCAACGGAGGCTTTCAGGTGGTGAAGTTTATCGAACAGGAAACAGGTCCAGGCCTGGTGTTCATTGAGGGGGGATCCTTCCTGATGGGAAGGACAAACCAGGAAGTTGCCGATGCCTGGGACAATATGCCAAGAAAGGTAACGGTAACATCCTTTTACATGGATCAGACAGAAGTTGCCAATGTTGATTATCTGGAATATCTGTACTGGATTTCCCGAATTTATGGCATTGACTTCCCGAGAGTGTATGATAAGGCATTGCCTGATACCCTTGTCTGGAGAAAGAAACTTGCATACAATGAGCCCTATTCCGAGCTTTATCTCCGACATCCCGCGTACAAAGACTATCCGGTTGTCGGTGTGAACTGGCTGCAGGCCCGTGATTACTGTGCATGGCGTACCGACAGGGTCAATGAGGATATCCTTGTTAAAGCCGGCATCCTCAAGCAGGATCCGATGCAGCAGAATGAAGAGAACTTCAATACCCGCTCCTACCTGGCAGGGCAGTTTATCGGCCTTGTTGACAAGGAACTTAAGGACCTGAATCCAAACAGTGCCGGTACAAGAGGTGTGAGAATGGAAGACGGTATCCTGTTGCCTTCTTACAGGTTACCCACTGAAGCCGAATGGGAATTTGCAGCTCTCGGGCTGATCGGGAATACTTACTACGAAAGGATCGTTGAAAGACGGATCTACCCATGGAACGGTCATAATACCAGGACCGACAGCCGTAAACATTATGGTGAATTTGTGGCCAATTTCGTCAGGGGAAGAGGTGACTATATGGGTGTTGCCGGCCATCTCAATGACAAAGCCAGCATTACGGCACCGGTTTATGCTTACTGGCCCAATGACTACGGGCTTTATAACATGGCCGGCAATGTCGCTGAATGGGTATCTGATGTCTACCGACCACTCTCCTTTGAGGATTTCGAAGAGTTCAATCCTTTCCGTGGCAACATCTTCAGCACGATCGTACTGAACAATGAGGGAGCCTACGACGACAAACTGGATTATATAACCTATGATTACAAAGGATTGTTGGATTTTCTCGGACGTTTCCAGGGAGATCTTGCCAGCAGCGGAAATTCTTCTGACAAGGAAGCAGACCTGGTGGAAGCAGTGATTGCTGATGCCGAACAGGCGGTCGAAGACAATGAAGCCAGGAATATGGAAGATGCTTCCCAGCGCATACAGGATGCCATTGATAAGATTAATAATGCGGATGAAACCATTAAAATCGGGGGAGCTCTCCTGAAAGGCATTGCCACCTATGTGCAGGGAATGCCCGGACAAATGAAAACCAGGGAGGTACGCCCTGAAGAAAATATCGGTAGAAGAAACTACCGGCAGGCAGATAATGTCAATTATCGCGACGGTGATTTTGAAAGTTCGATCGCCAACGATTATTTCAATGAGACCGAAGAAGACAGGGCAATGTACAATTATGGGAAGAACACACTCATCAGTAACAGGGTCAAGGTATACAAAGGTGGATCCTGGCGCGACCGTGAATACTGGTTAAGCCCCGGCACCCGCCGTTTCCTTGAAGAAGACCAGGCAACCGAATACATCGGATTCCGTTGTGCCATGCACCGGGTGGGCAGCCCCCAGGGCAATTAAACTTCGATCATAAATTTATGGAAAGGCTGCCTGTTCAGGGTAGCCTTTTTTTCTACCTTTGATGAAAATAGGATCCATGTCACCAGACTTTTCCCTTTTATATACGATCTATCAAGAATTTCTGCTCTCAACAGCTGTGACAACAAATTCTCGCCTGGTTTCGCCTGGTTCAATGTTTTTTGCATTGAAAGGTGAAAATTTTGACGGGAATCAATTTGCAGCAGAAGCACTCATGAAAGGCGCTTCCCGGGTTGTTGTGGATGATCCTGCCGTGGTCAGGGACAGCAGGTACCTGCTGGTGGAGAGTGTCCTTGACACCCTTCAGCAGCTGGCGATCCAACACCGGGACCAGTTCACCCTGCCTGTGATTGCCATTACCGGCTCCAACGGTAAGACCACAACCAAAGAGCTTATCTATGCCATTCTTTCTGCCCAATCCCCGACCATTGCCACACAGGGAAACCTGAATAACCACATTGGGGTGCCACTGACCCTGCTGCGCCTTGCAACTTCTACCAGGTTTCTTGTGGTTGAAATGGGGGCCAATCATAAGGGTGAGATTACAGCATTATGCAACCTGGCAAAACCAACCCATGGCATCATCACCAACATCGGACCTGCCCACCTGGAAGGATTTGGATCACAGGAAGGTGTCAGACAGGCAAAAAGTGAATTGTACCATTACCTGAACAGTAGGGATCAAAGCACCATTATCTGGAATGCAGATGATCCGGTGATAAGAAATCTGGTCAAACCGATGCGCACCCGAAAGATATCCTATGGAAGAACAAGGAAAGCTGATGTAAGGGGTAGTGTAGCCTCATCCGGCCTTTTCCTGGCCGTCCGTTGGCAAGCACCAGATCGGCTATCCGAATTCCAAACGAACCTCGTTGGGGAATATAATTTCCCTAATGTCATGGCTGCTATTGCAACCGGACAACTACTCACTATGGAAACCGGAACCATCATTCAGGCAATACAGGCGTACACGCCTGCCAACAACAGGTCACAGTTTTCAGATACAGGGCGGAACCAGGTGGTGATTGATTGCTACAACGCTAACCCGGCAAGCATGCAGGCAGCCATAGATCATTTTATCCGGATCAGTGGCCCGGAATCTCTGCTGATCCTGGGTGATATGTTTGAATTGGGATCATATAGCAGTGATGAGCACTGGCAGTTGTTGAACCTGATCAAAAAAACGGGATGTCAGTGTATTACTGTCGGCCAGGCTTTTTTCAACCTGGCAGATGAATTTTCCCTGACTGCATTCAGGGATGTAGAGGAACTGACACAATGGCTGGCAGATCATCCTGTCAAAGGCAGGCAGATATTACTCAAGGGCTCACACGGTGTGAAACTTGAAAAGGCGATCCCTTTTCTTTGATAATCAGATCAGGATGCATTATAAAACAGTCGGACTGATGTCCGGGACCTCGCTGGACGGCCTTGATGTTGTACTGTGCAGCTTCCTGACAAAGGGGGCAGACTGGCATTTTTCTATTCATCATGGCGTTACCATCCCCTTTCCCGGTGAATTGGTTGATAAACTCAGAGATGCCCATCATTGTTCAGGAAGTGACTTTGCCGCACTGGATTTGGATTTTGGGATATGGTGTGGCCGAGTGACAGGTGAGATGATCCGTCAACACCATTTTCATCCTGTTTTTATTGCCTCTCACGGGCATACCGTTTTTCATGATCCTTCCAGGGGAATCACCTGCCAGATCGGGAACGGAGCCGGTATGGCATATCATTCCGGTTTGCCTGTGATAAACGGTTTCAGGATCGCAGACGTGCTTTCGGGAGGACAGGGAGCGCCACTTATCCCCGTTGGCGATCATCATCTCTTCACCCAATATGATTACTGCCTGAACCTGGGAGGTATTGCCAATATTTCGTATGTTGCCGGGGAGATACGGCTGGCATTTGATATTGTTCCCGTCAACATGGTGCTCAATCACCTCGCCGGAAGGTTGAACATGCCATTCGATCCGCATGGAGTATCAGCCCGTAGCGGTAAACTGATCTCTGAAATCCTGGATAAGCTGAATGACCTTCCCTTCTACGTCGCTGCTCCCCCCAAATCCCTGTCGCGGGAATGGGTCGAAGCATCCATATTCCCATTACTCGAAGGAGAGTATGGCGTTGAAGATCTTCTGCATACCTATGTGGAACATGTTGCCCTGCAGATTGCCGCTTCCACCTCCTTTCGGGAGGGAGAAACCATGCTTGTCACCGGTGGCGGCACATGGAATGATTACCTGGTTGAAAGGATCCGCTCAACTGTCAGTGCAAAGATCATCATCCCCGGAAAGGAGATTGTGAACTTTAAGGAAGCGCTGGTTTTTGCATTCATGGGATTACTGCGGTGGCTGGGATTGCCGAATGTCTTTGCCTCAGTGACAGGATGCAGGAATGATCATTCCGCCGGAGTGATCTGGTATCCGTAAAAAAGGCCCGCTTTTCAGCGAGCCCCATGTTGCATTCTGACTGCTTGCCAGTGATGTATCCTTCATGTTTTAGTTATTTCTTTTAGGGCCGTTGTATTTCGTCCGCTTGTTGTCCAATCCTTTTGGGTTGCAGTTTGCATTGTGCTGGCAGTGCTGATCAAACCATAACTGCTGCTCTTCATTGAGCAGAGCCCTGATCTGCTGCCTGGACTTTTCAACACGCTTCCTTTTACTTGCCTGTAATACGGATATCTCATCGATCAATTTGTCGATGGAGGTTGCATCCGGCTTGTCGGCCCTTGATAATGTCCTGAGACGAGCCTCCTTTTCATTGATCTGGTCAGTAATGGATGTCAGATCTTTCAGCATGGCCAGACGGATGGATTTTATATCCTCTTTTTGTTTCTCTGTAATGCCGGGGATGTTGGCATAATTGCCAAATGGGCCTTTCAGGTTTTCACCTGCGGGCTTGTTACATGCTTTAGGATTTCCTTCTCCCTTCCCTCTAATGGGGGGATTCTGGTTTTGTGCCGTCAATGCACTGCTGAGTGTGATCAGGCTGGCAAGAATAACAGCCGTAACTGATCCTGTGATTAAACTTCTCTTTCTTTTCATGGTATTTGGATATTTGGATGAATTATTATTTCTGCCAGCAATATGTTTACTGATGTGGTTGTTCAGGAGGCATTCTTTCCGGATTGCATCTTCTTCCCTGCTGCATTCTGCCCGCCTTGTACAAATGTTGTTTTCTGCTCCTTTCGAGCATTTTGAACATTTTTGCCTGTTGATCGGGATTGCACACACCTTTTGCCTCCATCATAAATGCAACAGAGCTTCTTGACCATGCTGTGTGTAAATTTCCGATGCGGATGCTGAATGAATCCAGCACTGCCTGATCGGGATTC
Source organism: uncultured Lentimicrobiaceae bacterium (assembly GCA_964652685.1). Classification (GTDB taxonomy): domain Bacteria; phylum Bacteroidota; class Bacteroidia; order Bacteroidales; family SKPS01; genus SKPS01. Next base: position 82,439 of record CAZZBS010000007.1, read on the forward strand.
TCTTTCTGTACCTCTTTGAACAGCTCTTTTCTGGCTGCCTCGATGTCGGTTGCCAGTGTACGGATATCCTGAAGATGTTTATCCCGCAAGGAGGAGAACTGTCTGAGCTGATTTCCGTCCAAACCCATCTCCTTCCGGATAAATTCATCATGGAGATGAAAATGATCCGGCCGGTTTCTGGGAAGGTACGTGCATTCGGCAGGGGGGGGGGTGAAAAACCGGAACCAGAGGATGGTGCCCAGTGCAGAGATGTTCAGGATCAGCATGATGATGACAAGCCATACCAGAATCTTATAATGTCGTTGGTTCATATCCCATGGATTTTTAGGTTGCATGTTTCTTAATCAGGTGTTATTGCCCGTTGTCATGATAATAGGTATCATTGTCGGAAGTATACCCCGGTGTTGAAAGGACGTTGTTCACCTCTGCGATCAGGGCTGTGTTTTCATAGGTGTTGTCCTGCTTCCGCATGAGGGAATAACCCAGCCAGATACCTGTGATCATGGGAAGCATGACAGCAAGAGCCCATACCAATGGTTTTACCTGGAATATTCTGACAAATGGCTGCTCCTGCCGGGCCTCTATATTGGCCATTAACCGTGTATAAAAATAGGGGTCGGGCGAATGGAGGATCTCTTTCTCCGGTACACCATACACCTGCCGGAAGCGTTGATAATACCCTTCACATGCCGGGCATGACCGGAAATGCTGTTCTGTCTGCTGCTTCCGGACAGGATCCAGTTCATCATCAAGGTAAAAAGGAATGAGGTGTATTACTTCTTTGCAGTTCATGATCTGCATGATTTTAACATTAGACAAACAATTATTTTCAAACTTGCGCCATGCTGTTTATTTCCCCTGGACATAAGATGAAAGGTGTCCCCTCAGATTGTTTTTTGCCCTGAAAAGGAGTGATTCAACGGCAGGAACAGTTGTGCCCATTACCGCAGCAATTTCCTTATAGGATAAGCGGTCGTATTTGTTGAGCAGAAAAGCAGTCTTTTGTTGTCTGGGCAGGCGGTCAATCGCTTGATGCAGGGCCTGACGGTCTTCTTTGTTTTGCATGGCAAAATCGGGATTTTGTGATACCGGGGCCGTTACCGTTTGCCGGTTGTTTATGATCTCCTGGCCTGAAAAACCTGTCAGGGTATGTAAAAGTTTCATCCTTTGTTGTCGCTTCCGGCGATTAATGGCTTTATTGACCGTTATTCGGTAAATCCAGGTTGATAATCCTGAATCACCCCTGAATTTCCCGATGGATTGAAGAACCTCAATAAAAACCTCCTGTGCATTGTCTTCTGCTTCATGGAGATCATGCAGGTAACCGTTTGATAGATTGATGACCTTCACCTGAAAGTGATCAACCAGCCATCTAAAAGCATCTCTGTCACCCTGTTTAAGTCTTTCAACCAATATCGTTTCCTGCATCACCGGACCGGATTCATTGCTTTTTTAGACATTCTGTGGCAACTCTTCTTGCGCAGATGCTGCGTTTTTTCTTTTAGCCGCCACGATACTCGCATTCAGTTCAAACCCTACAAGCAGAATGATGGCATTGTAATAAACATACAGCAGTAGCAGCAGCAGGGTTCCTACAGAACCATACAGGGCATTATGGGCTGAGAAATACCGTATAAAATAGCCAAATCCCCATGCCATGGCAACAATAAACAGGGTGGCGATCAGCGAACCGACCGAGAAGAAACGAAATCCCACACTTCTGGCAGGTGCAAAATAATAGATCATGGAGATGATCAGGTAAACCATGGCAGCCAGGACGAACCATCGTCCTGTAAAGAAAAAAGCGATGTTTCCCGGATCAGTTATATAGTGGTTGTCAATGAGCCATCTGATGCTGTCTCTGCCAATTATCATGATGCTAATGGCAATAATGATCAGGATCGTTGAAACAATCATGAGCAGCAGGCTTAGAATTCTTTGTTGCCAAGGGCTACGTGATTCGTTGATATTGATGGACTGGTTAAAAGAGGAGATCAGGCTGATAAAACTACTGGAGCTGAAGTAGAGTGCCATCAGGAATCCAAAGGAGAGGAGCCCTGTGTGGCGGATCGTAATGATGTCAAGAATGGTTTTTTCGATGAGTGGGAACAAAGGGTCAGGGATAGCTTGTTGAAGGGTGAGCATGAGGGTTGTCTGAAAATCTTTCAGTGGAATAAGGGGAATGATGGTAAACAGGAACAGAATGCCGGGGAAGAAAGCCAGGAAGAACTTAAACGAGATAGCTGCCGCCCGTGCTGTCAGATGTCCGGAAGACAGACCTGATTTAAAGTGGAATGCCAGTGTTAAAAGTGTGATTCCTGAACCGCCGGGGATCCTGACTTTGCCCAAACGGTTGTTCAGGTTGTTTCTGATCTGTGGAAAATGTTTCCGGCTCACTATAAAAAAGGATAGGATTATACAGCTTTCAGGCTCATATCCAGGCTACGGATCTGATGGGTCAGGGCACCCATGGATATATAATCAACCCCGGTGGCAGCATAAGCTTCAATATTGCCTGCATGGATGCCACCGGAAGCTTCGGTTTCATAACGGCCCCCGATCATCATGATCGCAAGGGCAAGGTCGGCAGGTGAGAAATTATCAAGCATGATCCTGTTTACACCGCCACATGCCAGTACCTCCTCCAGTTCACCGAAGTTTCTGACTTCAATCTCTATTTGCATCGATCGGTTCATTTTTGCAAGATAGGCATGCACGCTGTTGATTGCTTTTGAGATTCCCCCTGAGAAATCCACATGGTTGTCCTTGATCATGATCATATCATACAATCCCATGCGATGGTTAAATCCCCCCCCCGTCCGGACTGCATATTTTTCCATCTCCCTGAGCAAAGGGGTTGTTTTCCGCGTATCCAGCAGTTTTGTTTTATAGGGTGATATCCGTGTGACCAGGGCATTTGTGTAAGTTGCAATGCCACTAAGGCGTTGCAAAAAGTTGAGTGCCACCCTTTCTGCAGAAAGGATAGCCCTTGTGTTGCCAGTTACGGTAAAAACAACATCCCCCGGTAAGATCCGGTCGCCGTCGTTCATCCTGATTTCAAATGTTGTGGCAGGATCAACCTGGGTGAACACCTCCATGGCGAATGGTAATCCGGCAAGTATCCCATCCTGCTTAACGATGAGCTGCGCTTTCCCTGTGGCATAAGCCGGTATGGTCGACAGGCTGGTATGATCCCCGTCACCTGTGTCTTCGGCCAGCGCCTGACGGATAATATCACGAATTTTCATATGAAGTTATGGCAGTATGATTATTATGCTAAGACCTTTCAAATGAAAGCTGGGAGATATAGGTTTTCCCACTCTCCTTTATTAAAAGGATATAAACCGAGAAAACAGAACGGGAGGAAGTTTCATAAGTCCCAAGGTAGAAAACTGCTGAGGATGCTGTGGTGCCTGTACTTTTTACCTTAAAGCTCACGGGTGGGTTATTTCTGAAAAAGTCCTGTATGATCGCTCTTGCCTGCCGGTTGCTATAGTGCCCACGGTAGCCCGGAACTGTCACCGTAACGGTGGGGTAGAAGAATTCCGACAGTTTTTGTGCATCCCCCTTTTCAATCGCATCCCGGATGACCAGCCAGTTCGGAGCCTCTGCAATAAAGGAGAACCATACCGGTAGCAAAACGATGATGAGAAGAGGTTGAAGATGTTGAATGACTTTTTTCATCGGTTGGATATTATCGAGGCATTCATACTTAAAATAATGAACGCAAGTTATATAAAAAAATGAAATTGGACGAAAAGGCAGGATTAATCCTGGGGCCGGATTGCACCAATTACCATGCCCTTATTGATTGATACTCTTTTACATGGTGTAAGTTTCCGGGTTGCCTAAGACCGAAATCCATTGTAATATACCGGTTAGGTGATAAGGAATCTTTAAATTGCAACCCTGATAATCCGTACATCTGATCATCCGGAATTTACAATGAAAACAGAACTGGTACTGATGGGACCAACCCAGGATCCATGGCTGATTTCGGGCATACATGAATATGTCCTGAGGCTGCAGCATTATGTCGATTTCTTTGTCTGTGAAATCCCTGTCCCCAGGAAGGCATCCGCAATGCCTGAGAAAGCACGGATGGAAGCCGAGGCAAAACTGTTAATGAAATACCTTGAAGGATTTGACCGGGTTGTGCTTCTGGATGAAAAGGGGGAGATGATGACATCGGTGGCTTTTGCCTCATTTATTGAGAAAGCCATGAATACGGGGACGAAAAAGTTGGCATTTGTTGTCGGAGGGCCTTATGGATTCGCGGACTCAATACTTTCCCGTGGTTACACCAGGCTCTCTTTATCCCGGATGACGCTGCCACATCAGATGGTAAGGTTGTTTTTTACCGAGCAGTTGTATCGTGCATTCACCATCCTGAAAGGGGAAAGATACCATCATGGATGAAGGTATCATACCAAATGTTTTATTTAAATTTTCAATGCTTTAAGGATGCTTTCCCAGACAAGATCGGCCGTCCTTTCCCACGAGTATCGGGTCGTAAGGGGCCTGCTTTTCTGAATAAGTTCCTGGCGAAGATTTTCATCTGTAATAATGGTGTTCATTGCAGTAGCAATCTCCTGCACATCCATAGGATTTACCAGCAGGGCTGAATCACCGGCTATCTCACGCATGGAAGAATGATCGGAGGTTATTACCGGAATCTCTGCTTTCGCAGCTTCAATGATTGGCAGGCCGAATCCTTCGAAAAGGGATACAAACACCATGGCTTTCGCTCCCTTAATCACAGCGTTCATATCGGCATCATTCAAACGGCCTGTAAACAGGATATCTTTCCTGTACGGACATGCATCCAGGGCATCCTGCATGGCACGGCTCCACCATTTGTTGTTCCCGGCAAATACAAGCATCAATCTGCCGGGAAATCTGTTCCTGAACAGATGAAATGCTTCAATCACACGGTGAATGTTTTTCCTGGGGTGGAGGCTTCCTGTGACGAGAAAATAGTCACATGTGATACCGAGTTTGTCCAGTGTTTTCTCAATTTCATTTTTCGTGACAGGTCGGATGAATGAATTGAGCCCTGAATACACAACGTCGATTTTCTCTTCGATTATAGGGTAACAGGATGCTATATCCTTTTTTGAAAATTCGGAAACTGTAATGATTCTTGTTGCACCGATGGCAGCCCTTCTGGCCCATTTGCGGTACAGAAGACGATAGCCGTATGGAAGGAATTCGGGGAAATGCTCAAAATTCAGGTCGTGTAAAGCCACAAGGGAAGGGCAGGGGAGAGAAGGTGGCAGGAAGCCGTCAGGTGAAAAATAAAGATCAGGCTTGATTTTCTTTATCAGCAAGGGTACCGAAATGGTATTCCAGCATTTGATCAGGAACGGTAAACGTGTAACAGGTCCGATATACAGGGGTTTCACATTGGTGGGGAATGTCAGCAAAGGATCCCATGGCCTGTCAAAAAGGAAATAGAACTGATGCTCAGGGTGATTTTTCGCCAGGCGTGGCATGGTTTCACCTGTGAACCAACCAATCCCGTCCATCCGGTTCCTGATCAGTAATCTGGTATTGATCGCAATCTTCAAGGTGAATCATTTTCTGCAAATATCGGAAATCCGGTGAATCTTATCAATGTTCTCCAGACAGCATTGAGTTAAAAGGTTTTATTTTTTGCAGAAAACATATTACCCATTACATTTGCCCAATGCAAAGGAAATTCCTTACCAACCTTTTTTTTCTTCTTCTGCTTAATCTCCTGGTCAAACCGATCTATATTTTTGGCATTGACCTCAGGGTTCAGAATTTGGTTGGACCTGATGAATACGGGATCTTCTTTTCCATGTTCAATTTTTCGATGTTATTCAACATACTGCTGGATCTTGGCATTACCAACTTTAATAACCGTAACATATCCCAGTACAGACATCTGTTGAACAAGCACTTCAGCGGTATCATTACCCTGAGGCTCTTTCTGGCAGTCGTTTATGCAGTGGTTTCTCTTGCTATTGCTCTGCTGGCCGGGTATGACCTCCGGCAAATGGGATTGTTGGGATTCCTGATACTGAATCAGTTCATCATTTTCTCCATTTTGTACCTCCGCTCTAATATTGCCGGATTACAAATGTTCAGAACGGACAGCCTGATGTCGGTACTCGACCGGATTGTGCTGATTCTTCTTTGCGGATTGGTTATATATAATCCGGGATGGCGCCAGGGTTTTACCATTGAAATGTTTGTCTGGTTTCAGACAATCGCCTATTTTGTTGCTTTTCTTACAGCACTTGCGGTTGTTATCAGGAAAGCCGCTTTCAGGCGTCTGTATTGGAATCCATTATTTGCCAGGATGATCATCCGGAAGAGCTTTCCTTTTGCCATGCTTACCTTGCTGATGATGTTTTATTTCAGGATCGATGCAGTTCTGATCGAAAGGCTGCTTCCGGATGGTATCGGTGCAAGGCAGGCTGGTATTTATGCATCGGCTTTCAGATTATTGGATGCTTTCATCATGGTTCCCTATCTATTCTCGGTTTTATTGCTACCTATGTTTTCCAAAATGCTGCGGTTTAAAGAGGATTTCAGCCAGATAATACAGATCGCCCTTCCGATCATCCTCGTGTTTTCCTTGTCGGTGAGCATACTCTCGATCGGTTTCAGCGAAGAGATCATGCATGCTCTCTATAAAACCCATTCCGGTGAATCGGCGGAGGTTTTCAGGGTGCTTATTCCAGGACTGGTGGCCTTTTCAATATCTTACGTGTTCGGAACACTGCTGACAGCTAATGGCGATCTGTGGACATTGAACATTATCGCAGCTCTTTCAATGGTGTTGAACCTGACCATGAATCTGATCCTGATTCCAAGGTTTGAAGCCATGGGTTCCGCAGTGGCCAATTGCACTACCCTTATGCTCACGGCTATCCTGCAGATCCTGGTATGCTCCCGTAAATTTAACCTCTGGCCGGGAACGAGAACACTGATACGTTTTTTCATCTACATCGGCGGTAGCATACTGGCAATATGGCTTCAATCCTATCTTGAGATATCATGGCTTTACCGTTTCCTGGCTTCAGGCACCTTCATGGTCTTTCTTTCAATCGGCATCGGATTTATCAGGCCCATGCAGATGCTGAAGATCGTGATGAGAAACTGACATTTCCGGGACGATCATTACATGGCGTTCTATAAACATGTGTTAATTTTCTCTAATTTTGGCCCCTGTTACATAAACTTTAAACATCATGGCTGTTCAGAAACAGGATGAATACACGTTTAACACCATCAACTTCGTATGGTTTATCTGGAAATGGAAATGGGTGATTGCCTGCGTGGTCCTTATTGCCGGGGCATGTGCTGCTGTTTTTTCAGGCCCTGCTTTCATTACCCCCCTGTATAAGTCGGTGGTGATCCTTTTTCCCACCTCGACCAACTCCATATCAAAAGCTATTATGGATGAAATGCCCGGTATGACGCAGGACCTGATGGCTTTCGGGGAAGAGGCTGAGGCTGAACAAATGTTACAGGTCCTTAACTCCAGCGAGATCAGGGATAAGATCATTCATAGGTATAATTTGATGAAGCATTATGAGATCAATCCCCGATCGCAATTTGCGCTGACACAATTGCACAAGGAATACCAGAGTAATATAAAGTTTCGGCGAACAGAATATAAAGGAGTTGAGATCAGGGTGCTTGACCGTTCACCTGGCACGGCCATGATGATAGCCAACGACATTGCCGAATACCTTGACACGGTTAAAAATGCCATACAGAAACAGCGGGCGCTTGACGGGCTGGCCATTATTGAATCGGAATACAGGCAGATGGAAAAGGAAGTTTCTGACGCAGAAGATTCTTTGCACCGGCTTCGCGAACTGGGTGTGCATGATTATGAAACACAGGCTGAAATGATCAACCAGCAGCTGGCCATAGAACTTGCTAAACGCAACCAGGTGGGTATAAAGGCACTGAACGATAAATTGGATACACTGGCTAAATATGGTGGAGCGTATGTTTCAATACGTGATGCCCTTGAACATGAAAAGAAGAATTTCAGCGATCTGAGAAAAGCCTATAAAAAAGCCAAGGTCGATGCGGAAGCGTTTGTTCCTCAGAAATTCATTGTTGATAAAGCGTATAAAGCAGAAAAGAAGTCTTATCCTGTCAGATGGCTCATCCTTGCCGTTACGGTCTTCTCTACCTTCCTCCTGATTGTCATCACCCTTATCATCGTTGAAAACATAAGAAGGTTTTCGGTGAAAAAGAGCCTTGACAATTCCGGAAATCAATAAAAAGGGGTAATGGTCCTTTCAGAAAAACAGAAAAGGGTCATCATCATTGGTGTGAGTCTGGTATTCATTGCCCTCAATACCATATTGATTGCCAATGAGATATATTGGTTTCTCCTTATACCTGCAGTCATCCTCCTCTTGTTGCTGTACATCCTTTCCATGGACCGGATTTTTCTCCTGGTTGCATTACTGACCCCGTTGAGTATTGATATTCCGTTTAAGGAGGCGGGACTTAATATTACCATTCCCACTGAACCTCTTCTTATTGGCATGCTGCTTTTGCTGATGCTGAAATTCCTGCATCAGAATCCTTTTGACAGGAAGGTGTGGGTGCATCCGGTATCGGTCATTATCATACTTCAGTTGTTGTGGATGATCACCACATCCATCACCAGTGAGCTTCCGGTGGTCTCGTTTAAATATGTCCTTTCCAGGCTTTGGTTTGTTGTACCGGTATATTTTTTCGGGTTGATGATTTTCAGGCGGGAAAAGCTGATCCGGCAATTTCTGATATTTGTTCTTGTTCCCTTGGCTGGGGTGGTTGTGTACACGACCTGGCAGCATTCCCTTCTTGGTTTTAACGGGAGGGCTGCCCACTGGGTGATGTATCCTTTTTTTAATGACCACACGGCTTATGGGGCAGTATTATCCCTGTTTCTTCCGGTTGGGATTGCATTTACTTTTGACAGGGAATACAGTCGGTCCACCAGGTTGACTTTTCTGGGCCTGACGCTTCTGCTTTTGGTTGGTATTGTGTTGAGCGTTAGCAGGGCTGCCTGGGTGAGTGTTATGGCCGGTCTTGTGTTCTATATAATTTTAAGGTTCCGGATAAAATTCCATTACCTAGCCATGGGAGGTCTGCTTTTTCTGACCTTATTGTTTGTATTCCAGGGGAGGATCATTGAACGTCTCGAAAAGAATACCCAGGAGTCGGAGGAGGCTGACATAGCCAAACATGCCCAGTCCATCTCCAACATTACGACCGATGCATCCAACATGGAGCGGCTAAACCGCTGGAATGCTGCACTGCACATGTTTCGGGAGCGCCCGTTCTGGGGTTGGGGGCCAGGCACCTACCAGTTTGTTTATGCCCCTTTCCAGCAGTCCCAGGATCTTACCATTATCTCAACCAACGCCGGCGATATGGGAAATGTGCACAGTGAATACATCGGGCCATTATCCGATTCAGGGGTCATAGGTGCATTGCTTATGCTGGCCCTGGTTATCACTGTCATCGCGGTTACGTTGCGGCTCCTTCGCTCTGAAATGGACCCCAGGATCAGAAGATACCTTATGGCTGTATTCATAGGACTTTCAACCTATTATGTGCATGGATTTCTGAATAATTTCCTTGATACCGACAAAGCGTCCGTCCCCTTTTGGGGCTTTACAGCTATCATCATAGCCATTGACCTGTACCATATAAAACACAAACCTGGGAGCCCAAAGGTACCCGATCCAGCAGGTAAAAAATAACAGGATTGGTTTTTTTCAGAGCTTTTCGGTTATTTCCGCCAGTATCCCGGGCAACTGTTTAAGCAGTGCAATTTCCCGCATCTTTTCCCTGGCTTCCCTGACCGGAATACCAAAATAGGTGGTATTGGCTTTTAGTGATTTAGGAACTCCCGACTTGGCGAGAATCTCCACCCCTGATTCAATTACGAGGTCTTTCTGAATCCCAACCTGGCCCCAGATGGTCACATCATCCTGGATGACGGTTACACCGGCAATGCCGACCTGGGAGGCGATAAGACAGTTCTTTCCGATGATCGTGTCATGCCCGATCTGAATCAGGTTGTCAAGCTTGCTGCCATCACCAATGACGGTGTCACCTGATACTCCCCTGTCAATCGTCGTACATGCCCCTATTTCAACCTCATTCCCAATTACCACCCTTCCACAAGATTCCATCTTGTCAAACCGATCCGTTCTTCGCTTGAAATAAAAAGCATCCCCTCCGATCACCGTGTTTGAATTAATGATCACATTGTTTCCCAAAATACAGTAATCATTGATGCTGACATGGGAATGGATCAGGCAGTTCTCGCCGATTTTTACATGATTGCCGATGAAAACACCCGGTTGTATGACAGTGCCGGCACCTATTTCGGCTGTTTCGCTTACCATGGCAGCTGCCGGGATGAACGGTCGGAAATGTTTCACCAGCGACACATAAGCGGAGAAAGGATCTTTGATATACAACAGTGTTTTTCCCCTGGCAGGAAATTCCCTTGTGTCGATCAGAATGACTGATGCATGGGAATGAAGCACCTTTTCATAATACTTCGGATGATCCACAAAGGTAATATCCCCTTTTTCGACTTTATGGATCTCGTTGATCCCGGTCACCAGGATTTCTTCATCACCAAAGACTTCCGCATTGATCAGACCGGCAATCTCTTTAACTGTAACTCCGCTGGATAATTTCATAAAAAAGTGTGGTTGATCAGATTATTCTTTTACTCTTTCACCGTATTCCCCTGTTCTTGTATCAACTTTGATCTTTTCTCCTACATTGACGAACAGAGGCACGTTTACCGTGGCACCCGTTTCAACCGTAGCAGGTTTCAGGGTATTGGTGGCTGTATCGCCCTTTACACCGGGCTCAGCATAAGTGACCTCCAGGATCACAAAGGGAGGTAGTTCAACGTACAGCGGATTTTCCGTTTCTGCGTGGAAGACGATTTCCGCCTCCTGGCCTTCGAGCAGGAACTGAGGGGCATTGATCAGTTCCTCTTCGATCGATACCTGCTCATAGGTTTCATTGTGCATGAAGTGGTAACCTGTTTCATCCTTATACAAAAACTGGTATTTTCTGCGTTCAACGCGCTGGATGTTGATTTTGAAACCGGCAGGAAAGGTGTTCTGAAGTACTTTACCGGTTTTTACGTTCTTCAGCCGTGTTCTGACAAAAGCTGCCCCCTTGCCGGGTTTCACATGCTGAAACTCGACAATGGTGTATAAATCCTCGTTAAATTCAATGCAAATCCCGTTTTTGATGTCTGCTGTTGTTGCCATGCTTAATTTCCTTTGATAATACTCTTTTTTCTGATCTTTGACCACCCCACCCAATCAAAGGTGCCGGATTAAGTGTGGCTGTTCTGATCTTTTCTGATGAACCGCCGGTGCCCTTCGTTGCGTGAACCGGAAAAATCGGGGCAAAAGTAGTATATTTCCTGAACCAACGAAAGAGGGCCGGTAAGATAGTTCACAGCTGTCGAAGCAGGAGGGCATTCATGAATCCGTGATGGGCTTATGCATCTGTCAGGGGCGACAGATGTCCGCTATTTTTGCCAACTCAGTATAAAATCCGGGGAATGATTTTCCTGCCACATCCGGATCGGAAATGATGACAGGGTACCTTAGCCCCAGCATTGAGAAAGCCATAGCGATCCGGTGATCTCCTGCACTGTCCAGAACCTGGGGGCAGGATACCGGTTGACGTCCGGGAAGAATGACAATATCGTCCCCTTCTTTTTGTATATTAAATCCGAAAAGGGTGAGACCGCGCATCAGATGATGAATCCTGTCCGATTCCTTATGGACCAGGTTGGCTGTGCCGGTCAGTCTTACATGGATTTGTAATGCTGCTGCTGCCACAGCGAATGCAGGAACCAGGTCGGGGTAACCGCTGAAATCGGCTTCAATGGCCTGATGGATACGCCTGCCGTTCCTGACCATCAGATCCTCCCCAACGGTCTCACAGCTTACCCCAAGGAGTTTGAACAGGGATGCAGCCCGTTCATCCCCTTGCAATCCATTGAATGAAAGTCCCCGGAGCAGCAGGGTAACCGGTGCGGGGGAAAGGGCAGTTGCCTGGAGGAAAAACGCGGCAGAAGACCAGTCAGCATCAGACCGGAAGCTGAGATGCGGGTAACCACCCTCAGGGATGAAAATATGCTCAGGAGTTATTTTAACGTGAGCACCAGCTTCACGCATCATCTGAATGGTCATCCACACGTATGGCCAGGAGCTTCCTTCCCGATCATGCGTAATGGTTATTCCCCCGGTGACGAAAGGGCCTGTCATCAGTAATCCTGACAAGTGCTGACTGCTGATGGCTGTGGTTACCTGAAACAGATTGTTTTTAAAGCCTTCAGATTCGATCAAAAGAGGTGGGTAGTCGGTTTTGTGCAGGTAGGTTGTTTTTACACCGGCTTGCCGGAGGAGGGAAATCAGTTCAGGGATCGGACGTTGCCGAATCCTGTCATCACCGGTCATTATCCAGGTTCCTCCACGGAATCCTGCATAAACAGAAGCCATACGCAACACGGCGCCCGCATTCCCGCAATAAAGTTCCACAGGTTCAGGATGAACCAATGTTTGGTCAATCTGCCTGAGAATGCTGTACATCAGCCGGGTATCTTCCGCTTGATGGGCAATCATGTTTGCTGCCGTGCTTTTTCCCTGTAGAGCACACATGAACAGGTGACGGTTTATGATGCTCTTGCTGCCCGGCAGATTGACAACGATTGGATCCTTAACAGTTTTTGGTCCCCGGATATGCAACATGATGGCGTTTTTCAGGTCTTTATCGGATATCAGCAAGGAAGCTTAGTGAATCGAGGATCAGGTTTTTATCTACAGAGATGCCATACACAGGCCTTGCTTCGCGATTCAGCATTACCGGCTGTATCTGACCCTTCTCAATTTTTTTGTCATGTACCATAAACTGCATGATCAGATGGGATTCAGGTAGTCCAACAGACACAGACACGAAATGCCTGCGGTACAAGGAAGTGGCTGTTTCAAGCATTGCTGGGTCTGTTCCCATGAGCTGTACCGAAAGCCATGTTTCCGCTATAATGCCTGCGGCCACTGCTTCACCATGGGTAACAGGATGTCCGTCTGCTGCCGTGGCTGCTTCAATGGCATGACCGATCGTATGTCCGAAGTTCAGCATCTTTCGCCTGTTCACCTCATAAGGATCCGACTTCAGGATACTTTCCTTGAAGCGTACACATCTTCGGATCATGGATGTGATAAGTTCAGTATTGTCACAGGTAAAATCTTCAATTTCTGAAGCAGATATGCATGCCCCGATCATGGCATATTTGAAGATCTCTCCCAATCCCGATTTGAACTGTGTTTCGGGAAGAGTTTCAAGAAATGCCGGGTATATGAAAATATGCGAAGGGAACCAGATGGTACCCGCCTGGTTTTTAATGCCATTTAAATTGACACCGGTCTTCCCCCCGATTGCTGCATCAATCTGGCTTGTCAGGGTTGTGGGTATGTTGATATACCGGATGCCCCTTTTAAAGATGCTGGCTGTAAAGCCGCCAAGGTCAGAGATAATCCCGCCCCCCAGGTTCACCAAAATGCTATGCCGGTTTCCATTTTTTTCCATCATGAAGTCGAGCAGACGTATGGCTGTGTCCATCTCTTTGTGCTTTTCACCGGGAGGAACAGTAAAGATGGAAAAGGGGAGCGGACTTGAGAGATGCGCCTCAAGCACCGGGAGGCAAAGATCACGTGTGTTATCATCGCAAAGCAAAAAAACAGGATCAAACCCGGTTGCCGGTAGACCTGGCAGACAGTCAGTAAAAGTTGTAAAACAATCACAACCGGTACTGATCTCACTGTGCCGGATAGGAAGCATCAGAGTTTTGTGTTATGGGTATGTAAAGATACAATATCCGCATGACAATGATGCAATACAGATAAGCGGTTAATTCACAGGTTCCCTGCCGGAGCGAGGCAAAAACACATTACATTTGCATAAGATTTTTATAAACAGACTGATGACGAAAACATTCCTGAACCTGACAATCTGTGCAAAGGAATGGATATCAGCTGATGTTCCGGTCATCGAAAGTAAGTTTATATGATAGCATGTTGGTATGGATCCTTCCATGTTCAATCCAGGTGATACCCGGATAGCATTTCAGGCAAAGAGTGACAGGGCATTGCGCAGGTCAGTTTTCCTCTTTCAGCTGTTGCAGAAGTCCCGTTTAGTCAATCTGGGGAAACAACTAACACGTTCTGCACTGAAGGCAGGATTTCCGATTGGATTTGTTTTAAAACCACTGGTGTTTAAACAATTTTGTGGGGGCGAGACTCTTGAACAGTGCCTTTCTGTCATCGAAAACCTGCAGCGGTACCAGGTGAAGGCGATCCCGGATTTTTCGGTTGAAGGAAAGGTTTCGGGTGCTGCTTTTGACCGTGTCAAAAAAGAGGTGTTAAGAACCATTAAACTTGCGGCCGGTCATTCCGGGATTTCTTTTGCAGTGTTCAAACCAACAGGGATCGCTTCTTTCGGATTATGGGAAAAACTGGCGAATGGGACAGAACTGAAAGGAGAGGATGCGGTTTCTGAGCAGAAGTTGAAAGGAAGGCTGGATGAAATTTTTGAAATGGCTGCAATACATAAGGTTCCGGTATTTGTTGATGCTGAAGAGACCTGGATCCAACCGGCAGTCGATCAGATGGTCAGAACTTACTCGGAGCGATTCAACCGCGATGGTCCCCTGGTGTATAATACGGTCCAGATGTATCGAAAAGACAGGCTGGCTTTTATGGAAACCGAGATGTACAGAGCAGAACGGCGGGGGTATTACCTTGGATATAAGATCGTAAGAGGTGCTTATCATGAGCAGGAAAAGTCCAGGGCCCAAAAGATGGGTGATCCATCACCGGTTTTTCTGCATAAGGATGAGACGGATGAGGCCTATAATACCGCTGTCACCTATTGCTTTGAACACAGGGAGCGCATCAGTTTCTGTGCTGCAACCCATAATGACAACAGTACACTGCTTGCGGCAAGGTTGCTGGCTGACCATAACCTGATAAACGACAAACGGTTTTCGTTTGCCCAATTATATGGTATGAGTGATCACCTTACATTTAACCTTGCCGCTGCAGGATTTTACACAGCCAAGTACCTGCCCTACGGCCCCTTGAAAGAGGTCATCCCGTACCTTTTCAGAAGGGCAGAGGAAAACAGGACAGTTGAGGGGGAAACGGGTAGGGAACTTTTTTATTTAAGGAAAGAGCTCTTACGAAGAAAATATCGCTAACTTTGTAAAAAGTTTATACGCAAACGGAAATTGACCTATTTTTATCACATCTAAACAGGTTACTATATAATTGTATCGATAGAGTATTGGTGGTTAAAATGTAAGAAAACACATGTCCGAGGGATAACAGGTCTTCTGATAGTATCCTGAAAATAAACAAGGATTTGGGGTATAAAGCAATGCAACGTGATTTGATGGGGAATAAAGGAAGTTTCATGCTCATTACGATGACGATTTATAATTAATATCTATATAAAAGTGAATAAGATGAAATGGATGCGTTTACATGTAATGTTAATAGCGCTGATGCTATTGGCTCTCAGGGTACTGGGTGGTATTGTTCCTGTTGAGGATGCACGGATCATTGCCAGGAATGTTTATTTTGAAAGGGTGCAGCCATTTCGCACCATTCCCCTTGAGAAGGTGATCATTACGGGTGAATTTACGGTTGCTATGGCTGGAGAGCCGGTTTATTTTGTTTTTAATATCGGGAATAATGATGGATTTGTCATTATTTCAGCGGACGATGAGGTGTATCCGATTCTGGGGTATTCGTTTTCAGGAAGTTACAGAACGGATGATCATCATCCGGCTTTTGCAGCCCAGTTGAATTTATATGAGGAGCAAATCCTCTATGTCCGTAAACAGGAATCGACTCGGCTGGCCGAGATTGATGAAGTTTGGGACAAATATCTGGATGAGCAGTTTGCCCCTGCCAAAGATATCCTTGGTCAGACGGTAGGGCCCCTTTGCAAAACCAAATGGGACCAGGACGGGTTTTACAACGACAGTTGCCCGGGTAATTCAGTGACGGGTTGTGTGGCAACGGCCATGGCGCAGGTTATGAAAGCATTCGCATGGCCTGTCAAGGGCAAAGGATCTTATTCATACACGCATCCCTCGTATGGTGTACAGTATGCCAATTTTGGCAATACAACCTATAAATGGAGTCAGATGACCAATGAAGTGGTTTCACCGAATGCAGCTGTTGCACAACTGATCTACCATTGTGGTGTATCGGTCGATATGAATTACAGTCCTGGTGGATCTGGCGCTTCGATGTACCGTGCCAAAGATGCTTTTTATTATTTTTTCCGATATTCTCCGTTTGTCAGGCTGGTCAACAAGTCTGACTATACTGACATTTACTGGAAGATCCTGATCCGTGCACAGCATATGAACGGACGACCCGTTATGTACTCCGGTCCTGGTCATGCCTTTGTCTGCGACGGTTTCCAGTATCATGACCATTTCCATTTCAACTGGGGATGGGGAGGGTCGTATGACGGTTATTTCTATTTAAATGACTTAAGACCAGGCTACTACAATCTTACAAACGGACAGGATGCCATTGTCGATAATTATCCCGACACTGCCACCAAATATGAACAGATCGGTGAGGGGGGAATGCGTTCTCTTTTAGAGGGTGATCTTGTACAGTTCAATCCGAATCCATCACCTGATGGCAGGATCAGGTTGACCATGATGAATGATTATACCGGCGATGTAACCATTACTGTTTTTGATCCTTCAGGCCGTATGAAAGAACAACTGGTGATAAGGAAGGAGCATGAATGGGAGGTTGCCGACGTAAACTTTGAACATCTAGGGTCGGGATTTTACCTTGCCCGTATTCAGATAGGAAATCAGACCATTAATCAGCGGTTTATTATTAACCGGTAAGGTGATGTGGTTATCCTTTCGCTGGATTGCTCTTTGCAAGCTGGGAAAAAGTAATTTAAAATCAACGCAATAGTGAAAATGAATAAAACAATCCTGTCTCTTGTTGTCCTGGCGGTGTTTTTTCTGGTATCAGGCTGTAAGAAAGATAAGCTTCCAACAACCGCTGAACTTAATATTACCTGCAAACCTTTGAAGGGGCAGACCCTCAGTATGAAAGACCTGAAAGCAGAGCTTCATACCACGGCCACCTACGAAAACCTGAAATACCATGTTACTTTACAGGGTACTGACAGCCTGTCAACAGGCAAGATTGGGAATATTACACCTGCAAGGTATTTCCTGGTAGTGTGGAAAGATAATGACGATAGTAAGACTTTCACAAAGAATGATTTTTTCGGGTTCTATCCCAATGCATTGAACCTGAAAGCCGGTGATAATAAGAAGCTTACTATTGAAATGTACATCATTCAACAGTAGGGTACCTTTGTCAGCCGCTTTTGTTGCTTAATTCCAGATAGTTCAGGCAGTTTTCAGGAGGGAGTTGTATTCTCTGCCGAGGTCAGCATAATCCTGCAAGGGGGCTTCAGCATGAAGGGATATTCACGCAGTGATAGAATCAACATGATCCGTGGATCGGACGTTTCAAAACAGAGAAATACCGGGGTCGTTGATGACCGGATATTTTAGGGGTATAAAGGGGGATTAACAATCAACATGTTATCTATGTTTCTATCTCAGTATTTCCATCTGAGAAAAATCCTTATTTTTGTCCGCTGGATTGTAGGAATGGATGATGGCTCAAATCATGTTTAAAATTCTATAAATCAATAAATAAAATCAATTCATTAATTACAGAAAGATGAAGAAAGTTTTTTTTCAGCTCTTATTTGCCGGACTGATTGGTATGTTTGCCCTGGTTTCCGGATGCGGCAAGGATGATGATGACAACGATGATGACAAACCTAAGGAGTTGACACCACGTGAGCAAGCCATCAAGGATTACAATGACAATTATCTCGGTACGAATGTCCAGGATCCTTCATGGACCGGACAGGTGAACGGTTGTTTGGCGGGTACGATTTCACAGGATTCGAGGAACAAAGCCATTCAGCGGTTGAATTATTTCAGGCGGCTTGTTGGCTTATCTGACAAGGTGACCGAGAACCCCGGACAGCATGCTGGTTGTCAGGAGGCATCGCTGGTATTCAAGGCCAAGGGGCAGCTCAGCCATACTCCGCCATCCAGCTGGCCCTGTTATACACAAGCTGCGTACGATGCGGCCAAAACCGCGAACATCGCACTGGGAAGTTCTATGACCGGACCTTATGCTGTACATACCGTGCATGGTGTTTCAGGGTTCATTGAAGATGCAGGTTCCAATAATACAGCTGTAGGACACAGGTCATGGTTCCTGATGCCAGGCCTTTTCAAACTGGGTATCGGATCTACCAGTACGAGTTCCTGTATGCAATGGAAAGACAACTATAATACTACGGGCAATGCTCCTGAGTTCATTGCCTATCCCCCCAAAGGGTATATGCCCAACGAGATTACCTTTCCCCGGTGGTCGTTTACCATTCCTACGGGAGCTACTTTCACCAATGCGCAGGTGGTCATGACGGATGAAAACGGAACCAATGTATCGCTGAACGTCATAAACAAACCTGCACATCAGCCAGGCTCATACCCTCTCCGTCATCTTGTCTGGGAACCCAGCATCAATGTCTCCCAGATTACCAAGGATGTGAAGTACAATGTGACGATCAGCAATGTGACAGGTGCGCCAAAGACAAGTTATTCCTATGAGGTGATCATCGTTCCGGTGACCCCGGCTTTCAGAATGGCCGGACCGGACGAACAGGACGATCGCATCCTGATGTCTCCGTTACGTTAGTTTTGCCTCAGTAAAGATTACGGAACAGTTTACGGAGGGCGTCTCAAAAGAGGCGCTCTCTTTTTTTTCTCCACGACCGTGAGGCCGCGTAGCTGCTCTGCGACTGCGCCTGAAGCTTCATTCCTTGCGCCTTCGGCTCAGGAATGATCCCGTTGGACTTACCTCCAACGGGACCGCTCCAGCCAAGGTCGCTCCGCAGCTACTGATTTAGGTTCTTTTACACTTTTAATTGACCATCTTCGAGAGGTTATGGGCTATGGCCAGCAATCCAGTCTCTACCTCCACTTTCCTTAATCCTTTCAACATAAACCTGCGGAAGCCTTTATCATGCTTTAGCATCCAAAGACTGCTTTTGCCATGTCTTCCCGTAATAAATAATTGTTAATATAATGAATATTAACATTTTATGACGTAAAAACACGTCTAAGTTATCACCAAATCATCAACATGAACCTGATACCCAATAAATTGACAAAAAGTAGAGGGCGTCTCAGACTTTTGAGACACTCTCTTTTTAAAAGGCTGCCAACAGCAGTTTAATGTCCTGTCCGGGTAAATTGAATTTTTTGCTGGCCACCGGATGGGTAAGTATACCCTGGTATAGGTAGATGGCATCCAGCAGACCGGGTTCGTTCAGGATGAACTGATTCAGGTTGGTGAAATCGCCGAGTTTAGAGAGGAGTGGGGTAAAATAATTGCTCAGGGCGTAGGAGGATGTACGGGCATATTTGGATGCGATATTGGGGACGCAATAATGGGTCACGCCGTGCCTGACATAGGCGGGATTGTTGTGGGTAGTTTGCACTGAGGTTTCAAAGGCTCCACCCTGGTCGATGCTCACATCCACGATAACAGCACCCGGTTTCATTTCCTGCACCATTTTTTCCGGCACAACAAAGGGCATCCTTCCCTCTTCAGCCTGGATGGCGCCTATCACTACATCGGCGCTTCTCAATGCTTTCTGCAGCACTTTAGGCTGAAGAATGGATGTAAAGATGGCTATACCCAGTTCTGTGGTGATGGTTCTGAGTTTATAGATATTATCGTCGAAGATTTTGACCATGGCGCCCATGTGCAGGGCAGTGCGGGCCGCTGATACGGCAACAGAACCGGCGCCGATGATCACTACTTCTGCCGGTGTGATCCCGGGGAAACCGCCCAGCATGATCCCTTTGCCGTACCCGGGATCGGCAAGCAGGGCAGCGGCGATGAGGACGCTTCCGTTACCAACGATCTCACTGATCGACTGCATGATGGGGTATCTGCCGGTTTTATCCCGGATCGTTTCATAACTGATGGCAGTGGTTCTTTTCCGGATCAGCTGGTTGAAGTATTCTTTTTCCCTTCCGCAGAAATGGAGCGCCGAAATGAGGATACGCCTGTTTTCAAGCATCTCGGTTTCCGCAATGGTCGGAGGGGTGACCTTCATGACGATGTCACAGGAAAATGCTTCTGCTGCCTCTTTGCAGATCACCGCGCCGTTTTCGGCATATTCGATGTCAGGAAATCCCGCGTCGGCACCTGCATTATGTTCAAGAACGACTGTATGCCCCTGCTGAATGAGCAGCCCGACCGATTCAGGGACCAGCGGTACTCGTCGTTCCTCATGCATGAGTTCCTTAGGAATGCCAATCCTTAAAATGTTCTTCCTGTGGGTTTGCTCAGCCACTTTCTCCTGGGTCATATACTGCTCCACAGGATTCATCTTGACAAATTGCGTCGGTTCGTCAGCCATAATCAGTGATTTTGGTTTAATGCCCGGAAAACAGGGCGCATAAGGATTTTCCGGGCATGGGTCAGATCATCCACTTCGATCTTTAAAGATACAAAATTTTCGGGCAGAAGGTGAGCAATTTTTTCGGGCCATTCGACAAAACACCAACAGCCATGCATAAAATACTCTTCGATGCCCAGTTCCAGTGCATCTTCCTCCGCTTCAAGCCGGTACATATCAATATGAAAAACCGGGTCACCTGTTGATATCCTGTATTCATTCACCATGGTGAAGGTGGGGGAGCTCATCGGGCTTTCTGTTCCAAGTTGCCTGCAAATCTCCTTGATCAGGGTTGTCTTTCCTGCACCAAGCCCTCCCTGCACAGTAAGGATCTTTACACCGGCTGCTGCAAGGATAATCTCCCGAACCACTTCCTGCAAGGTATCAAAATCAAGGTAATCAACTTTGAAAGCCTTTGTCATGGCTGTTTATTTTGCTTTCATGTCGATACAGGGCACCATCACCTCCTCCATGGAAATACCGCCATGTTGGAATGTGTTCCTGTAAAAATTTGCAAAGTAGTTGTAGTTGTTTGGATATACGAAATAATCATTCTCCCGGCAGAAAACATACGATGTGCTAACATTGATCCTTGGCAGGAAGATGTCTTCCGGATGTTTTACCTCAAATACTTCCTGAGCATTGTAATTCAGATTTTTACCAAATTTATACCGAAGGTTTGTGTTGGTATTCTTGTCGCCGAGGATTTTAACCGGATTCTGGCATCTGACCGATCCATGGTCTGTCGTCAGGATCAGTCTTCCCCCTTTTTCAGCTATATACCTTACGATGTCGTGCAGCGGAGAGTGATCGAACCATGAGAGGGTGATGGAACGGTAAGCAGCTTCGTCATCGGCGAGTTCCCTGATCACCTCCATTTCGGTCCGGGCATGCGAGAGCATGTCCACGAAATTATACACAATCACATTAAGCTGGTTGCCTGAAAGGTTACTCATGTTGTCAGCCAGTTTTTTCCCTGCCTGGAGGGTCAGGATTTTCTGGTAGCTGTATCGTGTTGCAAGGCCGAACCTGCGGAGATATTCTCCCAGCAGTTCACTTTCATACTGGTTCTTGGTACCCTCTTCATGTTCATGCACCCAGTACCGGGGATATTTTTTTTCGATCTCGGAAGGCATCAGGCCTGCAAACAGTGCATTCCGGGCATATTGGGTGGCTGTGGGAAGGATACTGAAATACATATCATCTTTTTCAATCCTGAAATACCTGGAAAACAGGGGCTCCAGCACTTTCCACTGGTCATATCGCAGATTATCAACGACCACAAGGTAAACGGGGCTATCTGCTGACAGAACCGGGAACAGGATCTGGCGCAGCAGGGTGTGGGACAGCACAGGAATGGGGTCTGCCGAACCGTTGATCCAGTCACGGTAGTTCCTGATCACAAAACGGGAGAAAACAGCATTGGCCTCCGCTTTCTGCATCTGAAGCACTTCGAGGATCCCCGGATCACTGTTTTGCTCCAGCTCCGTTTCATAATATGCAAGCTTCCTGTAAATGTCGATCCATTCGGAAGGGGTAAGGTTGATGCTGATCCGGGATCCGATATTCCTGAATTCCTGCTGGTACGAAAGGCTGCTTTTCTCGCTGATGAGCTTGCGATCCTCCAGGTTTTTTTTCAGGCATAGCAGGATCTGGTTCGGATTGACCGGTTTGATCAGGTAGTCGGATATTTTCGAACCGATGGCCTCTTCCATGATGGTCTCCTCTTCGCTTTTGGTTATCATGACCACCGGAAGGTGAGGCCGGATGTTCTTAATGGCGGTCAGGGTTTCCAGCCCTGACATACCGGGCATGTTTTCATCAAGGAATACAATATCATAATTGGTCCGGGCGATCATCTCGATGGCTTCGGTACCGTTGTTACTGGTGTCGACATGATATCCTTTGGTTTCGAGAAAGATAATGTGGGATTTCAACAACATGATTTCGTCATCCGTCCACAAAATCCTTAATTTGTCCATAGTCAATCTTTTTACGTTATTTGTTCAATAAACAAAGGTAGTAAAAGTGAACACAACGAAGCGAAAAATACTGAACGATCCTGTGCATGGCTTTATTACCATCCAGGGGGATGTGATGTTCGGGATCATGGATTCGGTCTGTTTCCAACGGCTCAGGAGGATCAAGCAACTGGGGCTGACACATCTGGTATATCCCGGGGCGTTGCATACACGGTTTCATCATTCCCTGGGGGCAATGCACCTGATGCAACAGGCAATTGACACACTTCGCAGCAAAGGGCATATCATCACAGGGGAAGAGGAGGAGGCAGCCTTGCTGGCGATCCTGCTTCATGATATGGGGCATGGTCCCTTTTCCCATGCACTGGAATATGCCATTGTTCAGGGGATCAGTCATGAAGAGATCTCGCTCTCTTTTATGAAATACCTGAACAGGGTCCATAAAGGGGCACTTGACATGGCCATTGAGGTTTTCCAGGGAAGTTGTGCAAAAATATTTCTTCATCAACTGGTATCCGGACAGCTCGATACCGACCGGCTGGATTACCTGAAGCGGGACAGTTTCTTTACGGGTGTTTCGGAAGGGGTCATTGGAACAGAGCGGATCATCAAAATGCTGCATGTTGTGGACGGACAACTTGTGGTTGAGCAGAAAGGGATCTATTCGATTGAGAAATTCCTGTTGGCCCGGAGGCTCATGTATTGGCAGGTTTATCTGCATAAAACGGTGCTGGCAGCCGAAAGTATGTTAATCCAGATATTGCACAGAGCGCAGTGGCTGTCAAAGAATGGTGAATCCCTTTTTGCCACACCGGCCTTTAGCTTTTTCCTCAAAGGAGAATTCCGGGCCGGAAGCCTTGAGGATGATCATGTCCTGCAGCAGTTTTCCTGTCTGGATGATTTTGACCTGATTGCATCGGTAAAGGTCTGGACGGATCACCCTGATCCGGTGCTGAGCAGGTTGTGCAGGATGCTGGTTTCCCGAGACCTGTTCAGGTGCATCATCCAGAAGGAGCCTTTTGGCAGTACAGAAATTCACCATCTGAAAGAACAAATCCGGAAAGCTTACCAATGCGGACCCGATGAGGCAGACTGCTTTATTTATTCCGATATCACGACGAACAGTGCCTACACACCCGATTTCGGGCCAATACTGATCCTGATGAAAGACGGAACGGTGCAGAATCTTGCAGAAGTATCCGATCAGCTTGATATTTCCTACCATTCTCAAATGGTCTCAAAATATTTTTGCTGTTTTCCCAAAGAGTTTAACTTAAAGCACTGATAAACAACTTCTGAACACATGATCAACATGCAGGGTAAGCATAGATTTTTTTGTTAAATTGCACCCCGAATTAACCCTTAATGTAATGAACATCACCGCGCGGCAGATAGCCGACCTGGTATCCGGTATTGTTGAAGGAGATCCGAAGACAGAGGTGAATAATATCGGGAAAATTGAAAATGCAAAGCCTGGTATGCTTGCATTTCTGGCCAATCCGAAATACACAGGATATATATACACTACCGGGGCATCGGTTGTACTGGTCCGGCAGGATTTCATACCTGAGCAGTCCATTCAGGCGACCCTGATCAGGGTGGAGGATCCTTATGCCGCTTTTGCCCGGTTATTGGAATATTACCAGCAGAGCCACAGCAGGGGCCATGAACCAGGCATTGCCGAAACAGCTTCTGTACATCCCGGTGCAACCCTGGGTGAGGATATTTTTATCGGGGATTTTGTTTATATTGGCAGAAATGCGGTGATCGGAAAAGGAACCATCATTTATCCCCATGGGTATATCGGGGAAAATGTGGTGATTGGGGAGAATACTATTTTATATCCGGGGGTGAAGGTTTATCATGATTCACATATTGGCAGCAACTGCATCCTTCATGCGGGTGTGGTGATAGGTGCTGATGGTTTTGGTTTTGCCGTGCAGGCGGATCATCAGTACGCAAAGGTGCCGCAGACCGGTAATGTGATGATTGAAGATGATGTGGAAATCGGGGCTAATACCACGATCGACAGGGCAACCATAGGTTCCACGATTATCCGGAGAGGGGTGAAGCTGGATAACCTGATACAGGTTGCACATAATGTAGAGGTAGGGGAAGATACGGTTATCGCAGCCCAGACCGGCATTTCCGGATCCACAAAAATCGGCAGCCGTTGTATGATTGCCGGGCAGGTTGGTATGGTGGGGCATATTGAGATTGCGGATGATGTAAAAATCGGGGCCCAGTCAGGCGTGTCATCCGGAATAAAGGTCAAAGGTGCAGTGGTCCTTGGATCCCCGGCCATTGATGCAAACCTTTTCAAACGGATTCTGGTATGGTTCAGAAAGCTCCCCGATCTTGCCGAGCGGTTGCAGACCCTTGAGCAATGGAAGCAGAGCCGGTCTGAAGAAAAGGGAATGTCTGAATGATCAAGGAGTCTAAATCATCAATAATAAGTAATATGTCGATTAAACAAAACACCATTCAGAAACCGGTTTCTATCGAAGGGTATGGACTTCATACGGGAAAACATGTAACCATGACTTTTATGCCGGCTCCTGAAAACCATGGTATATGGTTCCGGCGCATTGACCTGGAGGGGGCACCTGAGGTGAAGGCTGAAATCGCTAATGTTGTAGAGACCATCAGGGGAACTACCATTGAAAAGAACGGGGCCAGGGTGATGACCATTGAGCATGCCCTGGCTGCAGTATCCGGACTTGGGATTGACAACCTGTTGATCGAGATAGACAGCATGGAACCGCCCATCCTGGATGGGAGTGCCATGCCCTTTGTCAATGCGCTCACTGAAGCCGGATTACTCAGACAGGAGGCAGAGCGGCAGTATATTGAACTGGGTCAGGTGATCACCTACAATTCTGATGACCATAAAACGGAATTCATTGCTGTTCCCAGTGACCATTTCCACCTTTCTGTCATGATCGATTATGAAACTGAGGTGCTTGGAACGCAGTACGCCGAACTCTATAATATCCATAAGTTCAAGGAGGAAATCGCTCCATGCCGCACCTTTGTGTTTCTGCATGAGCTTGAATACCTTCTTGACAACAACCTCATCAAAGGGGGGGACCTGAGCAATGCCATTGTTTTTGTGGATAAGATCATTTCAGAGGAGAAGCTCAAAAAGCTGGCGAAGGTGTTCAACAAACCGGAAGTAAAGGTATTGGAGCAGGGGATACTCAACAATGTGGAGTTGCAGTTCACCAACGAGCCGGCACGTCATAAGCTGATGGATGTGATGGGGGATCTTGCTTTGCTGGGTGCGCCGCTTAAAGCACACGTGATTGCCAAAAGGCCCGGGCATTTGGCAAACACCAAATTTGCCACTGTCATCCAGAAGTATCACCAGGAAAGGATTGCCAAGATAGGCCCCCCACAGATTGACCTCAACGCAGAACCTCTTTTCAACATCGAACAGATCAAGGCAATGCTGCCACACCGGCCTCCTTTTCTGTTGGTTGACAAAATCCTTGAAATGTCGGATACCCACGTAATCGGCCTGAAGAACGTGACGATGAACGAACCTTTCTTTGTTGGCCATTTCCCGCAGGAGGCGGTCATGCCCGGTGTGCTGCAGATCGAAGCCATGGCTCAGGTCGGTGGGATCCTGGTATTATCAACCGTTGATAATCCCAGGGATTATGTCACCTATTTTTTAAAGGTCGACAATGTAAAATTCAGGCATAGGGTTGTGCCGGGGGACACACTGGTGTTCAAGAATATCCTGCTTGAACCGATCAGAAGGGGGCTCTGCCTTATGCGTGGGGAGGCCTACGTAGGAAATAAACTGGTCATGGAGGCCACCATGATGGCGCAGATCGTCAAGAAGAACCAACCATGAATCAACCGCTCGCTTATGTGCACCCCCAGGCAAAAATTGCCGAAAATACGGTGATTGAGCCATTTTCGGTCATCCACAAGAATGTGGAGATCGATGAAGGGACATGGATAGGTTCCAACGTCACCATCATGTCCGGTGCACGGATCGGAAAGAACTGCAAGATCTACCCCGGAGCAGTGATCAGTGCTGTTCCGCAGGATCTCAAATTTGCAGGAGAAGAAACCATTGTGAAGATCGGGGATCATAATACCATCCGGGAGTTTGTGACGATCAACCGGGGTACCCGGGCCAATAATGAGACGGTAATCGGGAACAACAACCTGATCATGGCCTATGTTCACATCGCCCACGACTGTATCATTGGAAACCATTGTATCCTGGCCAATGCTGTTTCCCTGGCGGGGCATATCGATATAGATGATTATGCCATTGTGGGAGGCATGTCTGCAGTCCATCAGTTCGTCCGGATCGGCAAACACGCTATGGTCAGTGGCGGTGCCCTGGTCAGAAAAGATGTCCCCCCTTATGTGAAGGCAGCCCGTGAACCTCTTTCCTACCTGGGAGTGAATTCCATTGGCCTGAGAAGGAGAGGTTACTCTGCAGAAAAAATCAATGAATTGCAGGAGATATACAGGATCCTGTTCCTGCGGAATTACAACGTAAGTCAGGCTTTACGCTATATTGAAGCTGAAATGCAGGCCACAGACGAAAGGGATGAGATCATCTCCTTCATCGGTTCGTCAAAGCGGGGTATCATGAAGGGATATCACGGGAATGCAGGTATCAGTGCTCCTTTCTGAAATATTTGCCGTGTTTAGGCGGGGGATTCGTAAAACCTCCCCTGCCATGTGTTTTCCTCTTCCAGTCTTTGTTCGATCATGGCGATGATCTGTTCATTTCTGATCAGGCCGAAACCGGAGGTTACCTGGTAACGCGGGGGCACCTCCCCGGCGAACCGTTCCACCACTATGGCAGGATTTAACCTTTCGATGAACCGGGTGATGAATTCCAGGTACTCTTTCAGGGTGAAAAGCCTGAACTGCAACGGATCTTCCAGGTACATCTCTGCAAAACGGGTGTTTTTCAGGATCTGTAACTGGTGGAGTTTTACCGTATCCAGCGGCAGCTGTGATATGATCCCGGCACTTTCCAGCATCATCCTTTCCGTTTCTCCCGGCAGTCCGAAAATGAAATGTGCACCGGTGCTAAGGTTCTTGTCTGCAGCTGTCTTCAGCGCTTTCTCTGCTGTTGCGAAATCGTGCCCACGGTTGATGCTTCGAAGGGTATCATCATACACCGACTCAATACCGAATTCGAGGTGGATATAATACTGTTCTGACAGGGTTTGCATATAATCAAGGATCTCCGGGGTGATGCAGTCGGGTCTGGTACCGATGACCAGCCCGGTAATGCCTTCGCATGAGAGGGCCTCTTCATAGCGTTCTTTCAGGGTGGGAAGATCTGCATAGGTGTTTGAATAGGCCTGGAAGTAAGCCAGGTAGGAGACAGCCTTTTTATACCGCCAGGCATGGAATTCAATCCCTTCGGCAATCTGCTGGCGGATGGATTTTTCAGGTTTGCAGTAAGAGGGATTAAAACCTTCGTTGTTGCAGAAATGACACCCTCCGTAACCTACGGTCCCATCCCGGTTTGGGCAGGTGAATCCTGCGTCAATGGCTACTTTCTGTACCCGGCTTCCGAATTTCTGGCGAAAATAGCGGGTATAAGAGTTAAATCTCCGTGTGTCGCCCCAGGGGTAAATCATCCCGTAAAAGTAACAAAAAAGCACCCCCGGTTATAAGGGGTGCTGCTGGTCAGTAATTGTGAAAGAAACAGTTTAACACAACTGGAGTCCGGTCACATTCTTTGAAATCTGGCAGACGGTTTTTTATCTGAACATTCCCGTGCGTTATCAAAGACTTTAGATGGTTTCTTCCTGAGATTCCGTAATGGTTGTGTCCTGAGGTTCAATCGCAGCCTCTTCTTCCGGAAGAGTTTTAATGTCCTTGATTTCAAGTGCTTTTTTCTGTATGGACGCCCAGAGTTCATTGTAACCTGAAACATCTTTCATCTTAATGGTCAGTTTGCCGAGACTGTCGAGTTGTTCTTTGTATTCTTTTGAAAGAGCAACAAAGTACTTATTCTCTGCGTAGTTCTCTTTGTTGAAATTATTCATGATGGCCAACAGGGCAAACTGTTCAGTGATGGCCTTAATCTCACTGGTGTCAATGAGATCATCCTGGATGGCCTGCAACTGCATTTGTGTCAGTTTTTCACTTGATGCAAAAACCTTTTCAACAGCTTCCCTGATCTCTGGTGGTGTATCTGCTGTATTGATTTTTTCCTTTTCCACACAGGCTGTGAATAGAAGGGCAAACAATATGCAGTAAAAAATGGCTGATATCTTTTTCATATTCAGATGTTTTAAAATATTACTGATCATGTTGAACCGATTTACTTGGTGGCTTTTTCCAGTCGTTTCATAATTGAGAAGACGAATGCAGCGGAAGCCAGGCAGCACAAGACGAAGATTGCCCAAAGCTCCCAAAGTTCAATTTTATCCCAGAAGGAGCTTCCTATAAAGAGGAGCTTGTTGCCAACGGCAGTTGCCAGCAGCCAGCCCCCTTGCATCAGCCCCTGGAACCTTGTCGGGGAGACTTTTGAGACGAAGGAGATACCCATCGGGCTCAGGAAAAGTTCAGCGATGGTAAGT
The DNA here is from genome assembly GCA_964652685.1 of uncultured Lentimicrobiaceae bacterium. Lineage (GTDB taxonomy): Bacteria > Bacteroidota > Bacteroidia > Bacteroidales > SKPS01 > SKPS01. Next base: position 111,639 of record CAZZBS010000007.1, read on the forward strand.
ACAAGGTAGGTGCTGATCAGCCAGTAAACTGAAGACCTTTCAGGAGATGGTGTGCCCTGAAGGGATACAGGAGATTCGAGACCGAGTGAGCCCAAAATCAGGACAACGAAACCAAGGCCTGCCAGCAACATCCCAATCCCTATTTTCCTGGGCGTTGAGGGTTCAATGTTTCTTTTCCTTAACCAGGCGAAAAATGCCAGGATGACAGGAGTAAGGAAGACAATAAAGGTAGGATTGAATGTCTGGAATATTTCCGGCTCAATAGCATTGGAAGGGGCAAAGGTTGTGTACAGATAATAGCCCACTCCGATACCTGCTAAAGTCAGTGCCCCTCCCAGCAATCGATCCCTTTGTGTGGTTTTTTTTCTGATCAGAATTACTACCCCGATGATGAAGGCGAAGATGCACAATAGGGAAGGGAATGTGAACAGCATGTTGGTTACGGGAGGGACCGTATTCGATATATAATCCCTTGCGAAAAAAGAAAGGGTTAGTCCATTCTGGTGGAATGACATCCAGAAGAAGATGACCACAATGAAGACAAGCATGAGAGCATTGACCCTTGGTCTTTCTTCCTTTGTAGCATTCTGGAATATCCAGGAAACGAATGCCACAAAAAGACCAATAGCAAGTCCCATGGTAAATCTGTCAAGTGCAAAATGGAAAATGATGGCAGTGGCAGCCATCAGGCCAAGGGAGATGAAGATTTTAACCAGGCTGGGCCTCTTTTTCTCGCTGGCTTTCTGATCGGCAGCCTGGGCGTCGTTCACCTGGAAACTCTTGTCTGGAAGTCTTCTCCTGAAGAAAATGAAAACCACGAAACTGATGATCATGGCCAGTCCGGCAACGCCAAAGGCAAAATTATATCCTGTGGCAAAGGCTTTCAGATATTGTGTCACAAATGTTGAAAGGTCCGTAATGCCTGATGTAGCCATCATTGCACTTGATTTTTCAGCAAATCCGATCACATCTCCGGTATTCGTTAACGAAAGCTCACCCAAATTGAATTTTGCGGAGAATGCCTGAATGTCAGAACTATACGTGAAATCTTGCATCTTCAGATACCAGTTTCTGATACCGTTTGCTGCAAAAGGTGCAATCAGGGCTCCCATGTTGATCCCCATATAGAAAACACTAAATGCCGAGTCCCTGAGCTTGGAATATTTGGGGTCATCATACATCTGACCTACAATGGCCTGTAAGTTACCTTTGAACAGACCGTTCCCAAAGGCAATTACCCCCAGTCCTCCAATGGTGAATGTCATACTGAGGTTTGGAACCGTCATAATGATATAACCTATGAGCATGGTCAAAAGTCCAAAGAAAATAGTCCCTTTGTAATTGCGTGTGCCATCTGCGATAAAACCCCCGATCAATGCAAAGGCATAAATAGCGAAGTAAAACCAACTGTAAATGTCTCCGGCCTGTGTAGCACTCATTCCGTCACCTTTTGCCTGCAGATAAAATACCAGGCATGCCATCATGGTATAAAACCCGAATCGTTCACCCATGTTGGTAAAGAATGCTACAATGAGTCCTCTTGGATGCTCTTTAAACATAACGTTAATTTTTTGGGTTAATAATATATGTTGACAATCATCATTTTTTCAGACGCGTACAAAAATAGATAAAAAAGATTGTTATCAATGAAAAACGTTCAGATAGAATAGATTTCTTACAGGGAATAAGTGTAAAAAAAAGATAATCAAATAGATATATTGATTTGCATGCTAAGGTCCCAGGTATGGATAGCTGTCTGATCCGGTCCTGGTTTATAGTATGATGTGTATCCCCCTTTGATCCAGACATGGACCATTTGTCTGAAGGATGATTGAATGAAGAGGTAGGTCCTAGATCCGGTCCCGTAATGCATCGACATGCTGTATGCCCACAATGCATCATGTTCCCGGCTGTAAACGCGGAGGTCATAATCATCGATGCAGAACAACACCTGGCGCAGCACGATCCTGAGTTTAGGTCGTGATGTGCGGTAATTGGCTTCGGCGAACATTTGCCAGCTTTGAGCCCCTGGCAGGTGGTCTTTGTAGCGGTAGTCAACACGGTATTTCCACTTCATGGCTGTACCACCGGGCACCACTATTTCTCCCCGCACTGCAAATGCGTTCCTGGTGCTGAAAGGAGAGTCATTTTCCCCGGAAGCAGCGCTTCCTGTCTGCAATTCCTGGTACGTTTCACAGGATACCCTGAGGAGGTACTGCAGCTGTAATCCGGAGCCGGCTGTTTCCAGTGAGAGCATACGCCCTTTACGTCCGGTGACCGGTGCAGCAGCGGTACTCATGATTTGATAGAGGTCGCTTCCGGCCCTGACGGCAGAACCATATTTCGGTGTAAAGACCACTACCCAATTGATACCTTTCTCACCGGTCGGGGATGTTCCCCTGCCGATCGAGGAGGCATAGGGTGCCTGATAGGCCGGATCGTACCATCGCGTACTGAAAAAAACGGATATGTTGTCACTGGCTTTCATGACCAGCACCTGGTTCATTGCAGTCTGTTTACCCGTAAGAGCCAGTTCGCCTGCCAGGCCTGCCCAACGGTTATACCAGGCTCCATCCAGCGAAATGCCCGTTATCTTGTTTCCTTGAAATTTGTTGCGGTTTAAAAAGGTTTCAGCGGGTTGTACTGCAGCATCGTACCGGAGATAGAGGGTGTTCACACCGGTCATAAGGTGCCGGTGCCGGAACCTGATGGATCCCCCCGCAGCATATTCTGTCAGGGCATGCCGGTCATCCAGTTCACTGCTGGTACTGTGCAGCCCGGTTTTCTGGATTGAGCTTACGGTGATGGTCTTTCCAGGGATAGAATCTGTCCCGGTGATGTTACCGTCGGCTTTTTTTGCGGAACCGAAGATAGCCAGCGTGAAATTTCCATATTGCATGCGTATGGCAGCACCCCTGAAAAAGAGGTATTCATCCAGGGATGTATGGGGTTTGATGATACGTTGATCGTGGGGATGGTAGAGAAGTGAGGCATCATTGCCGGCACTGAAGGATTGGCTGCACAGCAGGCCATTGCCCATAGAGATGCGGTAGTCACCGAGCCATACCTGCCGGATGAAACCCTTGCCCTTGTATCCTGCATATCCTGAGTAAAAGTCAAATCCTTCCGGCCGAAACGGCGCGCCGAAGGGTTCTCCGGCGTCCTTTTCAGCTTTAATGCCTGCTACCCAGACAGGGTGTTCAGCTTTGTAACGGAAAACCCCTTTCCATGGGGGACCCAGTGCTGTCAGGCTGTTGCTGACGGTCTCCGGAGAGATCGCCTTCTTAAGGGAATAACGTAATGAAATGGTTTGCGTAAGTTTCTTTATCGGGACAGGCATAAAGTTCAACCAGGGGGCTATCCTGTGAAGATGGTTCTTTTCCATGCCCGGTACCGACATGAGTTCATAGACGGATAGAAAGATACCTACTGTGTCACGGAAAGCCAGGATAGCAGATGCCATTTCAGGCGTTATATCAGGGATCTGCATCAGCTGATCAAAGGAGGCCTGATTGAGGTTCACCGGTTGAATGTCAGTATTGATAAGTTCATCCAGCCTTTCTGCCTCCTGTTCGCTTAGTTCCTCCATGTTGCCGATAAACCACTCCGCCTCTTCTGACTGTCCAAAGCCAAAACCCTGCATGATGATGCAGAATACCAGAATGAGAGCATGTTTACACATCATTTTCTGCTTTTGGCTGTTAAGGCCAGGCTATGGGTACGGCCGATGGAAGGATTGAAGCAGGATACGGCGCCGGTGGAAAACCGGTTGAAGTCAAATGATATGCCTGCAAAAAATAATGCATGGCCACTTCCGGCACCTGCCGTAAGTCTGATGCCCGTCATGATCTCACATGCCACGGAAGCTGTCAGTGCAGGTTTTATCCCGGTGATCATTTCAGCATCCAGGCCTATCCGTGTATTTTTGCTGATATGGTAGCCGATATCAGCCATAAGTTGTACAATATCTGCTTTTTTCTGGTTTAATGCAGGAAACACATGATAGTAGCCACCGGCGATGCCGCACGAAACTTTTTTGGATGTTTGCACCTTGACACCTGCTATCCCCCCACAGTTCCAGGTGCTTCCCCGGGAGTCGGGAAGCCTGATGCGGCTTATCCTCAATGCCACACCGACCGTAAAGTGCGCGGATGCAGCAAGAGAAAGGTTAAGGCTGCCCATGGTGCGTGTGTAAGGGATTTCGGGCAAGGGAGAATGTCTGACCGACAGGGATAGGGCAGACATGTTTTTCTTCAAGGCACAGCCGGCAAGAAGGGTGTTGAAGTTTCTTATTTCAAAGTGGTTGGTCAGACAACCAATGGCCTGAAAAGCTTGTTCCGGCCTTAAGTCCGCAGGATTGCCCATCGCCACCGCTGTCATTTCCGGAAAAAGATGTTTGTCCGGTAACTTCGATGATAGGAAGAGGGGATCACACTGACTGATGAGGGTTAGTGGTATAACAAGCGGGATTAAACCAAACCATGCAGGGGATATTTTCATATACCTCTTTTATGGTATATATGATCAGGACCCCGGAAAAGGAAAAGAAAAGTTAAAAAACATCGGCAACATGACCCTGTTGTTGCCATTTTTGGGATATCATACTTTGTATTTGAATTTTACCTCTGCCAGGTCTTTATTGGCTTCGATGATTTTCAGCTTGAGGTTTTCCTTGTAGGCAACAAAACGATGGTAGAGTTCTTCGTCACCAGTGGCCATCATCTGAACGGCCAGAAGTCCGGCATTCTGGGCTCCGTTGATTGCCACGGTAGCCACAGGTATCCCGGGTGGCATCTGTACGATGGAAAGGAGTGCATCCATACCGTCAAGCGAAGCTTTGATAGGCACCCCGATTACCGGTAGAGGTGTCAGGGCGGCGATCACTCCGGGCAGATGAGCTGCCATCCCCGCACCGGCAATGATCACTTTTATCCCGCGGGCTTTGGCTGAAGCAGCAAATGCTTCCACTTTTTCCGGTGTCCGGTGGGCTGAAAGTGCGTTCATCTCAAAAGGAATTTCAAACTCATCCATGATGAGCGCTGCTTTTGACATCACCTCCAGATCGGAAGTGCTGCCCATGATGATGCTTACTTTTGGCTTCATGATGATTCCATAATTAATGGTTGTTGAAGCAAAGATAAGGTTTTATTGATATGCTCTGTCCCCGTTATCAATACACATGTTGCAGCATGAGATCAGTATGCGTTTTCATTTTTAAAAAATGATTAGGTTTGTGCCTGTATTCCCATGCATATAACCCATCATGAACTCCATAACAATTCACGACAGGCATTTTGTACCTTACTTGTCATCGGATGAAATCCAGCACCGGATCAGGGAGCTTGCTCTGAGAATGAATGATGACCTGGCCGGAAGGAAACCGTTGTTGCTGGCAATTCTTAACGGGGCTTTTATGTTTGCCGCTGATCTGATGAAATCGCTGACCATACCCCTGGAGATCTCTTTTGTAAAACTTGCTTCCTATCAGGGAACCGGTACCTCGGGTGTTGTGAACAAACTGATCGGCCTGAATGAACAAATCCGGGGCAGGTGCATTGTGATCGTTGAGGACATTATTGATACAGGCATAACCATGCAAAATCTACTGAAGGAGCTGACAGCCTATGAACCTGAGGAGGTTTGTGTAGCAGCGCTGCTGTTCAAACCGGATGCTTTCAAAGGGGACTTCCGTATCGATTACCTCGGATTTTCCATACCGAATGATTTCATTGTGGGATATGGGCTCGATTACAACGGTTTCGGAAGAAACTATCCTGATATTTATACTATTGTCAGGTAGTATCAGGGATCTTTGCTGAATATCGCTATGGTCCAGGCGCGGCATTATACATTTTGTATGAAAAGATTTCTTTTCATACTTTTGTTGATAGAAGAAAACGACATCGGGTTTTCTTACACGGAAGGTTAAATGTTTTAGATTTATCGGTTTTAAAAGAAAGAAGTTTATGTTTAATATCATTCTTTTTGGTCCACCAGGTGCAGGGAAAGGCACGCAGTCGGCGAAAATTGCCATGGATTACCATTTCATACACCTTTCAACCGGGCAGATACTCAGGAATCTGATTGATCAGGGGACTGTCATTGGCGAGGTGATCAGGAAGTATATCGACCGTGGTTACCTGGTACCTGATGACATTGTGGTGCGGGAGTTATTCAGTGAAGCGTCAAAGCATAAGAAGCAACCAGGGTTGATTTTCGATGGGTTTCCGCGTACGGTGACACAGGCTGAGTTGCTGGACCAGTTGCTTGGTGACAAGGGGATGCCGGTATCATTGGTTATAAGCCTTGAGGTGGAGCAGGAAGAGCTGTACCGACGGATCATTGGCCGTTCGATGGATTCAGGGCGGTCAGATGATACAGAAGAGATAGTAAGGCAACGTTTGATAACCTATGAGGAGGAGACGCTGCCGTTGAAGGAATATTACAGGAGCAACGGCCGGTTGATCGAGGTGTCTGGGATGTCTTCGATCCCTGAGGTGTATGAAGAGATCAGCAGGCAGATCAACCTTCGGTTAAATGGAACCAGGTGATGCAGGGGTGATCATGAGTTCAGGAAGCAGCAATTTTGTGGACTATATCAGGGTGCACTGCAGGTCGGGCAGGGGTGGGGCCGGTTCAGTCCATCTGTACCGGAGTCGCAGCAACCCAAAGGGTGGGCCTGACGGGGGTGATGGCGGACGGGGCGGACATGTGATCCTTCGGGGGAACAGGAACTTATGGACTTTGCTGCACTTGCGGTATACCAAACATATCATCGCGGGTAACGGGGAATCTGGCAGCAAAAACCGTATGACGGGTGCCGACGGAAAAGATGCCATCGTTGAAGTACCTCTGGGTACGGTTGTAAGGGATGATGAGACCAACGCTGTTGAATGTGAGATTACCCGGCATGAAGAGGAGGTGGTGCTGTTGTCAGGGGGTAGGGGAGGACTGGGCAACGATCATTTTAAAAGTGCCACCAACCAGACACCCAGGTATGCCCAGCCTGGTGAACCGGGCATAGAAGGATGGAAAATCCTCGAACTGAAGATCCTCGCTGATGTGGGACTGGTGGGTTTCCCCAATGTGGGTAAATCGACGCTGCTCAGTGTGATCAGCGCCGCCAAACCTAAAATAGCCGACTATCCTTTCACAACCCTTCAACCCAACCTGGGCATGGTCAGTTATCGCGACGACCGCTCGTTTGTTATGGCCGACATCCCGGGTATCATCGAAGGGGCCCATGAGGGTAAAGGGCTGGGCCTCCGGTTCCTGAGGCATATCGAACGTAACGCCGTGCTGCTTTTTATGATCCCTGCCGATTCGGCCGATCCTGTCAGAGAGTATGAAATCCTCCTACAGGAACTCAGACTGTATAATCCGGAACTGCTTGACAAACGGAGAGTGTTTGCCGTAACCAAGAGCGACCTGCTGGAGGTGGATATGAAAATGGCACTCAAAAAGCAACTACCTGACATACCCGCTGTTTTTATCTCTTCTGTGCAACAAAACGGTCTTACCGAACTGAAAGATCTTTTATGGTATGCACTTAACACGGAGGTGTGGCCATGATGGAGTTCCTGATCAGGATGGATACAGCACTGTTCCTGTTTCTGAACCGCCTGCACCATCCGTCACTGGATCCGGTCATGGTGATCATTTCAGCAAAACTGACCTGGATACCCCTTTATGCCCTGATACTGGTGATGTTGATCTGGCATTTCAGGGCTACGTCATGGAAATACATCCTGGCAGCCCTTGTTTTACTTGCCATTACCGACCTGGCATCGGTACATCTGTTCAAGAATATTTTCCTGCGCCTGCGCCCATGCCATGAGCCTGCACTCGCAGAAATGATTCACCTGGTGAACGGGAGATGCGGCGGTTTATACGGATTTGTTTCTTCCCATGCTGCCAATACCTTCGGGTTTGCTACCCTGATGGCTTTGGCTTTCAGGAGAAAGTATACCTGGCTGGGCTGGCTGCTGATGATATGGGCAGCCGTGGTTGGTTACAGCCGTATCTACCTGGGCGTCCATTACCCGGGTGATGTGTTGTGCGGAGCTGCCTTTGGCGTATTGTGCGGATGGATCGTATGGCTGATACTGAAAAAGTTCCTGAGATCAATAGCCTGATTCCTTCCCTGTGAATTCCGTTACCTCAATCCGATAGACACAGACATCATTGACAGCCGGCATATTGTACCGGAAATCATCCCTCCCGGTATAATGTTTCATGATGATATTCAGTATCCTTTGTTTTTCATCCGGATCATCGACAAACAATACCTTACCATAAGCAAGGACGCTCCGATAACGCATCCCATAACTGCATGCCACCCCTTCATTGACAAATTTCAGCTGGTGGTCCGTGCTGAATGCAACACATACCTCCGGGCGCTGCTTCAGGATATCGATCTTTTTGCCACTGCCCGCCGAATGAAGGTAGATCACCCCGTCCTCAAAACCGAAATTGAAAGGTACCACGTACGGAAGATTTTTTTCATCCACCATACCCACATAACAAGCCTGACAGCTATTGATGATATCACTCACCCTCTTCAGATCGCTAAATGAATTTCTTCTCATCAGTATTAATAATATTGATTATGATCAGCCGTAAAGATAATCATTTCTGATAAACCTTCTACCCCTTCTCTCAAAGAGTATCCCTCTCCCCTGTCCCCTGTCTCCTCTCCTCTCTCGCCTCTCGCCTCTCGCCTCTCGCCTCTCGCCTCTCGCCTCTCGCCTCTCACCTCTCCCCTATATCGTACTAAATGTTTACCTTTGCACGTTGCTTCGAGCATTTCACAACTGCCAAATACTGAATAAATGGCTTTGAATGAGGAATTTGAGAGGACGGGAAACTGGCTGTTCAGAAGGAGAAGCTGGATCCCGCTGGTGTTGTTTATACCGGCTCTATTGGTCATATGGTTTGATACAGATGAATGGGTATCATTCCGGAACCTTGTATGGTCTCTTGTCTGCCTGGCCGTATCGATGCTTGGCATAGGGATAAGGGCCTGGGCAATAGGACATACACCCAAAGGTACCTCCGGAAGGAATACCTACCAGGGGCAGATTGCCGAAAAGTTGAACACTACCGGTGTTTACAGTCTTGTCAGGCATCCGTTATATCTTGGCAACTTTCTCATGTGGCTGGGGCTTCTGCTTTACACAGGTCATACCCTCCTGCTGGTACTGATCGGGGGATTTTTCTGGGTCTATTACGAGAGGATCATGTTTGCCGAAGAGGCATTCCTCAGGAATAAGTTCGGAGAGGATTTCCTGGCATGGGCTGCCCGGACACCGGCCTTCATCCCGGCCATCAAAGGATACAGGAAACCCGGGCTCACTTTTTCCGGGAAAAATGTTCTCCGAAGGGAATATACGGGATTCGCCCTGGCTGTTGTCTGTTTTTCGGTGATCAACTTCATGAAACACTGGTCCTATAACCAGAAACCCTTTCTTGACCCGCTATGGCAGGTACTCCTTCCCGTCAGCCTGGCAACCTATTTCATCCTGCGTTCTTTTAAAAAACATACAAAGTTATTAGATGTTGAAGGGAGATAAGAATGGGTCGATAGTCGATAGATACTGTGTTAACTTCCAAATGAAATTTGAAAAATTTCATTGA
>CAZZBS010000008.1:0-16476 GCA_964652685.1 uncultured Lentimicrobiaceae bacterium
TTCAAACCTGGAACCTTCTGATCCGTAGTCAGATACTCTATTCAGTTGAGCTACGGGGCCCTCTTGGATCGCGACTGCAAATATAGGGTAGATTTTCGAATATTAAAGTTTTTTGTCAAACAACATCGACAAGCAACGACATCAGATGGCTTCGATGTACAAAAGGCAAAAAGGATCATCGACAGGATCTCCCAGCCATGGCAAGCCAGCCTGAAACGAAAAAACAGCTACATTTGTAAATAAACCCATGTTGATGAATCCTGATTGTCTGGAAAACCCATCCAATTGTTCTTCCCAAAAACCCAGGAACCGCTTTAGGATGAGAAGCATACTGATCCTTATTTCCGGGCTCATCTTGATATGCACCCTGTTCATCATCATTGATTTCAAAGGGATACTGCACCAAATGCGTTATAAAAATGCACTCAACCATTTCCTGTCTGAAATCCCCCTTCAGACAGGCGACCTTCTCTACAGAAGAGGGAGCAGTTTCGAGAGCCTCATGGTCATGATGGCTGACCGTCAGGGAGAATATTCACATGTTGGCATTGTCTGGTTTGAAAATGACACTGCCTGGATCGTACATATGGAACCTTCCACGGGAAAAACAGGGAATGATACCATCCGTAAAGAAACTGTCAAAGCGTTCCTTGACCCGGATAAGTCAACGCAGTTTGCCCTCTATCGCCCCTGCCTCGGATGTGATGCCAAAACTCCCCGATTACACCATTATGTTTTTCAAAACCTGAGCAGAAAAACAACATTCGATCATGGATATGACGCTGGTGACACAACACGTCTTTATTGCAGCGAACTGATCAGAAATGCTTTTATGCATGAAGGGATCGATCTCATCGAAAGTAATTTTGACCGAATTGGGGTGTTTTTTTCAGGAATTTCCATTATCTTGCCCTCTTCTTTAATCCGTTATCATCGCTTTGAAAACATATATACCTATCCATAAATCGTAGGAATTCAATATTTATTAATTAAATTATTTATTATGAAGACATTAAGATTGATTTTTGTGATTTTGACTGTTATTGCTTTCGGATGCAAGGGCGGTGGAAGCAAACCCGGAGATGTATACAAGGATGCCCTTTTAAAGATTGAAGATGGCAAATATGAAGAGGTGATCAGTATGATGGCCAAAGAAGATGGTACGGTAATGACAGATGAAGAGACTGAAAAAACCATGGGGATGCTGGGGATTGTAAATGCAACCATCAAAAACAAGAAGGGTATAAAAAGCATCGAGATACTCGAAGAAAAGCTGTCGGAAGATGGAAACAAAGCTGATATCGAATATAAGGTTACCTTCGGAAATGGTGAAATCAATGAAGAAGACAGTGAATTGATCAAGGTTGATGGGCAGTGGAAGTTACTGGGGCTTTAATCATTTGATGCTGCCGGTTTGCTTCGCATGGCCATCTGTTCCGAAGGACCGGCATTATTCTTCAACGCGATCAGGGAAAATATCATGTATTAAGAGGAACTTAATTTTTGATCAGCTTACCCTGCATTATTGTTTTTCCTTTCATGTTCAAGGTGTAAAGGTAGAGACCGGCAGCAAGGTCTGACAAATGAATCAGGGTTTCCCCCTCAACTTCAGTCTTAAAGACTTCCCTCATGGAAAGGTCGTAAAACTTAACAACAACCTTCATATCTGACTGGCAGGTAACATGGAGGCATTCTCCGGCAGGGTTCGGAAAAATCCGTACAGGATATATATCATTGACTTGATTTTCCTTAACAGACACAAGGTTACAGTTCTTATGATAATTGATCTCCGAATCGGTTTTCAGGATAGAATCAAAATGGACACCGGCACTGGTATCGTTTTTAAGCTGAAATGCGAGCCAGGGCATGAGGTAGCGATTGATCACTTCATGTTGTTTCGCACGGGTTATGGCAGGGGATGGTATACAGGTTAATTCACCCAGACTGCAATAAAGGTTGTATTCTGCCATCTGGCAATGGCTTCCGCCGATAATGCTGATCAAGAAGCTGCACGGGCTTGCCAGGGAGTAGAAAATGGGTATCTGGTGCGATGAAGGAGGGGTAACGCAGTCGTTCCCGCCTGCAAACATAAGCGCAGGAATAGCCACAGATCCTGCAGCCGCTTTAGCGGAGGGATTGGTTTCTGCTGGTGTAAGGGTGGCAATGGCAGTTATAGCCTGATCCTCTGCTGCTGCAAGATAGGCAGCCCCACCACCCATGCTGTGTCCCATCACACAGTTCATTGAGCTGATCCGTTGATAAAAAAGGGTGCTCTGGATGCCTGCCTCTGCCGAGATGGTTTTGATCAGAAATGCCAGATCTTTTCCAAAATCCTCATGGGATGGTGCCAAGGAGCCTTCCGTTGTGGCAAATGCCATAATATATCCCTCAGGTACAAGGGCACTCCATATGTTTTCATAAGCGTTCCAGGGCATCATGAAGCCATGGCCAAACACAATAAGAGGAAATGGCTGACTCGTCTGGCTGGTAACTGGTACATCTTCCCCTGCAATATCTGCCGGATAATAGATCTCTGTATTCACAAAACGATTCCCCCGATAAGGATCGATGTAGTCGAATGTGATGTGGCCGATCTGAAAGGGTTGGCACAGGGCTGAAGTGATCCCAAGGAGGAGTGTAACAGGAAGGAGTTTCATAAGTGTTAGATAGTAATGAGAAAAAAGTTATAAAGGCAAAAGGTGGAGGTTATGGTTTGAGGGGATTACATGAACAGGTTATTGTATTGCAAAACAATGGTTTAAAATCAAAAAGAAATTATGGCTTGGTTATAACATTTTTAATGTTGTCGGGTATCCCGTCGCGGTGAAGCATGATGGATATGGTTTTATAACGCACGTAGGATTCAGAAACATAGATATATCCGTCGTAAGGACTGTTATCGGTGCCCCACGAATTTTTTACAATGTAATATTTCGATCCGGTCTGGTCGAGGGCAGTTCCAAGAATATGCATTGCATGGTCATCTGTGGTGCTGTAATTGTCGAAAGCTTTCTGCCGCTCTTCCTGCGTGATTCTTTTCTCTTTCACCGGTTTCTCAAAGCTGTACAGTAAGTCATCCTTTTCCTTCTGTGTCATCTGCTCCCACCTGCTGCGTTCCATACCTGCCATCTCTGCCGGATCAGTTTCGGGAATGATGGCTATACCTTTACGGTGCGAAAACCCCTTCTCACTGACATCACTTGCCCAGGCCACAGAGTAACCCTTTGAGAGGGCATGGTCAATGACCTGTATCATCTCATCCAGTGGAAGATTCCATGCTTTTTCATGGTTCCAGTTATCAGGGATTTCAAGCGTAAAGGATGTATTGAAGGGATGATGTGTAAAAGAGGTGATCTGGACATATTCTTCCGATTTCAGGCCCAGATTTTCAACAAACGACTGCGGTGTATAGGTTTTCCTGTTTATTTTGAAATCCTCCGGTACAACACCCAGGTAGGCATCCAGAAGGTTGTTCAGGGCATCCTTCCATACCGGTGTAAGCTTTTTATTCGGATTTTCAATGATGACATCCACATAGGCCTTCAGTACCTCGTCGAGTTCTCCGTGTACATGGTTCTCTTCGCCGATCACCTTTCCGCTGTAAACTTCTTCGGTCACCAGACCATATTTCGCCATCACCATGAATGCATCGGGCAAAGCACCACCCGCTCCAAAATTCGCAGTCCCATGGCGTCTTACATAACGATCGGCCTTTTCAGCATAGGAATTCCGTACAATAAACATCTCTGAAAGGTCAAATTCCCCTTTTCCCATCCTGAGCAATTCTGACTCAATCAGAGATACCGTGCCAAAACTCCAGCAAGTGCCCGACCTGTACTGGTTTTTCACCGGCGTGGCTTCCAAACGGATCAGATCCTTGAAAACATAGCCCTTGTCGGCTTGCGTTTCAACTGTGTCCTGGGAGAATGAGTGAAGAAACCAGATTATACCTGCGCTTAGCAAAAAAAACCTGATGACAGAGAAGGTTTTGACGGATGCATTCATATCAGATGGATTTATGATTGACAGGACAAATAAACGGGAAAAACATGGAATGTTGAAATAAAAAATTTTCAACCCGGATTCTTTTCAGGATAGATGAGAACACCATGAAAGCTTGTATTTTCTGCTTATCAGGGTGTCGTATGGTTTAGCATTAGGGTGTCGGGTTATGTGCTTTCATAATATCCCGGATGATCATCTCAATCTCTTCATCACTCAGATTTTTGCTTTTTGCCAGTTCTTCCAGGGTTCCCCAGACCGGTTCCCCGCAAATAATGCAGATGAGATGATGGTCACGCAGGATGCTGACCGATACCGGGAAACGATCAACAAGTTCTTCAATGCTGATTTGAGGGGATATTTTCATTTCAGTTGTTTCTCAGTCATCCTACCCAATACAAAGATACTTAAAATGACTATCCGGGAAAATGGTTGACCCACCAAGCAGAAAAGGTTACGATGTCAGGTAATTACATACCTATTGGGTCACTATGTATCGCAGATCCCGAACCATGTTGATTCTTCCTATCTTTGCAGCAGGAGGACATGATCATGAAAGCAATCAAGCACGTGCTTCCCGTTATCCTGGGGTTTATGACCCTGTTCCTTTCAGCGCAGCAGACCAGCAAGTTGTTCGACAAGGGACTGGAGAAATTTAAAACCGGTTATTACAAGGATGCCATTGTGGATTTCACGAAGGTGGTGGAGCGGAACAAGCAGTATTACGAGGCCTATTATCTGCGTGGGCGGTGTTATATGAACCTTGGCAAACCCCAGGAGGCGCTGGCCGATTACAACCGGGCCATCAGCATGAAAAAGGATTATCATCAGGCGTTGCTTTTCAGGGGGAAATATTATGCTGAACAGGGTGAGCTGAAGAAAGCCAGGGAGGATTTCGATGCGGCCATTAAAAGCTTTCCCACTTTTGCCGAGGCTTATGCCGAAAGGGCCGCACTCAGGGAAAAGACGAAAGAACTGCATGGTGCACTGGAGGACTATAATCTGGCCCTGCAGCTCAACGAAAAGGATAATATGCTTTGGCATAACCGCGGAAGGATCCACCAGATGATGCAGCACTATGAGGCCAACATCAGCGACCAGGATGCAGCCATCCGTCGCGATACCGCCTTTGGGATGGCCTATTATTACCGTGCCATGGGGTGGCAGGAGACCGGTAAGCTTCGCAATGCAATCAGCGATTATGAGAAGGCCATTCAACTTGGAGTAAATACTGAGGAAATATACAGCAGGGCAGGCAAACTGGCTTTTGACCTATACCGGTTCGAAAAAGCGGTGGATTATTACACCCCCCTCATCCTGAAATACCGGACAAAAGATCCTGAGGTACACATGAACAGGGGGATCAGTTATATGCGGTTGCGGAAATACAAGCAGGCTGAAGATGACTTCTCGCGTGCTATCGTATATGATAAAAAGAGTGCACAAGCTTTCATGAATCGTGGAATAGCCAACCATAAACTGAAAAGAGAGGCATCTGCTTTCAGGGATTTCAGAAGGGCCATCGAGCTAGATCCTGAATATTTCAAAACTTATGAACAACGGGGACTGATTTATTATGAACTGAAACGGTTTGACCTTGCACTGGCTGACTTCGATAAATCAATCAGTCTGAGGCCAACCGGTGACGCACACTATTACCGGGGCGCCATCCGTTCGGAACGAGGTGACCGTGATGGTGCCTGCCTTGACATGCTGGCGGCCAAAGAGCTTGGACACTCCAAGGCAACCTTGGAATATCCGAAACTTTGCGAATAATCATTGGATGTAAAACATCCGGCTGCATCAATCTGCCTTTTATATGGTAAAAAGATTATCTTTGCCATTCATTATTCATAATCAATCTAAATAACAATGATGACCCTTTTTGAACTGCATCCGGGTGCTGAGGCATACATCCAGAAGGTAAAAGGGCGGGGTGCATTCAGGAAGCGCATCACCGAAATGGGATTTATTGTCGGCAAGAAAGTCAAGGTGGTCAGGCGTGCCCCCCTGGGTGATCCGATTTTATATGAACTGATGGATTATGAAGTGAGTTTGCGAGGAGATGAAGCGAAGATGATCGAAGTGGCGCAGGAGGAGTCCGAACACACCGACAGGACTACAGACAGGGCTTCCCTGGCAGAAAACGAAACATACAGAAACTCCATCACTCCGCACTCAAAGAACATCAACGTTGCTTTTGTTGGCAATCCAAACTCCGGCAAGACTACCATCTTTAATTATGCATCACATTCCCGGGAACGGGTCGGCAACTATGGAGGCGTCACCATTGCCGCGAAAGAGGCAAAATATAAGCTCGACGGATATACCTTCAATCTGGTTGATCTTCCGGGCACCTATTCCCTGACGGCCTATTCGCCGGAAGAAATCTATGTCCGCGATCATATCCTGGAGGTGATGCCCGATGTAGTGGTTAACGTGATCGATACCTCCAACATAGAGCGCAACCTTTATCTGACCACTCAGTTGATCGACATGGACATCCGCACGGTGGTGGCCATGAACATGTATGACGAGCTGGAGCGTGCCGGGAATGAACTGGATTATGATATGCTGGGCAGTATGACAGGGATCCCCTTTGTACCTACGGTCGGCGCCAAGGGGAAAGGAATAACCGAGCTGTTCAGAAAGATCATTGAGGTGCATGAAAACCGTGAACCTTTGCTTCGGCATGTCCATATCAACTATGGTCACGAGATAGAAAACCTGATCTCGCGGTTACAGGGGCTGCTTAACTTTGAAGCGAATACATCCCTGACCAGTCGCATTGCCCCCCGTTTTATAGCCCTGAAACTTCTTGAGAAGGATGAAGACATAAAGGATCGTATAAGAAAACTGCAAAACGGGGCAGCGATCATGACCCTTTCGGATGAAGGCATCCGTCATCTAGAAAAACTATTCAACGAAGACACGGAAACCCAGATCACCGACGCGAGGTATGGTTTCATTGATGGCGCCCTCCGGGTTACCTACAAACCTGCGGCTTTCCGCAGGGTACGTAAAAGTCACCTGATCGACAATATCATTGCGCACCGCATTTGGGGCATCCCGATTTTCATCCTGTTCATGTGGTTTACCTTCTTTCTCACCTTTAAAGTAGGAAAATACCCCATGGCATGGATAGAAACCGGTGTAGATCTTCTGAGCGGTTTCCTGCACAGCGTGATGCCGGAAGGGATGCTGAAAGACCTGTTCATCGACGGACTTATCGGCGGGATGGGGGGGGTACTGATCTTCCTCCCCAACATCATTATCCTTTACATAGCGATCGCTTTTATGGAGGATATCGGTTACATGGCAAGGGCTGTTTTTATTATGGATAAAGCCATGCATCGCATCGGGCTACATGGAAAATCTTTCATCCCGCTGGTGATGGGCTTTGGCTGCAACGTCCCGGCCATCCTTTCCACCCGTATCATCGAAAGCAGGCGGGACCGGCTGCTCACCATCCTCATCAACCCCTTCATGTCATGCAGCGCCCGCCTTCCTGTTTACGTGCTGCTTATCAGTGCATTCTTTAAAACCAACCAGGGGACGATCCTTTTCGGTATTTACCTGATAGGGGTTCTGATGGCCGTGATTACTGCCCTGCTGCTTCAGAAAATCCTGTTCAGGAAGCATGATATTCCATTCGTGATGGAGCTTCCCCCCTACCGGATGCCCACTGTCAGGACCATGTTACGGCATATGTGGCACCGGACAGAGCAATACCTCAAGAAGATCACCTCGGTGATTCTGATCGCCTCGGTAATCATCTGGGCACTGGGGTACTTCCCGCTGAAGAAGGATCTCCCGATCGATTATGATGCAAAGATAGAGACACTTGAGCAGGAGATGGCGTCCGGAAAGGCCGTGCAAGCACAAGCCGGCGATTCATTCTCCTTACCGGTTGAATTCCTGACATCTGGCCCAAATCCGGAAGAGGCAATCCAACAGCTCAAAGCAAGGCGTGATGCGGAGCTACAGGAGTATTCCTATATTGGCAGGTTAGGGAAAGCCATTCATCCCGTGATGGCCCCTCTGGGATTTGATTGGAAAATGAGCGTTGCGCTGTTGACCGGTATCATGGCCAAGGAGGTGATTGTAGGGACGATGGGTGTGTTGTATGAAGCGAAAGAAAAGGCCGAGGGAGGAAGTGCTTCCCTGATTACCAAGCTTCAAGACTACACCTATGTTTCCGGCCCCAAGGCAGGAGAACCGGTGATCACACCTCTCACTGCCTTTGCTTTTATGATGTTCATCCTGATCTATTTCCCCTGTGTGGGGGTGTTAGCAGCCATACGCAAAGAGACAGGGACCTGGAAATGGCCTATCTTCAGTGTCCTCTACACAACATCCCTGGCCTGGCTTGTTGCCTTCCTCGTTTTCAGGATCGGTTCTTTTTTCGTCTGATCCTTGCCCCTATCCCTTTCTACTCTTTTCAGTTCTATCTCCCTCTTCAGATACATCACCGCACAACTGCTGCAGGAGTCGCTGCTGCAAAGCCCACACGCACCTTCACCTGCTTCCCTGGCAGGTTTTTTCCTGAAAAAATACCGCTTTACCAGGAACCAGACCACTGCCCCCAGGATCAGAAAAGTAACAACCTCCTGCCACCAAACATCCATACCCGATTAACAAACCAAATCCCATTCTGTTGTGACCTTTCTTCTATCTCCTTAAAATCAAATACTCTTATACCCTTGCAACCTGATCCTCCTATATCCTCAAAAATCCCTATCACCATGCAAAGAGAATAAAAAGATTCCTATATTTGCACCCCGTAGCCATGGCGAGGTAGTCTCGTCGGTAACGACGAGAAGTCGAATTCAGAAGGCGAGGTAGCTCAGGTGGTTAGAGCGTCGGATTCATAACCCGGAGGTCACGAGTTCAAATCTCGTCCTCGCTACAAAATAAGCCTGTTAATATATTGATTAACAGGCTTATTACTTTTTACTGGTAACAAAATAGTAACAAGAATTGCAGATTGAAAGGAATACAGCATCAGAAATGATGATAAACGGCCGGCTAATCTCAACCGGTATTTGAGTATAAAATGACTGGTTTACTACCGGCAAAATTTCCTTATGGCATCATAAGCACGATCATGCCCTAATTCTCCTGCTTTACTCAAATCCAGACAACCGCTGTCTTTTTGACCAATCACTATCTTGGCAATCCCTCTGTTGTAATATGCCTCTGAATACCGGGGATTGATCTCAATTGCCTTAGAATGGTCAGCTATTGCCCCTCTATAGTCACCAAGGTTTGCTTTTGAATATCCTCTGTTGTTATATGCAGATGCATCCTGAGGGTCAATCTCAATAGCTTTGGTGTAGTCAGCTATCGCTCCCTGGTAGTCTGCGAGTTTACCTTTTGCACCGCCTCTGTTGTAATATGCCTCTGCATCCTGAGGGTCAATCTCAATAGCTTTGGTGTAGTCAGCTATCGCTCCCTGGTAGTCTGCGAGTTTACCTTTTGCACCGCCTCTGTTGTAATATGCATCTGCATACCGGGGGTTGATTTCAATAGCCTTGGTAAAGTCAGCTATTGCTCCCTGGTAGTCACCAAGTTCATATTTTTCATACCCCTTGTTGAAATAATCTTCTGCTGTTTGACCATAAGAACATATATGTAACCAAAATAAAACGCTTATTACTAGTGGTGTTTTCATTTGTTTTGTGATTTATATTTACATAGATAGATTTGTTCGATGTTGTTTATAAGTCCAGTAGCATTTACTTATAGCAGTTTGGTTTTATCTTAATTTGTCAAAATTAAGTCATAAAATAAGAAAAAGGAATTTAAAATTTGATTTCTTTCAATATTTCAGTTGCTTTTCAGGTGTTACCATACTTTAGCCCCCCCCCTTCAATTCAATGCTTTTTGGTTTTTCAAATCCGGGGGTGTGTGTTCATAGATATCTTAAATATATAAATAGCGGGTGATTATTGCTGTCTTTAAGGACAGCTATAATAGCATTAACTTTTTCCAGGGTTTACAATACTTATTTTTTAGAGATTAACAGACGACTCATTTACAATTTTAATTATCCCTTAAGCAACGAATAGAGAAGCCATACATTTCAGGGTAGCTACCTTTGCCTGCCCCGCCATTACCGTAGTACATGCCCAAACTCGTGGCGTGACCATTATACTCCTCAGTAGCACTCCACCAGTAACCCATGCCGTCAATATACCGGAACATACTATCACTGACACATCCACCCGGAAGAGCTGTAAAACCTGTTTCGTTGGTTGCACCTATGTTTGGGCTAGTCCAGTGATTTGTACCTGCTTCTTTTAGTTTGTTTCCAGCAACGCTTTCACCACCCAAATAATCAGTTAATTGTGTCCACTCAGTACAGCTTGGTAAATGCCAACCTTTGGGGCATACACCCTGAACATTGCTTGGATTGGATGTAGTACTTGCTGAACCTGCCATTGCTGCCGGCCAGTTATACAATACACCATAAGTGGTGTAATTGGATGTGGCTTTAGCATCGGTTACGCTTATACCACCAAGATAGCCATATACATAATAGTGTGGTTTTATAAATGAACCGGTTTCAGACCCTACTACACTGGGCAAGTATCTTAAATTCTCAGCCATCCAAATTTGGTTACCTATGGTAACGGTTCGGTAAACATTACCATCCCTTTTATCTTTAAAACTGCCTTCTGTTTTATCTTTTTTGCAACCATTTACCAATAGCAAGAATAATCCTACAAACAATAACAGGCAAATTAAAAAACTTGGTTTCCTTTTCATGCTTCTTAAAAATTCATTAATTCCCAAAAATAAGTCAGATTTTCATTGGCTAGACAAAAAGTTTGGTTCTTTGAGTTTAAAAAAAAACCGAGGGTGTGTGTTCACAGTTATCTTAAATAAGTAAGTAACGTGCAATTTTTTCTGCCTTTCAGTACATTGCTAAACTGTAATGCCAGAGTAACTATTTATCTTAAAGGGACATAAAGCAAAAACAGGATAAACATGGTATCTCTAACCTGCTTTAATTAAACACCTCTTTTATGCATTATCGTATTATATAATGCTGTTTTTCCATGCGTGGTATGTGTTTTATCTATGTAATTAACATACTAAAACGTTTTAGTATGAGTTGGCAGAATTTATTTAAACACACACATAAACAGTTGGTTAGGGCAAAAGGGATTAAGGTGTTTTTTTTATTAAGTTTGTCCAGTTTTGTGGTTGAGGTGACCCATAGACGGGAAAGTACATTAAGAGGCAGATTGATAAAAAAAATTCTTCATAAATTTGTTTCATGATAACTATTTTTTTAGATCGTTAGCGAAATGCTTTCCAGTTAAGGTGTTATATGATTTGAAAAATACAATCTGATTTTATAAAAACCTAATTTTTAACTAATTAAAATATAAAATTATGAAACGGTTAATCATATATATTGCATCTCCATTGGTATTAGTTTTGCTCACCGCAGCAATGGCTATACACGTCAATATTAATCCATCAGCTCAGGGTCAATCAGAATATCAGCTGAAGGATCTTTTTGAGTTTGACTTCAATATTTCAATGGCTGAGGCTATTCGACAAATAAGGAATGACAAGAAGCTAGTTCTATTCAGTGATAGGCCTGAGTATAGAAATCAATCTATTCCACTTTATAACACAGAAGATCAATATTTTGAATATTTAGGATTAACGCTTAATAAATCTTGGATTTCATATGAGAACACCTCATTCCCTAGTTTTATAAGGATATTGCCGGGTAAAAATAGTAGTGTTGATAGGATTACGTTCTGTGAAGATAAGTTGTATATGATACATAAAGAATTTGAATATTATGCTTTTCAAAGACAAACGATGAAAGATGATATTAAAAGTCTTGATACCTTCCTTTTAAGATTTTTTCCATATAAGGGTAGTTTAGATTCATTATATACCATTGAAGACAATCAGGAAAAGGGATTTTGCTGTACACAGCAAAGATATTATAAAACAAAGAACGAGTTAAATAGCAAGAATTTTCCTAACGGTTCTTTTTGTGAGGTGACAATTAAGGATAGAGGACAAGATCCAAGTTACCAATTTTTTAACTCAACATTTAAAAGTCCTGCAATTGAATTAGCATTGACTTATGTTAATACCTATGGGGTGTTAATTGATTTACGAGGCTATTGATATAATAAAAAATGTTACAGTGTTGCCCGATCATACAGGTTTTCATTTATGCCTATGTGGTTAACTATACAGCACCCCACCACCACCACAAACCCCGGCATCAGTTATGCGACCCGACCCGGCCATTTTTTATTAATGTCTTCTGTAAATATTACCGGTAAAACTTAATCGCCCTGTGAACCTTTAAATCAAGCTCTTTTATTAACTCTACCGGCTCTGTGGTTTCTTGCTCTGTATAGTGTTCTCTGATCTCTCTCCTTAGTCGGCTGTAATATTCTGGCTTGGCAAACGTCTGCATGGCTTTGAGCTGATCCACCTCTTTCAATGCTGCATCCAGACCAATGATATGTATAGCTTGTCCATTTTTCTGTTTCCAGTAGTCCTTTGGTGATTTCATGTTTTTTTTGTTAAAAAATACATCTCTCTTTTTACTGATATTTTGGTATTCTGCATACCACCGATTCAATATTTTAATATAAAACTTTTCATCAGATAGCATGGCAGTAGTCACATCAGAATTCAGTTGCCGGTTTACCCTTTTCTCAAACCTCAGTTCATATCGCAGTAGGTTTTTACCTTGTAATGGTTCAGGGATGTTTACCCCTTTGGCTGTGGCCTCTTTGATCTTGTTGTAAAAGATCATGGTTCTATGTTTATGAATTTCAAAATACAGACTGCCTTTTTTTTGATTCCGATCATAAGGCCTGCATTCAATCAAAAATGGATAGTAGGCCTCTGGTTGATGAATCATTAAAAGATTTGCACCTATATCAATCCTGGTTACTTTAGCCTTATTGATATGCAAACCAATGGTATCAGATAGCTTTTCAATGGCTCTGCCTGCATCTGATCTGGTTAGTGTGCTGATATTGTCACCCAAATAAAACTTTGCCAGGCTGCCTTTCAGCCAGATGCCCACTTCTGATACACTTACTTTGTAGTTATCCAGATACCCGGTGCATGTTTTACCTTGTTCAGAGTGAGGTATATGTTCTTTGATACCGGTCAACCGTTTGAGGATAGCCGGCAGTTGACCACCGGCCACCTCTCTCCTGAAATTAACTGTGTCATACATAATTGACAAAAATCATCAATCAAACCAGGTTACTATATACCACTATCGGCAGCATGATACCTGAAATAGATTTTTGTCTGGTCTTTCAGTCGCTGTATCTCATCATCCAGATCCCCATCAATCAACCGCTGATAACATGCGGTAATCAGATTTCTGCACTCAGGCAATACCAGCAGTTCAATTTTAGTGTAATCCGGATTGGAAATGAACAGGTATGCATCCTGCCTGTAAATGAACAAAGGATTCAACATTCCACCGGATAACATCCTGTTGGCATTTGGATAACCATAACCATACTGTGGATAGTCGGTGTCCTCAATAAAGATACTGGTTAGGTTCATGCTGTTGTTCGTCAGGCTCCATTCTGCCAGTCGTCTGTAATCAGCATTGGCAAATGATTTCACCGGTGTTAAATAGAGACATAGTTGCCCTTTTTTGTTGGTGTAATAGTCCAGGCCTCTGTATCCACCTGGCACCTCATCAGCAAATAAAATGCAATCCCGCCGGGCTTTTGACTTGAAACCATAGGCTTGTTTTACTTCATCCGGCAGGCATTCAAAGAGGTAGTAAGCTTTGACTATTTTATTCATGCTTTACCCCCCTTCACTGCCAGGATAGTATTGGCTCTGGTTTCCAGTTCCTCACTTGTGGCCTTTCTGTTCTGCATCAGCCACTGATCCAGCTCACCCCGGTTGAAATATAGCATTTTGCCGGATGGTTTGTAACAAGGTATTCCACCGGATGATGTTAGTTTATACAGGTAACTTTTACTGATACCGGTATATGCAGCAGCCTCATCAAATGTGAATACCGTTTTCTGCATCAGCAGCATGGCTTCAATTTTTGCCAGCCGCTGATCGATTTGGTTTAATTTTTCCATCTCAAAAATTTTTAAGTTAAAGAAATGGACTTGCAAGCCCTGTGATGTTTAAACAGGGCAAAAATAATCACACAATAAACAGATAATGAAATAATTATAGCCTACTGTAGGCCTACAGTAGTCATTTTATCATTGTTGAATGGGATTAAACAATTCATCCACCAAATAGCTCTTTTTGGGTTTGCTGTTACCTTTACGCCGTTGATTAGCTTGTCTTAAATTATCTGCAAGGATATAATCTGACGCTTCACGACTAAAGTATGTGAAGCAGTACTTTGCAATATCCCATGGGTTTTTTTCTTTTTCTATATACCCAAAAAGTTTTTTAATGAACCAAGCAAGTAAATTATGTTCTTTTTCCCACCGGATTGGATCAACTTCATTCAATGGTTGACCTTTGAAAACATTTTTGAAGTTCTCTGGATCGGTATCCGGTGCAATTAACCCGGCCTTAATCATTTTTTGATGTAGTTCTGGCAGTTCCTCATTCGGGTTGTTTAACCAGGTGTATGAGGTCTTAGGTTGATTGGCAGGTGCTTTTGTTTTGCTAATCCGTTCTATATCAAGCCGCAGCATCTCAGAAAAATCTCTACCATCTCTATGGTCAGTCCAATCGCCAGATGCAATATAATAATCAACCTTGTTTTTTAGGTCTTGCAATACTTTAAGCCTTTGTATAGGGTTTTCAATACTCTTTGCTTTTAGGTGTTCTGTTTCACATACAAGAGAATTGATAAAACCTCTCTGTTTACTGCCTGACGCTTCTGGTTGTTCTGTTCGGCCATAATCAATTATAACAGACCGATTCACATGTTCTGTCTCTTTTAACAACTCCTCTTTCATTCTCCGGCGGGCTTCTGCCCCAAATTTACCAATATGTTTTTTCTCCATGGTCTCAGAAATTTATATTTGCCACCGCTTTCCTTTTAAGATCATCAACAACCCTGGTGTATTTTTCAGTATGTTTCAATCCTGCATGCCCCAACAGGGATGAAACGGTTTTCACATCTGCACCATGAGTTAAAATATTCACTGCAAAAGAGTGCCTGGCACAATGCCAGGTGATATGTTTATCAATAGCTGTATCCTTAACCCACTTTTTTAGCATAGCCCCGGCATAGGTTGAGGATGGCAGAATAAAAACCAGGTCATTTCTTTGCCCTCTATCGGCCAGGATGTTCATGGCTGCATCATTCAGGTAAATTATAACCTCTTTCCCTGTTTTTGCCTGCATCAGTTTTAACATATCACCATCAATATGTTTCCACCTCAACCCTTTCACATCAACCCACCTCAACCCTGTATTCAGGCAGAACAGAAACGCCCTTTTTACCTCACTATGGATGCATTCAGTATCTCTTAAAACTTTGATCTCATCAATACTCAGAATATCCTTTTTTAAGCCCTCAGAACGGCTGTTTTTGATTCCTTTGCATGGGTTCACCCTGAACAGATCGGCCTCTGTGGCATCATTGCACAATTTTATAAACTTACCAAAATAGTTGAAAGGTGTTTCTCCGTTGAGGTGTTCATCCAGATACCCTTTGAATTGCTTTGCCAGCTCTGTGGTTACATCTTTGGTGGTGATCCTGGCACCGATACCCTTTTCAGTAACAAACCTCTTAAAATGATTGTAACAGGCTTTTGCCAGCCTCACATCCTTGTTTCTGTAATCTTTCACCCACTGTTCAAAGAATTGCAAAAAGTAGGTGTTTCCTTTGTGCTTTGGCCTTATATCGTTTTCATGGCTGGTCAATTCCAGTTCTCTTTTGGCTCTGATCTTTTCAGCCAGTTCCTTGTGTTCCCGGTTGGATAGCACATCCACTGGGTGCCGGCTGTTGAGCTGATACAGATCCAACATTTCATACCTCCGGTGTCCATTGTGGTATATATCCAGGTAGTACCGGCCTTTCTCTTTCAGTTGTTTTTTTCTCAGATATACAGGCATGGTTCAGATTTTTGGTGGTAACAGTAACAAAAATTGCATTTCTTGTGTATAGTATTCCTTTGCTTTCCTTTGATTGCAAAGGTAAAACAATATCTGAATAACAGTAACAAAATAGTAACAAATATTGCAGAAACATAGGAAAAAACAGACCAAACAAAAGATATAGCAAACCTATTTACAAGCTGTTTATTAGCTTTTTATATGCTTTTGCTTTCAATCTCAAGTGATGTTTTGTTGCCGTCCTCGCTACAAATAAAACCCGGTCAAAACCGGGTTTTTGCTTTTCCAGCGACGCAAACTTGTTTGCGGGAGCAGGAAAGCAAAAAAACGGTGAGCGCGAAGCGCTGGCGGGTTTTATCTGATAGCCTCCCCTTTAAAGATTCACCGAAGGTAAATCTCGTGTTTTCC
>CAZZBS010000008.1:16576-86262 GCA_964652685.1 uncultured Lentimicrobiaceae bacterium
TTTATCTGATAGCCTCCCCTTTAAAGATTCACCGAAGGTAAATCTCGTGTTTTCCAGCGACGCAAACTTGTTTGCGGGAGCAGGAAAGCAAAAAAACGGTGAGCGCGAAGCGCTGGCGGGTTTTATCTGATAGCCTCCCCTTTAAAGATTCACCGAAGGTAAATCTCGTGTTTTCCGGCGACGCAAACTTCTTTGCGGGAGCAGAAAAGAAAAAAAACGGTCAGCGCGAAGCGCTGCTGGGTTTTATCTGATAGCCTCCCCCTTAAAGATTCACCGAAGGTAAATCTCGTGTTTTTAAGCGACGCAAACTTGTTTGCTTTTCCGGCCACGAATGCACGAATGAGTGTATGCTGGAAACACTATTCGTGAATTCGGTGCGCAATAAACAGATTCGTCAGCTGTCCTTTATGCACCGTACCGAAAAGCCGAATGTTTTAAAAGGATAGATCCTGTTGATTCGTTGGGAGTTATAGGAAAACTCCCGGATCCATGCATCCGGGGCAGAATAGAATGTGGCTGTCCACAGATACCCATAGTTGCCAATGTGGTTGAAATAACCGCCGTTCCCGAAACGGCAGCCTCCGGGCAATACAGTTAATCCGGTGGCATTGGTGGCCCCCATGTTGGGAGGATTCCAATGTGCCGTTCCCGCTTCTTTCAATCTCCCCCCTTCATCGGTACCGTGCCAACCAAAGGAATCTGCCTGTGCCTGGGTCATTCCAAGGTACATCTCCATGGTCTTCACTTCATCATCGGAAGGGACATGCCAACCTTTCGGGCAAAGCTGACCGCTGTTAACGGCATGCCAGTTATACAATGCACCATAGATGGCGTAATAGGTGGCGGAGTCGTTGTTGTACCAGCACATGGCTCCGGTCGTAAGAAGTTGCCATGAATTGTCTAACGTGACGTTGGGTATGCCAATCCCGGTGTTGTAATGCCGTACCCTGAGATTCTCCCTGAGCCAGCACTGATACCCAATCTGAACTGTATTGTATATGGTCCCGTTTGTGTCCGTTACCGTGGGAGGACAAAATGAATAAGGGATCTGAAAAGCATAGGTGGTTGATTGGGAGGGATTATCGATGATTGTATCGGATAGACCGGAGACAAAGCCGGTATATCTAAGGTGGTCGCCAGGTAGCCAGGGGAATATGGTTTTCTGACTTTTCCCAAGTACTGAATTTCCCTTAGAGCCTGCAAATACCAGCCGGCAACCTTCATTTTTTTGCCCAACACACACAATTTTACAGATACTATGTTGGTGGCTGGTTTCTGCCGACAGAATCAGCAAGGTTTCAACACCTGCATGCACATGAAAGCAGTGTTCTCCTGCCATTAATCTTTCGGTAAGAGCAGCATGTTCACGTCCTGCAACGTCATAGAGGCGTAAGGTCACCTGCTCCGGTTTTGCAAGAGACAGCCGCACCTGAAGGGGTGCTCCACCGTATCCGGGGTATACCGGATTAAGCCACAATCCCGCATGATCTACGGAATTCATGTCATGAATGCTGCTGATATCGGTGAGTTCCAGCACTGTGTCCGGGGCATGGAGCATGGTATCCCCGCCCTGGGTTAGGTTTTCAATGTTGATGCTGTCAAGAGGTTGGTGGAGCCCATTCTGTATCGCGGAGAAAGTCAGCGTGATGGTGTTCTGGGCGTTCAGTTGCAGGATGTAGCAGAGAAGCATTGCCAACAAAAGACATCGTGTTTTCATGGCAGGGTGGTATAAGATGAGTTAATCTATGTTTCTGGCAGTTAACAGGAAGGTTTTAACCTCAGATTTCAGCGGTTTTCACTGATTATATTATTTCATTTTCATTCATCATGATCCCTGAGACAACGAACTGAAAACCCATATCGCTCATCAGCAAAATTTACCCTTGACACCTCACTGAAATAGTAATTAATATGACGCATCCAGGGATTAAAATAACCCAGGTGGTCCATGGAAGCCCACCAGTTTCCACCTTGTCGGATGTTACCGAAACTTCCATCCTGATAATCACGGCTTCCACCCGGGAGAGCAGTGAAGCCACTGAGGTTTGTAGCGCCATAATTGGGATTGTCCCAGTGGAAAATCCCGGTTTCTTTCATTTTCCCACCCTCATCAGTTCCGCGAGGTCCCACATTACTAGCCATCAAAGGTGACATACCTAAGCATAACTCCAATAATTGCCATTCAAGGTCGGTTGGCACATGCCATCCTGAAGGGCATAGACCATACTGGTGGTTAACCGCACGCCAGTTGTATAAAGAACCATAAATGGCAGCGTAGGTTGCGGAGTCGTTGCCGTACCAGCACCTTGCACCCGATGAAAGACTCGCCCATTCAGTATCGCCGGTTATGTTTGGAATTGGGATGCCATTGCTGTAGTGCCGTGTCTTAAGGTTCTCCTTCATCCAGCACTGGGTGCCGATCTGAACAGTGTTATATACGTTTCCGTCGTAGTCTTTCACATTGGGAAGGCCAGGACAGGGTACGCCAAGGGTAATCAATTCGGTGGTACAAGCAATTTGTTTTCCATATGCATCCCCTACCCTATTAGTAGCGTATGCCCGGACATAATAGGTCGTACTGGGCTTAAGCCCTGATAAAACACTTACAAATTTTCCGTCCCCTTTTCCATTATGTGTATGATTTCCGGTCAAATCTGGGTTCGGCAATGTCCCCCAGCAAACACCACGGTCAATGACTGGAGAAACACCCTCTGACGTTATATTGCCTCCGGTTATTGCTGCCTCAGATGTAACCTCAGTTGCTTTGGTGGTTGTAAGGGTTGGTAGATCATTGCCCTCTTTTTTGCATGAGATATGAATCAAGGTAACAGAAAACAACACAGCAATTACAGTTAGTGGTGTATTTCGTTCCATATCTAAATAGATTTCATAATGATAGATAGTCTTTTTTAATGCCCGATGTGCTCTGGCCACTCAAAGCAATTTTTAGTGCTGAAGGCTAATCAGCAACCACCAGTTTCGCCGATGTAATCACAGCACCGTCCCTTAAGAGCGAAACCAGATAAAAACCCGGTTTCAAATCCGAGACATCCATCTCTGTTTCCTGTTCCGTGAGGGCAACCCTCCTGATCTGTCTACCCAACCTGTCGGAAACGATCGTTTCGCAGATGTTTCCTTTCTTGATGGCAGGCCATGAAATGGTTACAAAGTCTGATGCCGGATTAGGATATATTTTAGAGGGAAGGAGATGAACTGGCGGCTCTTGCACAGGAGATGCCGTTCTCATGCACCGGATACTTAACCCTCCATTGGCCGGAACCACGCCACTGCCTGCAGATTCCAGATCCCAGCTAAGGAAGCGGAATGCCAGGTCATTTCCTGCAACCGTAACATACCAACCTCCCCTGAATCCTTTGTATTGAAAATTGCCGTCTACATTGCTCCTGAATCCGCCGGGAAGTCCTGAAAACCCACTTGAATTGGTCGCCCCGGTATTGGGTTGTTCCCAGTACTGAAAACCGGCATGTTTAAGCTTTCCCCCGGCAACACTGACTCCCCCAAGAAAAGTTACCATCTGGTCCCACTCTGTCGATGTCGGCACATGCCAGCCTGTCGGACACAGGCTTGGGTGCAATGCAGCAAAACCATTGTACATTCTGCCATATGGGTAATGGTGCAACGCAGAATCATTGTAGTGCCAGCATGTTGCCGGTTCTGATGTAGATATCCAGCTGGAAAGTGAAATAATATCTGGAATCACTGTCTCATCGTTCAACCTTCCTGTCCGGAGGTTTTCTGCCATCCATTCCTGTGTGCCAATGATCACGGTCGGATACTGGTTTCCGTCAATGTCGGTCACCTGGGCATAAAGACCCGAAAAAGCTGTTATCAGGAAAAAACTTAAAAAGAGCATTCGGGATCCTTCCATAATGAATCAGTATTTTGTGCTTTATGATGAGGTCAATATAGCTTAAACTATCACTTATTTCAGCAATGATGTATTTCTTATTCAGGGATATTGCACCTGCAAGACAGCACCGGTTTCGGGATCCATGACGAAATGGGTGACATATCCCGGGAGTCTGTCGATGGTGCCGAACTGAGGAACCGGCAGCTCTACCTCCTTCTGTACTTTTGAGCCCAGGAAAACAGATATCTGCGACCATTCAGGAATTCGGTACACAAATCCTCTGCTGGAGATACTGCCGGATTTGCCCTGTTGATGGTCAACAATCCCTGTTTTGGATGCGCTGATCCCTTGCGAACAAACCTGCACAAACACCATCTCACCTTTCGGGCTTTCAAAGGATATGATACCATCCTGGGTTGAGAACCTGGTCAGAGGGATCGGGGTACAATCATCTTTGCGCTCAGGGGTGATGCTGAAGGTTTGCTGATAGGCTGTCTCAACCGTAATGCCTGTAAATAGTTCGATATATTCTTTTTCCATCTGTTCCAGTTCACCCGCCATGAACTTCATGGTGACAGGGTCATACGGAATTTCCTGGTAACCGGTCAGAAGACTGATCCGCTGGTCTTTCAGCTTGTGGATATAATCGGATGCCTCTTTTGCTTTTTGTTCAAGCGGTTTCTCCACCATTTTCGTCTTCAACACGGTCTTTTCAATGGTAACCGAATCCATCGAAACCTTTTCCACCACGGTATCAACGGTTTCAAACAGATTGTTTTCGGAGTAGTATTTAAACACGGATGAATAGCTGAACTTCGGTTGAACGATGGATGTCTTTTCGATCATCTGTGATTCTTCCGAAGCCTTATTGCCGGTGAGTAATCCCATATTACTGATATTCATCATCATAGAGACCGGTATAGAGGATGAATCCAGATTTCCCAGTGCAACAAAATAAAGATGGTCCGGGTCAGGGACAGGAACGGGTTTGATCATTATTTCGCTTATCTGCCAGTAGGCAGTATTGGTATTGATTACATTATCAATTCCAAGATATTTACCGGCGTAAGCTGAAAAAGGGCCTTTGATCAGATCGGTTTTCTTCATGGTGATGGTGAGATCGAGCCTGGTTTTGGGCAGAGCATACCAGAATCCGCCCGGTCGGTCGGATATGAGTGAATCCTGTCGGCCGATCACTTCATAGGCAGGGATTTCTCCGGTGGAAGTTACCGGTGGGGATAAAAATCCACAGGAATAAAAAAACGCAGGGATTGTGAGGAAAAGAAGAAAACTATATTTCAGATTCATGGCAGGGGTTTTAATTGCAAAGTAACAACAAAGGGGATGAGAATGCAAGTTTTCATATGGTAAACCTGAATATTTTAATAGTTTTGCAATATGTTATCCAAGAAGGCACAATACGCACTCTATGCCCTGGTGTATCTCGCGCGTGAAAGGGATAAAGGGCCACTTCTCATCCGGGATATTGCGGATTCGGAAAAAATACCACGTAAATTTCTGGAAACCATCTTATTGGAATTAAAAACCGAAGGTGTTCTTTCCAGTAAAAAGGGGAAAGGCGGTGGGTATCAGTTGAGACGGGAACCGGAGGAGGTAAACATGGCGGAGATCATCCGCCATTTCGATGGGGCGATCGCGCTTCTACCCTGCGCCACTTATCGTTATTATGAAAAATGTCAGCACTGTAAGGATGAGAAAACCTGTGCCATCCGTTCGTATGTAAAAGATATCCGGGATGAAACGGTGAAGATCATGAAGAACATTACGCTGAAGGATATTCTCGAGCGGGAAGAGGTGTTAGCGGGCGTAAGGGGATAGGGGACAGGGGACAGGGTACAGGGGATAGAAATAATAGGACGGGAGACGTGAATTCACTTGAAGCAGATAAGACGGTAACAGAGAGGTGCAGGGTTTTGGGTATGGATCAATCCTTTGTGGATTTAATGGGGTATATGGCATGATAGAATCCTGATTTGTTCAGGGATTGTTATTTTTCCCGGAATGCCTGAAAAGGTTTAGCAGCACGAAGGTGATAATGCCGTTCATGATGAGGATTTCGAACCCTACTTTATAGCCGGGTATGTTTTTTTCCAGGATCAGTTTTGCGCCGTAGGCAAGGAAGGGGGATAGGATGGCGATGGCGGGCACGGCTTTATCGTGGATGGAATAACGTGTAAAAAGGCCGAAGGCATAGAGACCCAACAGCGGGCCGTAAGTGTACCCGGCAATGTCGAACAGTTTCTCAATGACAGCTCTGTCGTTTACTGCTTCAAAGATAATAATGGTAAAAATCACCAGGATGGTAACTCCCACATGGATCAGCCGGCGGTAATTTTTTCGCTTCTCCTCAGTAAGGTTCCCGATACGGGGCAGTCCAAGCAGGTCGATGGTAATGGAGGTTGTCAGGGCAGTCAGTGTACCGTCAGCACTGGAATAGGCGGCAGCAATAAGTCCGATGAGGAAAGAGATACCGGCAAATCCACCCAGGTATTTGAGCGCAACTGTCGGAAAGAGGTCATCGCTCATGGCAGGCATGTTCATACCTGTTTTAGTCGCATACAGGTAGAGGGTAGCTCCAAGAAACAGGAAAAGGAGGTTGACGGGTAGTAATATACCGCTCATCCAATACATATTTTTCCGTGATTCCCGGTATGTCCGGCAACTCAGGTTTTTCTGCATCATATCCTGATCCAGGCCAGTCATCACAATAGTAATAAACATCCCTGAAAAGAAGAGCTTCAGGAAATAGCAACGATCTTTCCATTCGGTGAAGAAAAACATCTTACTGTAACTGCTTTGTGCCACATCACGGGTTAATCCCCCCAGGCCTCCCTCCCACCCTTTTGACAGAAGGATTATAGACACAACCAGTGCAGCAAGCATAAAGGTGGTCTGGAGGGTGTCGGTCCAGACAATGGTTTTAATGCCCCCTTTCATAGAATAAAGAAGGATCAGAAGTACAAAGAGAACGACAACTGCCCAGAAGGGAACCCCCCAGCTACGGAATACAAACAGGTACAGCACATTCACAACAATATATACCCGAAAAGATGCGCCGATCAATCGGGAAAGGATAAAAAAAGATGCCCCTGTCTTATAGCTGGCAATGCCGAATCTTTCCTGAAGATATGAGTAGATCGAAGTCAGGCGCAATCTGTAATACACCGGTAACAGGACATTGGCAATGACAATATACCCTACAAGGTATCCAAAAACCACCACCATATAGGAAAAGGAGGTATCGCCCACATATCCCGGTATGGAGATGAACGTAACTCCCGAGAGCGAAGCGCCGACCATGCCATAGGCCACAAGATACCATCTTGAGGCCCTGTTGCCAATGTAGAATGACTCTTCATCAGAGCGCCTGGCCGAGAGAAAAGCCACCAGAAACAGCAGGAGTGTATAGGCGGAAATGATGATCAGAATGATGGTGGAGCTCATGAAGAAGGGGTGGAAACGGTATGTATAATTCCAATAAATGGTTAATTTTGCGCAAAAATAGGATAAATCACCAAACTGCAGTAATCCATCCATGAACAGGACACCATCCAGATTGCTGAACCAGGCTGTCGATGAACTCTCAAAGATGCCCGGAATAGGGCACAGGACAGCCCTGAGGCTTGCCTTGTGGATACTGAAACAGGAAGAGGAGGATGTAGCCATTCTCGGGAATGCCCTTATCCGGTTACGGGAAGATATCTGTTACTGCGCCCTCTGCTACAATATCTCTGATGATCTGCTTTGTGGTATCTGCAGTGATCCTATGCGGGATCATGCCCAGATCTGTGTTGTCCAGGATATCCGTGACGTTATGGCCATTGAACAGACAGGGCAATACAGGGGATTGTATCATGTGCTGGGTGGGATTATATCACCGGTTGAAGGGATCAGCCCTGAAGACCTGACCATTGAAGCGCTTGTCAGCCGTGCAGCCAGTCCGGAAGTAACGGAGGTGATCCTTGCCCTGAATTCAAGTGTGGAGGGAGATACTACCTCTTTTTACATAAACCGGAAGATAAGGAGGGAGATGATGACGGTTACTACCATTGCACGGGGGGTTCCCATTGGGGATGAGCTGGAATATGCTGACGAGATAACCCTGGGGCGATCAATCCTGAACCGGTTTCCTTACGAAAATGGCTTGAAAGGATAATGCAGGGCACTTGTCACAAATGACAGCCATGATGCCGTCACTTCCTGTATTGAAAAAAAGATCGGTCTGTTGTGGATTGCATCAAAAACACTATTTTTGCACCTCAATTTCAGAAGAAGATGGCAAAGAAAAACATTAACAAAACCCAGGAAAATATTCAGGCCGTTGAGGAAGTTTTAAGCAGAACCGAAATGTTCCTTGAAAAAAATCAGAAAGTGATTTTATACATTCTTGGAGCCATTGCGGTGATCATCGGGGGATATTACGGCTATCAGCGGCTTATCAGGTTACCCAATGTCCGTGAAGCACAGGAGAAGATGTTCATCGCCGAGAAGTATTTTGAGAAAGACAGTCTGAATCTTGCCCTGAACGGTGATGGATTGAACCTGGGTTTTCTGGACATCATTGATGATTACGGAAGGACACCTTCCGGAAACCTTGCCAGGTTCTATGCCGGGGCCATTTACCTGAAACAGGGACAGTATGATGAAGCAATAAAGTTGCTGAAGAAATTCAAAGCCAAGGATCCCATGGTTGGTCCCAGTGCATTGAGGATGTTGGGCGATGCCTGTCTTGAGTTGAACAAGCCTGCAGAGGCAGTCAGCTATTACCTTGAAGCAGCAGAAAAAGCCAACAATGAATTCCTTACACCGGAGTTCCTGATGAGGGCCGGGCTTACCTATGAAATCATGAAGGATTGGAAGAAAGCCCTTGATGTGTATCTCCGGATTAAAAAAGAGTATCCTGCTACATTCCGCACAAACCAGATTGATAAATACATTGCCAGGATGGAGATGTATATTCAGTATGGGGAAAACCGGTAATGGATCATGGGTAAAAAGCAGAATCTTTCTGATGTAGTTGACATCCATCTTCCTGATCCACATGATTTCAGGATTGGGATCGTTACTTCACAATGGAACAGGGAGATTACCTTAGCATTGCTGGAGGGTGCACGGGAGCATCTTCTTTCAGCCGGCATCAAACCAGAAAATATCATTACGGCGGATGTTCCGGGCAGTTTTGAATTACCTTTGGCTGCGCAGTACCTGCTTGAATATGCCGATGTTGACGGGGTCATCTGCCTTGGTTGCATTATCCAGGGGGAGACGAGGCATTTTGAGTTCATTGCAGATGCTGTTGCCAGCGGTATTATGAAGGCAGGAATGGATTACAACGCACCGGTTAGCTTTGGCGTGCTTACCACCGACAATGAGGATCAGGCCAGGGAAAGATCGGGTGGCAGTCATGGCAACAAAGGGATTGAAGCAGCAGCAACGGTACTTTCCATGCTTCAGTTAAGAACTACCCTTGAATAGAGAAAGTATATGCCCTGTGGCAGTGATGCCATTCATTATCAGGAACAGAAGATCCTTTTCATCATGAAGGCCACCTCAGCATCTTTGCGTGTCATATTCCTGGGAACACCGGCGTTCGCCGTAAGCAGCCTGGAGCAGATCATACAAAGCAGGCATCAGGTGGCGGCGGTGGTGACCACGCCCGACAAGCCGGCCGGCAGAGGAAGAAGACCTTTACCCAGTGAAGTCAAGGTGTATGCTAAAGAAAAAGGACTTAAGATCCTTCAACCTGACAACCTCACCGACCCTGCTTTCATCGCAACACTGAAACAACTGCAACCTGATATCATGGTGGTGGTGGCATTCAGGATGTTACCTGAAGTTGTCTGGTCTTTACCGCCTCTCGGCACCATTAACCTGCATGCTTCCCTCCTGCCCCAGTACCGTGGTGCAGCTCCCATCCAGCGCGCAGTCATGAACGGAGAAATAACTACCGGGCTTACCACCTTCTTCATAGATCACCGGATTGACACAGGGAGGATATTGCTACAGAGCAGCCTTGATATTGGCAAAGAGGAGACCTCAGGAGAATTGCATGACAGGATGAAAAATTCCGGTGCCCGGCTGGTGAGTGAAACCCTTGATCTCATTGCTTCGGGGCAAGCTCAGCCAAGGCCACAGGTTATATCTTCCGGGATGGTCCTGAAAAACGCTCCGAAAATAACAAGAGAGGAATGCGTCATTGACTGGAGGAAACCGGCCATGGAGATACACAACATGATCCGTGGACTATCCCCTTCACCTGCGGCCAGCACAACCCTCCTCCATCCCGAAGGAGACAGGATCACACTGAAGGTTTTCAGATCATCACTTACTTGTCTTCCTTCTAAAGATATCCAACCAAGTCTCCTGACAGACTCTAAAACCTTTCTCCGGATAGCCCTTGCCGATGGCATCCTTTCACTCACCGAGGTGCAGCTCAAAGACCGAAAAAGGATGCCTGTTGGTGATTTTTTAAGGGGATTTCACCTGACCGAAGAGTGGAAACCGGTATCAGCAGGTCAGTAAAAACGGTCGGAAATCCTTGATAAACGACGGAATCAGCCCTATTTATTAACAAAAACCCCCAATTTATTAACAAAATCAAGGGTTTTCGGATAAAACACTTGACTTTTTTTCAATAATAGCCTTATATTTGCGAAGCTTTTAGTATTCTTTTTCAGTAGTCATTAAAAAAAAAGGAAAATGAACAAGGCAGAATTGATTGAAGCCATTGCTTCGCAGGCAAAATTGACAAAGGCTGATGCCAAGAAGGCGCTCGATGCTTTTGTTGGTGCTACTACAAAAGCACTTAAGAAAGGTGACAGAGTTGCATTGGTTGGTTTCGGTTCTTTCGGTATCTCTGAAAGAAAAGCCAGGAAAGGTCGCAACCCGCAGACTGGCAAGGAGATCAACATCAAGGCCAAGAAGGTCGTTAAATTCAAAGCCGGAAGCGATCTTGCAAAGGTTGTCAAGTAGTAATCCTGCAGATTACAATGGAAAGGGGGCGTCTCATCGGAGGCGCCCTCTTTTTTTGTTATATTTCCATTTATTGATTTATCTTACCTACGGCACGATTGGATTGTGGAGAGAGGTGAATTGTGCTACCTTTCAGCCTCTTCTGGGATCTCCCTTCAGGGGCATTTTGGCCATCTTCACAACTTCGACCGAAGGAAAACCGAATTCCTCCACCACTTTCCCTTTGATAAGATAGATACCTTCACCCCTGAAGGGATTGGTTTTCAGACTATCGGGGAAATGTACAGTATCGAAGAATTCGCCGCGGCTGTCAATGAAAGCGGCAAAATGCATGATCTCCTTTTTCACGGTCCGCACATATTTGATGGTTACAAGTTTGCCGAGCATCCGCACCTCCTTTCCTACCCTGCTTGCCAGGTCGTGGGCCATGACATCGCCACGATATCGGGAATCCAGCATATCGAACCATGACATTGAAAGGGGAAACCCGAGCAGTTCCAGTTCATCATAGGCATCTTCCAGCGTATCATACGCAAGGGAAGGTAATGAAAATGGTTTTGAGGCAAGAGGGAAAAGCCGTTCTGCCTGTTGTGTGTCCTGTTTTTTGCCTGCGAGTATTCTGCTTTCCCAGAGTAGAGGCGCTTTCTGTTTCCCGGTGAAGCGAAAGGCACCCACACGGATCAACAGGGTAAGCTGCTCCGGCCCAGGGCTCATTCGTTGTACAAAATCTTCCAGAGAGAGGTACTCCCCATGTTCCTCCCGCTCCTGAACCATTTGTTTAGCGAATTTTTCTTCCAGTCCGGCCACATGAACAAATCCGGCATAAACCGCACTGCCGTCAATACACGTAAGGTAGTTCCCACGGTTCACACATGGAAGCTCCAGGGTTGCCCCCCATCGTTTTGCCTCATTGAAATACACCCATGTACGGTAAAATCCCCCGAAATTGTTGATCACGGCCACCATAAATTCCAGCGGATAATGCACCTTCAGCCAGAGGCTCTGAAAACTTTCGACCGCGTAGGAGGCAGAATGGGCTTTAGAAAAGGAGTACCCGGCGAACGATTCGATCTGGCGCCACACCTCCTGTGTGATCTCATCGGGGTAACCTGATTTCCTGCAGTTATCGAAGAACTTCTGCACGATGATCCGAAATTCTTTCTTCCCTCTCCCCTTTCCACTCATGGCACGCCGCAGCACGTCAGCATCGCCCAGGTCAAGTCCGGCAAAATGGTGGCATATTTTCAGCACATCCTCCTGGTACACCATGACACCGTAGGTTTCCTTGAGTTGTTCCTCCATTACCGGGTGTATATGACTGAATCCCTTCGGATTATGGAACCTCCGTATGTATTCCTTCATCATCCCCGACCTGGCCACCCCGGGACGGATGATGGAGCTGGCTGCCACCAGCGACAGGTAGTCGTCGCATCGCAGTTTTTTCAGCAAGCCACGCATGGCCGGACTTTCGATATAGAAGCACCCGTTGCATTCTCCCTCCA
Source organism: uncultured Lentimicrobiaceae bacterium (assembly GCA_964652685.1). Classification (GTDB taxonomy): domain Bacteria; phylum Bacteroidota; class Bacteroidia; order Bacteroidales; family SKPS01; genus SKPS01. Next base: position 28,943 of record CAZZBS010000008.1, read on the forward strand.
TCAGTTGCTTGCGAACGGCAGGGTCGCGTTTGAAGCGGGGGATGTCATGCACATCCACAGTTACACCCCGGTTCTCTTTGATGAAGCGTGCTGCATCGCGGATGTGCCCTATTCCACGCTGGCTCAGGATGTCGAATTTCTCGTATCCCAGTTCTTCAGCCACATACATATCCCACTGGGTGGTCTGAAATCCCTTAGGTGGCATATCCAGTGCCGTATAACAGGTGATGGGCTCCTCGGAAACGATGATCCCTCCCGCATGGATACTCCGGATGTTGGGGAAATCGGCGATCTTTTCTGCCAGGCGGATGATCTTCCGGGTGATGGTGTTGTCGTTTGCCGAATTCCCGGGGTGTTCCACCAGGCTGTCGATTTCCCCTTTTGGCAACCCATACACTTTTCCCAGTTCCCGGTACACTGACTTGTCTTTAAAGGTGGAAGTGGCACCCAACAGGGCTGTGTGCCGGTGTCCGTAACGCTTGAAGATGTAATCCTGCACCTCGTCACGTTCTTTCCAGGAGTAGTCGATGTCGAAGTCGGGGGGACTCGAGCGGCGGGGGTTGAGGAAACGCTCGAAATAGAGGTCCAGCTCAATTGGGTCCACGTTGGTGATCATCAGGCAGTAGGCCACTACGCTGTTGGCCCCGCTTCCCCTTCCTACATGGTAAAACCCACGTGAAATCGAATACCGGACGATATCCCAGGTGATCAGGAAATAGGATGCAAAGCCCAATCGGTCAATGATTTCCAGTTCACTGAGGACACGTTGCCTGGCAACCTTGTCGCGGGTTCCGTAGCGGCATTTCAGGCCATCCATGGCCAGTTTTTCCAGCAGAAGCTTGTCATCATAGCGATTACCGGTGAAGGTTTTCCTGTTCTTAATGGTGCTGAAATCGATGCTGATGCTGCAGGAACCCATCAGGTGGATGGCATTCTCTTCCAGCCAGGGGGCATCCTTACAAAAACCGTGAAGGACATCCGGTGGCATAAAGATTTCGGAAGGGGAAGCCATATCGGCTGGAGTGAGTTTTGTGATGAGGGTGTTAAGATCCACTGCACGGAGGTTGCGATGAACCTCATACTCTTGTTGCGAGGCAAATGAAACCGGTACCCTGAGGAGGAAACGTTCCCTGTTTTTTCTGTTCAGTGAGAGGAGATTCCTCCGGATCTCCCCGGGTGTGATCCCGATGTATTCGTTTGCACGCAGTGAGGTGATATGATTAAGGGCACTGAAAGGATATACCACAAAGGCATTCGGGAACGCGGGTGCTCTCTCAGGCAATGGGAGGTTATGGATGTTGTGTTCGCTGAGAAACTCGTTCAGCTCGCGCATCCCTTCGTTGTTACGTGCAATACCGCTCCACAGGTATTGCCTTTCCCTCCGGAATTCGATACCGCAAACCGGTGTCACCCCCTCCTGTCCGCATGCTTTTACAAATTCAGGAAAGGCGCTGCTGTTGTTGATGTCTGTAAGCAGCATGACCTTATGCCCCAGGCTCCCGGCATGCTGCACCAGTTGCTCCGGGGATAGTGTCCCGTAGCGAAGGCTGTAGTATGAGTGACAGTATAACATCAGACGAAGGTGGGGATCAGATGAGTAATTATCTCTTAACTCCCAGTGCTCTCTTCACAGCTCCGGGTCCATATTTATTCCGCATCCTGTCGAGGGCCTGGTAGAGGCTGATCATTTCGGGGGTATCTTCGAAGATGCTCAGTTGCTGGGTGCCGCCCACGAGTTGGCTGAACTTCACCCCTATGAGGCGGATGAGCATACGGCGCTGGTAAAGGCGGTCGAAAAGTTCCCCTATGATGGGGATGAGTATATGGTCGAAGGAGGTATAGGGTATCTGTTTCTGCAGGGTATGGGTGTCGAAGTTGGCGTAGCGGATCTTTACGGTGACGCACCCGGTGAGTTTCTGTTGGTTCCGGAGCTGGAAGGCAAGTTTTTCCACCATGCGTATGAGTGCCTGCCTGAGCATCACCAGGTCGATGGTATCATTTTCGAAAGTGCATTCCTTGCTCATAGATTTTTGTTCGCTGTAGGGTTTCACGGGGGTATGGTCGATGCCATTGGCACGTTTCCAGAGCATTTCGCCATTTTTGCCCATCACCTGCATCACCATTTCCCGGGGGATGGCTCCCAGGGTTCCGATGGTGGCAATGCCCATGGAGCGGAGCAGTGTGAAGGTTTTTTCCCCTATCATCGGCATACGGCTGATGGGAAGGGGATCGAGAAAGTCGTGCACCAGTGGTAAGGGCACTTCCCGTTCGCCGTTGGGTTTTGCCTCGCCCGTGGCGATCTTTGACACCGTTTTGTTCACCGATAGGCCCAGCGAGATGGGGAGCCCTGTCTCGCGGATGATTTTCTGCCGTAGCTCCTTTGCCCACTTCAGGGAACCGAAAAAACGGTCCATCCCGGTGATGTCGAGATAATGCTCGTCGATGGAGGCCTTCTCGTATAGTGGGGCCTCCTCCGCAATGATGCCGGTGACCATGCGGGAGTATTGGGAATAAAGCCCCATGTCACCGCGTATGAAAATCGCATCCCCGCAAAGCATCCGCGCCATCTTCATCGGCATGGCCGAGTGAATCCCGAACTTCCGCGCTTCATAACTGCACCCTGCCACAACACCACGGTCAGATAAACCACCGACGATGACGGGAAGACCATTGAGCCGGCTGTTTGCCAGCCGCTCCACCGACACGAAAAAAGTGTCAAGATCGAGATGGAGGATGGTTCTTTCAGACATATTACGATGTGTAGCGCCTCGCCTGCGGCTCGGGTGTTGAGGAGATTGAGCGCCTCGCCTGCGACTCGGCTGTTGAGACATCTGAACAGTCACGCTGCAAGCGTGACGCTAAACATCCTAAACCCCCTCAACTTTCCCGGTGATTAAAATATAATCATTTTTTTGTTGACAATTTAATCATTTTTATTATCTTTGTCAAGGAAAAAGTTAAAAAATGTTGAGTGCCGCTTTGCGGCGTTTGAGATGGGTCAGGAAGTTGCGTGAAGATAAACCATGAATTATAAACCTTATAAAACACCATGCATTTCAGTAACAACATCAAATGTCTCCGTAAGCGCCGGGGGCGCACACAGGATGACGTAGCTTCTGCCCTGGGCATGAAACGCCCTACCTTAAGCGGGTATGAAAACAATGTAGCTCAACCCGGCATCGAAGCGATGATCGCTTTCTCCAATTACTTCAACATCGCTATCGATACCCTTGTGAAGGTTGACCTTTCAACCTTGCCCGAGAGCCAGATATCACAATTGGAAAGAGGTTACGATGTTTTCATCACCGGAGCCAAACTCCGTGTCCTGGCAACAACTGTAAATCCCGGGAACGAGGACAACATTGAACTGGTGAACGAGAAAGCCAGCGCGGGTTATACCCGCAGCTTTGCCGATCCCGAATTCATCCGCGTTCTCCCGGCTTTTCACCTTCCCTTTCTACCTCGAGACCGCAAATTCAGAACCTTTCAGATCAGAGGGGATTCTATGCTTCCCATCCCCGACGGTTCCTTCGTTACCGGCGAGTATGTGCAGAACTGGAATACCATTCGTGACGGAATGCCCTATATCGTGCTCACCCTCGATGATGGAATCATGTTTAAAATCCTTGAAAATCAAATTAAAAAAGAGGGAAAACTCATAATGATCTCTCTGAATAAAGAATATGAACCTTATGCCATTGATATAAGCCAGGTTAAGGAGGTATGGAAATTTGTACATTACATCAGCTCGGAAATGCCTGATCCAAACACCCCGAAGGATGAACTGATCGACACGATCAATCAGTTGAGAAAAGATGTGAAGGGTATCCAGGCGAGATTGAAACTATGATCATGTGTTCAGGATGTTTAGGATGTTTTGTTACCTAAGCCTCCTCAACAGCCGAACCTCAAGCAGAGCGCCTAGCAACCATGAAATACGCCATCATCGACATAGAAACCACAGGCCTCAACCCGAAGCGTGACAGGGTCACGGAAGTGGCCATCCTGGTACACGACGGGGAAAAAATCACCGATGAATTCATCACCCTTGTCAATCCTGAAATGCGTATCCCCTACCGCATCAGGGAACTCACCGGAATCTCCGACAGCATGGTAGCCATGGCACCCACGTTTTGTGAAATTGCGAGGGAAATTGTGGAGATTACCCGTGACTGTATCTTTGTAGCCCATAACGTACACTTTGATTACCATTTTATAAGGGAAGAATTCCAGCGGCTTTTCTACAACTATGAGAGACAATGTTTGTGCACAAAACGGCTAAGCAGGAAACTCCTCCCCGGATTGAAAAGCTACAGTCTGGGAAACCTTTGTAATTCCCTTAACATCAGGATCGACAACAGGCACCGGGCATTTGGGGATGCCAGGGCTACCGTGAAAGTATTTGAACAACTACTGCAACTTGAGAAACACCCTGAAACCATTTCTTTACGAGGGATTCGCACGCATATCCCTGATGAAAAGCTTTCTTCCCTCCCGGAAAAAACAGGGGTGTATTATTTCTACAATGAAGAAGGGAGCATCATCTACATTGGAAAAAGTATCAATATCAAAGAACGTGTGTTGTCACATTTTTCTTCTCCGGTCACTAAACGTGCTTCGGAGATGCAAGACCAGATCCATGATGTTGGTTATGAAATCTGTGGAAGTGAACTCATTGCCCTTCTGATGGAATCGGAAGAGGTAAAAAAGCACACACCACGGTTTAACAGGTTGCTTCGCAGGAAGTGGCTGCAATGGGGGATTTTTGCAGGTGAAAATGAACAGGGTTACACCACCCTTGGAATTCGCAGGAACGACAACCATGAGACTCCTCTGACCACCTTCAGTACCAAGAAACAAGCAAGGGATTTTCTTTTCTCCCTCACCGGGCAGTATGAACTCTGCCAGAAACTCTGCGGATTATACAAATCCAAGGGGACTTGTTTTCAATATCATATACAACGCTGCAAAGGGGCATGCATCCAGGAGGAGCCTCCCGAAACCTATAATCTGCGGGTAGCCGAAGCAACCGCCCCATGGCGTTATGGAAAAAACAGTTTTTTCATTATTGACAGCGGCCGGAATCCGGATGAAAAGTCGGTGGTATTAATTGACAATAACCGGTATTGCGGCTATGGTTTCTTTCCGGCCAATGACTGCATCCATGATGAGGATGAGCTAAGGGGTTACATCAATGCCAGACCTGATCACAGGGATGCACACCAGATCATAAGGCTGTACCTGAAACAAAACAAAGCCGAAAGGATCATCTGACCTTTGAAGTTAAGCGCTTTTCTGAATAAAGAATGGGCTTTATGTCATTGTATATGGTCAAACAGACACGGGCTGCGCAATAACTTCTCCTTAGAGGATTCTTAAAAATTGTTAATCAGTCTGACATAATGGCTACACGATTGTTTACAAGGTTAAAAGTTGATTCTTAAAAATACAGATCTTTGCCACAGGCAAAGCAGTGGAATAAGTAACAGGCAAAAAGTAACACGATGTACACCTATTGGATCATTTTCGGTGGATTTATGCTATTAAGCTGGATTGTCGGCAATCAGCTGAAGTCGAGGATGCGGAAGTATTCAAAGATACCTGTCAGTTATGGCTTGACAGGGCGGGAAGTAGCGGAAAAGATGTTGCATGAATCGGGCATTCACGATGTGGAGGTGATCTCTGTGGAGGGTGAGCTCACCGATCATTACAACCCGGTGAAAAAAACGGTCAATCTGAGCAGGAATGTTTATCACGGCAACAGCATTGCGGCGGCGGCAGTGGCAGCCCATGAAAGCGGCCATGCCATCCAGCATGCCCAGGCCTATGCCCCTTTGAAATTCAGATCGGCCATGGTACCTGTGGTTTCCCTTGCATCGCGTTGGGTACAGTGGATACTGCTGGCAGGCATCATTATGGTTGAGGTGTTTCCCAACCTTCTGCTTGCCGGTATCGTACTTTTCGGTCTTACCACTCTTTTCAGCCTGATTACACTTCCTGTCGAGATCAACGCCAGCCAGAGGGCCCTTGCCTGGCTCAACAACAGCGGGATCACAACCTACCAGACCCATCCACAGGCACAGGATGCGCTGAGGTGGGCTGCCTATACCTATGTGATCGCAGCACTCGCCTCCCTGGCCACCCTGATCTACTTCATTATGATCTTCCTGGGCGCTTCCAGGGATTAATACGGATTTTCGCAGATAATGGTCTGCACCTGTTAATAATGCATATAACTGATATCCATTGATTTTACAGGTTCATCGGGGGTAAACCAAACTGCTTTCAATGATCCGGGCAGAACAGGGAAGTAATTATCAGAGAAGCTTCCTTTGACATCTTTAGCCGTAACATACATACCATACACAAAAACATTGGACCAGAAGGTGATCAGGAATTTTTCACCTCTTTTTTCGATTTTATACCTGATCTCAGGGATTTCGAAAGGAATATTCTTCGGTTTGTCAGGCAGGACAACTCGTTGGGAGATGAACCGATCTTCTGCTGACAGGGTCAGGATGCACAGGAGTTTGTTTTCACTGTAGGATCTGACAACCTCTTCAGGGAGTTTGAATGAGGTTGTTGTGTTGCCTTTCACATCCACGTCAAGGTCTGGAAAATAGACAGAATAAATATCCTGGCCATGATGGTCTTTCAGTTGGAAAAAGAAATTCACCTTATCCATTTGCGGATCATCGTTAATAACCGTCAAATGTGCCTGGTCGCCTGTGAAGGTCACGGTAGCAACGACAGGTTCAAAAACCTCTTTTACTTTGTAGTGCATCGCTTTGCGTTCCCCGAAATAATCAACCGACGACCAGGAAACGGCCGGCCAGCAGTCGTTGAATTGCCAGTAGAGTGATCCCATGCACCAGGGTTTAGCCTCGCGGTGGGCAAGGATCCCGATGGCCATCCCTTCGGCCTGCATAAGCTGGCTGTAATAAACGTATCTTTCAAAGTTTTCAGGCTCCGGAAACCAATCCTTCATGTATTCCGCCATGAGTTGATCCCCCCGTGGATGTTTCTGGTGCACCTTCATCACTTCAGTGCCGGGGCTCATGGTAGCGGATGGTGCAAATCTCCGGATGGTGCTCATAACCGGATAGGACTGAAACCCGAATTCGCTCATGAACCGGGGCACATTCTTCCTGAACATCTCAAAGGGTTCTGCATCATGCCAGACGCCCCAGTAATGGGCATCGCCCCTGAAAACATGGTTCCTGTCGCCCCTGCCCAGCGAAGGGGATGATGGCCAATAAGGCAATCCCGGGGCTGATCCCGTTACCGTCCGGGGTAAAAGATCTTCGAATATCTTCAGGTAATCATGCCATACCCGGGTTGAATCAGCGGCACTGTAATCAGCGGGCCACCCCCATCGGTGCCACCCTTCACTCACCTCGTTGTTACCGCACCACAAGACCACTGACGGGTGATTTCTAAGCCGTTTCACCTGAAATTCCGCCTCTTTTCCGATATTCTTCAGCATCCTGTCATCGCCGGGGTACATGCCACAGGCAAACATGAAATCCTGCCACACCATGATGCCCCTTTGATCACATTCATCATAAAAAATATCATCTTCATAGATGCCGCCACCCCATACCCGCAACATGTTCATCCCGGCGAAAGAAACTTCATCAAGCATATCCCGGTAATGTTGTTCCGAAATCCTGGAAGGAAAATGATCGGGCGGAATCCAGTTGGCGCCCCTGGCAAACACCGGAATACCGTTTATCCGGAAATAGAATGACTCTCCAAGCAAGTCGGGATCCCTGACCAGTTCAACACGACGGATACCTGTTTTCACACTGCGCTGTATGAGTATCATCCCTGATGTATCCGATATGGTGTAATCCAGCGTATACAAATTCGGATCCCCCATCCCTGCCGGCCACCAATAGCTGATCTCCTTATTGAAATGAAGCGGTATAGTAATTTGATTTACACCTTTTTGCAGGATAAAGTCCTGACTTTGGGATGAAAGGTCGGAATGGCTGACGCTCACTTGTATTTCAGTCCCCTGAAAGCTTTCAATGGTAATTACTGCTTCGGCCGAACGGAATTCGCTCCCTTCGAAATGTTGCACGATCTGCACATCGTCCCATCTGAAACGATCATATCCCTCAAGCCGCACTGTTTTCCAGATGCCCACGGATGGCAGCGAGGGGGCCCAATCCCAGCCGTATTGCCATTGCCCTTTCCGGGTAAAAACCCGGTTGCCGCCCGGAAGAGCAAGGCCATAAAGCTGCTGAAGGGAATCCTCTGCCTCATGTAAAGGTTTGAAAACCACAACCAGCTGATTGTCCTTTCTTTTCAGCAGTGATGTAACATCGCACCGCCAACGGATAAACTGGTTGTCGGCGGACACGATCTTTTTCCCGTTCAGGTAAACCTCTGCATAGGTGTCAAGCCCGTCAAATACCAGGTCTGTCTTCCTGCTGCCGTATACCAGCCCTGCATCAAAGTTTAGAGAATACTTCCATGCCCGCTCAGCAACCCAGGCAGCATCCTGCTCCTGTGCACCATAAAACGGATCGCGGATGATGCCTGCAGCCATCAGATCGGTATGCACATATCCGGGCACGGAAGCATCGATCCACTGCCCTTTGGCTAACTCCAGCCGCCAGCCTGTCCCAAGCTTTTCCTGCACCTCCTGTCCTGTCATCCTTCCCTGGAGAAGCACCAAACCCATCAGGCAAAGCAGGGTACACGCCATCTGTCTCTTCATCTTATCTTTTTAATATGATACCTGATAACAATCCCAGTACTTTCCGGATCAGGCCAGGAGAGGAAATGGGCATTACTCATTGATCTCTTTGAGGATCTGCTGCACATCCTCCTCAGTGGATTTCAGTTTTTCCCGGCAGATCCCGATCAGATAGGAGGCTCGTTTCACTTTGCCGGCAAGTTCATCCACGCTGATGGACTCCTGGTCAATTTCTTTGACAATGGCCTCCAGTTCTGTAAAAGCTTCCTGGTAACCAGGTTTTTTCTCTTTGCTCATATAGATCGTTTTTTTACGATGGTTTCCAAAGATCCCTTGTGCAGGGTGACATCCAGCCGGTCGCCGGTGTTGACGCATGATGCATCCCGGATGGCTTTGCCGCCTATCCTGGTGATGCTGTAACCTCTGCTCAGCACATGGTCAGGGTCCATCAGACGTACATGTTGTTCATGCATTTCAATCCGATCCCTCTTCCTTTGCATCAGCATTTTGAGGGATTTCTGCAATTGTTCCTGAACACGGCCAATCTGCTCCATGTGTCCCCTTACTTTCTGCAGTGGGGTCATGGTAATAAGGGTGGCAAGGCGCTGAAGCTGTGTGTGGTTCCGTCCTGTAAACAATCTGGCACTGCCTGCCACCCTGAGGGTGGCTTCATCAAGGTGGCGCTTTTCCTGGAGGATCACCTCAGCAGGCCATTCGGCTATATTACGCCTGTATTCCTCCAGCTTTACAGAAAAGTTGTGGAAATACTGGATCAACAAATAGGCAACGTCGGTCGGGGTAATGCTGTTGGTATGGGAGACCATTTCAACAATGGTTTCGTTGGTTGAATGCCCGATCCCTGTAATGACCGGTATGGGAAAGCAGGCCACCCGTTTTGCAAGTTCATAGTGATCGAAGCAATTCAATCCTACATCTCCCCCACCCCCCCTGATGATCAACACTGCATCGAAATGACGACATACCCTGGTAACCAGGTCAAGCTGCCTGCCGATTGACTCAACTGCTTTGTCCCCTTGAAGCAATGCAGGAAAAAGCATGTGGAAGAAAGCATAGTCCCAGCTGTTATGGTCGATGATATTCCTGAAATCCTGATATCCTTTGGATGATTCTACGCTGATAACGGCCAGCCGTTGCGGCAGATGGGGCATCTGCAGGCTCCTGTTGCGGTCCCACACCCCCTCCTCACGCAGACGCTGTATGGTCTTTACTCTTTCCATAGCCATCTCACCCAGTGTAAACGAGGGATCCACATCAGCGATCTGCAGAGACAACCCATACACAGGATGATAGTTAACACGGGCGTAACAAAGAATCGTCATCCCTTCTGCAAGCTGTTCACCGGTGACAGCAACGAATTTCTGCTGTATGGCCTGGTAATCATTGGCCCAGATGGTGGCCCTCATATCCGCCAGGACCTGATTATCCTTCTTTTCCACCAGTTGGGGGTAGCAATGACCACTCTGACGGTAATAACCCAGCCTGGCAATCTCAGCCCTGATCCAGTAATAACGGTTCATCTGATGAAGCAGCAACGACTGTATCTCCTTGCTGATGTCAAGGAGCGTAATGTAGGATGGTGTCCGGGATGTTGAAATCAATGCTTAAAATGTTTACATGTGAACCAGGACAAACTTACGAAAAAGCAACGACAGCATCATCCTTCCCTGTCACGCTTGTATAATTCAGCAGTGACATTTATCTTTGACGTTGCCATTTCTGATTATTTCCATGGATGTATCATTCTTTCATGTACCTTATATTCTAACCCCTTTATGCTCATGCTTCTTTTGGCCAGGCTAAACCTAATCATCAAGATATGAAAAGCTTCAGGGCTTTACCCATTGACAGTTCATCCATCCGCGCATTGTACCTTCCGCTTTTACTTGCCATCCTGGCGCTGTTTTTCCTTTTGTGGAACCTTAACGGGGACCCCTCCATCCTGAAAAGATACGGTGATTACGGTGATGAAGGATATTGGGTGCAGAATGCCATCAACAAACTGTCTCATGGGAAATATCTCACAGATGATCAGTCGGTTTCCTATTTCGGGGCGCCCCTCTACAACCAGCTTCTCACCCTCCAGTTCAGGCTTTTCGGTATCTCTTTCCTGAGCGCCAGGGTAGTCTCTGTCCTCTTCCTGCTTCTTACCGCCATGGTATTGTTTTATATATTGAAACCCCACGTCAGGAACAAACGATACCTCTGGATCTATGTCATTTCCTTTCTGCTCCTGTTTGACAATAAATTATACTACCAGTGGGCGACACCGGTTCCCATGGAAATATTCTTTCAGTCCCTGCTCCTCCTGATCCTGACCAGATATAAACTCAACCGGCGTAATACGATCATTGCCGTGATCATGCTGTTATATGGAGCCATCCTCTCAAAGACAACCTCCATCTGGCTGATCGGATTCCTGATGATGATCTTCTTTTTCGATTACCGGGAGGAAGGGAAAAAAGTGTTTTCCGGAAAGCTCATCATCAAACTGTTGTTCTTTTTTATCATCTGCATCGTACCCTATCTGCTTCTGAACCTGTATTTCATAAAGACAGAACCCGAACGGTTCCTGTCATTCAATCAACTTCTTCAACATCATGTCGGATTCAACTTTGAGATCTTCTTTAATTTCCTGAATCCACACTATTATGTACAAGGCCTTGCAGCTATATTCAAATACCCGAACAGTTTCTTTTTGCTCCTGATACCGATGTCGGCTGTTTTTTTCATTTCTTTCAGACAATCTTATTTCAGGAAATTTCTGCTCCGGGAAAACAGGACCCTGTTAGTCCTGGGTATTTACCTTATTACATTCCTGCTTTTTCTCATCATGATCGGAGGATTTGGCCTGGACCGACGGCTGATCAACTTTATCTTTCCTTTGTATATACTGCTGATTTTAATTTTTGACCGATATCACGAAAGGGAATTAAGGCCGATAGAGAGGATAGGGCTTTGTATATTTTTCCTGCTCATTGCATTCATACAGATCAAATCCCTGTTGTACCAGCTCTTCCTGGGATACAGGATTTCCGGGTTAAGGCAGGAGATCATGGGGATGGGTATGGGAAGCGCCATGGTCATCGTTTCAATCGTTGCAGTCTTTATAGTACTATCCTGCCTGTTGATTTACAGGTTCAGGATGAAGCACCTGTTCTCCTATTTCATCGTCTTGAACCTTCTTTTCCATGTGGGATTTTTGAATACGGGCAATACATTGCCTGAGGCGAACCAGCGGATCGATGCACTTGCAACATCGAAAGGTGCCAGGATGATCGTCGGTTATAATGCGCATCAACTTGCCATGGAGGGACATATCCTGCCGATCTGGTGGTTTTACAAAGGTTCAGGGCATCCACCATGGAACGAAAACATGCAGATTTTTACGGGGCAGCACCCGACACTGGTCGTCATCAGCACCAATCCTGATGTGGCTTTTCGTTTTTTTCCCATTGACAGCATACCTGAAGATTACACTGTTACAGAGCGGGACACTCTATTCCTTTACAAAAACAACATCACCCATGGTTATAACGACACGCTTGTTTTGCATGTCGTTGAAAAGAGAGGCCCGGAAAAATAGTATTGATGAGATGATGTGCAAAAAACTTGAGAGGTATCCCCTGGTGGAAGGATCAACTGATTAAGTGGAGAAATCGGTGATAAAATCAACACCTTATTGGCAGCTTCCGCATACAACATGAAGAAATGGATGCGGATCACAAAACAAGAAATTTTTTTTGCTTTTCCGGCTCTTTCTTCAACGAGACTATTATGCTCTGGAATTTGTGCAAATCTCAACAGGATTGAAAAAATGGGATTGATAAGGATTAACTAAATATTCCCCATGCCCCAACCCCTCCTCCTCCGAATTGCCCTCGCCCGATTTGAAGACCACGCCAGCCGGATTGTCCACTTTGTCGATGATGTGGGGTATAATACCTTTCTGTGGATGTGTTAAATTGCACGCAAGGCTCACTACCCAAAGAGATGTTTTTAGGTTAACTTTACAGAGTGTCCCCTTTGTCCCCACCATCCCCAAAGCCATGCGCGACAGCCCCAGGAATAACGCCCGGTAACACCTGGCAACCATTTTTGGGGGACGATGGGGACAAAGGGGACAGGGTAGGCAGCATGGTATGGTATTCCGAAGAGTTGCAGAAACGGGTAACACCCAAAACATAAAAATGCTATTTTTGATAACGGGGTTTTCGTTGAGCGTTGGCAATGGAAGCAATCACGTTATGATCCGTAGTATAAAAACCAACAGATTGTCAACTATGAGCAAGTCAGAAGGTTCCGGAGGCATATTCCCCAAACACGGAGGTTACCGCAACCTACTTACTTACCAGAAATCAGAGATTATATACGATGCAACAGTGCAGTTTACCAAACGCTTTCTGCACAGGTACGATCGCACTGTCGGGCAGATGGTTCAGGCGGCCCGCTCCGGGAAACAGAACATAGCCGAGGCAAGTATGGCATCAGCGACCTCCAGAGAAACAGAAATCAAGCTCACCAATGTGGCACGGGCCAGTCTCGAAGAGCTGCTGATCGACTACCAGGATTACCTGAGGACAAACAAAATGGAGCTGTGGACCAAAGACCACCCTTTTGCACAAAGGTTTAAGCAAGTAAGCACCCTATCGGGCGCAAACTACAAATCGCTTGAGGCAGCCCTTGAACACACGGATCCTGCCATTTGCGCGAACTCCGTTATCTGTCTTATAAAATTCACAACCTATCTATTGTCCAGACAGTTGCAATCATTAGAAAAGAAATTCATTGAAGAGGGAGGCCTTCGGGAAAGGATGACCAGGGTGAGACTGGAGCAAAGAAAGAAGAAGCAATAAAAGCAAGGTACCATTATTCATAGTGTCCACATTGTCCCCACCGTCCCTAAAGCTATGCGCGGTAGCCTAAAGAAACAACGCCCGGTGACAATTTGCAAACATTTTTTGAGGACAATGGGGACAACGGGGACAAGGTGGGCAACATGGTATGGTATTCCGAAGAGTTGCAGAACGGGTAACACCCAAAACATAAAAATGCTATTTTTGACAACGGGGTTTTCGTTGAGAGTTGGCAATGGAAACAATCACGTTCTGATCCGTAGTGTATGTCTTCAATCCAAAATGCATTTTAGTAAAGTCAACTGAATGGCATTAACTCTCTCAAAAATCTGGTTTTGAGTAGTCATTAATCCCTGACGCAACGCACAGAGAAACCCATTCCCTTAGAAGTGGTACCGGATAATACTTCATTTGTACAATAAGACATTTTTGCTTTCCAAGCCATGGATTGTGAAACGGCTGAAGAAGACCACCAATAACTAAAAACCCCACAACCACTGTACATTCCATTGTCATCGTAACGATATCCACCTGGAACAGCAGTAAACCCACTAGAATTGGTGGCTCCTACATTATCCCAGAGCCAATGGGTGTTACCGGCTTCTTTCAGCGCTCCACCGGCAACACTATAACCACCTATGTTATCAATTAGTGCCGTCCATTCCATATGGGTGGCCACATGATAACCTTTAGGACAAAGTTTACCAGTTCCTACTGCATACCAGTTATACAATGCACCATAAGGATTACAATAATTGATATCATTAGAGTACCAACAGTAAGCCCCAGACATAAATTTTATCCATTCAGAATTAGCAATAACATTAGTAATTGTAGTGCCATCATTATACTTAGTGACCTTCAGGTTCTCCACCATCCATGTTTGTGTGCCAATGGTAACTGTTGTGTATACATTTCCGTCAGCATCTTTTATTGTGGTAGGTTTACTCGTAGTTTCTTTTTTACAACTGAATTCTATTACCATGAATGATCCGATAATTACACAAAGAAATATCAATGTATTCACTTTGTTTTTCATAGTTTAATTTGGTTGCAAAAAGGGTTCTCTGAAAAAAACATGAACTAACAGAATAAAGATACGAAGAAAAATCACCTTTCAACATCAAACAGGGCATACGGGTCGGAAGATTCATATCAAAAGAACTAAAGACCTTATACTGACATATAGATAACCCTCTCTATAGAACCGCACGTTAAACGATCAAGAAGAACAGTTGCCGACAAGACCAAACCACCGACTTTAAGAGTATTCTTACCCTCATTCTTACCCCAGAACAAACAAACCCCTGTAATGTATTGTTTTACAGGGGTTTATTTGTTTCATTTGCGGTCCGGACGGGACTCGAACCCGCGACCCCATGCGTGACAGGCATGTATTCTAACCAAGCTGAACTACCGGACCGGAATATAAGAACGGCTCAAACGAGGGGCAAAAATACCACTCTTTTTTGATCCGGCAAAAAAAAGTCGTATTTCTTTTTCTTCTGTATGAATTTTTCCTGCAGGATGAAGTTTATTGTTATCCAGTCGTTTATCAGGATAAGAGATCACCAGTAACATGAAAAAATATCTTCTCGGGGCTGTTTTAGAGCTCCCTTGAACTCCACCCATATTTTTTTAGTACTGCTGTAACAAACGGGATTTATGGTTGTATCTTGCGGGTTCCTTAAAACCAGAAAACATGAAAGTACACACTTTCCTACTGCTCTTTTGCCTGGCCCTCCTGGTCAATACATCGGAGCGCTCATTTGCACAGGGTGATGTTACGGAT
Source organism: uncultured Lentimicrobiaceae bacterium (assembly GCA_964652685.1). GTDB lineage: Bacteria > Bacteroidota > Bacteroidia > Bacteroidales > SKPS01 > SKPS01. The sequence continues at coordinate 44,316 of CAZZBS010000008.1, forward strand.
ACTCCAATGGCATGTGACGAAGGGGAATGCCTCCTCTGCTACCTGTCGCTGAAATCCGGTGATGAGAAGGTTCAGGGCCTTATTTCCCGGTACCAGCTGCAATATGATTTCTTCACCTACAAAAATCCGGATGCGGGATTTTTACTGTCCCTCAACCTTAAAGAAGAGGTGGCCGAAGTCGCCATCATCAAGCCTGAAAGGTTCCGGTTACCTGCAGGGATCACAGCCACAACGCCCATGAAAGACCTGGTCGCACGATTTGGAACTTCTAGCGGCCTTTGGGACGATATCTATGTATTTAACTATACAGAAGCTGTGGAAATCTGGGTGAACTATGAGTCCAGCCCTGACCGTTCCATACCGGGCTCGGTCCGTTTACTGCTGAAGAAGGATTACCGGATCGATACTGCCTGTTTCACTAAGGGATTCGGAATATCGGTGGTCAGGCGTATGGAACAAACCCCTGAACAGCAATTCGGAGCATCCCTCAACCAGGTGATCCTGTCGTCCCTTGACGGATTCAATGGGGCCGACACGCAGGAATTCGGCAAGTACGGCAAGGGATGGGTGGATCAGGACAGGTTCGCCTTGCTGATCGCCAAACCTGCCACACAGGAGGAAGCCTATGCCTCGGTTGAAAGTTTTGACGACTACCTAGATGGCATTAAAACAAGCTGTTGCTTTTTTCTCAGGGAATTATCGGTCGTGGATTACCTGACAGAGGAGACGCCTTCCTTTACCATACGAACGGTGGCAGCCATCAGTGACGGGGTGGATGAGCGGATCCGCAAGGTGAAGATCATGGTAAGGTTCTGGGAGAATGACGATCACACCTTTGAGACCTACATGCTGGTCAAACTCACTGAATGATTCCCTAAAACTTTCAAAATGAAATTATCAGTATACCTGCAATTCCTGCTGGCAGCCGCACTGATCACCGGATCGGTCAATGCCCAGGAAGGTATGTATTTCGCTGCCGGATGGAGCATTGACAAGCTTTTCAGGACCTCTCCCCTGGAAACCCTTGTCGGCGATTTCAACGACCATTATTCCACAGGTGGTTTCACGATGAACAACACTCTCGGGGTCCCATCCATCCTTCAGGGCTTGTACCTTGGGATGAAATATGGCAATGAAAGGCTCAGCATAGTCCTTGACCTTCATAGTCACAGTGCCCGCAGCACTGCCAGTTACACCGATACCCTGATGAAATCCATCGACAGGCAGATCAAGGTATCCCACAGTGGGTTTTCCATGGGTTTTGGGTGGAACCTGTTGCATGAGAAACGCTTCAGGATGGGGCCAATGTTCAACCTGACCTTCGAGCAATTCAGGATTAAAACCATGCGCAGTTCAAACCTGATCGAGCCTGACCACAAAACCCCAGTGGATGCGTTTTACCTGTCCACAACCTGGAAATTCCCGATCTCGATGGGGGGCAGGAAATTTACCCTGGACCTGATCCCCTATTTTCAGCTCCCGTTTTACCAGATCAGTCTAAAAAAGCTGAATGAGGAGCTGAATCAAGGGTATTCCTTTCCTTATGATAAAAGGGACCTAAAGATGAGCCCCATGTCCTGTGGCCTGATCGTAACGATGAATTTTTCCCTCAAGGGTTTGTAGCCATCACAGAACCGGTTTGATGCCACTGATGCACGGACAGGGTCAGGGATTGCAGCCGCACCTTCTTCGTGGCAATGAACTGCCCGTCAGATCAGGATAAGGATGAAATTTTTGCCCGTTTCCGTTCGTGTTCGTCGAGGATGATCTTCCGGATACGGATGGACCGGGGTGTCACCTCCACGTATTCGTCGCCCTTGATGTATTCCATCGCCTCCTCCAGCGAGAACTTCACGGCGGGGGAAAGCAGGATCTTGTCGTCGGCGCCGCTGGCCCTCATGTTGGTCAGCTTCTTCGATTTGGTCACATTCACGATGATATCGTCGCTGCGGCTGTTTTCACCCACCACCTGCCCGGCATACACTTCGTCGTTGGGTTCGATGAAGAAGCACCCCCGGTCCTGCAGCTTATCGAGGGCATAGGCAAAGGCGGTCCCCGGCTCCAGGGCGATCAGGGAGCCGTTCCTCCTGGAGCCAATCTCCCCTTTCCAGGGTTCATAGTGATGGAACCGGTGGGCGATCACCGCCTCCCCTTCCGTGGCCGTAAGCAGCGCGTTGGTCAGCCCGATCATCCCGCGCGACGGGATACTGAACCCGAGGATCACCCGGTCGGACTTATGGACCATATCCTGGAAGTCCCCCTTACGGCGGGTCACATGCTCGATCACCCTGCCCTGGAATGCCTCGGGGACCTGGACGGTGAGGAGCTCCACCGGCTCGCATTTTTTCCCTTCGATCTCACGGAGGATCACCTTCGGCTGTCCCACCTGGAATTCATACCCTTCGCGGCGCATGGTTTCGATGAGGATGGACAGGTGCAGGATGCCGCGCCCAAACACCAGGAGCTTTTCAGGCGAGCCTGTTTCTTCTACCCTGAGGGCCAGGTTTTTCTCGGTCTCCCGGAAAAGCCGTTCTCTCAGATGCCTGGATGTCACGTATTTTCCTTCTTTGCCAAAGAACGGGGAAGTGTTGATGGTAAACAGCATGCTCATGGTGGGCTCGTCAACGGCAATCGGCAGCAGGGCCTCCGGATGTTCCGGATCCGCAATGGTATCCCCGATATCAAAATTTTCAGGGCCGAGGAGCGCCACGATCTCCCCGGCCGGCACTTCTGTCTTGATTTTTTCTTTGCCCAGCCCCTCAAACAGGTACAGCTCCCTGATCACGGAATGGATTAATGTACCGTCGCGTTTGATCACGGCCACCGGCATGTTGGCTTTGATTGTGCCGCGGTGCACCCGGCCCACGGCGATCCTCCCCTGGTACGAAGAGTAGTCCAGCGAACTGACCTGCATCTGCAGGTGCCCCTGCAGCGCCCTGGGAGCAGGGATCTTGTCAATGATCACATCCAGCAGGTAACTGATGTCGGTCGTGACATTCTTCCAATGGTCCGACATCCATCCCTGTTTTGAAGAACCGTACACCGTCGGAAAATTCAGCTGGTCCTCCGAAGCGTCAAGGCTGTACATGAGCTCGAAAACCGCCTCATGCACACCGTCGGGATCACAGTTGAGCTTATCGACCTTGTTGATCACCACCACCGGTTTCAGGTTTAATTCAAGGGCCTTCTGGAGCACGAACCGGGTTTGGGGCATCGGTCCTTCGAAGGCGTCCACCAGGAGCAGCACCCCGTCAGCCATGTTCAGCACCCGTTCCACCTCTCCCCCGAAATCGGCATGCCCGGGGGTGTCAATGATGTTGATCTTGAACCCCTTATAACGTACCGACACATTCTTCGACAGGATGGTGATGCCGCGCTCCCGTTCCAGGTCGTTGGAATCCAGAATCAGGTCGCCCATCTCCTGGTTCTGCCTGAAAAGTTTCACCTGGTAAAGGATCCTGTCCACCAGGGTGGTTTTCCCATGATCGACATGGGCAATGATCGCAATATTCCGAATACTCTCCATCACGGTTCCTCCTTCAAAATGAGGATGCAAAAGTAATGGAAAATGACGGACTCCGTGTTTACATATTGTTTACATCTTTTATCAGTGCATTAACATGCTTCTGCTACTGCATAGGTAATTTTGCCGGACATCAAAATACTTCTATATCATGAAAAAAGTCATCACATCGATCCTCATTGCTGCTTTTGGATTTTCATTTTTCTCATTTGCACAACAGCCTCAGAACACCAAGGGACCTGCCATCACTTTTGAAACACTGGTTTTCGATATGGGCACGATAAACTGGAGTCAGCCCAGAAACCAGGAGGGTAAATGCGAATTCAAGTTTACCAACACAGGTGATGAACCTCTGATCATTACGGGTGTGCGTGCCGATTGCGGCTGCACCACGCCAAATTACACACAGGAGCCGATCCTGCCGGGAGAAAGCGGAAAGATTACCGTTCAGTACGACAACAGCCGTGTGGGGTACTTCAGCAAAGGCATCACGGTTACCACCAATGCCAACCCGGCGAGCCTCAGGCTTACCATCAAGGGCAATGTGGTCAAGGAACAGCCCGGAACACCGGTCAATCCTGCCAATCCTTCTGCACCCACTACCAAATGATAATATTAGGTTAGTTGCAAATTATTTTGAATCTTTGTCCCGACAACTTTGTCGGGATTTTTTATTAATTCATACCATCATGCCAACTATATCAAAAAAAGGGCAGGTTATGCCCGAATCGCCCATCCGCAAACTGGTGCCTTATGCTGAAAAAGCGAAAAGCAGAGGGATCAAAGTCTATCACCTCAACATTGGCCAGCCTGACATCGAAACGCCTGCGATAGCATTACAGGCGGTACACAATTTCCATCTGAAGACGATTGAATACAGCCATTCTGCAGGTATCCTCTCCTATCGCCGCAAGCTTGCTGAGTATTATCAACGGGTTGGGATAGAGGTTTCACCTGACGAGATTATTATCGGGGCAGGCGCTTCTGAAGTGATCCTGTTCGCGATGCAGAGTTGCATCGATCCGGGTGATGAGATCATTATCCCTGAACCTTTCTATGCCAATTACATCGGTTTTGCCGTCAATGCGGGCGTCGAAATTGTCCCCATCAGTTCATCCATCGAAACAGGATTTTCACTCCCCCCCATCGCTGATTTCGAAAAAGCCATTACTCCCCGCACCAAGGCAATCCTTATCTGCAACCCGAACAATCCAACCGGATATCTTTACAGCAGGGAAGAACTGGAGGTGTTACGGGAACTGGTGCTGAAGTACGATCTCTATCTCTTTGCCGACGAAGTTTACAGGGAGTTTACCTACGATGGCCTTAAGCATGAGTCGGTCATGCATTTGAAGGGGCTTGAGGAGCATATCGTGATGATCGACTCGGTATCCAAGCGTTATTCTGCCTGTGGATTACGTGTCGGGAACCTGGTCACCAGAAACAAGGCAATCCTTGCAACAGCGCTCAAGTTTGCCCAGGCGCGGCTAAGTCCCCCCACCCTGGGGCAGGTGGCAGCAGAGGCAGCAGTGGACACGCCGGCCAGTTATTTCAGTATGGTACTGGATGAATACCTGGCACGCCGTAATGTTGTGGTAAAAGAGATCAACAAAATGGACGGGGCTTACTGCCCTAACCCGAAAGGGGCGTTTTACGTGGTGGCCAGGTTGCCCATTGATAATGCCGACCGCTTCTGTCAATGGCTCCTGGAGGATTTCAACTACCAGAACCAGACGGTTATGCTTGCCCCTGCAACGGGCTTCTATGCCACCAAGGGGAAAGGATACAACGAAGTACGCATCTCCTATGTGCTGAAGGTTGAGGACCTGAAAAGCGCCATGATCGTGCTGAACGAAGCCCTCAGGATTTACCCGGGCCGTGTGATCTGACCCTGAATCTGCTGTAAAAGCGATAATACCTGCTGATCTTCAGGATGCCGCACAAGGTAATCCCTGAGCAACTCAATGCCCCTGTCGCGGTTACCTCTCCTGTAATACACCTTGCTCATGGTGCTCACTAGAACACCATCATCCGGATTGTTCTTATAGGCTTCCTCATAATTTTTCAGCAGGTTCACTTCATCACCTAAATTACCGTAAGTGTCACCGATGTTGCGATACAGACGGTACATATTTTCCCGGAAAAGACGTTTGGAAAGGGGATCACCGCTATGTGCCTTCTCCTTCTTAATCATCATTTCCAGGGCTTCATGAAAGAGGGACAGGGCTTTGGGCAGATCCCCGGACAAACCATGGACGATGGCAAGGTTCTCAAGAATACCATAGTTTTCAGGCTCGCCTTCCACTGCTTTCAGGAGATAACTTCTGGCTTTCCCCAGGTACTGAAGATGTAAATCCCTTGGGATGCCCGGTATGAAAGCTTTATACCTGCCCCAAAGCTGACCCATCAGGTGATTGAGGTTGCTGTTGTCCGGATCCAGTATCATGAGGGAATCGAGAATGGGTTGGACCTCATCAAACTTCCTGTTGTAGAGGAGCGCTTCCGCATAACCGGAAGCAAATTCCATGTTCCCCGGCTGATACTTCAGCAAGCGCCGGTAGATCTCTTCCGTGGATGGGTAATCTTTCGACTGAAAGGCTCTTCGTCCCAGTACACCGGCATTATTCACCACATCTTCCATAGCAGGGTTCATCTTAAGGCAGGCTTCATAGGCATCCATAGAAGCGATGAAATGATTCCTGGACATCTCAGCATTTCCGAGCAGTATCTGCCCCTGCACATACCTGGGATGTAATTCAGTGCCTTTTCTCAAATAGGTAATGGCTTCTTCCAGCATCGATTTCTTCAGCGCCACATCTTCCATTTTCATGGCCCGTTCGAGTAATGAGCCACCGGCGGAAACATTAACCTTGGCGCTGTTTGCAGAGACCTTCACATCGGTAGTAAAGAGGGTGAAATCATCCTTCCAGGCCTGATTCCTCTTCACTGTCGCCAGGGTATAACCTGCCACGATCAGACCAAGTATGACCAGGGACAGGCTCATATCTCCCTTCAGTACCCGGGGCAGCCATTTCACCAGGAGCCAGGCAAGGATGAACAGGATGCCAAGGAGGGCAATGAAGACAAAACGTTCGTTCATGAATGATCCGATGTTCACCAGCAGGTTTGACTGGCTTGAAAACAGGATGGCAAACAGCAGGATCCCGGCAGCTATGATATCTGGTTTGCGTAACTTCCTGAACACATACAAAGCGAGACCTGCAAACAGGATGATGAAGAGGATCACTGCCGGATGGGAAAAGCTCTTGTAGGCGATATGCCAGGGATAGTAGTCATGGGTAAGGGGATGCGGGAAAAGGATCAGCTGAAGGTATTTCAGCCAGGTATAGAAGAGGGTGGCGATACGTTCAGAGCCGGTTGCCAGGAGGAATGGATCATTCAGTAGTTCAGTATTGGAGACGGCGCCCTTTGGTATACCGATCACCCCGATCCGCAACGTCAGATACAGGGCAAGACCTCCCAGCATCGCAAGGAAAACATGGAGCATAGAGCGGCTGAATTCCTGATGGCGGTACCACATCAACAGGGGAATGGCCGCGAGGAAGGTGAGGGAGCTCTCCTTGGCAAGCATGGAGAGGAAAAATACCATCACGATACCCAACAGATACCTCCAACCGACCAATGAGCGGTAACGCAGTGCAAAGGCCGACAGCAGTGCAAAGCCTGCCAGGGTCAGGATCTCATCCCTTCCTTTGATATTGGCAACCGATTCGGTGTGGAGCGGATGCAGGGCAAAGAGCAGGGTAATGATGAAGGGTAGGGAAAAACGCCATAATTGTTGTGGCTTCGTTTCAAACAGAAGCACAAGAGCCTTGTACAGGAGCATACAAGCCAGTGCATAGAGCAGGATATTGACCAGGTGTCCCGGAAACGGGTTTTCCCCGAAGATCCCATATTCCACGGCAAACATCAATTGGGACAAGGGACGGTACCTGCCGCCCGGAAGCAGGTTTTTATTCTCACCGTGAAAACCTGTGAAAGCATCATTGGTCAGGATCTTCCCCAACCCATCGAAACCCTCTTTTGTAAATTCATTATGGGTGATCATCATCATGTCATCCAGCACAAATCCATGGTTGAGCGTATTGATATATACGCCGATTGCGAAAAGGGTGATGATCAGCGCTTCAAGCGCCGGTTTGAACAGGGCTGGCTGTTTCGCCATCCTGATGGGCATGCCACCATCGGGTGCTTTGGTGGTCTTTATTACCGTCTGTTTCCGTTTTATTCCCGGACGTTTTGCTTTTGAACCCATGGATTGATTTTCTTAAGGATACAAGAGATATTTTGAGCGAACCTCTTTAAATCGTGTCAGGTCATCCTGCCAGGTTGCCATGATCTCAGGAATGCTCCTGCCTTCCAGGATTTGTTCCCTGAGCTGATCGGTTCCGGCGAGCAGGTCGAAAGAGGAGGTAAAAAAGGCTTTTCCTTTTCCTGTTTCGTTGTAAAGACGGATCAGCCAGGTGAGGTCCAGTGAGTCAGTGAGCGGTGAACCATCAGGATAGGTTCCATTAAGTTTCCACCCATAACATTGCTGCCCCAGCCATTTCGGGTTCTCGCTTTTCCCCGGAATGCTTTCAGGGACAAAGGATGTATCACCAGTGGTAACTTCCGGGTGGCCAATCAGCCGGAAAGGATAATCTGTGCCGCGTCCCACCGATGCAACCGTACCTTCGAGAAGGCCGATGGAGGGATAAAGGTATATTGCATCCTCATCCTGAAGGTTTGGGGAGGGAGGCAAGGGAAGATGATACACCGACCGATGGGAATAGTTTTTCATCCCGATACAGGTCAGATCGCACTGTATCCCACCTGCTAACCACCCTTCTCCATTGATCATGCGGGCATATTCGGCTATGGTCAAACCGTGAACGAGTGCCACCGGATGCATCCCGATAAAAGAGGAGAAGGCTGGCTGCAATACCGGACCATCCACATAGTGCCCGTTGGGGTTGGGGCGGTCTAGCACCAGCAAAGGAATGTCTGCTTCAGCACATGCTTCCATTACATAATGCAGCGTGGAAATATAGGTATAGAACCTGGCGCCGGCATCCTGAATATCGAACACCATGATGTCGATGCCGGCAAGATCACCCGGTGAAGGTTTCTTCTTTTTGCCGTAAAGAGATATGACAGGCAATCCTGTCTTGGGATCCGTAGTGCTCAGAACCGTTTTCCCTGCTTCGGCATCACCCCTGAACCCATGTTCGGGACAGAACACCTTGACCACTTCAATCCCGCCACGGAGGAGGGTGTCAACCAGGTGAACACCGCCTGCCAACGATGTCTGGTTGCCGGTTACCCCTACCCTTTTACCTGTCAGCATAGGGAAATAAACCTCTGTCTGCATGGCACCGGTGATGATTTCAACCTTTGTATGAACGGTATCCCCCTGCTGGTTCATCCTCCCCTCCTCCTGTAAACCCGCACAACATTGGCAACCATTCAGCCAGAGCATGAAAAATAAAAGGATTAAAGGCAATTGTGAAAACCGGTTTTGTGTTTTGATGCGATTACCTTTATAAGACATGAATCCGCAATCTTTCATATTGACTGTTCAGGTTTGAAAATCCATATTTTCCAGGGATCAAATTTACAAGAACTGAATAGAATAAACAGGACTAAAGACAGGAAGTGTTATCGTTTATACATCCCGGTGTTCAGAATCCGGTATAGATTCCTATTTTTGCAAAAACGACCACATTGAAAGCCGAATTCTTTATTGCCCAGCGTCTTTTCAGGAGGGGTAAAGGCACATTTACACGGCCGATCATCAGCATATCCATTGGAAGTGTTGCACTGGGTGTTGCCGTACTTATTCTGGCGGTTGCCATCCTGAAAGGATTTCAGTCTGAGATAAGGGAAAAGATCATTGGTTTCGGCGCTCACATCCAGGTATCCTTCTTTGACAACAACACATCCTACGAGCTTGAACCCATCAGGTACGACAGTACACTTGCAGCGAGGATCGCCGGCATCAACGGAGTGGTAAGGGTTCAGCCTTTTGGCATTAAAGCAGGGATCATCAAAACCGATGATCAGATCGAAGGCATTGTTATGAAAGGTGTCAGGTATAACTATGACTGGCATTTTTTTTCTTCCAGGATCATCGAAGGGAACCTTCCACTATTCGATTCACTCCACCGGAGCAACGATGCTATCATATCAAAACACACGGCTGAGAAACTTGGATTCAGAGTTGGAGACAAACTGATACTTTATTTTATTCAGGATCCGCCGCGTTACCGGAGTCTTCGTATCAGCGGGATCTATGAGACAGGGCTGCAGGAATTTGATGAAACCTACCTGTTCGCAGATATCCGGCACATTGTAAGGCTCAATAACTGGGAGGAGGGACAGGTAAGTGGTTTTGAAGTCCTGATTGATGATTTCAGAAAACTCGACCAGGTCACACAGGAGGTCAATGAAACCATTCCACCGGAACTGATTGCGGAGAGCATCCGTGACCGCAACCCACAGCTGTTCGACTGGTTGTCGCTGATGGACCAGAACGTGCTGATCATTCTCCTGATCACGATCCTGGTTGCCCTCATCCACATGACCTCCACCCTGCTGATCCTCATCATTGAGCGAACGAATATGATCGGAGTACTTAAAGCTCTCGGGATGAACAATGCACGCATCAGAAAACTTTTTATTGCGCAGGGTAGTTTATTGCTGATCCAGGGGATTGTGATCGGAAACCTGATTGCCATCGGTATTGGTTTGATTCAGCAATACACGGGTATTTTAACACTTGACCAGGAAAGCTATTACATTGACAAAGTACCTATTAACCTGGCCTTCTTTGACATCCTGGCTGTCAATGCGGGTGTAGTTGCCGTGTGTATTCTGGTGATGGTTATTCCATCACTGATCATCAGCAGGATAACTCCCATCAAGGCGATACGCTTTGATTGAGCGCCTGGGGTAAGAAAACAGATGGATGCTATCAGGAGGGAAGGATTTCCAGCAGCTCCAGGTCAAATATCAGTGTTTCGCCTGCCAGTTCATGGTTTCCATCAAGTGTGACCTTATTATCATTAACGTTCACCACTTTCAGAAGGAGTACCCCTACTTCATCATTGGGTAATTCAATCACCTGTCCTTTTTTTACCTCCAGTTCACCAAAAACCTCTTTCCGGTCAACAGAAAATATCAGATCTTTATCGATCTCCCCGTAAGCCTGATCGGGCTTTACTTCAAGTCTTTTCACCTCCCCCGGGGTCATGCCAATGATGGCATCCTCAAGCCCCTGGATCAGCACCTCACCACCAACCTGAATCACAAGCGGTTCTCTCGCCGTGGTAGAATCGAAAATCGTATTATCTTTCCGATATCCTGTATAATGGATCTTTACCGTATCGTACATCCTGGCAGTCTGCATGCTGTATGGCTTATAAGTTTCTTATATTGATATTACTTTAAAAAAGCCTGCTATCTTTGCAAATATAAACAATAATCACTAAAAACAGATAGTATGGAATCAGAAAAGATGGGATTCAGCTCTAAGCTGATTCATGCAGGAGGATTTAAAGATAGCCTGGGAAGTGCAGTCACCCCTATTTACCAAACTTCAACTTTCCGCTTTGAGAGTGCGGACCATGGTGCCGCCTGTTTTTCAGGCGAAGAAGCCGGATACATCTATACAAGGATTGGAAACCCCACCATTGGTGAACTTGAAAACGCGGTGGCAACCCTTGAGGGAGGATACGGCGGCATAGCCACCTCTTCCGGGATGGGAGCCGTAACCACCGTTTATGCGGCCTTGTTGTCACAGGGTGATCACATGATCAGCCACAATGCTGTCTATGGGCCTTCCAGGGGTGTAATGGAGTCTGTATTCAACAGGTTTGGCATTATTAGTACGTACATCGATACCACAGATATCCGAAATGTTGAGGCTTCCATCCGGAAAAACACAAAACTGATTTACCTTGAAACCCCGGCCAATCCGACCATAGGGATCACAGATCTCAAAGCAGTATGCGAACTTGCCGCAAGGCACGGGATCATCGTATGTGTTGACAACACATTTTGCAGCCCTTACCTGCAGAGGCCCCTGGAATTCGGTGCTGACATTGCGCTGCACAGCATGACAAAATTCATCAACGGGCATGCAGATGTAGTTGCCGGCATGCTGGTGGCACGTGAGAAAAGGTTATACGATGCCTTACGATCTGTGATGGCCAACATGGGCTGCAACATGGATCCGCACCAGGCATACCTTGCCAGGCGCGGCCTGAAAACACTGGCAGTCCGTATCGACCGGGCACAGCAGAGTGCCATGAAGATCGCAGCATGGCTCGAAGGTCACCCAAAGGTTGAATGGGTCCTTTATCCGGGTCTGCCATCCCATCCACAATATGAACTTGGGAAAAAACAGATGGACGGACCGGGATGTATGATCTCCTTTGGATTAAAAGGGGGGCTGAAAGCCGGAAAGATCCTGATGGACAATGTAAGGTTGGCCATCCTGGCGGTTTCGCTGGGTGGTATAGAAACGCTGATCCAGCATCCTGCATCGATGACACACTCAAAACTTGGCAAGGATAAATGCCTCGAGGCAGGTATCACGGATGGCCTTGTCCGTTTATCGGTAGGCATTGAAGATGTGGAGGATATCATCTCCGACATGGAACAGGCTATGAATAGAATACCGTGATTTAACCCTGATGCGCCTTCGCTTATCATACCTGCTGTTGGCAGCACTTCTGACCTCTTTTAATAATCCTGCACTGCTGATGGGGCAGAAAGTCGGTCTGGTATTGGGAGGTGGTGGGGCCAAAGGATTGTCACATATCGGCGTGCTCAAAGCGCTGGAGGAGCATCACATCCCGGTTGACTATATCACAGGCACCTCCATCGGCGCCATCTTAGGGGCTATGTATGCATCCGGATACAGTCCTGCAGAAATGGAACAACTTGCCCTCGACGGCAAATTCGATGAATGGGCTTCAGGGATAATCGATGAAAAATATTACGCATATTATCTTCGTGATGACCCGATACCCCTCCTGGGAAGTTTCAGGTTTGACTATGATGCAACATGGAAAGGGATCCTCCCGTCGAGCCTGCGGTCACCTTTCATCATGGACTTTATGGTTCAGCAATACTTTGCACAGGCCAATGCTGCTTCAAAGAACAACTTCGACAGTCTGATGGTCCCCTTCCGCTGTGTAGCGGCGGACATCAGCACAAACAGACCGTTAATCCTGCGGGAGGGTGACCTTGCCTGGGCCGTACGTGCATCCATGACATTCCCATTCCTTTTCAAACCCATCCGGATTGATGACAAAATCCTGTACGATGGTGGAATGTACAACAACTTCCCCGCTGATGTGATGTACCAGGATTTCTATCCTGATATCATCATCGGATCCAAAGCAGCAGGTAATTTCAGCTCTCCACAGGATGACGACCTTATCTCGCATGTGCAAGCCATGATCACGGAACAAACGGATTACTCCGTCATATGTGAAAACAGCATACTCATCAATCCCGACCTGGATGAATTCGGCCTGTTCCGGTTTGATCATCCCAAAGCAATCATCGACAAAGGGTATGATGAAACAATCAGGCACATCAATGAAATTCGTTTCTATATCCACGACAGTCTTTCACCTACTGAAGCCCAAATCAGGAGAGAAGCATATAAAAGCAAAGCCCCGCCCCTTCAGATTGACCGCATCTATGTCAACGGGCTAAACCATCTGCAATACCGTTTCGTCCACAATTACTTCAAACGGAATCTGCGCACCAGGAAAAACCAGCAAAATCCTTCGCCCATTGAAGAAGTCAAAGAGGAATACCTTATGCTTGTCGCCATGGACCTATTTAAAAAATCCATACCCTCTATCCGGTATGATACCGCGACAACCTACTATTCTCTTCATCTTGACATGGAGAGGAAGGCCAATTTCACCGCCGGCTTTGGCGGCATCATCTCTACCAGCACTATCAACGAGGCATTTGTAGAGGTGAAATACCAGTTTCTGAGAAGGAATATCCACACAGCCAGTATCAACACCCATTTCGGAAGATTTTACAACTCATTCAAAATCCAGGACAGAATTGACTTTCCCCTTGAACAGGAGATATACCTGATGGGTTCCTTTACCATCAACTACTGGAACTACTTCAAAAGTTCTACTGCCTTTATTGAAGACAACACTCCATCCTATCTGATTGAAAGGGACAGGCATGGTAGGTTTGTCATTGGCAAAGGGATAGGTGCCAAAGGAAAAGCCGAACTGGATATTTCCAGGGGATACCTCATTGAAGAGTATTACAACACAAGCAACTACCGCAGCAAAGACACCCTTGACCGAACCAGCTTTTCCTTTACTTCACCCGGCATCATACTGGATTTCAATAACCTGAATAGAATTCAATATCCCTCAGCAGGAACCCGTTTCAAGGTAGCGATCCGGTATATCCATGGCACCGAATACCACAGACCCGGCTCTACTTCCATCCATCCTACCAGCAGCCATGACCTGCAAAACTGGTTTTCTTTTACAGCTTCTTACGAAAGTTACTATCCTACCGAAATGAAATGGATCTGGGGTTTTTCCATTGAATCGGCTTTCAGTACACAGCAACCATTCAACAATTTTACAGCAAGTGTTTTGTATGCTCCTGTCTGGTCTCCCGTTCCCGAAGCGGGCACCCTCTTTATGCCCCAGATCAGGGCATATAGCTACATTGCATTGGGTGGAAGGATCATCTACCCCCTCTGGAAAAATATTGAAATACGTTTAGAAACCCATCTTTTCAATCCTTATCACGAACTCAGATCAACACCTGACCAGTCGACCATCATCAAAGAAAACTACAGGAACCTCTATGGTATTATAGGCCTGATTCCCATATACCATTCTCCGATCGGCCCCCTTAGCTTTTCCTGCATCTATTATCACCGTTCTCCTGCCCCCTTTTCTTTCAACCTGAATTTCGGATATATTCTTTTTAACAGGAAAGCCTGGTTTTAAAGGGGATAATTTCTACCTTTGCCGTTCATTCCTGAAAAGGAAGTGAAAAAGCATTTACCGGAAAAGAGACCCGCCCGTAAAGGTACAGTTTCTTGCCCGCCACCAGAACCGCAAAAGTGGTTCAGGATTCTTCAAAAAGCGCCAGACCTTCACAGTTCCGGTGCAGAAGTATGTATGACAACCTAAAATGATCCGACATGGAAACAAAACCTGAAAAAAAGGAAATGATCTTTTCGGCGGGCAGTGAAAATACCGCTGAGAACACCGGAATCAAAAAATCAGGCAAAACTGCAAAAAAGAAAAAACTTACCATAACACCCCTCTTCGATGAAGAGGGGAATCTTGTTGAAGAGGTGGAAACCGGGAGCCAGGCGTCGATGGATATGCCTGACAGGGTTGATGTTGAAAAGGATAAGTCAACAGATATTGCTGACATCGGGATTCAGGAGATTGAAAATGAGCCACTTGTTGAAGATGGTGCCATTCCTGAAGCCGATCCGGAAACGGAAGAGCTGACTGAAGAAATAGTTGCTGTTCCTGGTACCGAACTGAAAGAGGAAGGGCCGGGTGATGAAAATGTTGTTATTCCTGAAGCCGATCCGGAAACGGAAGAGCTGAGTGAAGAAATAGTTGCTGTTCCTAGTACCGAACTGAAAGAGGAAGGGCCAGGTGATGAAAATGTTGTTATTCCTGAAGCCGAACCGGAAACGGAAGAGCTGAGTGAAGAAATAGTTGCTGTTCCTGGTACCGAACTGAAAGAGGAAGGGCCAGGTGATGAAAATGTTGTTATTCCTGAAGCCGAACCGGAAACGGAAGAGCTGAGTGAAGAAATAGTTGCTGTTCCTGGTACCGAACTGAAAGAGGAAGGGCCAGGTGATGAAATTGTTGCCATTCCTGAAGCCGATCCGGAAACGGAAAAGTTGCGTGATGAAGAATCCGGG
Organism: uncultured Lentimicrobiaceae bacterium; assembly: GCA_964652685.1. Lineage (GTDB taxonomy): Bacteria > Bacteroidota > Bacteroidia > Bacteroidales > SKPS01 > SKPS01. The sequence continues at coordinate 59,795 of CAZZBS010000008.1, forward strand.
AATGATGACCTCGGTTCTCCACCCATTGAAACAAAGGTTGAAACAGGATCAGAAGTTCAAAACGAAATCATAACTAAGCCTGAATCCGTTGCGACGATTGAAACGGATCAGGCAACGACAGAAGTCATAGCGAAAGAAGCAGGCCCGGATGATGCTGAATCTGAATCTACTGAAGATGATGACATTGATGAAGTAGAGGATCATGCCGATTACACTTCCCTGAACAAAGAGGAGATTGTAACCGCAATGGAGGAACTGGTGTTGCTGGAAAACGTAATGGCATACCGGCAGAAGGCAGGTAAACTGAAGATTGCTTTCAATGCTTTTCATAAAGCTGAAAAAGAGTCCTTGTTAGAGGAATTCATTTCAGGTGGCGGGAAGCATGAAGATTTTATCATGCCGGAGGACAAGCTCACCGAACGTTTTGAGGCAGCACTGACCATATACAAGGATAAGAAACAGCAACATCTTGAAAGACTTGAGGAGATCAAAAGGGAGAACCTGGAAAAGAAGTTGCAGATGCTCGAGCAGATCAAGGATCTGATCAATTCGGAGGAGCCCCTGAAGAAGACCTACGATGAGTTCAGGAGCATACAGGACAAATGGCGGGAAATCGGGAATGTGCCGAGAAATGAGATCAGCAACCTATGGCAGAATTACCATTTCCTGGTTGAGAAGTTCTTTGATAAGGTGAAAATCAACAATGAACTCAGGGATCTTGATATGAAAAAGAACCTTGAGAAGAAGATCGAATTATGTGAAAAGGCGGAGGAGCTGCTGCTGGAAAGTTCGGTACTGAAGTCATTCAAACAGCTTCAGCGATACCATCAGGAGTGGAAGGAGATCGGCGCCGTACCCCATGACAAGAAAGACGAATTGTGGGAGCGGTTTAAGGCGACCACTGAAAAGATCAATGAACGGAGAAGGGAGTATTACGAAGAGCTGCACGGAGAACAGGAGAACAACCTGAGCGCAAAAAGGGCATTATGTGAGAAAATGGACGAGATCCTCACTGCCATGCCTGAAACCATTTCTCACTGGCAAAAAGCCAACGATGAAGTAAATGAACTGGTTAAAATGTGGCGGACTTTAGGACCCGCTCCCAGGCAACACAATGATACCATCTGGAACAGGTTTAAATCGCTGATCGATGATTTCTACAACCAGAAAAAGAACCATTTCAGCTCGGTTAAAAATGAACAGATCAATAATTATAACCTCAAACTGGATATCTGTCAGCAGGCTGAAGCGTTAAAAGACAGCACCAGCTGGCGTGATACCACCGAGGAACTGATCCGTCTGCAGCAGGAATGGAAAAAAATCGGGCCTGTACCCCGGCGATATGCCGACAAAATCTGGAAAAGATTCCGTAGTGCCTGCGATGAGTTCTTCAATAAAAAACAGTCGTTCTTTTCCAACCAGAAAGTTTCTGAAGAAGAAAACCTGAAAGTCAAGGAATCGCTCATCGAAAAGATCCGGCAGATAAAAATCGGGGAGAAACGTGAAGAGACTCTTAATGATCTGAAAGAGATTCAACGCGAATTCATTAATACAGGGCATGTTCCGATCCGGAAAAAGAACGAAGTTAATGCAGCATTTCGGGAAGCGATCAATCAAAAACTCGATCAATTGAAGATCAGTCCGCGGGAAATTTCGGTTACTCAATTCAGGGGAAGAATAGGCGATGGCCATACCGGCAAGGATTATTCCGGTCATGCTTCTGCCAAAGAACAGACATTCCTTTCAGGAAAAATCAACAAGCTTAAAAACGATATTGCACTATGGGAAAATAATATTGGTTTCCTTGCCAATTCAGCTGCAGCCGATGTATTGAAACGGGAGTTCGAAAAGAAAATTGAACGGACCAAAGATGAAGTTGCCCTGCTCGAAACCAAACTGAAGATGCTGATGGAATAGGTATCGATACAACCCGGCGCTGCTCCTAAAAGAAACGAGGCAAATAATGACTAATTTCGGCTCCACTTCTGATTCATCATTCCAACAAAAACTTACCTATGAAAAAAATCCTTGTTTCTCTGACAATTCTTACAGGGTGTTTCCTTACCCTAAGCGGACAGAGTGAGATGCGTCTGATGCGCTTCCCTGCGATCCATGGCGATCAGGTAGTATTTTCTTATGCCGGCGATTTATATACCGTCACAACGGACGGTGGGATTGCCAGAAGGATCACCTCTGATCAGGGATATGAAATGTTTCCAAGATTTTCGCCGGATGGCCGTTATGTCGCCTTTACAGGTCAATATGACGGCAATACGGAAGTGTATGTGATCCCTTCCAGTGGTGGGTTACCCAGACGGCTGACTTATACTGCAACATTGAACCGTGATGATATATCGGACCGGATGGGACCCAACAATATTGTAATGACCTGGACACCGGACGGTAAAAAGATCATTTACCGTTCACGGCAGTATTCGTTCAATGATTTTGTCGGACATCTGTTTGCAGTTCCTCTGGAGGGTGGACTGTCGGAACAGCTCCCCTTCTCGTCCGGTGGGTTCTGTTCCTATTCTCCTGACGGGAGCAAGCTTGCCTTCAACAGGGTCTTCCGTGAATTCCGCACCTGGAAATATTACAGGGGAGGGATGGCAGATGACATCCGCATTTTCGATTTCGCCACCCAAGAGATCACCCGGATAACCAGTGAACCTTCCCAGGAAATCATTCCGATGTGGTACGGCAATAAAATTTATTATCTGAGTGACAGGGACAGGACCATGAACCTTTTTGTTTACGATTTGAATACAGGTGTAAACAAAAAAGTGACTCATTATACCGATTATGACATCAAGTTTCCTTCGCTGGGCAACGAAAAGATCATTTTCGAACAGGCAGGTTATCTTCATATTTTAGATTTGTCAACAGAAAGCATCCGGAAGTTAAACATCATCATTGCCGATGACCAGGAACCCGGTAAGATGGTACGCAGAGATGGAAACCGGTTCATTCAACAGGTATCATTATCACCGGATGCCAAACGGGTCGTCGTTACCGCCAGAGGTGACATTTTCACAGTTCCGGTTGAGAACGGAAATACCAGGCAGCTTACCAACAGTTCCGGATCACATGAACGCAGCGCCGTATGGTCACCGGATGGGAAATGGATAGCATTTCTATCTGATATGAGCGGGGAATACGAGATTTATCTGCAGCCACAGGACGGATCAACACCACCTGAAAAACTCACGGAGGGGAATGATAACTACCTGTACGAGCTCAAATGGTCGCACGACAGCCACAAGATCTTATTTAACGACAGGAAACAACGTTTACGTTATGTGGATGTGGAAACGGGGAAAATCACCCTGGTTGCTACCTCAAAAGTCTGGGAATACAATGATTTTAACTGGTCTCCCGACAGCAAATGGATCACTTATACCCAACCACTTGGTTCAGGGATGAGCCAGATCATGCTGTATAATGTCGCGACAGGCAACCTGTATTCAGTTACAGATCCCTGGTACAGCTCGTCTGACCCGGTGTTTAGCACCAACGGCAAATTCCTTTTATTCGTTTCCCAACGCGATTTCTCTCCTATATACAGCAATACCGAATGGAATCATGCCTATAAAAACATGGACAGGGTATATATGGTTCCACTTTCCAAAACCACCCCAAATCCCCTTAGGGAAAAGAACGATGAAGTAAATGTTACCGAAAAGGAAACGGAAATCCCGGCTTCGCAAGATAAAAAAGACCCGAAAAAAGAGAGCGGCGTTAACCAGGAGCCTGTTGCAAAGGATATGATCGTGGATACCGAAAATATTGAAAACCGGATCATTGCGCTTCCGATAAGGCCATCGAACTATTCGAATATCACCATGATTGATTCGAAGATCTACTATCTCGAAAACTACTTCGGGGAAAAAGGTTTCCGCATCATTCTATTTGATCCTGATACCAGGAAGGAAACCACCATTGCAGAAAACATGGGTTATTCCATCAGCCTTGACAAGAAGAAAATGATGCTTGTTTCCAAAGGGAAGTATTATGTAGTACCATTACCCGCTATTGCTGCCAAGACAGAAAAGAGCATAGATTTCAGCAACATGGGGATCCAGCGTGACCTCAATGCAGAATGGCAGCAGATATATCATGAAAGCTGGCGGCAGATGCGTGATTTCTTTTATGACGAAAACATGCATGGCGTTGACTGGAAAGCCATGGAGGATAAATATGCGCTGCTTTTGCCCTATGTCAGCAACAGGAATGATCTGAATTATCTTATCGGGGAACTGATTGGTGAACTGAATGTAGGGCATGCATACGTGAGTGGAGGGGATAAATATGAACCGGAGCGGGTTAAGACCGGTCTGCTGGGTGCTGTCCTTGACCGGGACAAAACAGGGTATTACCGTATCACACGGATCCTTGAGGGACAAAACTGGGATGAAGGACTTGTGTCGCCGCTCACACAGGTAGGCGTTGATGTAAAAGCGGGTGAATATATCATTGCCATCGACGGAAAAGACCTGAAAGAGGTAAAAGATATCTATGCTATCCTGGCCGGCAAAGCCAACACGCCGGTCGAACTGACCATCAATGGCAGTCCGGTTGTTTCAGGCAGCAGGAAGGTGCTGATCCGCACCATCGACAATGAGTTGCAGCTATACTATTTCAACTGGGTGCAGGAGAACATCAGGAAGGTGAGCGAAGCCACAAACGGAGAGGTGGGTTACCTCCACATTCCGGATATGGTTACCTTTGGACTGAATGAATTTGTAAAATACTACTACCCGCAGCTTACAAAGAGGGCGCTGATCATTGACGGCAGGGGAAATGGAGGCGGCAATGTAAGTCCTATGATCATTGAACGACTGAGGCGTGAAATCATACGGGTATCGGCACCCCGCAATGTCGAAGAGGTTTCAGGAACGCCCAGAGGGATGACAGGACCGATGGTACTGCTCATCAACCAATATTCGGCATCCGACGGCGACCTTTTCCCCTATGCTTTTAAAAAGCTTGGGATTGGTACTGTGATCGGTGTCAGGACCTGGGGCGGGGTCACCGGCATCCGGGGTTCTCTCCCGTTTGTCGACAATGGCAACCTCAACAAGCCCGAATATGGCACATACTCATCCGAAACAGGGCAGTGGATCATCGAAGGACATGGCGTTGACCCGGATATTGAGATCGATAATGACCCCTACCGTGAATTCATGGGAACCGATGACCAACTAAACAAGGCCATCGAAGTGATCCTTCAGCAATTGAAGGATGCTTATCAATTACCCCCCAAGCCGCAAGGACCGGAGCGGGGGAGATGATGTGGTGATGTGGACAATATTTAAAATGCCAAAAGCACATCAGCACATCATCAAATCAGTCAGGCCTGTCCTTTGGGGCCTATGATCGGGAAGGGCATCATCCCTTCGATTTCATCCGGCACCACGATCTCACCATGAATGGCTTCGAACTTCATGATATTCTCCTTAAGGGCTTTAAAGAGTCTTTTGGTGTGATGGGGCGTCAGTATGATCCTTGACTTGACACGGGCTTTGGGCACACCCGGCATCATATTGACAAAGTCAATAATAAATTCAGATTGTGAATGGGTGATGATGGCAAGGTTGGCGTATGTTCCTTCAGCAACCTCTTCTGAAAGTTCTATATTGATCTGTTGCGGACCAAACTTCTCTTTTTCCATTTACTTTACATTTATTACAGGAATGATCATTCCTGCATTATTTTTTCATGATTATATTTTGCCAGCATAAGTTCTTCATATTCTTCAAGTGACCCTGTGATAAGGTCCTGGTATTCCCGGAGGCCGGTGCCGGCAGGTATAAGATGTCCAACGATGACATTCTCCTTAAGACCTTCCAGTGTATCGGTTTTTGCATTAACGGCAGCTTCTGTAAGTACTTTGGTGGTTTCCTGGAACGAAGCTGCAGAGATATAGCTTTTGGTCTGTAAAGAGGCTTTGGTAATTCCCTGGAGTATCTGGGTAGCTGTTGCGGGCATTGCATCCCTGGCTTCAATCAACCTTTTATCACGCCGTTTGAGCTGAGAATTCTCGTCGCGGAGCTTTCGCTGGGTTACGATCTGGCCTGCCTTGAATATGCTTGAATCACCTGAGTCAACAACTACTTTTTTCCCGAATATCCAGTCATTCTGTTCCATAAAGTCGATCTTGTTCACGATCTCCCCTTCCAGGAATTGGGTGTCGCCCGGTTCATTGATTTCAACCTTACGCATCATCTGGCGCACAATGACTTCAAAATGTTTGTCATTGATCTTCACACCCTGCAACCTGTAAACCTCCTGCACCTCGTTCACAATATATTCCTGCACTTTTGTGGGGCCCTTGATAGCCAGGATGTCGGACGGTGTGATAGCACCGTCGGACAGTGGGGTTCCGGCTTTCACAAAGTCGTTTTCCTGGGCCAGGATCTGTTTGGTGGTCGGTATCAGGTAAGTTTTTTCTTCACCTGTACGGGAAGAAATGATCACCTCTCTGTTGCCTCTTTTAAGTTTTTTCCCAAAGGATACTACCCCGTCAATTTCTGCAACAACAGCCGGATCTGAGGGATTCCTTGCTTCAAAGAGTTCGGTTACACGCGGAAGGCCACCAGTGATATCACCTGATTTCCCAATTGCACGTGGTATCTTCACCAGTAACTGTCCGGCTTTGATCTGACCACCGTCTTCAACGGCAATATGTGCATTAATCGGCAGGTCATACGTTTTTATGACTTCGCCATCTTTCGACAAGATGGAAATGGCAGGGTTCTTATGACGCAGTTTGGACTCAATCACCACTTTGTCATGATATCCGGTCTGTTCATCTGACTCAATCCGGTATGTCAGCCCTTCGATCAGGCTTTCAAAACTGATCGTACCACTGACTTCTGAGATAATCGTCGCGTTGTAAGCATCCCAGTCACAGATCAGGTCTTCCTTCTTCACCTCATCTTTGTCCTTAAAGTAGAGATTAGCACCATAAGGCAGGTAAGCGGAAGAAAGGAGTATTCCCGTATTTTTATCCACAATCCTGAGTTCGGCAGATCTGCCGACAACGACATAATACTTTCTGCCGGCATCGTCTGTAAAATCGATATGACGTAGTTCATCTATCTCGAGGACACCATCATACTTTGCTACAATGTTGGAGGAAGTGGCAATTTTGGAAGCTGTACCGCCCACATGGAATGTTCGGAGGGTAAGCTGTGTTCCAGGTTCACCAATCGACTGGGCAGCAATCACCCCCACTGCTTCCCCTTTCTGCACCATTTTGCCGGTGGAAAGGTTCCTGCCGTAGCACTTGGCACATACACCCTTCTTGGATTCACATGTAAGCACAGACCTGATTTCCATCATTTCCAGGGGTGATTCTTCGATGATGGCAGCCGTTGTCTCTGTAAGTTCCTGTCCCGCTTCGATGATAAGTTCTCCTGTACTTGGGTGATAGATATCATGGAGGGTTGTTCTGCCAAGAATGCGGTCATACAGGGATTCCACCACCTCTTCACTCCTTTTGAGGGCTGTAACCTGCAATCCACGAAGGGTTCCGCAGTCCTCTTCAGAGATGATCACATCCTGGGCTACATCCACCAGACGTCGTGTCAGGTAACCGGCATCAGCTGTTTTAAGCGCAGTATCGGCAAGCCCCTTGCGGGCACCGTGAGTGGAAATAAAGTACTCCAGTACGGACAAACCCTCCTTGAAATTGGAAAGGATCGGGTTTTCGATGATCTCGGCTCCAGTAGCGCCCGATTTCTGGGGTTTGGCCATGAGGCCACGCATGCCGCAAAGCTGCCGAATCTGTTCCTTGGATCCACGGGCGCCTGAATCAAGCATCATGTACACAGGATTGAATCCCTGGTTGTTGTTCGACAGCTGCTCCATCAAAGCAGTGGTCAATCGTGAATTGGTATGGGTCCAGATGTCAATGATCTTATTGTAACGTTCATTGTTGGTGATCCAGCCATCCTGGTAATGTGAAATGACCTCATCTACATCGTTGTTGGCACGTTCAATCAATTCCTGTTTCACAGCAGGTACAATCACATCATCCAGGTTGAATGACAATCCGCCTTCATATGCCATTGCATAACCCAGTGTCTTGATGTCATCCAGGAAGGCAGAAGTGGCGGCAGTATCGGTTTTTTTCAGCAGATCGCCGATGATATCGCGCAGTGTCTTTTTTGTCAGGAGTTGATTGATATAGCCAAACTCTTCCGGTACAACTTCATTGAACAAGACGCGTCCGACGGTGGTTTCAATCAGTTTCCGATGACGATTTTCATCTTTTCCAGAGGTTATGAATACTTTGATCCATGCATGGAGGTCAACCCTTTTCTCGTTATAGGCAATGATCACCTCTTCAGGGGCATAGAAAGACATCCCCTCCCCTTTTACGACATGTCCGGGGGTTGATCTTCTTCCCTTGGTCATATAATACAGTCCGAGCACCATATCCTGTGAAGGCACCGTGATCGGAGCACCGTTGGCGGGATTCAGGATATTGTGGGAGGCCAGCATCAGGATCTGTGCTTCCAGGATCGCTGCATGTCCCAGGGGCACATGCACTGCCATCTGGTCGCCATCGAAGTCGGCATTGAAAGCGGTACATACCAGTGGATGCAGCTGAATGGCTTTTCCTTCGATAAGCTTTGGCTGGAAAGCCTGGATGCCTAGACGGTGAAGGGTGGGTGCCCTGTTCAGCAGAACCGGGTGCCCTTTGAGGACATTTTCAAGAATATCCCATACTACAGGATCTTTCCGGTCAACGATCTTCTTTGCAGATTTCACCGTTTTCACGATTCCCCGCTCAAGCATTTTCCTTATAATGAACGGCTTAAAGAGCTCAGAAGCCATATTTTTGGGGATACCGCACTCATTGAGCTTCAATTCGGGTCCAACCACGATGACAGAACGTCCTGAATAATCGACCCGCTTTCCAAGAAGGTTCTGCCTGAAACGGCCCTGCTTTCCTTTCAGGCTGTCGCTGAGCGATTTCAGCGCCCTGTTGGAATCGGTTTTCACGGCACTCGATTTCCTGGAATTGTCGAAAAGGGAATCGACCGCCTCCTGGAGCATCCTTTTCTCATTACGGAGGATCACATCGGGAGCTTTGATTTCGAGGAGCCTTTTGAGACGATTATTGCGTATGATTACGCGCCGGTAAAGGTCATTGAGGTCGGAGGTGGCAAAACGTCCACCGTCGAGCGGAACCAGGGGCCTCAGTTCCGGCGGGATCACAGGGACAACCTTCACGATCATCCATTCGGGCCTGTTCTCAATGCGCATCTGGCCATCGCGGAAGGATTCCACGATGCGGAGTCGCTTCAGTGCATCATTCTTTCGCTGCTGGGAGGTCTCAGCATTCGCTTTGGCCCTTAAGTCATACGACAGGTCATCGAGGTTCAGGCGTTTCAGTAAGTCATAAATGGCTTCTGCCCCCATCCTTGCAATGAACTTATTGGGATCGTTGTCGTCAAGGTATTGATTGTCAGCAGGCAGGGTATCAACGATGGCAAAATATTCCTCTTCTGACAGGAAATCCATTGCCTGGATACCTTCCTGTTCCTTGATGCCGGGTTGGATCACTACATACTTCTCGTAATAGATGATCATGTCGAGCTTCTTCGAGGGTAGCCCCAGCAATGCCCCTATTTTATTGGGAAGTGAACGGAAAAACCAAATATGGGCCACAGGGACAACCAGTTGAATATGTCCCATCCGTTCACGGCGCACTTTCTTTTCGGTCACTTCAACACCACAACGGTCGCAAACGATCCCTTTATAGCGGATGCGCTTGTATTTCCCGCAATGACATTCCCAGTCCTTCACCGGCCCGAAGATCCTTTCACAGAACAACCCATCTCTTTCGGGCTTGTAAGTCCGGTAATTGATGGTTTCGGGTTTTATTACCTCTCCGCTTGACCTCTCCAGGATCATCTCAGGGGCTGCCAGGCTGAGTGTCATGGATTGGAAAGTGCTTTTTTCAATCTTTTCTTTTCTGAAAGCCATATATTGATATGTGTTTCGTTATCAAAGAATAATTTCCAATTCAGATCATTCGAATGAAACATTCAGACCCAGGCCTCTCAGCTCATGGATAAGGACGTTGAATGATTCAGGGATTCCGGGCACCGGCATCAGTTCCCCTTTCACAATAGACTCATAGGCTTTGGCGCGGCCGGTGACATCATCCGATTTGACGGTAAGGATCTCCTGCAGGATATTGGCTGCACCGAATGCCTCCAGTGCCCACACCTCCATTTCACCGAAACGCTGACCACCAAACTGTGCCTTGCCGCCAAGGGGCTGTTGCGTGATAAGTGAGTAAGGGCCAATGGAGCGTGCATGCATCTTGTCATCCACCATATGATGGAGTTTCATCATGTAAATGACCCCGACCGTTGCCTCCTGGTCGAATTTCTCGCCGCTGGCACCATCATAAAGCTGAACACGCCCGTTTGCCGGCAAACCGGCTTTACTCATATATTCGTTGATCTGATCGAGATTTGCCCCATCAAAAATCGGCGTGGAGAATTTCAGTCCGAGTTCTCTGCCTGCCCAGCCAAGAACGGTCTCATAGATCTGTCCCAGGTTCATACGGGAAGGTACGCCCAATGGGTTCAGGACAATATCGACAGGAGTTCCGTCAGCCATGAACGGCATATCCTCATCCCTTACGATCTTGGCAACAATACCTTTATTGCCGTGCCTTCCCGCCATCTTATCACCCACCTTCAGCTTGCGTTTACGGGCAATGTAAACTTTGGCCAGCTGGACAATCCCGCTGGGAAGATCATCACCGATGGAAATGACAAACTTCTTCCGGTTGTAAATGCCCAGTATCTTCTTGTATTCGATGTTGTAATTGTGCAACAGCGTCTTGATGGCGTCATTCTTTTCTTTGTCGGTCGTCCATTTATTGGGGTTGATGTTCACATAATCGGCGATAGAACTGAGGATTTTCTGTGTGAATTTGGTCTTCTTGGGGATGACCAGCTGTTTGAAGTTGTTATAAACCCCCTGGGATGTTTTACCACTAACCAGTACAAGGAGCTTATCCACGAGTTTGGCATTAAGGCTCGCCTGTTCCTTATTAAAGTCTTTATCCAGTTTATCCAGTTCCAGTTTTTCCCTGGCTTTGGCCTTTTTATCCTTGATGGCACGGTTAAACAGTTTTTTATCGATCACGACACCATCCATGGATGGAGGCGCTTTCAGGGAGGCATCCTTTACATCGCCCGCCTTGTCGCCAAAAATGGCGCGGAGCAGCTTTTCTTCCGGAGTTGGATCTGTTTCCCCTTTAGGGGTGATCTTCCCAATGAGGATATCACCTTCATTCACCTCGGCACCGATACGAATGATTCCATTTTCGTCAAGGTCCTTGGTGGCATCGGAACTCACGTTCGGAATGTCATTGGTGAGCTCTTCCACTCCCCTTTTGGTATCCCGCACCTCAAGTGAAAACTCTTCAATATGGATAGATGTATAGATATCCTGGCTCACAATTCTTTCCGAGACGACGATAGCATCTTCGAAATTGTATCCTTTCCAGGGCATGAAAGCCACTAGAAGGTTGCGCCCGAGGGCCAGTTCACCTCCCTGTGTAGCATACCCTTCCGTGAGGATATCCCCTTTCTTCACCTTCTGACCCTTATGGACCATGGGATTAAGGCTGATACTGGTATTCTGGTTGGTTTTCACAAAACGTATCAGCGGATAACGCTTCACGTCATCTTCAAAGCTAACCAGCCGTTCATCTTCCGAACGGGTATAGCGTACGATGATCTCATTGGCGTCGACATATTCGATCACACCGTCCCCTTCGGCTGTGATGAGCACACGGCTGTCACGAGCTACCCTCCCTTCGATCCCTGTCCCCACGATGGGCGCTTCGGGTTGGAGCAACGGCACAGCCTGGCGCATCATGTTGGATCCCATCAACGCTCTGTTCGCATCGTCATGTTCCAGGAACGGGATCAACGAAGCTGCAATGGAGGCAATCTGGTTTGGAGAGATGTCAATAAGGTCGATGCTCTCCTTGTCGAGGATTGGGTAATCGGCCAGGAACCTGGCTTTGATACGATCCGGGACAATATTCCCCTTCTGATCAACCTCTGTGCTGGCCTGGGCAATGTTCTTGCTTTCCTCTTCCTCTGCCGTAAGGTAAACGGGTTCACGGTCTTCCAGCACCTTACCGTTTTCCACCTGCATGTAAGGGGTTGAGATGAAGCCCAGTTCATTGATCTTGGCAAACACACAAAGGGATGAAATAAGTCCGATGTTGGGCCCTTCAGGTGTTTCGATGGTACACAGGCGCCCATAGTGGGTGTAGTGCACATCACGCACCTCAAATCCTGCACGTTCACGTGACAATCCCCCGGGGCCCAGCGCTGAAACCCTGCGCTTGTGCGTTACCTCAGACAATGGATTGGTCTGGTCCATGAACTGCGAAAGCTGGTTGGTGCCGAAAAAGGTATTGATGACCGATGAGAGAGTTTTGGCATTGATGAGGTCGGTAGGTGTAAACACCTCATTATCCCTGACATTCATACGTTCCCTGATGGTTCTTGCCATACGGGCGAGGCCAACACCAAACTGCGAATAAAGCTGCTCGCCCACCGATTTGACACGACGGTTACTCAGGTGGTCGATGTCATCCACCTCCGCTTTGGCATTGATCAGTTCGATCAGGTGGCGGATGATGGCAATGATGTCTTCATGGGTGAGGATACGTATGTTAGGACTTACGTCAAGGTTAAGTTTCCGGTTGATCTTATACCGTCCTACATCTCCCAGGTCATAGCGTTTATCTGAAAAGAAGAGGTTGTTCAGGATGCTCCTTGCAGTTTCTTCATCGGGAGGTTCCGCATTCCTCAACTGACGGTAGATATATTCAACGGCTTCTTTTTCAGAATTGGCAGTGTCTTTCTGCAATGTATTGAAAATGATCGCAAAGTCGTTAGAGTTCACATCTTCGCGATGGATCAGCACTGACTTAACCCCGGCTGAAATGATGTCATCGATATGGGTGTCTTCCAGGATCGTTTCCCGGTCAAGGATTACTTCGGTACGTTCAATGGAAACCACCTCACCTGTATCTTCATCCACGAAATCCTCGATCCATGCCCTCAGGACCTTTGCTGCGAGCTTGCGTCCCACGATCTTCTTGAGGGATGTCTTATTCACCTTGATCTCATCGGCAAGGTTGAAAATATCGAGGATCTCTTTATCGCTCTCATAGCCGATGGCACGCAGCAGGGTTGTGACAGGCAATTTCTTTTTACGGTCTATGTATGCGTACATCACATTGTTAATGTCGGTGGCGAATTCGATCCAGGAGCCTTTAAACGGGATGATACGCGCCGAATAGAGGTGTGCGCCATTGGCATGAAGACTGGTTCCAAAGAAAACTCCCGGAGACCTGTGCAGCTGTGACACGATAACCCTTTCGGCTCCATTGATCACAAAAGTGCCTCGCGGGGTCATATACGGGATCATGCCAAGATAGACATCCTGGATGATCGTTTCGAAGTCTTCATGCTCAGGATCATTGCAGAAGAGCTTCAATTTTGCTTTCAGGGGGACTGAATAGGTAAGCCCTCGCTCTAAACATTCTTCAATGGAATAACGCGGAGGGTCGATAAAGTAATCGAGAAATTCCAGCACAAAGTTGTTACGGGTATCGGTGATGGGGTAATTCTCGTCAAATACTTTAAAAAGGCCTTCATTCTTCCTGTTTTCGGGTGTTGTTTCAAGCTGAAAGAAGTCTTGAAATGATTTCAGCTGAATGTCTAGAAAGTCAGGATAATCGGCATGGATCTTCGCTGAACTGAAGTCAATCCGGTTACTATTTTTCGAAGCCAAGGTTATTGGATTTTAAGTTAAGAAAATGAAAGAACTGTCAGAGATATATAAACAGGATTAGACCTGGTCGGCTCGAAGCGGAACAGGCCTAAATCCTGTGGAATGCGCTGGAGCTTAGCGTACTTCTACTTCGGCTCCTGCTTCTTCGAGCTGTGATTTAAGCGCTTCCGCTTCATCTTTGCTCACACCTTCCCTGATGGCTTTGGGTGCAGCATCAACAAGTTCTTTTGCTTCCTTGAGCCCAAGGCTGGTAAGCTCTTTGACAAGCTTAACCACAGCCAGTTTGGACTGGCCTGCTGCTTTCAGGATCACATCAAAAGCGGTCTTTTCTTCGACGACTGCTACTTCAGCCCCTCCACCTATCGGTCCGGCAACGGCAACTGCTGCTGCCGCAGGTTCAATACCATATTCATCTTTCAGAATCTGAGCCAGTTCATTAACCTCTTTCACGGTCAGATTCACCAATTGTTCTGCAAATGCTTTTAAGTCTGCCATTTTTTAATCCTCTTAAATCGTTTTCTATTAAATACTTAAATAAATAATCATTCAATTCAGGCATTCCTTTCAGACAAAGTTTCAAGGATGCCTGCCATTTTATGGCCGCCACTGCGGAGTGCTGACATAACGTTGTTGACAGGTGACTGCAACAGGGCGATAACATCGGCGATGAGTTCATTCCTGGATTTGATGTTGATCAGATTATCAAGCTGATTTTCACCAATATAACACATCTCCTCTATATATGCCGCTTTAAGCAGTGGTTTTGCCTGGTTATGTCTTTTTCTGAACTCCTGGATCAGTTTTGCCGGCAGGTTACCTGCTTCGGCAAACATGATGGAGGTGGGTCCTTCCAGGATCGGATATAGTTCATCCAGATCTTTTTCTGAGTGCTCCATCGCTTTCTTCAGAAGCGTATTCTTCACGACCTGCAACTGGACATCTCTTTTGAAACAGAGCCTTCTCAGGTGGTTACTGTTTTCAACATTGAGTCCGCCAATATCGGCCAGGTAGAAATAGCTGGCTTCATTGAGCTGTGTTGTCAGGGATTCTATCAGTTGGTTTTTTTCCTCTTTTTTCATAACAATCGTTCATTAACAGATCAAACACCTGACGTTTACAATGTAATTGATTTAGTATCCACCTGCACACTCGGGCTCATCGTGCTTGAAAGGTACACGCTTTTCATATAGGTGCCCTTGGCGGCGGCAGGTTTCAGTTTGACGATGGTCTGGATCAGTTCTGAGGCGTTTTCCAAAAGTTTTTGGTCGTCAAAGGAAATCCTGCCGACAGAGGCATGGATGATCCCGAACTTATCCACTTTAAAATCAATTTTTCCTGCTTTGACTTCCTGAACCGCCCTGGTAATATCCATGGTGACGGTTCCGGTTTTGGGGTTTGGCATCAGACCACGGGGTCCGAGTATCTTTCCGAGGGGTCCAAGTTTAGGCATGATGTTGGGCTGGGTGATGATCACATCCACCTCGGTCCATCCCTGCTTGATTTTCTCGATATACTCGTCCAGTCCGTAGTAATCTGCTCCGGCTTGTTTGGCTTCGTCCTCCTTTTCGGGAGTACAAATGACCAATACCCTTTTGGTTCTTCCGGTACCGTGAGGCAACGTCACAGATCCACGCACCATCTGGTTGGCTTTACGAGGGTCGACACCCAGGCGTACATCCACATCCACAGATGCATCAAACTTTACGTTGGAGATCTTCTTGACAGCCTCAACGGCATCAGCCAAAGTATGTATTCTGGTCTTGTCATATCCTGCCAAGGCCTCTTTCCTGTTTTTTGTAAGTTTACCCATTACTCTCTCTTTTTCGTTAGATTGAATTCCTGATCAATAACCTGTGGGGGTTACTCTTTCGCAAAGGGCGACTCACCTTTAACTGTGATTCCCATACTTCGGGCTGTACCGGCAACCATTTTCATTGCTGCTTCAACGGTAAAGGCGTTAAGATCGGTCATTTTATCTTCGGCGATCTGGCGCACCTGATCCCATGTGACGGAGGCCACCTTGTTACGGTTAGGTTCTGCCGAACCTTTTTTCGACCTGGAGATCTCCATCAGTTGAACAGCAGCAGGCGGGGTTTTAATAATAAAATCGAAGGACTTGTCTTTGTAAACTGTGATGAGAACGGGGATGACCTTTCCGGCCTGGTCCTGTGTCCTCGCGTTGAACTGTTTACAAAACTCCATGATATTCACCCCTTTCGAGCCCAATGCAGGACCCACAGGGGGAGATGGATTGGCAGCCCCTCCTTTTATCTGTAATTTGATCAATCCGCTTACTTCTTTTGCCATGTTTTGTTACGTTACTTTTTAGAAGTGAAATAAAGGTTAACCTGGCCCTATTCTTTGGCCACCTGCATAAATCCCAGCTCCAGTGGTGTCTTCCTTCCAAAGATCTTCACCATCACCTTCAGCTTTTTCTTTTCTTCGTTGATCTCTTCGATCACGCCGGTGAAGCTGTTGAAAGGGCCGTCAATCACTGTTACCGTTTCTCCTACCAGGTAAGGAATGCTCACCTCCTCACCACGTTCTGCCAGCTCGTCAACCTTTCCTAGGATACGGTTCACTTCATGTGGCCGCAACGGGCTGGGATCGCCCCCCTTCTCTGTGCCGAGAAATCCGAGCACACCGGGAATGGAACGGATCATATGCGGTATCTCTCCTGTGAGAATAGCCTCTATCAGCACATAACCGGGATAGTAGTTACGCTCTTTGCTCACCTTCTTCCCTTTACGTACCTGGTAGACTTTCTCCGTGGGAATGAGAACCTTCGAGACATAATCGGCGCAGTTCAGGCGATTGATTTCATTCTCAATGTATTCCTTCACCTTCTTCTCCTGCCCGCTAATGGCCCTTACCACATACCATTTTTTTTCGATCTCGCTCATGTTCTGATTACCTGTTTCCCGGAATTGAGATTTATAACAGTTAAGAATGGTTCGTTGTTGCCGGTTTCATCATATAACTCTCCGGGTTGAAAAGTCATTTGGGAAGCAATGAAACCAACGGACTACGAACATCAGTGACAAGGATGGGTGGTTGCATCGGTTATCCACCAATCAGTTTGTAAAACACTTCAAGGATGCCGGACCACCATTTGATGCTTGGATGAACACCAAAGATAAAATCCATCAGAAAGATGATCAGGGCGAAGACCAAGGCGGCAATGGATACCACGATGGCGCTGCTCTGAAGCTCTTTCCATGTTGGCCAGGAAACTTTGTTGACCAACTCATCATAGCTTTCCCGGAAGTAATTTACAATTCTTGCCATTATCTTTTTTTTGTTGTTTTTGCACGGGTGGAAGGACTCGAACCCTCAACCAATGGTTTTGGAGACCACTACTCTACCAATTGAGCTACACCCGTGTATGAAGCAGATGACTGCCGGGGGCTGACATCTGATTCATGTCGTTTGACATCATTTTATTAGTCGAGCAGTTCGGTAACCTGTCCGGCGCCTACGGTACGTCCACCTTCGCGGATAGCGAACCGGAGGCCTTTACTCATGGCGATTTCGGCGATAAGGTGACCGGTGATGGTCAGGTTGTCGCCAGGCATAACCATCTCCACCCCTTCCGGAAGTTCGATCTCGCCGGTCACGTCCGTTGTACGGAAATAGAACTGCGGACGGTACTTGTTATGGAACGGGGTATGACGTCCACCTTCTTCCTTTTTCAGGATATACACCTCTGCTTTAAAATGTTTGTGCGGTTTCACTGAGTCGGGGGCAGCGATGACCATACCTCTGCGGATCTCATCCTTGTCGATGCCACGGAGCAGCAGTCCGACATTGTCACCTGCTTCACCACGGTCAAGGATCTTACGGAACATTTCAACGCCGGTGACCACCGATTTCAGCTTTTCAGCGCCCATACCGATGATATCAACGGGATTTCCGGTGAGGATAACACCTGTTTCAATCCTTCCGGTGGCAACAGTGCCACGGCCAGTGATGGAGAACACGTCTTCCACGGGCATCAGGAAAGGTTTGTCGACTTCACGGGGAGGCAGCGGAATATAACTGTCGCATGCATCCATCAGTTCATAGACGACCTGCACCCATTTGGGCTCCTTGTTGAGTGCGCCCAGGGCAGAACCACGGATCACGGGGGTGTTATCACCGTCAAACTCGTAGAAAGAGAGCAGTTCACGTATTTCCATTTCCACCAGTTCGAGGAGTTCTTCGTCATCCACCATATCGACCTTGTTCATAAAGACCACCAGTTTGGGAACACCGACCTGGCGTGCCAGGAGGATATGCTCACGTGTCTGGGGCATGGGGCCGTCGGTGGCTGCAACTACGAGGATGGCACCATCCATCTGGGCAGCACCTGTAACCATGTTCTTGACATAGTCGGCGTGACCGGGGCAGTCAACATGTGCATAATGCCGGTTCTCGGTTGTATATTCAACGTGGGCGGTATTGATGGTGATACCACGCTCCTTTTCTTCGGGTGCATTGTCGATTGCATCAAATGTTTTGATCTCAGACAAGCCTTTTGCGGCGAGCGCCATGGTGATAGCTGCCGTAAGGGTTGTCTTACCATGGTCAACGTGTCCGATGGTACCAATGTTCACATGCGGTTTCGACCGATCAAATTTTTCTTTAGCCATACCTTTAAATGATTTAAGTTACTTTACTGGTTAAATGAATGTTATCGTATTTGAATTATTGTAAGAACTGAGCCGTTGATGAGATTTGAACTCATGGCCTCTTCCTTACCAAGGAAGTGCTCTACCCCTGAGCTACAACGGCTTGATACAGAACGTGTGTGTGTTTCATCGAATGACTGCTCATTGAAAATGAAGAGCGGGAGACGGGACTCGAACCCGCCACCTACAGCTTGGAAGGCTGTCGCTCTACCAGATGAGCTACTCCCGCACAAACCCACTGCTGTTTCTTTTCGCTCAGTGACTCAAAAATGGTGGGGAGAGAAGGATTCGAACCTCCGAAGGCTTCGCCAACAGATTTACAGTCTGCCCCATTTGACCGCTCTGGTATCTCCCCCTATCGTTTTTTGAGCCGATGGACGGATTCGAACCGCCGACCGGCTGATTACAAATCAGCTGCTCTGGCCAACTGAGCTACATCGGCAGGATGTGAAAGAACGAAAAAAAAGCAGGCCTTGAAAAAGGTCTGCAAAAATATAAAGAATTATCTTACGAACAAATGTTTTTAAAAAATATCTGCCCCCTAAGATTTATTTCGACCGTATCTTTCCCTTGTGTTTGTTCAGTTGCTTACGTAAAGCCTCCACAGACTGATCGGTCGCCTCTTCGAAAGTCTTGCACTGTTTGCTGGCAAAAAGGTCTGATCCCGGGATCAGCAGGCGGATGTCAGCGATCTTGTTGTTGTTGTCATCCACATTCTCAAGCCGAAGTACCACTTCAGCACCGATCAGATTCTCATATACAGAACCGAGCTTGTTTAGTTTGGTTTGGACAAAATTCTCCAGCTTGCGGTCAGCTTTGAAATGAAGCGTCTGAATCGTTACTCTCATAATCCGGTCTCCTATTTTTATGGTTAAACAATGGTTGTTATGCGCGCGGATGGGCCTGACGGTACACCTTTTTCAATCTTTCTACGGTATTGTGTGTATAAACCTGTGTTGATGCCAGGCTGCTGTGGCCAAGCAATTCCTTGACAGCATTGATGTCGGCCCCATGATTCAGCATAGCTGTGGCAAAGGTGTGCCGGATAACATGGGGGCTCCGTTTTGAAATCGTGGTCACCTCCTGCAACCCTTGGCTCACGATACGGTAAACCAATTTCGGATACAAGGGTTCTCCCTTGTCGGTTAAAAAAAGCATTGCCCCCGGTTCCCTTCCGAACACACGGTCGCGTTCGGCAAGATAAACCTCCAGAGCGCCAGAGAGATTTTTCCCGACAGGAATGATCCGTTCCTTGTTCCTTTTCCCCAATACCTTGATCTGTTGTGTGTAACCTCCAAACTGGTCGCGGCGCAGGGAGATCAGTTCCGACAACCGGATCCCTGTCTGATAGAGGATATCCAGGATCAGCCGGTTCCGCATGCCGGCAAAGTCCTGTGCTATGGGGAGACTTTCCAGCAGTGTGTGCATCGATTGCTCATCTACAAATTCCGGGAGCTTTTTCCTGTCTTTCAAAACGATAAGCCCATCGACAGGATTTTTTTGGATCCTTCCCTCCCGGATACACCACCGGTAATAACGGCGTAAGGAAACAACCTTCCTGTTTATGCTGCGTGCCGTCATTCCCTGCTCCACCAGACTTACCATCCACGAACGGACATGGATGGCCATGCTCTTTTCCAGGGTATCCGTTTCATATCGCTCCCGGAGATAATGTTGAAACTGGGTAAGGTCGTTGCCGTATGCAATGATGGTATGATCAGAATACCTCTTTTCAAATTGCAGATAATCAAGAAATTTACGAATGCCCATATCCCTGCTGTCTCTCAAATCCTGGTGTTCTTATTCCTGGCAATGACCTGTTAAAGATAATAAAAAAAAAGGTGCTTTGGCAAGTTTTTATATTCAATTCAACGAAAAATTTTTAAAAAAATTGCCGGATCCCCCTGAAGGGTATCCGGCACTTTGTCAGTCCGGTCAAAGCAGGTTATGCTTCGATCTGCTGCTGCATCTTGTTCTTGTAAACGGCCTTGATTTTCTGCTCGCGCCGGGTAACCGATGGCTTTGTGAACTTCTGCCTGTCTCTCAATTCCCTGACAACACCGGTCTTTTCAAATTTCCGTTTGAGCTTCTTCAACGCCCTCTCAATGTTTTCGCCCTCTTTTACAGGAACAATGATCATAAATATACCTGCCTTTCAATAATGATTAATACTTCGTTAATTTTCGAGGGTGCAAAAGTAAATCATTTTCTTTCAACACCAAAATATTTTAACGCAACGATTTCACGATGCTGGTGGGACGTACTGGAATCGAACCAGTGACCTCATGCCTGTCAAGCATAAAAAATCTATTCTCTACAAATAATCAATAGTTCTATATATTTAGCTATCACCTTATTAGTAAAGAAAATATTTTTCTTTGTTTGTATATGTTTGTACAATTTTGGTATCTTTGTGTACGAAATTGTGTACGAAATTTTCAGAGTCATGAACAATGTTAGGACAAGTATCGAACTCTCAACAAGGAGAAAATTGGCCGATGGAACCTACCCTGTCAAGCTGCGGATCACCTACAACCGGAAAAGGGTGTACTATAACACCGGATACCATTTCACGGAGGAGGATTTTGACAGGGTGATCAGTTATAGGAGTAAAATCAGGGATAAGAGCTTAAAGAGATCAAGGATCCAGGATCAACAATACAAGGAGAACTTTGCTTCCCTGATGAGGTTCGAAGAGAAGGCAAAAGAGGTAATCAACGAGCTTCCGGTATTCTCCTTCCAGGCTTTCAAGCATAAATTCTTTGATTTGTCCAACCACGCTGAATTGTTTGATGCCTTCAGGCATTATATCAAAGAACTCGAAAGGAATAATCAGATCAATACAGCCATGATGTACAAGACGGCCATGCACTCCTGGGAAAAGTTATACAAAGGTAAGTATTTGCTCATGGCTGACATAACGCCAAAGATGCTAAAGGATTACGAAACATTCATGCTGAGAAGAGGCAGAAGCATCACCACGGTTTCCATCATCACCCGGTGTGTCCGGAGGTTATTTAATATTGCCATCAAACAGGGTGATGTAAAAAGGGAACTATACCCTTTCGGGGATAAGGACTCCGGGTTGTATGTGGTGAGGAATGCTCAGAATATCAAGCGGGCACTTGCCAAAAACGATATCAGAAAAATCTTCGAGTATGAGCCCGAAGAAGATTCCCCCGAAGGCTTTTACCGGGATATCTGGATCTTCTCCTACCTCTGCAACGGAATGAACATGGCAGACATCTGCCGGCTGCGCCATGAGAACATCCAGGGGGACTCCCTGGTGTTTGCCCGGCAAAAGACTATACAGAACCGCAAAGTGGTCCCCATCATTGCCGACATTTCTCCGCATATCCGGGGGATCATCGACCGGTGGGGAACAAAACCTGTATCCCCCAGGGATTATATTTTCGACGTTCTCACGCCCAATGGCAGTGCTGCGGAAGAAGTTGCCCAGGTGCGTCAGTTTACCAAGATGGTCAACAGATATATCAACAGGGTCGCGCAGAAGGTAGGGATCGAGGCAAAGGTCACCACCTATACCGCCCGCCACTCTTTTGCTACCGTGCTGAAACAATCCGGGGAAAGCGTTATGTACATCTCCGAAGCACTCGGACACAGCAACCTGAGAACGACTGAACTCTACATGAAATCATTTGACAGCGATAAACGGAAAGAAGCCGGGCGAAAGCTCACGGACTGGTAAGAGTTTGATAAATAATTAACCAATCATTCCTCAATGAATAAGGAGAAAACCACAACAAGAAGACTGAGAATAGTGCCGGATCTTAAAAAGATTAATTCTGAGATGGAGGTGCTGCATATGTTAATGGCCATACATCTTGAAGACTATTATTGCGAACTCGGATTGGATGATATTAGTATACTTGAAAAGCCGGGAATAAAGATCAATCCTGGAACTTTTGACATTACATTTTTCTTTGATGCGATCGACAGTCAATTTAGTCTTATGATGCCGGAGATAAAAAGGCTTTTACATAGAAGATTCCTCAAAGAGGACTCTGGTGGAATATTTAATTACATAGCAGACCTCAAGACTGTTTTTAAAGCAATTCAGTCTCAACTGGCGAGTCGCAGACATACGATGAAGACAATAACCGCGAGCTATAAATATCTGTTCGGAGCCATCGAACTGCAAAAAGCAAGGCCATTACTAAAAATTAAAATCAAGTACATCACTGAGTTAATAGAATATCTGTATAGTATTGCATCGGAAGAGACTGTAAGGATAGTATCAAATAAGAAAGACAGACCAACCATAACTAAATGGTCGGATGCTTTTTGCAGGTCTTCTGATTACATCAATATTGCTGAAACTCTAGTAAGAAATGGGTATCTAAGCAATGATACCTTTTTGTATCTGGATACCCGCAAGGGAAATAAGGGCTTTATTGTAGCGATAATCAAACACTTGTGGGCTTTAAAATATTACAAACCTGAGCTTGGACGATTACTTAGCGACGAAATCCACTTGATTTGTATGGAGCTGGGAGTGGTTGTTAGTTTATCCATGATAAAAAAGGTCAAAATTGAGGATTACGATTTGTCATTCATTCCCCACGATTTCGAAAATTGACAGGATTTTAATTGTCCAAAATGGCCAAATTGTCCTTAGACCATTTTGACTAACTTATGTTTTGATATTCTGATATTTTGCTCTATATTTTTGCTGGATAACTAAACATTATCCCAATGAACAATATTATTTTAACTCCAGTACCCTTGGAGGATTTACAGACGCTGATCGAAGCGTCTGTAGCACGCGCGATGAGAAATCGCTTTGAGAATCAAACGCCAACCAGCAAATGGATGAACCTGGATGAACTCCGAAACTACCACCCGAATAAACCCGCACGGGCTACCATCTACAAATGGACCTGCGAGCGGAGTATCCCCTTCCACAAGGATGGAAAGAAACTAAGATTCCTGAAGAGCGAGATTGATGAGTGGCTCATGAAATCGGGTAAAAAGACCATCGACAACATTTCGGATGAGATGATATCAAAAAGAAAGAGGTGAAAGATGTTGCAGCATACCTTCACCTCCGCGGGATCTTTGTTCGGGGAAAGCAAAGATACGAATACCTGTGTTCATACGCAAGAAAGTCTTGCTGAAATCTTCCATTGTATTCCGCAATCCCCGGAAAGGAGTGCAATATGGTAGATTACAAGGTAAGCATCTCCAGGAACATCTTTGAGCCAGGGTCCATGAGCATAATTCAACTTAGCACTGTCCTGGACAGGATTAAGCTTGGCAACAGCAAAGCTACGGTCGAGCGGATCCGCTCTTCAGATAACAAGATAGAACGGGACGAACTGAAGAAAACCCTCCCATGCGTGTGTTTCAGCGGTCAGTTCACCGAACGTAAGGAATCTGCATTGATCCGGCACAGCGGGTTGATCTGCCTGGATTTCGATCACTGCGATGTGATAGCAAAGAAAATGGAGCTTGCAGGTTCACCCTATGTGCTGGCTGTTTGGATCTCACCTTCCGGATCCGGGGTTAAAGCCCTGGTGAAGGTGCCGCCCGGAAAAGACCTGCACAGGGATTTTTTTGCGGGATTATCAAACCTCTTTCAAGGTATTGACCAATCAGGAAAAGATATTGGCAGGGCCTGTTTCGAGTCTTATGACCCTGAAATCTACATCAATCCTGAAGCGATCATCTTTGATACACCAGCTAAAGCTAGTCCTGTCATCAACGGAATGGCCCGCAATGGCATCAATGCATGGGATTCTGAAAGGATCACCGATCCGGATGAAATTGTTGATCGGATCGAGGTTTGGTTGCATAAAACTGATTCCTTTATCCCGGGAAACCGCCACAACTATATCCTCAGGTTTGCGGGGGCAACCAACCGTTATGGGATCAGCGAGTCAATAGCATTAAGGTTCTTCGCGCAGTATGCGGAAGAGGGATTCACGGTCAGGGAGATTGAGAGCATCGTCCGGTCTGCATATCTGGATCGCACCAGGCACGCAACCGAATATTTCGAAAAATCACATATTGCCGGAGAAGCAATTACTATCCCAGCATTAGTTAATCCTGTCGAAAAAGACAATAAGCCATTGGAAGACAATCCCTTTCCTCTGGATGTCTTCCCGGGAAAGGTCGCTACCATCGTAGAGGCCACAAGGCAGCATCTCTCATATCCTATTGATTTCTCCGGTGCATCTATCCTGTTTGCCATCTCCGCCAGCATTGGCAATACCCATAATGTGAGGATCAAGCGGGGTTTCAAGGAGACCGCTGTCGTGTACCTTGCACTGGTGGGCCCGCCGGGCACCAACAAGAGCCATCCCTTGTCCTTCTTTACGGAACCCATCAACGAATATGATCGGAAGTCCTATCGTGTTTACCTGGCCGAAAAAACTGAATATAACCGCATCAGTAAGATGAAAAAGGATGAGCAGAGGTTACAGGGGGTTGATGATTTGCCACCACCTGTCTGGAACAAGATACTGCTTTCGGATGCCACCATGGAAAAGATTGCCGAGGTACACCGGTACAATCCAAGGGGACTGGGTGTTTTGAATGATGAGCTGGCAAACTGGTTCATGAACTTCAACCGGTACAACAAGGGCAATGACCAACCCTTCTGGCTGTCGAACTGGAGCAGCAAGACCCTAAGGATTGAAAGAAAATCGAGCGAAGAAATCTTCATCTACTCACCGTTTATTTCTGTAGCAGGATCCATCCAGACAGAATTGCTGGGAGAACTCTTCAAAGACAACAGGGGCAGCAATGGCTTTGTGGACAGGGTTCTGTTTGCTTTTCCGGCAAACCTGAAGAAACCCTACTGGACAGACACAGAGATTGACCAGGAACACATTGATGACTGGTTTGGTATCGTTAACCGGTTGCTTGGGATTTCTTTAAAACACACCGACGACAACTCCTTTGCTCCTGTGATCCTTGACTACTGCTCTGAAGCGAAAAAGATCCTGCTTGAATGGCAACGCAGCAACACCGACCAGGTGAATGACAGTGAAGCCGGCATTGCAAGCGTGTTCAGCAAGATGGACCTTTACGTGAACCGGTTTGCCCTGATCCTGGAGCTGCTTAAATTCGCCTGTAACGACTCCTGGAAAGATTGCATCTCCATCGATTCCATCCGGGGAGCCATCAAGCTCGTGGAGTACTTCAAGACTGCAGCGGTCCAGGTGCGCAACACCCTCAAACAGGATGAGGCATTTCAAACACTTACCATGGATAAGCAAAGGCTGTTTGAGTCTCTCCCGGATCAATTCCGGACAAATGAAGGAATTGAACTGGCAAAGCAACTGGGAGTCCCTTCGCGCACATTTCAATACTTCATTGAGAACCGAAACCTGTTCACTCGTCCGGAAAGGGGAGTGTACCAAAAAAGGAAAATCTGCTCATAAATCCCTTGCGTAAGTTGCGCAAGTTGCGCATCGGACCCATGGCATTACGCAACTTACGCAACAAATGCAACTTGTGCAACGGGGGAAAATGTTCGGAGATGGGGATAAAAAATGGAACTGTAAGTCACATACCACTCGCTTGACAATCGATCTTGGCATTGCTAAACAGAGCAATTTCAGCTTAGTCGCAATAATCCCAGAGAAAAAAAGGCCAACACCCAGCGCTGACCCTGCAATGTCACTCCACCCATCGCTTCATCGAAGTGCGGATAGAGAGGCTTCGGGGATTAAGGTCAGGGAACATCTGCCGTATCCGCTCCCTGGCAATCTTTCGGGCTTCCGTGGGTGAACCTGCTGCCACCAGCTCGTATGAACCCAGCAGTTCCCTGTCGTACCAGGTTACTTTGAAATACACTCTGTAAAGACTCATAAGACAATTGTGTTAACAGCACGGTTAACCGAGACCGCGTGCCATTCTCTCAATCAAAATCTGTTTCAAACTATAAGGCCGTGATCTGCAAAGCTGAAATAACCC